>JANXUF010000121.1 GCA_025356335.1 Actinomycetes bacterium
ATGATCCCGTGCGGTTGGCGGCATGCCGGCAACCGCACGGCCATGTTCGTCGTGAGATCAATGCAGCAGGGGACTGGACCATCAGCATGAATTCAATTGCCAAGTATCTGCGCTGGCTCGTCGCAATCGGTGCGGCGGTGCTCCTCGTTGTGCTGGTGGTCAACGCCAACACCCGCAAGAACTTCCTCAGCGGATCGAACTTCACCACCGGCGCGCTGATCGCCGCAATCGCCCTCGGCGTGGTCCTGACCTATCGGGGTTCAGGCGTCGTCAACTTCGCCAACAGCGCCATCGCCATGTACGTCGCTTACGTCTACGCGATCCTGCGTAACAAGGGGGATCTCTTCCTTCCTCCGCTCCCGAATCCGCTGGCGCCGATCGAAGGCATCGTCCACAAACTCGACAAGAAGTCGACGTTCAGGCTCCCGCACTGGCCGACGACGATCTCCTTCGGGCCGAACATGCAGTTCTGGCCCGCACTGCTGATCGCCCTGGCGTTTGCCGTGCTCTTCGGGCTCATTCTCCACTTCCTCATCTTCCGGCCACTCCGCAATGCTCCGCCGCTCGCCAAGGTGGTCGCCTCGATCGGTCTGTTCATCTACCTCCAAGCGGTCGCCCTGCGCCGTTTCGGGATCCAGCCGGTCACCGTCAAGCCGGTGCCGTTCCTGACCTCGAAGAAGCCGTACAAGCTGCCGCTGAACATCACGATGAACCACGACGAGTTGTGGATCACGATCCTCGTCATCGTCTTTGCGCTCACACTGTGGTTGATCTACAGCAAGACCCGGTTCGGATTGGCGACTCGCGCCTCGTCAGAGAACGAGAAAGGCGCCGTGCTGCTCGGCTTCTCACCGGAATTGCTCGCCGGCGCCAACTGGGTCATTTCGACCTTGATCACCGGCCTACTCGGCGTGTTCGCCTGCACGGTCACCAAAAGCGTCAACCCAGGCACCCTGCCGTCGCTGATCGTGCCTGCGCTTGCCGCAGCGCTCGTCGGCAGCTTCACGTCGTTCGGGTGGACGACGTTCGCCGCATTCCTGCTCGGCATGCAGCCGGGTGTTGTCGCCTACGTCGCCAGAACCGCCAGTTGGTACCCGCATTCTCAGAAGAACGCCTTCCCTGGGGGCGACAAGCTGATCCCCTTCGTCGTCATCGTGCTCGTGTTGTTCTTGCGAGGCAAGAGCCTGCCGACCCGTGGTGCGATCAGTTCCGGTCGATTGCCGTTCTCTCCGACGCCACCCAAGTGGGCGCTGCGATTCGGCGGACCCGGTCTGGCGATCGCGGCAGCGATCTGCGGGCTGTTCCTGTTCACGCCGTCGTTCCGATTCGCTCTGTCCAGCACGCTGATCGGCATCATCATCTGCTTGTCGATCGTCGTCCTCACCGGCTTCGTCGGGCAGATTTCGCTGGCACAGATGGCCTTCGCCGGGATCTCCGCATTCCTGGTCTCGCACCTGACGAGCGAACACAACGTGCCGTTCCCGATTCCGATCCTCATCGGGGCGCTCGTCGCCACCGTCGTCGGGGTCGCCGTCGCCCTCCCGGCTCTGCGGGTCCGTGGCGTCAACTTGGCGATCGTCACCCTCGGTTTCGCTGTTGCGGTCGATGCAGCGATCTTCGCCAACGATTCGGTCAATGGTGGTCTCAATCAGGCCCCGGTGAAGACGCCCAATGCGCTGGTCGAGGCTCGTTCGGTCAACCTCAAGATTCTCGGTATCCATGCCGGTGACGGCAAGATCCCCAACCCGATGACGGGCATCTTCCTGCTCGTGCTGGTGGTCATCCTCGCCTACGTGGTGTCGAACATGCGCCGTTCGGCGACAGGCCGTCGCATGCTGGCGACTCGCTCCAACGAACGGGCTGCCGCAGCTGCGGGCGTCAACGTGCAGGGGACGAAGATCCTCGCCTTTGCCGTGTCGGCGTTCATTGCCGGCGTCGGCGGAGCTGCCATCGCCTATCGAGCCGGTGGCGTGTCCAATGACAAATTCACCTATATCACCTCATTGACGTTCCTCGCTTTTGCCTACCTCGGCGGTATCTCCAGTGTGTCAGGGGCGATCGCCGGGGGGTTCCTCGTCGGTGGCGGTCTGATCTTCACGTTCCTGCAGGACATCGTCGGGATCAGCTCGGAGTTCACCTTGATTCTCGGCGGCTTGGGACTGATCATCACCGCGATCCGCAATCCCGAAGGTATTTCCGGCGCCTTCCGGGACGCCGGGCTGCTCCTCACACGCAGAAGAGCCGGCGAACCGCAGGTCGCAGCGGAGACCCCTGTGAAGGTGGGTCACTGAGATGGCACTGCTCGAGAGCAACGGCATGTCCGTCACCTTCGGTGGCCTCAAGGCCGTCAACGAATTCGATTTTGCGGTCGAGGAAGGCCAACTCGTCGGCCTCATCGGCCCCAACGGCGCAGGCAAGACGACAACGATCGACGGCTTGACAGGCTTCGTTCCGACGACCGGATCGATCGTGTTCAACGGCAAGGACATCGGCTCGGCACCGGCGCACAAGCGATCGAGCCTCGGTCTCGGCCGTACGTGGCAGTCGCTCGAACTGTTCGACGATCTGACGATCGAAGAAAACCTGCAGGTCGCAGCGGAGACACAGACGATCGGAGGGTTTTTCCTCGATCTCGTGCACCCGAACCGTCGGCGCGACCACGAGGCTGTCGACTGGGCGCTCTCCGTACTCGGCATCGAAGAACTGGGCGACCGGATGCCGAACGAGATCAGTCAGGGTCAACGCAAGCTCGTATCCGCCGCCCGTGCGCTCGCCGCCCGGCCGAAGCTCGTCTGCATGGACGAGCCGGCAGCAGGGTTGGACACTGCTGAATCGCACGAGCTCGGTGGGCGCCTGCGCCAGATCATCGACGCAGGCACGACGATCTTCCTCGTCGACCACGACATGGGATTGGTGCTGAATGTCTGCGACTACATCTACGTCATCGAGTTCGGCGTGAAGATCGCAGAGGGCACCCCTGCGCAGATCAAGAGGGACCCGAAAGTGATCGAGGCGTACCTCGGTTCCGCCGCAGAAGAAGCAGGAGAACACTGATGGCTGCGCTGGATATCGAGGGCTTGTCGTCGGGTTACAACGGCGTCCCCGTCATCCGTGACATCAACATCACGGTCGGCGACGGGGAGATCGTCGCTCTGCTCGGCCCGAACGGCGCAGGGAAGACGACCACGCTGCTGACCGTTTCGGGACTCAACCCGATCCTCGACGGCGACATCAAGCTGTTCGGCGCATCGATCAAGGGCCGCAAGGCGCACATGATTTCGCGTAGTGGTCTCGCCCATGTGCCGGAGGACCGTTCGCTGTTCTTCCAACTCACCGTCGCCGAAAATCTGCGCCTCGGTGCAGCAAAGGGATCCGCCGATATCAACCAGGCGCTGCGCTACTTCCCCGCTCTCGAGCAGTTGATGGATCGCAAGGCCGGTCTGCTGTCGGGCGGCGAGCAGCAGATGTTGGCGATGGGGCGTGCCCTCACTGTCAAGCCGAAGCTGCTGATGGTCGACGAGATGAGTCTCGGGCTCGCGCCGATCATCGTCGAGCGGCTGCTGCCCGTCCTGCGCCAGATCGCCGACGAGACCGGTTGCGGCATCCTGCTCGTGGAACAGCACGTGCACCTGGCGTTGACGATCGCCGACCGGGCCTATGTCCTCAGCCACGGCAACATGGTGCTCGAGGACACAGCCGAGCACCTGCGCAACAACCGCCACCTGCTCGAGTCGAGCTACCTCGGCGGCGAGGAGATCGAGGCCGCCGCCGAAGAACTCGGTGCGGAGAGCGCCCCCAGCACGACCTTCTCCGCTGCTGAGATCGACTCATCGACATCGCTGTCGGCAGAAGTAGCTCATACTGCGACGTCCGCCGACAGCGAACCGCCAGCTGAGGCGTAGGACCCACCCGGCTCAGCGGTAGAGGTCGGCGAGTTCTCGGCCCAGTTCGCCGAGCCGTTCGCGAACCTCAGGCGAACCGAGGACCTCGACTCGCGCGCCGACGCAGGCCAACTGTCCGGCGATGACCATCACATCCGGCCCGCTCACCTGCACGTCCACCCGGCCGTCCGGTCGCGTCGGGCCGACCCGCAGCCGGTCGCTGAAGAGGTAGCGCAACAGTTGCACGGCGTCGGCGTCGGCGGCGAGGTCGACCGATACGGGGAGCCTGCGTTTGTCGACCTCGTCGGTGACCGCTTTCCATTCTGCGTTGATGTCGAAGTCCGCCGGCCGCTCGAAGCGCTCGCCGGTCGGCTCCGCCTCGATCATCCTGTCGACGCGAAATGTGCGCCGCCCGGCGTCGGTTTCGGCGATCACGTACCAGTTGCCCTGTTTGCTGGCGAGCCCGAGCGGATGGACGAGGCGGGTGCTCGGATTGCGTTCGCGGTCGAGGTACGTGAGCCTCAGCGTCGTCGATTCGATCACCGCCCGTTGCACGGCGTCGAGGTGCGACGGCGATCGCTTCGGGGACTGATTGCCACTCCATCCCTTCTGGTCGATGATGACAGAGGACTGTGCAAGCTCGGCGCGGTCGCGGAACGATTCCGGAAGCGCCCTGATCAGTTTGCGTAGCGCCGCGGCGATCTCCGGCGTCGCCGACGCCGGCCCTGCGACCATGAACAGCGCCCTCACCTCCTCGGCATTCAGACCGCTGAGATCGGTCTTGGCGCCGCCGAGTAACTCCCAGCCGCCGTTTCGGCCCTGTTTCGAATACACCGGCAAGCCGGCCATGCCGAGCGCTTCGAGATCGCGTCGCGCCGTACGTTCGGAGATCTCCAACTCCTCGGCGACCTGTGCGGAGGTCACGTGGCCGCGACGCTGCAACATCAGGAGGACGGCCACCAGTCGATCTGCACGCATGTCGTCATCATCCCACGCAAACCGGTCAGCAGGTGTCCGGTTCAGTCCTGGATGATGGTGCCCATGACCAACGCAACCGATACCACAGACACCACCGACTCAACAGACACAACGGACTCAACAGACACTTCAGGCGCCTCGACCGCTCCGAACGGCATGCAGTTGCCGGACCCTCGACCGCTGTTCACGATCGCTGCCGACCTGGCGTCATCGGTCATCGCCGATGTTCACGCCGATCAACTCGACCAACGGACGCCGTGCGACGCGTTCAGTGTCTACGGACTCCTCGACCACATGTGGATGGCCATCACCCGAATCGGCGTGATCGGCACCGGTGGGGACGCGTTCGGTCCGGCCAGCGAATTGCCGAGTGGGCTGGACTTCGATGATCTCAAGCAGGCGTTGAACGAACGGCTCGAGATCGCCAAATCCGTGTGGTCCGACCCCGAACTGCTGGCACCGATGTTCGAATTGCCGTGGGCGACGATGCCGGGGATCGCCGTGCTGACGATGTACGTCAGTGAGATCACGGTGCACACGTGGGACCTCGCCATGGCGCTCGGGCAGGCAGTCGAGTTCGATGATTCGGTCGCCGCAGCGGCACTCGGCCTGATGAGCATGGCACTGCCGGCCGATGGCCGGGACGCCATGCAGGCCCCATTCCACGACGCGGTGGCTGTCGCCGCCGGCGCCCCGCTGATCGATCAACTCGTCGCTTGGAACGGCCGCAACCCGCTCGCCCCCGTCTGAGGCGTGCGACCAGTAGCGGTCACGTGGATTCCGCGTTGGCGGGGCCCTCGTGACCGCGGCGTGGGAGGTCGAGGTCGCGGTCACGAGGATTCCGCGTTGGCGGAATCGGGGTGACCGCGGTCGGGGGTGAGCGCCGGGTAACCCATCGGGGCGGCCGAGGCGGTAGAACGGTCCGATGGATATTCGGGTCGTGGCAGACGCGCAGGCGGCTGCGGATGTGGCAGCCTCATTGATCCGCAGGCGCCTGCGTGATGCCGTTCGCCGTCGAGGTAGCGCCTCGATCGCCGTCAGCGGCGGCAGCACTCCGGCGTTGATGTTCGACTCGCTGTCGGCGATGCATGACGTCCCGTGGAGTGACGTCCATCTGTGGCAGGTCGACGAGCGGGTGGCTCCGGCCGACGACCCGGCGCGCAACCTCCACCTCCTCGCCGGACTTCCGCTGCCGAAGAAGAACATGCACCTGATGGCCGTCGAACGCAAGCGGTTGAACGACGCTGTCAACGCCTACGCTGCCGGCCTCCCCGAGCAGTTCGACATCGTCCATCTCGGGATGGGGCCGGACGGTCACACCGCCAGTTGGCCGCCGGGAGACCCGGTCATCGACGCCGACGGAACCGTCGGTGTGTCGCAGATGTACAAGGACTTCGTGCGCATGACGATCCTGCCATCGGTCGTCAACGGCGCACGTTGGCGCCTCGCGCTCATCGCCGGATCCGACAAGGCCGACGCCGTCGAGGGATGGATGGCGCATCATTCGGATCTGCCGATCGAGCGGGTGCGCCGCACGAACACAACGGTCGTCATCGATCAGTTGGCTGCAGCGAAGATGAAGCCGGGCAAATGATTTTCACGTCCCTCGAAGCGCTCGAGGCGCCCGATCGGGACAGCTAACCTGCCGACCGTGGACATCACTGCGACACCAGAGTGGAGCGCGCTGCAGGCGCACCACGACTCCGTTTCCGCGCTCCATCTGCGCGACCTCTTCGCCGACGATCCAGGCAGGGCAGCTCGTCAACTGCTGACGGCCGGCGACCTGACGATCGACTGGTCGAAGCATCGCGTGACGGCGGAAACCCTTCCGTTGCTGCTGGCGCTGGCGGAGATCTCCGACGTCGAGGGCCGCCGCGAGGCGATGTTCACCGGCGAACACATCAACATCACCGAGGACCGCGCCGTGCTGCACACGGCGCTGCGGGCGCCGCGCGATGCCGTCGTCGAGGCGGATGGTCACAACGTCATCCCCGAGGTGTGGGACGTCCTCGACCGCATGGGCGCGTTCGCCGAGCGCATCCGCTCCGGCGAGTGGAAGGGCCACACCGGCCAACGCATCCGCACGATCGTCAACATCGGTATCGGCGGATCCGACCTCGGCCCGGCGATGGCCTACCTGGCACTGATTCATTTCAAGCACCCGCAGATCGAGTGCCGCTTCGTCTCCAACGTCGACGGCGCCGACATCGCCGCCAACACCGCGGATCTCGATCCGGCGACAACGCTGTTCATCGTCGCCTCGAAGACGTTCACGACGATCGAGACGCTGACGAACGCCAAGACGGCGCGCGACTGGCTGCTCGCCGGGCTCGGCGGCGACGAGTCGGCAGTCGCCAAGCACTTCGTCGCCGTGTCGACGAACGCCGAGAAGGTGTCGGAGTTCGGCATCGATACCGACAACATGTTCGGTTTCTGGGACTGGGTCGGCGGTCGCTATTCCGTCGATTCGGCGATCGGTCTGTCGCTGCTCGTCGCCATCGGCCCGGGCGGTTTCCGTGAATTCCTCGAAGGCTTCCACACGATCGACGAGCACTTCCGCACGGCACCGTTGGCACAGAACGCGCCGGTCATCCTCGGTCTGCTCGGCATCTGGTACTCGAATTTCTTCGGGGCCCAGAGCCATGCCGTGCTGCCCTACGCCCAGGAGCTCAAGCGTTTCCCCGCCTACCTGCAACAGCTCGACATGGAGTCCAACGGCAAGCACGTGCACCTCGACGGCTCACCGCTTTCGACGACCACCGGCGCTGTCGTCTGGGGCGAGCCCGGCACGAACGGCCAGCACGCGTTCTATCAGTTGCTCCATCAGGGGACGCGGCTGATCCCCGCAGATCTGATCGGCTTCGCCCATGCCCATCATCCGTTGCAGTTCCACAACGATCTGCTCGTCGCCAACCTCTTTGCCCAAGCCGAGGCGATGGCCTTCGGCAAGACGCGTGAGCAGGCCGTCGCCGAAGGAATTCCCGCTCATCAACTCGAGCACAGACTGTTCGAAGGCAACCGTCCAACGACGGTCATCCTCGCCGACTCGTTGACGCCGTCGATCCTCGGTCAGCTCATCGCCCTCTACGAGCACATCGTCTTCGTCCAGGGGACGATCTGGGGCATCAACAGTTTCGACCAGTGGGGTGTCGAACTCGGCAAGGCGCTGGCCAACACGATCACGCCGGAACTGACGAGCGACGACGCACCCGCAGGCCATCACGACAGCTCGACGAACGCCCTGATCGATTGGTACCGGAGCAAGCGCCTCGCCTGACCACCTACGGCTCGGCGATGTCGAGTTGGTCGAGCAGTTTCTTCGGGGCGATGCAGCGGTAGGCGTCGCGGACGATCTCGTCGATCTCGGTCCAGTCGACGTCCCGGTCGAGGCGAACACCGAGCCAGCCGCGTCCGCCGACATAGGGCGGGCGGAAGAAGCGTTCCGGCTCCTGATCGATCATCTCCTGTTGAGCTCCTGGGGGCGCGGCACACCACATGCCGAGGATCCCGTCACCGTGATGGTCGTCGACGCTCATCACGAACGTCTTCTTGTCCTGGATGAACCACGTCGGCTCGCCGTGTGAGAGCCGTTCGGTCACCGACGGCAGCGCCATGCAACGGCGCCGCAATTCGGTGATCGGGTCTGTGTGCACAGAACGGTCAGATCGCCGCGACGTCATCGCCGAGCAACTGCTCTTTCAATTCGCGCTTGGTGATCTTGCCGTTGGCGTTGCGCGGCAGCGGCTCGTCGAGGAACCAGATCTTCACCGGAACCTTGAAACTGGCGATACGGGCAGCGCACCACTGGCGCAACTCGGCTTCGGTGACAGTCGTGCCGGACGTCAGGTGCACAGCGGCACCGACCTCCTCTCCGAGGACGTGATCGGGAATGCCGATGACGCCGGCGTCGGTGACGTTCGGGTGCTCGAAGAGCGCGTCCTCGACCTCGACGCAGTAGACGTTCTCGCCGCCGCGGATGATCATGTCCTTGGCTCGGTCGACGATGTAGATGAAGCCCTCCTCGTCGATGCGGGCGATGTCGCCGGTGTGCAGCCAGCCGTCGGTGAACGTCGACGCCGTTGCTTCCGGCTTGTTCCAGTAGCCCTTGACGACATTCGGGCCCTTGATCCACAACTCCCCGAGCGAACCGGCCGGCAGGTCGTTGCCGTCGGCATCGACGATGCGCGTATCGCAGACCGGAATGATCGCCCCCACCGAGTCGGGATGCTTCGGATAGTCGTCGCCGCGGTTCATCGTCGACACCGAAGACGTCTCCGTCATCCCGTAGCCGTTCGAAGGAATGCGGCCTGGGAAGAGGACCTCGATCCGCCGGACGAGCTCAGGAGCGGCCGGTGCGCCTCCGTAGGCGACCGATCGAACAGAGGAGATGTCGGTCGTCGCGAAGTCAGGATGTTCGAGCACCTGCCAGGCCATCGACGGGACGCCGCCGAACAGCGTCACCCGTTCCTGCTCGATCAACTGCAGCGCCCGCCCGGCGTCCCACTTGTACATGATGACGATCTTGCCCTTCGCCGCGAGGTTGGCGACGAGGATCGCATGGCAGCCCGTCGCGTGGAAGAACGGGACCGAGAGCAGGTAGACGTTCGGTGATTCCGCTTCGCCTTCGATCCGCGGCCGCGGGGCCGAACGCATCGTCGCTCGTGCGTTGACGAAACCGAGCGACAGCAGGTTGCCGCAGATGTTCCGCTGCGTCCCGAGCGCCCCCTTCGGGTTGCCCGTCGTGCCGGACGTATAGAAAATCGTTGCCTCGTCCTCGGGATCGAAGGCGACCACGGGCAGGTCGACGTCACTGGACCAGTCGCCGAGAGCTGCAGCGAACGATTCGCTTCCGGGTAGCGGATGGTCGGCGTCCGGCTTGGCGACGATCACGTTCGTCAGCAGCGGCAGATTTGCGCGGTGCTCGGCGATGATGGCAGCGCGTTGCGCATCGGCGAAGACGATCGAAGCACCGCTGTCGGCCAGACCGTATTCGAGTTCTGGTCCGGTCCACCATGCATTCAACGGGACGACGACGGCACCGGCGACGGTCGCCGCCCAGAAGGCGATCGACCATTCCGGATAGTTGCGCATGACGATCGAGACGCGGTCGCCCTTGCGTATGCCATAGTGATCGATCAACCGATGGGCGAGTGTCGCAGCGGCGCGGAAGTGCTCGGCGAACGTCAGCCGGTCGAGGTCACCTTCTGTTCCGGTCGGCGGGTCGAAGACCAGGAATTCGGCATCACCGTAGGACTTGCTCAGCTGTAGAACCGCTGCCAACGATGCAGGAGCGTTCTTCCACGTCCGTGTCGTCACACCGAAGATGTCGACCTCTGCCATCTCGAACGGACTGCCGGGCGCGGTGAGGCTGGCGTGCACCTCGGCCATCGTCGGAATCTCGACGACTGCCGGATCGGTCGAGGAGACGTGCGCTGCGGGTTCCGGCTTCTCTGCCGCCTGTGAGGTGTCGGTCATGGTTCGAGAGTGTTGCCGACGGAGGTACCGGAATGCCAAGTGGCGACGTTCGAAGCCGGGACTCGCAACGGATCGGAGTGATCCCAGTCGGCAAGGAGGGAGCGCAGTGCAGTCAGCAGGACGAGTGGTTGGTCGAGCATCGGATGATGGCCGGCCTGTGGCAGTTCGATCACCGGAGCGACACGGCCGAGGGCTTCGTACATTTCCGCACCGATACCTTGTGTGACGAGACCGTACTGCGATCGAAGCAGGGCGAACCGGCAGGTGATCTGCGACAGGTACGGTTTGGCGATCGACCGCATACCGCCGGCGAACGACTGGAAGATGCCGGGATCGAACTTGTATTGCCATCCGCCGCTGACTGCCTTGACGGAATGCCTGGCGATGAAGTCCATGATGTAGTCGAGCTGGACCTTCTGCTCGGGAACGGCGCGGAATCGGCTGATCGCCGACTCGAACGACGCGTAGGTTCGTGCCTTCCCGAAGGCGTCTTTGTTGCTGTGAGCACTGACCTCCGGATCCGGGCTGGTGACGGGGGAGTCGCAGATGATCACCCCTGCGAGTTCGTCAGGGTGCAACGCTGCCGTGGCGATGGTGACGAATCCGCCCATACTGTGGCCGACGACAACTGCCTGGCCCTCGACACCTCCGTGGACAGCGACGGCGAGGACCTCCTCCGTCCAGCGCTCCAATTCGTAGTGCTGACGCCGATCACTGTCGCCGTGCCCTGACAGATCGATGGCGATGACCCGGTAGTCGCCGGCGAAGGTGGCGGCGATGTGGGTCCACCAGTGCGCGTTCGCGGCCCCGCCATGGACGAAGACAAGACCTCGACGCCCCGGCTCGCCCCACGCGAGATAATGGATCCGCGCCCCGCCGACATCGACGACGTTGTCCGTGAACGGCACCGACACCGCCCGGCGGAACCAACTCGGAGCGTCTGGGAGAAGCGGCACGTCTGGCATCCGTCAACGATAGATCGCGTGACCGCCGAACCAGCCGTGCGACACCCGAGCGGTGAGCCCGCCTCCTAGATTGGCTGGCATGGAACTGTTCGGCCGTGACCTGTTGGCCAACCGGTACCACAACAAGGGGACGGCGTTCACGGTAGACGAGCGGGATCGCTTCCGGCTGCATGGACTGCTTCCTCCAACGATCGAGGAGCTCGATACGCAATTGCTGCGCGTCCGTCTCGAGTACGACGACAAGTCCACGGATCTCGACCGTCACATCTATCTTCGCCTGCTGCAGATGCGCAGCACCGTGCTGTTCTACCGGTTCGTCACCGCCAACCTCGCTGAAATGCTGCCGATCGTCTACACCCCGACCGTCGGCCTGGCGTGCCAGCAGTGGTCGCGGATCTACCGACGAGAACACGGGCTCTATGTGTCCATCGGCGACCTCGGTCGTGTCGGTGAACTCGTCGACAATGCCATCGCCAAGGTCGACAGGATCAGCATCGTCGTCGTGACAGACGGTGAACGGATCCTCGGGCTCGGCGATCTCGGCGTCGGCGGCATGGGCATATCGATCGGCAAGCTGGCCCTCTATTCCGCCGTCGGTGGAGTCGATCCCGAGACCACGCTGCCGGTCGCCCTCGACGTCGGCACCGACAACGAGGCGTTGCTCTCCGATCCGCTGTATCTCGGCAGGCGGCATCAGCGAATCCGTGGTCCGCAGTACGACGAGCTCGTCGACGAACTCGTCGACACGCTGCGCGCTCGCTGTCCAGGGGTCGTCCTGCAGTGGGAGGACTTCGCCCTGCGCAACGCCGGTCATCTGCTGACTCGTCATCGCCGCCGCATCTGCTCGTTCAACGACGACATCCAAGGCACGGCAGCCGTCACGGCTGCAGCGGTGATCGCCGGCATGAAGATCGCCGAAGAACCGATCGCCGCACTGCGAACCGTCATCGTCGGTGGCGGTTCTGCCGGCATCGGGATCGCCAACCAGCTCGTCGCCACGCTCGTCATGAGCGGCGTCTCTCCCGAGCGTGCACGGTCGCAGTGCTGGCTCGTGGATCGTGAAGGGCTCGTCCACCTCGGACAGGCCGATGTCCCCGTTGCGCAGCGGCCATATGCCAGGTCGGCTGTTGATATCGACGGTTGGGAGGCGGATCGAGACGGCCGCATCCCACTGGCCGAGGTGGTCAGGCGGGTCGTGCCGCATGCCCTCGTCGGAGTGACAGGCCAGCCAGGGCTGTTCACCGAGGAGGTCATCAGGGCAATGGGAAGCGGGGTTGTCCGCCCGATCGTGATGCCGCTGTCGAACCCGACGCTGCGGGCAGAGGCACTGCCGGCTGACATCATCGAGTGGACGGGCGGTCGGGCGTTGATCGGCACAGGGAGTCCATTTCCACCCGTCGAATATGGCGGAGCGACCTATCCCATCGCCCAGGTGAACAACGTCTATGTCTTCCCGGGCCTCGGCCTCGGGCTCGTCGCCTGCGGTGCCACGGAGGTCACCGACGACATGATCACCGCTGCCTCGCTCGCCGTTGCCGGGTACGTCGGCGACGAGCAGGAAGCCGGCGAACCGCCGCTCGTCCCACCGATCGAATCGAGTCATTCCATCGCTCGCGCCGTGGCGCTGGCGATCGCCGGACAAGCAGTCCTCGATGGCGTTGCACCGCCGAGAACCGACGCAGCACTCGCCGCTCGTGTCGACGCCAGCTGCTGGTACCCGAGCTACTGAGCGACCATGAATGTCTATTTCAGCCCGGCATATTGTGAGACCTCGGTCGCTTTCGATACGACACGAAAAGCTGCCGCCATCGCCGCATCGTTGACCGAAGAACCGATCGCCGGTGTGACGTTGCTCGCACCCCGACCGGTCACTGCGCAGGAACTGCTCGCGGTCCACGCCGACGCCTACGTCGATGCCGTATTGACCGGCTCACCGCGTGAACTCGCAGCAACGAACGGCATCGGCTGGGACGTCGGCTTTCCCGGCGCGGTCATGGCCTCCAACGGTGGCGTGCGCGACGCTGCTCTCGAGGCGCTTCGGACCGGCTCCGTCGCCGGATCGCTGTCGAGTGGGCTGCACCACGCCTACGGCGACCGCGGCTCCGGGTATTGCACCTTCAACGGGCTGGTGCTCTCCAGCCGGGCGGCGCTGGCGGCTGGAGCCAAGAGGGTGCTGATCCTCGATCTCGATGCACACTGCGGCGGTGGGACGGCATCGCTGATCGGCGATCTGCATGGCGTCGAGCAGGTCGATGTCGCCGTCGACGATTTCGATCACTACGCAAGCACGGCAAATGCCTGGCTGACGATGTCGCACGGTGACGACTATCTCGACACTGTATGCCGCCAACTCGATCGGGTATCCGCGCCGGCGGGGATCGATCTGCTGCTGTACAACGCCGGGATGGATCCGCATCGTCATGCGGGCGGCCATCCGGCGATCGACGCCGGCATCCTCGCAGCACGCGAGTCGATCGTTCTCGAGTGGTCCTCGTCGCAGGGACTGCCCGTCGCCTGGGTGCTGGCCGGTGGATACACCGAAGGTAACGAAGGTGCTGCGCTCGATATGGCTGGACTCGTCCGGTTGCATCGCCTGACGATCTCTGCCGCCGCGGAAAGCGTCGGGCTGCGCTAGCAGGATGCTGAAATTGGTATCTCGGCAGGCGCACATCGCCGCAAATGCCCAGGTCATCGAGGCGCTCAGCCGAGCCGACTGGTGTATTTCAGCATCCTGCTAGCGGCTCAGCGTGCGGAGCCTGGCGACGATTCCCGCTTTTGCGGACCCGGCGCTGCGCCACACCAGAACGCGGCCGTCGCACAGTACGTCGAAGGTCTCGGTTCCGTTCAGTTTCCGTACGAAGACGTACGTCAGCGGCTCGTCGCGGCGCACGTCGACCTTCAGGCGCTGATGGGCGTCGATGCGTTCGCTGCGCGGGAAGTGGCGGCGGACGATGACACCCGTGCGCGTATCGACGGTCACGGAGTTGCGGCGGATCGACAGGGCGAAGAACGCCGGGAGGGCGATCAGCACGAGCAACGTCTCCAGGACGATCGTCACGCCGCTGGAGTCCAGCACCATCAGTACGTAGATCAGCATCAGCGCGGCAACCGGCCCGAGTACCGCCAGCCGCTTGCGCAGGCCCCACTCGCGAAGCCAGAACTGTTCTCCATCGGGACTCATGCCGGGACCACGCTACGACCCGAACGCCTGCGGTCTCCGGTAACGTCGCAAATCTATGGCCGACTCGCTGGAGCGGATCACCAACCTGCTCGTGCTGCTGTTGGAGACCCGCGTGCCGTTGACGATGCAGGCGATCGTCACCAAACTGGCCGACCAGTATCCGACGGTCGAGATGGCGCGACGGGCAGCCTTCGAGCGCGACAAGGCACTGCTGCGGGCAGAGGGTGTGCCGATCGAGCAGCAGGTGCTGTCCGGTGGTGATGCCGGCCAGACCGGCTACTGGGTCGAGCGGGAACGTTATGAACTGGCCGATCTCGGCCTCACCGATGCCGAACGTTCTGCGCTTGCACTGGCCGTCGCAGCAGTTCGAACGGACAGTGATTCGGGTGAGGACGCAATCGACAAACTCGGCGTGTTCGGGGCGACCCCGGCTCCACCGATCGAACTGCGGGCGACGTTGGCATCGATGACAGGACTGCCCGTGCTGTTCGAAGCTGCGTCCAAGCGGGCGAGCGTGACATTCGGATACCGGGGGGCGACACGTACGATCGACCCGTATGCGCTGATCGCCCGCAACGGCTTCTGGTACCTGGTCGGTCACGATCAAGGGCGTCAGGCGCTGCGTACGTTCCGCGTCGATCGCATCGATTCCGGTATCGAACAGGGCGCTGAGCAGACCTTCGAGCGACCGGCGGACTTCGACGCCATGGCAGTACTGCCATCTGAGCAACTCGCAGCGCCCGCAGGGGTTCGAGCCGTCCAGGAGCAGGCATCGGTGCTCGTCGATGCGGACATCGCCGAGAGGATCGAGCGCGAACTCGGCGGAGCAGCTGTGACCGAGCGCAGGACCGACGGGTCGATCGTCGTCGATGTCATCTGCGAGAACCGCATCGCCTTCCGCTCCTGGCTACTCGGACTCGGTTCCCAGGCGGAAGTGCTGGCGCCGTTCGACGTGCGGGCCGCGATGATCGACTGGCTGCAGGACCTGCTGCCCTCGAACGGTGCAGTCGTCTAGTGGCTGAGGACACCGCTCAACGCAGAGGTCCACGATCGGCCAACACCAGACTTCGCGGGTTGCTGGTGATGCTGCCGTGGTTGATGGAACGAGAGTCGACGCCGGTTGCGGAAGCAGCGGCCAGGTTCCAGTTGACGGAGCGGGACGTCGTCGCCGATCTCGAGCGTGTGGCGATGTGCGGGCTTCCGCCGTACGGGCCTGGCGACCTCATCGATCTGTACATCGAGGACGGCGTGATACACATCGGACCGCGTCAGTTCCTGAAGCGCCCGCTCCGGCTCAGCGCTCCCGAGGGTTTCGCACTACTCGTCGCCGGCCGCGCGGCGCTGCAACTACCGGGCGGCGAACTCGCCGGATCACTGAGATCGGCACTCGACAAACTCGCCGCGGCGCTCGGTGACGGATCGATCGAAGTCGACATCGTGGCACCACCGTTGACCGAGCGGATCACAGCGGCAGCAGAAGCCGGCGAAGCACTGTCGATCACCTATTGGTCTCCTTCGACGGAGCGGCGCACCGAGCGCGTCGTCCATCCGCAGCACGTCTTCGCCGATCGCGGCCACTGGTACGTCAGTGCCTTGGACGTCGCCCGCGATGGCCGCCGGACATTCAGGATCGACCGCATCGAACGTGCAGCGGCGACAGGGGCCACATTCGCCAAAGTGCCGACGCCGGTCAGCGCTGCCGATTGGTTCGCCGATGCCGAGGATCTGCCGCGCGCGACGTTGCGACTGGACGCCACCGCCCGTTGGGTTGCTGAGCGCTATCCCGTGGAGTCGATCGAGATCGCGGCGAACGGGAGTGGGCGACCTGGAGACGGGCGGGGGAGTGGCGGTGATGTCGTGATCGTGACGATGGCAGTGACGAGTGAGCGCTGGCTCGAGCGGGTGCTCCTGCGCGCCGGACCTGGTGCCAACGTCATCGAGCCACCAGAATGGCGAGACCTCGGTGAGCGAGCGGCAGCCGGCGTGCTCGATCGCTACCGCTCGACGAACCGCTCCAGCTGAGCCGTCGTCGTCACGTTCGCCTGTTGGAGCAGTCGCGGCAGCACGTTCGCCGTCGCCATCGCGTCGGACAATGCGTGGTGCGGTTGGGCGTGCTCGACGCCGTAGTAGGTGCACAATTCGCTGAGGCGGTGCGACCTGGCGCGTGTGGGGTCGAGTGAGCGCGACATCTTCAGCGTGCACAGTCGCCCCCCGACCGGGAGCGCGTTCCCGGACCGGCCGGCCGAGATCTTCAGGAAGCCCCAGTCGAAATCGAGGTTGTGGGCGACAATGACGCAACCGGCGACGCGTTCGTTGAACTCCTGCAGTACCGCTCCGAGCCGCGGAGCACCGCGAAGGTCCCTGATGCGGATGCCGTGAATGTCGGTCGGCCCGACCCTGGCGATCGGCCACCACCGTGGCCGCACGAACGTCGACCACGAATCGTGGACATGCCCGCTGGCGTCGACCTGTACCAGCCCGATCTGCAGCAGGCGGTTGTGCTCGATCGAGAGGCCGGAAGTTTCGAGATCGACGACCGCGAATCGGGTGTCGACAAGGCTCGATCCGGCGGCGAACGCCGCTGGGTTGGCTGCACTCGATTCCACGACCCACACACTACGCAGGGGGTGTCTCATGGTTGGATGCGGCGGACGTTTCGTGCGAGTGGAAACTAGTTGTCACGTTGGAAAGTAGTTTCTATACTCGTCGACACGACCATTCAGACCACCAACTCGGAGGCGAACGCAGTGTCACAGATTTCACCGGAACAAGCACGAAACCAACTCGACGCTGCGCAGGCGTTGATCTGTACGACGGAGGAGGCAGCCCGTCGCAACGCCTACGTCGGCGTCATCACGACCGCAGGCGTCGGCGTACTGATCGCCGCCGTCCTCGCGGTGTCATGGGCCTTCGCCGGACACAACAACCTTGCCTTCGCACTGTCGTTCGCCGCCTATGGCATCTCCCTCGGTCTGTTGATCGCCTGGCAGCGCTCGCACCAGCACGTCTTCCAGCGTGGGTTCGGACGTGCGTACCGGAACGCCTTCCTGGTGACGATGGTGCTCTATGCCTTCGGCATCGCCTGGTTGATCCGTCATGTCGGTTGGGTGATCATCACGCCGTACTGCGTGCTCGTGGCGTTGCCGATGCTCATCGCCGCCGCCCGCATGGCGCCGCGCAGCGGTCGATGAGCGTCATGCCGCCCGATGCGTCACCGATCCCTGTGCTGCAACATCCACGACACCGCCTCAATGACATGATCCATTCGCCGGTGCGTCTCAGCATCATGGCGGCGCTGGCGAGCGCCGATCAGGCGGAGTTCGGCTTCGTCAGGGATGCGATCGAGGTCTCGGATTCCGTGCTGTCGAAACAGGTGACGATCCTCGAGTCGGCCGGCTACGTGAAGGTCGTCAAGGGCTACGTCGGCAAGCGGCCGCGGACATGGCTCGGATTGACGAGAGCGGGCCGGACGGCGCTCATAGAGCACATGGCGGCGTTGCGGGCGATCTCGTCACAACTCGTTCCGGACGTCTAGTCGAGCTTGCCCGTTGCCCGATCGCCGATGACTGCTGCCGCCACGTTGGTGACGGCAGCAGTCACTGAGCGTCAGCCGTCGAGACCGTCGAGCAGGCCGGTGACCAGTGCAGCGATCGGGCTGCGCTCGCTACGGGTCAGGGTGATGTGAGCGAAGAGAGGGTGTCCCTTCAGTGCCTCGATCACGCTGACGATGCCATCGTGGCGTCCGACGCGGAGGTTGTCGCGCTGGGCGACGTCGTGGGTCAGCACGACTCGGCTGTTGCGGCCCATTCGTGACAGCGCCGTCAGCAGTACCGGTCGTTCGAGGTTCTGCGCCTCGTCGATCACCACGAAGGCATCGGTGAGGCTGCGGCCGCGGATGTGCGTCAGCGGCAGCACCTCGAGCAACTGGCGGGCGAGCACTTCTTCGATGATCTCCGGGCCGACGATCGATTCGAGTGCGTCAGTGACGGCCGCGGCCCATGGCATCATCTTGTCTTCGGCGCCGCCCGGGAGGAAGCCGAGATCCTGGCCGCCAACGGCGAACAGCGGGCGGAAGACGAGGATGCGCTTGTGTGTCTGGCGTTCGAGCACCGCTTCCAGCCCGGCGGCGATCGCCAGCACGCTCTTGCCGGTGCCGGCGTTTCCACCGAGACTGACGATGCCGATGTCAGGATCCGACAGCACATCGATCGCAAAGCGCTGTTCAGCTGAGCGTCCGCGAACGCCGAAGAGTTCCTGATCCGGCCGGATGAGATGCAGGCGCTTGTCGGCGTGCACCCTGGCCATCGCCGACTGAGAACCTGCATGGAGTACGACGCCGGTGTGGCATTCGAGTTCCCTGGCCTCTGCAAGGTCGATCGCCCGCTCTTCGTAGAGTTCGTCGATGACTTCCCGGCCGACGACGATCTCCGTCGTACCGGTGAAGGTCGTGTCCGACGCCATCTCGTTGCGGTATTCCTCCGCAGACAATCCGACGATGCTCGCCTTGAGCCGCAGCGGCAGATCCTTGGTGACGACCGTGACGTCATGACCCTCGTCGGCGAGCGACTTGGCGACGGCAAGGATGCGATGATCGTTGCTGTCGCCGGTCAATGCCGCCGGAAGCCCACTGAGATTCGAATGGTTGATCTCGACCCGGAGCGTCCCGCCGGCGTCGTTCACCGGCAGTCGAGACGTCAGCGAACCGTAGTCGAGCCGCAATGCCTCGAACGCCCGCAGGCTGTTGCGGGCGGACCAGCCGAGTTCCGGATGATTCCGCTTGCCCTCGAGTTCGGTGATGACGACGAGCGGGATCACGACCTCGTGTTCGTCGAAGCGGGTAATCGCTTTCGGATCCGCCAACAACACTGAGGTGTCCAGTACGTAGACCCGCCGGGCATCCCCCGGCGGCTCGCTCTCCAGAGGAGCAGACGAATGGGACACGGACCTCAGCGGTTGGTGCACGACACCCCGGTTTCAGTTGGAGAGACGGATGGGGACCACGTCGAAATCGACGTTGCCTATTCGTACCTCATCGGCGATCTGCGTGCGTGGCTTTCAACATGAATAGTTTGTGTCGGATGAGTTCGTGCCCGTTCTGTGAGATCGTCGCCAGCCTCGACGCCGCCTCGCCGTCGGCGTCGATCGTCTTCGAAGATCAGCGAGCAGTGGGTTTCCTCGATCGCTCGCCGGTGTTCAAGGGCCATGTTCTGGTGATCCCCCGTCAGCATGTCGTGACGCTCAGCGATCTCCCGACGCCGGCCATCGGCCCGTTCTTCGAGCGTGTCCAGCGGATCACGGCAGCGGTCGAGGAGGGCCTCGGCGCCGACGGGACATTCGTGGCGATGAACAACATCGTCAGCCAGAGCGTCGCCCATCTCCATGTCCACATCGTCCCCCGTCGGCGAAAAGACGGCCTGCGCGGCTTCTTCTGGCCCCGCCAGAAATACGCCTCGGACGCCGAAGCCGACGAATACGCCACGCGGATCGCCGGCGCCCTCCGGGATTGCTGACGGCTGAGGCCTGACCGGTCACCACCCGGGTACCAGAGGATCCGTCGTGCGACATTTGGTACCAGCGCCCACGTCATCTGGCAGCTCACCGCTGCAAGACTGTCGCCATGGCCGCGAGCGTTGGGTTGCTGACCGATCGATACGAGCTGACGATGCTCGGAGCTGCACTCCGTGACGGCAGCGCGCATACTCCGTGCGTCTTCGAGGTCTTCACCCGACGCCTTCCGGGTGGCCGCCGCTACGGCGTGGTGGCCGGCACGGCGAGGGTACTGGACGCCATCACTGCGTTCGGGGTCGACGCCGAGGAGTTGGAATGGCTCCATGGCGTCGGCGCTGTCGACGAAGCCACCGCCGCGTACCTGCAGAACTATCGCTTCACCGGCCGCGTCGACGGCTATCCGGAGGGCGAGGTGTTTTTCCCGAACTCTCCGATCCTGACAGTGCGTGGAACATTTGCCGAGGCGATCCTCCTCGAAACAGTGGTGCTCTCGATCCTCAACCACGACGCAGCGATTGCCGCCGCGGCTTCGAGGATGGTCATCGCAGCCCGCGATCGACCGATCATCGAGATGGGTTCGAGGCGGACACACGAACGCGCCGCCGTCGACGCCTCGCGTGCCGCCTACCTGGCGGGATTCGTTTCGACATCGAATCTCGCTGCCGGCAGAACCTATGGGATCCCGACGGGTGGAACGGCGGCGCACGCCTACACGCTGCTGCACGCCGACGAGTTGACCGCGTTCCGTTCTCAGGTCGCACAGCACGGTGCATCGACGACGTTCCTCGTCGACACCTACGACATCACCCAGGGAATTGCCAATGCCGCAGCCGCAGCCGGCACCGGTCTCGGCGCGATCCGCATCGATTCCGGAGATCTCGGGGTGCTCGCACTCCACGCCCGTTCTCAACTCGACGCACTCGGCTGCCATGACACCAAGATTGTCGTCAGCGGAGATCTGGACGAGTACGCCATTGCCGGTCTCGGTGCCTCGCCGGTCGACATCTACGGCGCCGGCACCGCTGTCGTGGTCGGCTCCGGCGCGCCGACGGCCGGTCTCGTCTACAAGCTCGTCGAAGTCGACGGTCGACCAGTCGCCAAGCGGTCGGAGCACAAGGTGACGCGTGGCGGCATGAAAGTTGCGCTGCGCGCTCATCGTCCGAGTGGTATCGCCACGGAGGAGATCGTCGTCGCCGGGTCAGAACGGCGCCGCGACGCACAGGTCCAGGAAATGCTCACCGACGATGACGGACTCCGTCAGATCAACGAGACGCTGCTCGACAACGGTGAGCTGACGAAGGCTGGCCGTCAGACACTCGACCAGAGTCGTGAACGCCTTCGTGACACGCTTCGGACGCTGCCATGGGAAGGCCTTGCGTTGTCCAAGGGTGAGCCAGCGCTGACCGTTCGGTTCGTCACGGTCGACTGACCGGGCCCGAATTCCCAATGAAATCAAGGGCTTGAACGCGTTCGGTCCGTTCGAGGATCGGCTCGATCTGCTGAAAAACCGTCCTTCGTTCCGTTTGGCGCGAACCGGCCACGTCGCTCAAACCCTTTGTTTCAGCGACATTTCGCTACTATTTGCATTTGCAAATAATTGAGTGCTTGTAATTCACGACATGTTCATGTTCGATAGGCCCCGCGAATCAATTCGTACCCAGGAGGAATGGAAACTCAATGACAACCAAAGCTGAGTTGATCGAAGCTGTGGCGGGCAACGCTGGCACCAGCAAAGCTGATGCTGAAAAAGTACTCGGTGCCTTCTTCGACCAAGTTGTCGCAGTAGCGAAAAAGGGCGACAAGGCGGCGTGGCCGGGCTTCGGCTCGTTCAGCACCACCAAGTCGAAGGCCCGCGTCGGCCGCAACCCGCAGACCGGCGAGCCCGTAAAGATCGCAGCGTCGACACGCCTCAAATTCACCGCCAGCTCCACGCTGAAGACGGCGCTCAATCCACCCAAGAAAACGAAGAAATAACGGACCCGAAGGGAACCCCAGTGGCAGCAACAAAGAAGGCAGCGGCTCCGGCCAAGAAGGCAGCGGCCCCGGCGAAGAAGGCAGCGGCTCCGGCCAAGGCTGCGGCCCCGGCGAAGAAGGCAGCGGCCCCGGCCAAGGCACCGGCGAAGAAAGCAGCGGCTCCGGCCAAGGCTGCGGCTCCGGCCAAGAAGGCAGCGGCTCCGGCCAAGGCAGCGGCTCCGGCCAAGGCAGCGGCTCCGGCCAAGGCTGCGGCTCGGGCGAAGAAGGCAGCGGCCCCGGCGAAGAAGGCGGCGGCTCCGGCCAAGGCATCGGCCAAGAAGGCTGCGGCTCCGGCCAAGGCTGCAGCTCCGGCGAAGAAGGCAGCCAAGAAGAAGTAGTCTCGAATTCGGGATCGTGAGGCGGGGGGCCGTGAGCCCTCCGCCTCGACACCCATCCGCTGTTCGAGTCGGCTCGAATCGCCTGCAGCGACTCCGCCGGCTGATCAGTCAGAGATCAGTGATGGTCGCAAACGCCTCGGCCGCGGCGAGCTGGAACGGTCTGCCGATCGAGGCCAGTCGCTGAGCGATCCGCTCTCGGAACTCGGCGATCTGCTCGGCGTCGATCGCTTTCATCGTCGACTCGAACTGGCTGAGGTGCGCCATCAGTGCGTTCAGTTTGAGGTCGACGAAACCGCCGACGTCCTCCACATGGTTGACCTCGTCGGCTTCCCACAAGAGCATCGTCTGGGGCCGGTGTGGAGACAGTCCGTGCTCCTTGAAGAAGTGCGGGTCACGCGCAGCGACGACCCCCTCGCAGGCCAACAGGCCGGCGTGACGGTGATCGGGATGCAGCCGGTAGCGCTTCCATGGATCGTGACCGAGAACGACGTCGGGCTGCAATATGCGGATCCATCTGGCGACTTCTCCGCGGCTTTCCAGCGAGCTGTCCAGCTCACCGTCGACGTGGCCGAGGAAGACGACCTGGCCTCTCGTGCCGAGCCGCGCTGCCGCCACGCGTTGCTCACGTCGACGCGTCTGGATCAATGCAGCAGTGTCGGCGTCCGGGTTCCACGTTCCCTTCGAGCCGTCGGTGCAGATCAGGTGGTGGACGATGCAGCCTGCTGCAGACCACTTCGCCAACGTCGCACCACAGCCGAATTCGACGTCGTCTGGATGGGCGCCGATTGCCAGCGCCGATTTCGGCGTCGGGAGGTTGCGGCTGATCGAGGCCGTCGGGCCGAGCGGCCCTAGCTCGGGTTGGCCTGGCTCGTTTGGGCCCATGGCGGAACTATCTCCTGGATTCGTGGATCGGCAAGATCAGCCGGTGTGTCGACGTCGAGTGCCAGCGCATCGTCGTGTTCCACGTGGAGTTCGGCACCGAGGAGATGGGCTTCGTGCAGGTGGGCCTGGAAGGAGCCGGCGCCGTAGTGGAACTCGAACGCCAGCGCCGTCGACAGGGCCAACACGTTCGTGCCGTCGCGTCTGGTGTCAGCGACGAGGGTGATGCCGTCATGATCGGCGAAATGCTTCAGTGTCGTCGCCAGCGGCAGGTCGCTGTGGGCAACGACGACACGGTCGAAGCCCTGTGTCGCCAGTTGGGCGACGCCGCTGCCGACGGCGGCATTGAGGCCGAGTCGCGGTGTCCACAGCGCCGTTGCGCCGACGATCGTTGCCCAACTGCGCACCTCTTCGTCGTCGCAGACCACGAACACCGGTAGCGACTCAGCCGACGTGACGACCCGCTCCGCCATCCAACGAGAGAGCGCACCGCGGTGTTCGGCATCGAGGACTTCGGACAACCGGAGCTTCGCCGCGCTGAACGCTTTGACAGGGATCAGTACGCCAGCTCGCACACCCGCACTCTACGCCCTACGCTCCTCCGGATGCGGATCAACGTCGCGGTCATCGGTGCAGGCTCGTGGGGAACGACCGTGGCGGCCCTGGCGTCGACCAACACGCCGACGGTGCTGTGGTCACGGCGGCCAGAACTCGCCGATCAGATCAACACCACTCACGTCAACGGCGACTATCTGCCGTCGTTCACCCTGCCGGACGACTTGCGGGCGACCGCCGATATGGCGGACGCCGTCGGCCGAGCCGATGTCCTCGTGATGGCAGTGCCGTCGCACGGCTTCCGTGCCATCGTTGCGGAGACGGCACCGTTCATCCGACCATGGGTGCCGGTGGTCTCACTCAGCAAAGGACTGGAACAGGGAACGCTCAAACGGATGAGCGAGGTCGTCAACGACGAACTCCCTGGCCACCCGGTCGCAGTGCTCACTGGACCCAATCTTGCCAAGGAGATCCTCGCCGGCCAGCCGGCCGCCAGTGTCGTGGCGATCGGCGACGGGGTCATCGGCGCCGAACTGCAGCGGATCTTCAGCACGTCGAAGCTGCGGATCTACACGAACCCCGACATGATCGGCTGCGAGGTCGCCGGTGTCGTCAAGAATGTCATCGCCATCGCCGCCGGCATTGCCGAGGGAATGGGTTTCGGCGACAACACTCGGGCGACGATCATCACCAGGGGATTGGCGGAGATGGGTCGCTTCGGCGTCGCCCTCGGCGGTCACCCGCTGACATTTTCGGGCCTCGCCGGCATGGGCGACCTCATCGCCACGTGTGCCTCACGCCAGAGCCGCAACAACATGGTCGGCTACAAGCTCGGGATGGGCCAGTCGATCGGCGCGATCCTCGCCGAGATGAAGATGGTGGCAGAAGGCGTCAAGTCGTGTCCGTCGGTGCAGGCGCTGGCGCGCAGGCATGGACTGGAAATGCCGATCACCGATCAGATGGTCGCCGTCTGCCACGAGGGCGTCTCGGCGGGCGACGCTCTTGCGGCGTTGATGGCACGGGAGGGCCGCAGCGAACTCGAGGGTTGGGAATAGCCTGCTGCACTGACAACGAGAAGCCGAGCCGATGGGCTGTTGCGGGCCGTGAACAGAAGCCGTCGGAAGAGGCTCGCGGATAGCGTCGAGGCGTGCCAATTGCCCCGACTGCGCGACCAACGACGACGGACACGACGATCGGCGTTCTCGGCCGGCCATGGCGCGGAGCGGTCACGGCCTCAGGGAACGTCGTTGGTGACTCGCCGCTCGACTGGTGGGTCGCTGCCGAGGATCGCTGGCACCTCCCGGAGGACGAGGTCGCGACGCTTCGTCAACGGCGCACCGATGGCGCGCCCGTCGTCGAGACCCGGATGCGCGTACCGGGCGGGGATGTCGTCCAGCGTGTCTACGCAGTCGCCGATGCCGGCGGTATCACCATCGTCGAGATCGAGAACGAGTCGTCAGCCGCTGTCGCCATCGCCTTCAGCCACGGCGACCTGCTGACCGCCCGGCCGCCAAGCGTCAAACCGCCGCAGGGAATCCCGTTGCCGCCCGCTGCCGTCGTCTTTCCGTTGGCTCACCGCTCGACGCTTCGTGTCGGCCTCGCGCATGAACGGGTCAGCAGTGGCCCACTGCCGGACACGGTGCCTGCGGCGACCGCGGTCGCTCGTGGGTGGCTGAGACATGTCGAGCAGGCTTCCCGGCTGGTGCTCCCCGACGGGGATCTCGCCGAACGGGTTGTTTCACAGCGATGCGAGCTGGCACTCGCCGGAGTCGAAGACCCGTCGGACGACGCGATCGGCTTCCTGCTCGGTGTCCACGAACTCCTACGCACCGGTGTCGATGCCGAGGCGTGGGTACCGGAGATCGTCGACGCTGCCGAATCCGTGGCCCGACGTGCCAAGCGCACGTACTCGTGGGATGCAGACCGCGCGTTGTTGGCGACAGCCGCAGTGCTCTCCCGGCTCGGCGAATCGAAGGGAGCCGACGACGTGCAGGCGATGCGAGTCAGATTGCCGTCACCGACGCTGCGCCCAGCCGTCGAGCCGACTGGCATCCGCCTGATCGCCTGGGTCGAATCGTTGCTGGCCGCGCCGCTCGGCGACGGCACGTGTTCGCTGATGCCGAGTGGTTTCCCCGAAGGCTGGCTCGGTCAGAACTTCGAGACCTACCGTCTGCCGGCAAGCCCCAGCCAGCAGATTTCCTATGCCGTCCGCTGGCACGGGGAGCGACCGGCCGTGTTGTGGGAGATCACGGGTGCAGGCCGGCTTCCGCTGAACGCAGGTGCAGCAGACCCGGCATGGTCGAGCGTCGAACCGTCTGGCGAGGCGCTCCTCGCCGCCCCGCCCCACTGACCCGATCCGTGCTGATCCGATCCGCTTCCGACCAGTCCGGCCCACCTCCCGCCCGAGGGATGGGTCACTTTGCGGACGTGGTGTCCGACATCTGCTCCATCGCTTGTTCGTCATCAGGCTGGCGGGCGGTCAGTCCGTCAGTGCGAGGGTGACGATCTGGTGCGCGCCGACGGTCATCGCTTCGTCGAAACGGTCGAGGACGTTGCCGCCGAGATCAACGACGTTGCCACTGCGGCCTGCGACGCTCACTTCGGCTGGCTGGGGGCCCGGGTTGAAAACGCGGAGCTCGAGGTGCCCGTTGTTCCGACGCAGCGACGACACGACCACTGCGCCACGTACATCGAGTGCCTGATGAGTTCCTGGCGTCGTCCCGGCGCCTGCGCCGTAGACGACCGACATCGGCAGAAACACGTCGTCGACGATCGCATACGGATCGACCGTTCCGTTGGATGGGTCGTCGAGGCAGAGTGCGAATTCGAGGCGGTGTCGACCGGGCATCTGCGATCCGCGCAGCTCGTGTTGCGGTCCGGCGGGCATCGGCCTCATCGTCATCGAACCGCGCGAGAGAAACCGCGTCGCCCTGATCAC
Source organism: Actinomycetes bacterium (assembly GCA_025356335.1). Classification (GTDB taxonomy): domain Bacteria; phylum Actinomycetota; class Acidimicrobiia; order Acidimicrobiales; family Ilumatobacteraceae; genus JANXUF01. The sequence goes on from JANXUF010000121.1 coordinate 26,712, forward strand.
CGTCAGCGCCAACGTGGCGGCGCCGAACGCTGCGATGTCGACGAGCTCGTATTCGAGCAGTCCCTCGTGGACAACCGTGAGGCCACCGGCCTGCACGAAACGACGGGAGGGGAACGTCGACATCGGTTCCTCCGAGGGACCGCCCTCGGCGTCGAGCCCTCGCTCCACGACGGTGAAGGCACATTCGGCATGACTGACCGACGCCGGCGAGGGGAGCGGCAGGTGCATGCGCAGGCGATGGTCCGCGACTTCGTTGTCGAATTCGACGCTCACCCGGACGATGGAATCACCAGCACGAACCTCGATCGATGTCGTCACCCACACCTCGCGGCGCCCGATGCGCTCCGAGAGCGTGTCGTCGATCCGCTCGGGCCAGACATAGCTCCTTCGAATGTTCAGGCCGGCCCGCAGCGGTCCACGCTCGAATGCCGTCAGCATCACGGTGCTCGGCGTGTCGACAACCAACTGCTTGCGTGGTGGTGACCAGTTGTAGGTGTCTCCGGCGTCGCCGTCGTCGACGAGCCGTCCATAGCCGGCCACCCCGTTGATCGAGAATGTACCGGTGACTGCATCGGCGACGACCGTGAGCAGTCCGTTGGAGATCGTCGATTGGCTATCCGTGACGGTGACAGTCACCGGCACAGCTGCGGTCGCGACCCGATCCGTGGTCGCAGCAACCGGCCGCCAGCCATACCCGGCGACGTCCTCCACCCTGACCAGGGCGCGATGCGTGGGGGGTACGAGCACGGTCGCGATCATCCGCTCCGAGAGACTGTGTTCGAAAGCCTGCTTGACGAGCCCGCGGTTGCGCGGCACATCGACTGCAGAGCCGTCGCGGACCATCGCCACATGCAGCCCGGCGTCGTGCTCCGACAGCCGGATGCCGGTGCAATCGGCATTCCACATGACCTCCTCGGCAATCACGGCGATTCCCTGCTCCATCGGCAGGTCGAACCGCCGATGGCACCCATCGTCGATACTCGTGACCTGTACCCCTCCCCACGGCTCGGTGCCGGGGAACCTGACTTCGACGAGACCGCTGCGGCGTCGTTGCGATGGGTTGACGACGACCGGGCCGCTGACAGCGAGGTCGTCCGCCAGGTACCGCAGCGAGCGTTCCTCGATGGCCTCACCGATCTGGCGAGCCTCCGCATAGCGGACCTTGACGGCGTCGACGACCTCGTCATGGCTGCACGCGCAGATCGAATCGTGGGCGGCATTGCGCAACATTTCCAGCCAGGCGACGTCGAGCAGAGCCTCCGGCCACTGACCTGGCGGCTGCAAGAGTGCGGCGAGCGGTTCCGCACGCTGTTCGAGCGCACGCTCTGCCCTGGCGGCAGCCTGGTGGACGTCGACCCGATTGGACCCGACGCCCCTCAGCAGGTTTGCCCGCGCTCCGCTGCGCAGCTCGCCGGACCATGTCGTCAGGTCCGTCGAATCGGCGGCCGCCAGGTGCGCCGCAAGAGAGGTGACGACCAGCTCGTAGGTGCCCTCGCTCAGCGCATTGGCCTCGGCGACGACCTGCGGCAGGAATGGCTGCGGCGTCAGATGGTCGGAGCCGTTCATCCACAGCACAGCTCGATCTCCGACGATCGTTCGCTGATCCTTGACCCATTCGGAGATCTGGCTGAGCAGTGCAGCGGGATCCCGCGGCATGTTCGCACCGTTCCCGTATCCCGTCGGCAGATATTCGGCGCGAACGGTCGATCCGTCCGGCGATTGCCACCAGAAGCCAGTCGCCTCGACGGCCGATGGCACGCCGCGCCACACGACGGCGTGCTCGTAACCGAACAGGCGGAAGAGCTGCGGCATCTGGGCGATGTGGCCGAACATGTCCGGCAGGTAGCCGACCTCCATCGCGCCGCCGAAATCGGCGGCAACTCGCCGACCGCGCTGCAGGTTGCGGATGTGCGTCTCGCCGCTGACGAGGAACTCGTCGGGCAGCGTGTACCACGGACCCATCGCCAGGCGACCATCCGCAGCGAGTCGGCGCAGCGTCTCCTTGCGTTCCGGGCGGATCGCCAGGTAGTCGTCGACGACCGCCATCTGTCCGTCGAGCAGGAAATGGGCGTAGCCGGTGTCGGCGAGCAGGCGGTCCAGGAGCGAATCGAGCAGTTCGACGAGCCTGGCCCTGAACGACTGGAACGGCAGGTACCACTCGCGGTCCCAGTGGGTGTGCGGCACGATGTTCACGCGGCGAGACATTGGCGGCGGCACGGGAGCGGGCATGCCTGCAGCGTAGGCTCCAACGATGTGTGACTGCCTCGTTGCGCTCGCGCCGGCAACATCGATGGGCGTGACGCTCTTCGCCAAGAACTCCGACCGCCCGCCTGCAGAAATCCAGGAGATCGGCTGGTTTCCTCCACGTCGAGACGCCGGATCAGTGCGCGTGACGCATATCGACGTTGCACCGTTCGCCGGTGAAACCCTCGGCGTCGTCCTGTCGAGGCCGACGTGGTGTTGGGGCGCTGAGCACGGCGTCAACGAAGCGGGCGTGGCGATCGGGAACGAGTCGATCTTCACGACACTCGACCCCCGCACGGTTCCGGTCGGCCTGATCGGTATGGATCTCGTCCGGCTCGGTCTCGAGCGTGCATCGTCGGCCGCGGAGGCGGTCGAGGTGATGACCGGTCTGCTCGATCGTTACGGCCAGGGCGGGACGGGTCACGACCCGGCCATCGTCGCCGGTGGCCGCCCGTACTTCTCCAGCTTTCTGATCGCCGACCCGACGGACGCATGGGTCGTGGAGACCAGCGGAAGGCTCTGGGCTGCAGAACGTGTCGTTCGGTCGAGGGCAATTTCGAACCGCACGACGATTCCGTCGTTCGACGCCGCCCACCGCCATCCCCGTCAGCCGGTCGAGCGCCTCGTCGACCCGCGCCTTGCGTCGTCGAATACAGTCCTGGATCGTGGGCCGGTCACCTTCGAGGGCCTGCGGGACCATCTGCGGTCCCATGATTCCTGCGCCGAGGCCGGCTGGAGCGTCTGCATGCATGTGCCTGATGTCGAGTCGACGACCGCCTCGATGATCGCCGAACTGCCGTCACTCGGAAGTGCTCCCGTCGCCTGGATGCTGTTGGGATCGCCGTGCGAGCACGACTACCTGCGCATCGACGTCAGTGCAGCCCGGGCGCCGCAAGATCTGCTGGCACTGGCGAACTGACGATGGGCGGCGCCGGCGGCCGCGGACGCCGGGTCTTCGTCGACGCTGAGGGTTCGAGGATGACCGTGTCGCCGACATTGATGCGACCGGTCTGCAGGACCCTGGCGTAGACGCGGCTGAAGTTGCCGCGATCGTGATGCAGCCTCATGAAGTCGCCGTCGGCCAACCAGCCGGCCTGCTGCTTGCACGGCAGCGTGTATGCCCAGATCTCGGCGAGCACGTTGTCGCCGATCGACAGCCGGGCCCCCGGACGGACGTCGGCCCAGTCGATCCCCGAGATGGTGATGTTCTCGCCGGCGGCGCCGGCGAAGATCGGATGGCCGTCTGTGCGAAGTTCGTCGATGCCTTCGCTGTTCCACAGGCACAGCGCCTGCCACGGCCGTCCGTGATGTTGACGGTTGTCCTGCGAATCCCCGCGTATGCCGACATAGGTCACGTCGATGATCTGGCGGGGGAGCTTCGGCAATCCGCCGGTCGACGTGTTCAGTCGGGCAACCGTTCCCGTCGCCGTCGTCGGCAGTTCGCCGCCCGCTCGCAACGCAGCTGCGGCCGCTTCCCAGCACGAATGGAACTCGACGAGGACCGTCCGAACCGTGTCAGGTCCCCATCCCGGCAGCCCGAACGACTTGGCTGCAAGCCGCCCGATCTCGCCGAGCTCGAGCTCAGGAGCGGCGTCGAGTCGTGCGGCGAGTGCCGCCGTGAAACCGGCACGTTGGGAGTCGATGGTCGTTGCATCGTTGCCTCGCTCGAGCAGATCGAACAGATCGCCGGCGTGGATCAACGTGCTACGAGCGTCCTGGTTCGTATAGCGATAATTGCCGACCTCGATCATCTGCCGAGGCTATCCGGGTGGTGCGTCGACGGTTTCGATGGCCGTTAGCGTGACCGTCGTGTTTGCTCCGACAAAGCCGACGTCGAACCTGGGGCGTGCCCCGGTCGCATCGACCAAAGCTGCCGCAGCACGGCAGGCTGCCGCTGACAGGGCCGTCGCCAAGGCTACGGCGGCGGCGAAAGCTGCCCGCATCCTGGCCCGCCAGAAGGCCAAGGTCAGGGCACCGTCAAAGAAGGTCGCTCCGACCCGACAGTTCGAACAGGATCTGTGGGCCCGCGGTTTCGAGACGGTCGTCGGCATCGACGAGGTCGGTCGCGGCGCATGGGCCGGACCGTTGGTGGTCGGGGCCGCCGTGTTGCCGCGAGACGGGCGGGTGCTGGGTATCCGCGACTCGAAGATGCTGTCGGAGGTAGAGCGCGAGAAGATCTTCGACCGGGTCGCCGGATGGTGCAAGGCATGGGCCGTCGGCGCCGCGAGCGAGGAGGAATGCGACACACTCGGCATGTCGGCTGCACAGAAACTGGCGACGGCACGGGCGATTGCCGGGCTGCGGTTGGACAACCCGCCAGACGCGGCGATCGTCGATGGCACATGGGATTTCGTCAGCCCGCACGTCGGCCACGTCGAACGCAAGATCAAGGCCGACGCCTTCTGCCTCGGCGTCGCCGCCGCCTCGATCCTCGCCAAGGTCAGTCGTGATCGCCTGATGCGCCAGCATGCAGAGCACTATCCGCACTGGCACTTCGACACCAACAAGGGATATCCGTGCCCGTTGCACAAGACGGCGCTGCTCGGTTATGGCCCGAGTGCGATCCACCGGCGTTCGTGGGTGTTCATGGACAACTACGTCCCGTGGCCGGGGATGCGGACGTTCGTGCCCGAGCAGCCGACGCTCTTCTGAGTGGTAGCAGCATTGGAACAGTTCGATGTCGTGGTCGTCGGCGCGGGTCTCGCCGGCCTGCGAGCTGCTGACGTCGTGCGAGCGGCCGGAGGTACCGTCGTGGTGCTCGAGGCCAACTCGCGTGTCGGTGGGCGGGTATGGACGCATCGGTTCGCCAACGGCCAGTGGTGCGAGCGAGGCGCCGAATATGTCGACACGCACCACGTCGAGGTGTTGGGCCTCGTCGACCGCTTCGGTCTGCAGCTGGCGGACGCCGGTGGCAGCCTCGATGCCGCGAGGCGACGTCTCGACATCGCCGGCAGGGTGACTGCCTTCGCAGAACAACCGTCGATGCTTGCCGATCTGGAACGTTGGCATGCCGCCAAGGCGGAGCTGGCGGCATCGATCGATCTGGGCGATCTCGGCAACGATCGAGCCGTCGAACTGGACAGCATGACCGCTGCTCGGTTCGTCACCGAACTCGGGCTCTCGATGTATGCACGGGTCGTGGTCGGCCGTGAACTACGCACGGAGTTCATGGTGCCGCCCGACGAGTTGTCGCTACTGCATCTGGCGTGGATCGCCGCGCTCGATCAACAGACGGGCGTCGGTAGGGAAGCGTTTCGGATCGCCGGCGGCCTCGACCAACTGGCGACCTGCCTCGCCGGCGAACTCGGGGGATTCGGCGAACACGTCGGGTTCGGCGACACCATTCGGCTGTCGACGATCGCGGCGTCCGTCGACTCCTCGACCGGCGTCGTTACGACGAGTTCCGGCCAGCGGTTCGTCGGGTCCAGCGTGATCGTGGCGGTCCCCCCGTCCGTGCTGTCGAGGATCGACGTCACGCCCCCATTGCCGACGGTGCTGACGTCGATCGGCTGGGGGATCGGAGCGAAGGTCAGCCGCCAGTACGCCAGGCGGACGTGGCTGGACGCCGGTGGCGACGGCAGCGTGATCAGCGAGCGGGCGTACGGGGAGCTGTGGGAGGCGACCTACGGCCAGGCCGGAGACGCCGGGGTGCTGACCGCCCTGCTGTCGTCCAACGACGGCGCAGCGCTCGGAGCGTTGCCGGATGTGGTTTCGCGGGTCGGTGCTGAGATCGCCCGGATCTTCCCCGGCAGTGCGGCGATGGAAGGCGAATCAGTCGTCACGAACTGGACGAACGAGCGCTTCGCGCTCGGCTGCTACTCGGCCTTCGCCCCCGGGCAGATCACCACGATCTGGCCACTGTTCCAGCACCGCTACGGCAGGGTGATCCTCGCAGGTGAGCACACAGACCCGTTCGCCGGCTTCATGGAAGGCGCACTCCGCAGCGGCGTCCGCGCCGCCAACGCGGCTCTGGCAGGTTCTGCATAACTCGATCGTCAGCGGCTGTCGTGAGGGTTTTCTGGGCTGTGTCGAACGGTCGACGATCCTCACGCCACGTTCAGGCTCGGTCGTCCTGCCGAGTACATCATTGCCGTGGCGCCCATTGTTCTGACATGGATGGGTTCAATCCGCCTCCGTCGTGGCTGCCCCGTTCAAAGAAGGCAGATTCGGCTCGCCGTGACGTTGGGGATGAGTACGAACGTGTGTACGATAGTTAGCATGTCCGACGTGTCGCTGAGCATCGATGCCGATGCACTCGTGAGCGTCGAGGAATACATCGAATTGATCGCCGGGTACGACCGCTTGACGACCGCGGTTGGGGGGATCACCGCTCGTGTGGCGGTGTCGCAGTCGTGGGCGTTGTGGGGTGACGTGTCGATGAAAGCGTTCATGCAGAACCGTTGCAGGATGACGAACACAGACGCCGGGCGGGTTCTGCATCTCGGACAGTTCCTCGACGAGTTCACGACGATTGCTGAGGCGGCGACGAGGTCGGCACTGTCGATCGGGCAGGTCGCCACGATTCAAGCGCATAGCCCGAAAGCGTTGCGACCGTTCCTGCACGACCAACTGGCTCAAGCGGAACTGGTCGCGACGATCGCACCGCTCCCAGTCACTCACGGTGCAGTGTGTATGCGTCGTTGGCAGCAGAACGCTGAAGCACTCTTGGAGCAGTCGGAACCGAACAGATCACACGATCACTGACCTGCAACCGGTTACCGGATGGTTCGGCGACGGGGAGTTTCCTGCTCGATCAGGCCGGTGCGGAAGCATTGGACCGGGCGATCGCCACGGCGTGCGAGTGGGATGGGGCGGCTGACACCCGTCCGGTGCCGCAACGTCGTGGTGACGCTCTGTTCGACGTGTTCGATTTCTACACAAACATCACGACAAGGCTGGTGGCCCGCGGCACCGTCCGAACGTGGAGATCATCATCCAGCAAGACGCCACCGGTCATGCCTCGTATTCGACGATCGACGGGAACCCGCTCGATCCGTGCACGGCGCAAACCTGGATGTGCGACGCGATCTATCATCGTCTGCTCGCTGAGGGCAGTCAGGTCCTCGAATACGGTCGGAGTTCCCGATCCTTTCCCGATCACATCTGGCGGGCGATCGCCCTACGCGATCGCGAATGCCGCTACCCGGGGTGTTGCCGGCCTGTTCGCCATGCTGACGCCCACCACATCGACTATCGGGAACACGGTGGGCCGAGCGACTACTGCAACGGCATCCTGCTGTGCAACCGCCACCACCATCTGATCCACCGGCCCGGTTGGCAGATCAAACTGCTCCCCAACGCCGACGTCGAATTCACCAGACCACACGGCACCACCGAACTCAGCAGACCCCCACCGCTCCCGTAGACGACAGGCGTGGGGAGTCGGGCAGCCGCGCTTGTCGGCGGAGAGGCGAATTTGCCCACTGGTGGCCACGTGGACCTGCCATCGATGGCCAGTCGGACGCGGAGAGTGACTGGTGGGCATGAATCTGTCCACGGACTACCGGCATTCGAGGGCGGGCCTCCAGCTTCCCAAACGGCGTGAGTGGCGGGTTTCGGCCCTGTGGAGGCCCTCGTCATTGCATAGGGAGCTATGGCACGGTCTGCGATTTGCGATTTCTGGCTCCTCGGGGTCTCACGCCACGCGGAGACAATTTGGTTTCGCAAGGGGGAGTCTGGACAACCCCGGGGAATTCACGCGGTGATCGTCCGTCTACGGGCAAAGGGCAGTGCTCCCCATCCCAACGCCGCGCCGATCACCGCACCCATGGTGTTGGTGATCCAATCGTTGCTGTCGCAGGAACGTCCCGGCGAGGTTACTGCAGCCTGCGTCGCCTCGATCGTGACGGAGAGTCCCGTGCCGTCCACCATCGCGCATTACGCGTTCCTGTAGCTCTCTGCCCTCGTGTCACGCGAGCGACCATACGACCGCCCGACCGGGGAGCGAGCACACCATCGAGCGACGGGCGGCGCATCCGCCAACCTTGAGCGGCTGGTCCCGGGCTCGCCGATGCCGGTGTGGGACGAGCGGTCGACAGAATTGCTGGCGCGAGCTACGTTTTGTGCAGTCCTCAGAGGAGCGTTCCATGTCAGCCTGCGAATAGCGCGGAGACTGATTCGGATCTGCACGAACGGTGTGGGAATGAGGTCAGACGCGGTGCGGCCCGAGACCCTTCCTGACGCTGCGTTTGTGTACAACGGACAGGCATGATGGCTCAACTGCACCAACGCTTCGGGGGACGAGGGCGATGCTGCGGGGGAAGGGCGACGGGGCGGTCAGGCGCGGTCGAGTGCCTGTTCGATGTCGGCGCACAGGTCGCCGGCGGCTTCGATGCCGACGGAGAGGCGAATCAGGGAATCGGGAACTTCCAGCTGGGAGCCGGCTGCCGAGGCGTGGGTCATCTGGCCAGGGTGTTCGATCAGCGACTCGACGGCGCCGAGGGACTCGGCCAGTGTGAACAGTTCAGCAGCGGCGACGACGCGCAGCGCTGCTTGCTCGCCGCCTTTGACGGTGAAGCTCACCATGCCACCGAAGTCGCGCATCTGCTTTGACGCAGCGGCGTGGCCGGGATGGTCCGGCAGTTGCGGATACAGCACGCGATCGACGGCTGGATGGGACAGCAGCACGTCGACGATCGAGCGGGCGTTCTGGCAGTGGCGCTCCATACGGACTGCAAGCGTCTTGACGCCGCGTAACACCATGTAGCAGTCGAAGGGCGCCGCAATCGCCCCGGCAGCGTTCTGCGTGAACCGCAGCCGTTGCGCCAACTCCTCGTCGTCGACCGCCACGAATCCGCCGACGACGTCGGAATGCCCTCCGAGGTATTTCGTCGCCGAGTGCACGACGATGTCGGCACCGAGGCTGATCGGCTGCTGCAGATACGGCGTCGCAAAGGTGTTGTCGACGACGACGATCGCTCCGCGTTCGTGGGCGACAGCGCAGATCGCCTCGATGTCGAAACACGTCAGCAGCGGGTTCGTCGGCGTTTCCAGCCAGACGAGTTTGGTGTCAGGCTGCCAGCCGGCGACGAGGCCGTCGGCGTCGGTCAGGTCGACCGGCGACCACGGGTAGCCCATCGGGCCGTAGATCTTGGAGATCAGTCGGAACGTCCCGCCGTAGGCATCGTTGCCGAGCAGGATGCGCTGACCGGGCGACAACAGGCGCAGGATGTTGTCCTCGGCGGCAAGTCCCGAGGCGAAGGCCAGCCCGTTGGAGGCACCCTCGAGCGCGGCGACGCAGGTTTCGAGGGCGTTGCGTGTCGGGTTGCCCGATCGTGAGTACTCGAATCCCTTGTGGTTGCCGACGCCTGACTGAGCGAACGTCGTCGACAGTGTGATCGGGGTGACGACGGCGCCAGACGCTTCGTCAGGCGATTGGCCGGCGTGGATCGCCAATGTCTCGAAGCCCAGCCGCTGCGGTGATCCACCGGCCCTCTCGGAATCGGTCTCACCCATGTGCTGCAACCTCCAGATAACTCAGGACATCTGTACGGCTGAGGACCGACAGCGGACGACCGCCCGAGAGCACCAGCACCGCAGGAGCATGATCGAGCATCTCCACGGCTTTCGACAACTTCTGGCCGATCCCGATCGTCGGCAACTTCGGTCCCATCACCGCGCCCACGGGCGTATCCATGATCGTCGAATCGTGGAACACAGCGTTCATCAACGCCAGTTCGCTCACCGAGCCGGACACCTCGGCGACGGCGAACGGCGGGGTGTTCTTGCAAACCGGCAGCTGCGAGACACCGTTGCGGCGCATCACGTCGATGGCCTGGCGCACGGTGTCGTCCGGGTTGACGTACAGCAGTGGCGGCAAGCCCTCTGCGCGGGTGTCGAGGATCGCAGCGACGCATTCGTCACACTCACGCACGAACCCGTAGTTCGCCATCCACTCGTCGTTGTAGACGCGTGACAGATAGCCGCGGCCGGAGTCGGGGATCAATACGACAACGAGGTCGTGCGCCGTCAGCCGATCCTTCAATTTCAACGCTCCGGCGATCGCCAGACCGCCGGACGAACCGAGCAGCACCGCCTCGGTCGCAGCCACGCGACGTGCCATCAGATAGGCCTCCTCGTCGGAGCAGGCGATGATCTCGTCGAGCACGCTCGGATCCCAGGCAGCCGGGAAGAAGTCCTCGCCGACACCCTCGATCAAGTACGGCCTGCCGGAACCACCGGAGTACACCGAAGCGTCCGGATCGGCGGCGATGATCTTGATGTCAGGGTTTTTCGACTTGAGGAATCGAGCGGTCCCGGTGATCGTCCCGCAGGTGCCGGCACCGGCGACGAAATGGGTGACACGGCCGGCCGTCTGTCGCCAGATCTCCGGGCCCGTCGTCTTCTCGTGCGAGAGCGGGTTGTTCGGGTTGGCGTACTGATTCGGCCGGTACGCACCGGGAATCTCCTGCACCAACCGCTCGGCCGTCGAGTAGTAGCTGTCGGGATCCTCCGGCGGAACGGCGACATCGCACACCACGACCTCTGCACCGTACGCCCTCAGCAGGTCGATCTTCTCCGGGGCGACCTTGGTCGTCGTGACGAAGACGCACTTGTAGCCGCGATGTGCAGCGACGATGGCGAGCCCGACACCGGTATTGCCGGAGGTCGGCTCGACGATCGTGCCGCCCGGCCGTAGTTCGCCCGAGCGTTCTGCTGCGAGGATCATCTCCAATGCCGGCCGGTCCTTCGACGAGCCGCCCGGATTGGTGACCTCCCACTTGATCACCAGCGGGCACGGCATGCCGGCCTCTGCTGTCAGCCGCCCGAGCTTGACGAGTGGTGTGTTGCCGATCAGATGAACGGGCGATTCATAGATCTCGGTCCCGGCCAGGCGCTCGTCGCGATCGGCTGTGTCCCACGGAAATGCGACTGGCTCGCTCATCCTCGCCACGCTACTCCTGGCCGGACGAAGCGGCCCGACGGAATCCGTCGTCGACCAGCGCACGATCGACCGAAAGTGATGGCCAACGCCGGGCAGACGTACGGAATCTTCGTTCGCAGCACGTGCCTGCTGGCGGTGCGGGGGCCGCCTTACGATGGATCCCGATGGAACTCGCCCGCCCCCTTTCGGTCCCCTGGTACCTCGACCCGCAGGTGTACCAGCGCGAGCGCGAGGCGATCTTCCAGCCGTCATGGATCATGGTCGGCTACGCCCATCAGGTCGACGATGCCGGCGACTATTTCACCGAGGACGTCGCCGGCTGGTCGATTTTCGTGCAGCGCGGCAGGGACGGTGAACTGCGGGCGTTCCACAACGTCTGTCCGCATCGTGCCGGTCCGCTGTTCCATCCGGGCGATGGATGCCAGGCGAACCTCGTGTGCCGGTACCACGGATGGGCATTCAATGCTGACGGCTCCTTGTTGAAGGCCCGCGACTTCGGCTGCGACGTCGACAAGAGCACCCTCGGGCTGACGAGTGTTCGCGTCGAGACGTGGCGCCACTTCGTCTTCGTCTGCATGTCGCCCGACACGCCGCCACTGATGGAGTGGCTCGGCGAGTTCCCGCACTGGTGCGAACCGCATCTGTTCGACGCGTACAGGTTCCACGGCCGTTACAGCCACCCGATGAACGCCAACTGGAAGACATACGGCGACAACTTTCTCGAGAACTACCACGTCCCGCTGGTACACCCCGGCCTCGCCCGCGACGTCAACGCCTTGGCGCCGACGCTCATTCGCACCGCGGACAAGCGCTGGAACGTGCAGATGGCACCGCCGAAGGAGGGTGCCCTGACCGAGGGCATCTACACCTATACGTGGCCGAATTTCTCGATCAACGTCTTCCCCGGTGGCATGTGCACCGAGCGGTGGCTGCCCCGTGGTATTCGCTCGACCGAGTTGATCATGGACTACTTCTTCACGGCGGACGCGCTCGATGTCGACGAGATCATCAAGGCGTCGGAGGAGATCGCCGATGAGGACGTACTGATCGTCGAATCCGTGCAGCGAAACCTCGAGGGCGGTGTGTACGTCCCCGGCGTGCTCTCGCCGAAGCACGAAATGGGCCTCGCCGACTGCCACCAGATGATTCGCGACATACTTCCCGAATTCGCCTACCCCTGAGGTTCGGGGCATGGGATGGCGGCGTTGCGCGTCGGTCCCACCACTGACAGTATGTGATGGATGACTCGGTCGGGTGACGGCGACTGCTGATGAACGGGGTCTGGATGAAATTCGGCGTGGGGATGGCAACAGCGTTGGTTGTGTCCATGTGCTTCGCCGTTGGTTCGGCGCACGCCGACACGGTGATCACCGGCGGGACGGATCCGACAGCCAAACACGTCAGTCTGATCGGCGACTCGACGCTGGCCGGCGTGCGCTGGAACAACACATGGGGAGCGATCGGTGCGTACAACTACGTCTTCGACGCCGAGTCCTGCCGGCGCACCATCGGCGTGTCGTGCAAAGGCCGTGAGGGTTTCGCTCCGGACAACGACATCGAGACGATGCAACGTCTCTCCGGTCAGCTCGGGTCGGTGCTCGTGATCATGGGCGGCTACGACGACGGCGGGCCGACCTTTTCGGCCGGAGTCGACGCAGTGATCGCCCAGGCGCGTTCCGAGGGCGTGATGCGGGTGATGTGGCTGACGATGCGCAATGCCGATGTCACTTATGTCGGGCCGACGTTTGCGTCTGATGCGAATACCTACAAAGACAATAACAAGATTCTCCTCGCCAAAGCTCAGCAGTATCCGGACATCCTCGTGCTCGCCGACTGGGCGACATATTCTGCGACGCGAACAGACTGGGTGGCACCCGATGGCGTTCATCTGACGCCCGCCGGGTCGACGGCGGTGATCGACTTCATCAAGGACAATCTGGACACGCTGTTCGCAGCGACGAGTCGCTGGATTCCGAACTTCGTCGCCCAGCAGCGCGTCGCCAAGCCGTTCGCAGCATGCCCACCTGGTAGCGACCTGGTGCGGACTGCGTGCTGAGCGGCGCGAGATGATTGTGCTGTGGGGTTGTCGGCGGCGTCGGCGTCTGGCACAATCGGTGACCGTGTTGCAGACTTTGCCGCAAATTCTCGTAGTACTCACGTAGGTACCCGGCTCCACGCCGTGTACCTACCTCTCGACCTCCCAATTTGGGAGGTCGATTGCTTTTTCGGCACATGTTTTCGGCACATGTTTTCGGCACTCGACTGCACTGCCATACGAGATCCCTGAAGGGTCGGAACGAAATGATGAAGACGGAGACGACATGAAGATCACCGGGGCGCAGGCCCTGATCAAGAGTTTGGAGATGGAGAACGTGGAGGTCATTTTCGGCCTCCCCGGTGGCTGCATCCTGCCGGCGTACGATCCCTTGCTCGATTCCACGATCCGTCACATCCTCGTACGGCACGAACAGGGTGCTGGCCACATGGCAGAGGGCTACGCCCATGTCACCGGCCGCCCAGGTGTTGCCATGGTGACGTCGGGCCCGGCAGCCACCAACATGGTGACGCCGTTGTGCGACGCCTACCTGGACTCCATTCCGATGGTCGTCATCACCGGCCAGGTGGCGACGTTCGCCATCGGCACCGACGCCTTCCAGGAGTGCGACACGCTGGGCATCACCCGCAGCGTCACCAAGCACAACGAGCTGATCATGACCGCTGACGATGTGCCGATGGCCGTGCGCCAGGCGTTCCACATCGCCACGACGGGCCGCCCCGGTCCCGTGCTGCTGGACGTCCCCAAGGACGTGTTGACCAACAGTATGGAGTGGTACTGGCCGACCGACCAGGAAGTCCGTGACTCGCTGCCCGGCTACCGGCCGAACGTCAAGGGACACCCGCGGATGATCCGTGAGGCCGCCAAGCTGATCATGACGAGCGAGCGCCCTGTGCTGTATGTCGGTGGCGGGATCCTCAAGGCACGCGCCGCAGCAGCACTGAAGGAGCTCGCTGAGCTGACCGACATCCACGTCGTCACGACGCTGATGGCCCGCGGCGCGTTCCCCGACAGCCATCCGCTGTGCCTCGGCATGCCTGGCATGCACGGCAACGCCACGGCGACGACGGCATTGCAGCGCAGCGATCTACTGATCACCCTCGGCGCCCGATTCGACGACCGCATCACCGGCAAGGTGTCGACGTTCGCCCCAGAGGCCAAGGTCATCCACGTCGACATCGACCCCGCAGAGCAGGGCAAGGTGCGCAAGCCGGACATCCCGATCGTCGGGGACTGCAAGCAGGTCATCGAAGAGATCACCAAGGAAATCCGCGCACTGATGGCGGCTGGTGAGTTGCAAGCAGACATCTCGGCATGGAAGAGCCGCATCTCCGGGTGGCGCGAACAGTTCCCGTACACGTACGAGCCGAGCCTGCCCGGTGACGCTCTCAAGCCACAGTTCTGCCTCGAAATGCTGCGTGACAACGCTCCCGAGGACACCATCCTCGTCAGCGGTGTCGGCCAGCACCAGATGTGGTCGAGTCAGTACTGGCGCTTCGACAAGCCGTACACCTGGGTCAACTCCGGCGGCCTCGGCACGATGGGTTTCAGTGTGCCGGCGGCCATCGGTGCCAAAGTCGGGCGCCCCGAAGCCACGGTGTGGGCGATCGACGGGGACGGCTGTTTCCAGATGACCGCTCAGGAACTGGTCACCGCCGCGCTCGAGCGCATCCCGGTGAAAATCGCCATCTTGAACAACAGCTACCTCGGCATGGTCCGTCAGTGGCAGGAGATGTTCTACGAGGAGCGCTACAGCGAGGTCTATCTCTCTCCGGAGGTCCCCGACTTCGTCAAGTGGGCAGAGGCGATGGGCTGTATCGGGATCCGCGTCGATTCGCCGGAAGAAGTGCTCCCGGCGATCGAGAAGGCCAACTCCATCGACGATCGACCGGTGATCATCGACTTCCGCGTCGATGCACGCGAGAAGGTCTTCCCGATGGTGCCGGCCGGTGCCGCCAACGACGACCTGCTGTTGCCGGAGTCGCAGATGGCGAACAAGAGGTTCCTGCAATGAGTACGGATCGGTCGCATCACCACATCCTCAGCGTGCTCGTGCAGAACCGCGCCGGGGTCCTCGCCAGGGTCGCCACGCTGTTCGCCAGGCGTGCCTACAACATCTTCAGCCTCGCCGTCGCTCCGACAGAGGACGAGAACTTCAGCCGCATCACGATCGTCGTCGACATCGAGATGACCTCCCTCGAACAGATCACCAAACAGCTGTTCAAACTGATCGACGTCATCAAGATCACCGAACTCGATCCGCTCACATCCGTCGAGCGCGAGCTCCTGTTGGCTACGGTGAGAGCCGAACCGGATCAACGCCGACAGGTGGTCGAACTCACCCAGATATTTGAAGGCAAGATCCTTGCCGTTGGAAACAACGCACTGACCGTCAGCTTGGAGGGCAACCCCAACAAGCTCGACGATTTTGAAGATCTCATCCGTGCTCATGGCATTGTTGAGCTACAGCGCACCGGGCGGGTGGCGCTCCCCAAGTTGGAACGTGAAGGTGGACGCGCTGTGCGTCCGTTGAGAGGAAAGGTCAGCTGATGGCTGCCAATATCTATTACGAAGCGGACGCCGATCCGTCAATCATCCGTGGCCGCAAGGTCGCCATCATCGGGTATGGCTCCCAAGGTCACGCACATGCGCTGAACCTCAAGGAGTCCGGTGTCCCGGTCGTTGTCGGCCTGCGTGCGGGCTCGAAGTCGGCTGCCAAGGCAGAGGCTGCGGGCCTCAAGGTGATGGGCATCGCCGAGGCCGCCAAGTGGGCCAACGTCATCATGATGACGATGCCGGATACCGAGCAGAAGGCGACGTACGACGAGTTCATCAAGCCGAACCTCCGCAAGGGCAAGGCGTTGGCCTTCGCTCACGGTTTCAACATCCGCTTCAAGCGCATCCGCCCGTCGAAGACCGTCGACGTGATCATGATCGCTCCGAAGGGACCCGGCCACCTCGTCCGCCGAACCTATACAGAGGGTGGTGGCGTGCCGGCATTGATCGCCGTCGAGCAGGACGCCAGCGGATCAGCCAAAGCGCTCGCACTCTCGTATGCGGACGCCATCGGCGGCACTCGCGCCGGCGTCATCGAGACGACGTTCACGGAAGAGACCGAGACGGACCTGTTCGGCGAGCAGGCCGTACTGTGTGGTGGCATCACCTCGCTGGTGCAGGCCGGTTTCGAGACGCTCACCGAGGCCGGATACCAGCCGGAGATGGCCTATTTCGAGTGCCTTCACGAGGTCAAGCTGATCGTCGACCTGATGTACGAGGAAGGCATCGCCGGTATGCGCTACAGCATCAGTGACACCGCCGAGTACGGCGACGTCACCCGCGGCCCGCGCATCGTCAATGCCAAGACGAAGCTGGAGATGAAGAAGATTCTCAAGGAGATCACCTCCGGCAAGTTCGCCAAGGAGTGGATTGCAGAGTCGGAATCAGGCAGGGCCAATTTCAAGGCACTGCAGGACGCCAGCAAAGCACATCCGATCGAGGAGGTCGGCGCTCACCTTCGTGGGATGATGCCGTGGATCTCCGCCGGCAAGCAGAAGGTGTCGGACGCCTCGGGCGGCTGACACAGTTCTCCTCGTGGCCGACGCCGGCGCCGCACCGCACACAGCGGTCTACGGTTGCCGGCGTTCGTCGTTTCGGTCACTCCGACGTCGAGTGGATCACATAGCATGTCGCCAACCTCGCGGCTGAAGCGCCGCGGCTGAACGACGAGAGTCACGGGCAATACTTGAGTATGAGTTCCACGCAGGCGGTGAAGGCCGCCCCGAACCACGTCAGACGGCGACGACTGTCGCTGCTGTGGTTCGCGGTCACCATCGGCTGGACGTTGATCCGCGCCGCGGCGGTTCATGCCGGACTGAGCGAATACGGCGTGAACGTGTGGGTCTTCCTCGTGATCGATCTGGCCTCGGCGGTCGCCGACGGATACGCGACTCCGAAGGCGGTCCTCGCCCTCGTCGACAACCAGGTCAGCACCGCGTTCAAGTGGCTCGCAGTATTTCTCGTCGCGTTCGTCGTGCCGGACATCTACGTATTCGCCGCAGGCGATCATGTGCCGCGACGGGCATACCTGGTGCTGGCGGTCATCGTCACGATCACGTCGACCATCGCCGTCGTCGCCTTCGTCAAACGCGTCCGCGCAGCCCGTGTCTGTCGCGAGCGCGCGGTGCGCACGTCCGGGTTCGTCGAGGCGTTGGAGTCCACCGTCGCACTTCGCGCGCCGATCAATTCGTCGCTCAACATCAAGACCGCGCCTGGCGAGTCGTCGAACGAGCATGCATAGCCGACAAGGGTGGTCGACGATTCGCTGAAAATACGACTTGAAAGGTCGGGATTTAGGCTCTAGCCTTCCTGCTCATGAGTGACAACTGGGGTTTCGATACCAAGCAGATCCACGCCGGCTCCGAGCCGGACCCGACCACCGGTGCCAGGGCGACACCGATCTACCAGACGACGAGCTTCCAGTTCAAGAGTTCTGAGCACGCCGCCAACCTCTTCAACCTGTCGGAGGTCGGCAACGTCTACACGCGCATCATGAACCCGACGCAGGCCGTCTTCGAGGCACGCGTCAACGCCCTCGAGGGCGGTTGCACCACGGCGATCGGCATTCCCGGCAGCCTGGCGACGGCATCAGGCCAGGCAGCCGAGACGCTGACCTTCCTGACGCTTGCCGAGGGCAGCGGGCATATCGTGTCGTCGTCCCATCTGTACGGCGGCACCTACAACCTGCTCCACTACTCGCTGCCGAAGCTCGGCATCGAGACGACGTTCATCGATGACATCGACGATCTCGACGCTTGGCGCGCTGCTGTCCGGCCGAACACCAAGGCGTTCTTCGGCGAATCCCTTTCCAACCCGGCGAACAGTTTCCTCGACCTCGAAGGGGTCTCCACAGTCGCTCACGAGGCGGGTGTGCCGCTGGTGATCGACAACACCGTCGCCTCGCCGTGGCTGCTTCGCCCGATCGAATGGGGCGCAGACATCGTCATCAACTCGGCGACGAAGTTCATCGGCGGGCACGGCACCTCGATCGGCGGCATCATCACCGATGCCGGCACGTTCGACTTCGGCAACGCCGAGCGTTTCCCGTACTTCAACGAGCCGGACCCGAGCTACCACGGTCTGCCCTTCTGGCCGGCCCTGGGCCACGGAGCCTTCATCCTCAAGGCCCGCGTCCAGGGTCTTCGTGATTACGGTGCAGCCACCACGCCGTTCAACAGCTTCCTGTTCATCCAGGGTCTCGAGACGCTGTCGCTGCGCGTCGAGCGGCACAACCAGAACGCCGCCAAGGTCGCCGAGTTCCTCTCCGGCCGCGACGAGGTCGAGTCGATCGCCTACGCCGGTCTCCCGACGAGCAAGTGGCACGAGCGCGCCAAGCAACTCACCGCCGGCCGCGGGTTCGGATCGGTCCTCGCCTTCAATATCAAGGGCGGCAAGGAAGCCGGCACGAAGTTCGTCGAGGGCCTGGAACTGCACAGCCATGTCGCCAATATCGGCGATGTCCGCTCATTGGCGATCCACCCGGCGAGCACGACGCACAGCCAGTTGAGCGAGGAGGAGCAGATCGCCACCGGCACCTTCCCCGGCCTCGTGCGCCTCTCGGTCGGGATCGAGTCGATCGAGGACATCATCGCCGACCTCGAAGCAGGCTTCCGCGCCGCAAAGTAGTCTTTCTCGCTCGTTCGCTTGGCTCGTTCCTCGCCCTCGCTCTCTCCGTTCGGTCGAGTCTCGATGAGCGGCTTTGCCGCGCTGTTCTTGGTGGCGGCCAGCAAGCTGGCCCTGCCGCCGGACGAAGGGGCTACCGCCCCCTCGAACTCCCCCGAACGGAAGCTCCGGAACTCACACTTCGCTACCGGTCTTCACTCTCGAACCGCGACCAGGAAATGAGACGAACCGCGACCGGTAAATGAGAGGAACCGCGACCTGGAAGTTAGTCGGTGGCTACTATGAGGATTTCCAGGGCTCCGTTGTCGACGACGGTCGCCAGGCCGAAACGGGTGATGCCGTTGGTGAAGCTCGTCACCGAGGAGTGCGAGGCGAGTGAAGTGAGATTCCCATTGATGATCTGACCGGGTGACTGTATGCCCGTCGAATCGGTGACGATGTTCTTGAATGCCGAGAACGCCGGCAGCGTGCTCGGATCACTGGCCGACGCCGGAGCTGCAGCCCAGGCCTGGGCGGCGGCGTCGACGGATGGATCACGGGACAACGGCTGGCTGCCGGTCGCCGCAGCGATGATTGCCTTCGACGCCGTGTCGAGCGCAGCCGCCTTCTCGGCATCGGACGGCTTCCACAGGCACACGCCGGCCGCTGCCCATCCGTCGGCACCAGGCACGAGCATCGTGGTCCATTGCGTCGTGTCACCGACGCAGGTGTGCATGTACTGGTCGAAGTCCTCCTTCGACGCCGAGCATCCGTCGCCGTCGGCAATCGGGCAGATGAGGTAGGGGTTGACGACCTGACCGACGGCCGCCAGCTTCTCGATCGCCGTGAAGAACGAGTTGTCGCCTCCGGCCTTGCCGTCGGCGATGCGCTGCAGGCCTGCCTTGAGCGCATCGTCGATCTGCGTGGATTTGCGTTGCAGATCGGAGTCGCCGACCAGTTTCGGGACCTCGTCGATGAGCGCCTGGGCGTCGGCCTGCTTGTCGATCGACGGCAGCGGCGCTTCGGTATCCGGGTGCTGAGTCTCGGTGTCGGGTGCCTGGCCCGCTGTGCCGGGCGTGTGGTTCTCGGTGCTGGGTGGCCGCGTTCGGCTGGTCGGCGCGGTCTTGGACGTCGGTGTTTCGCTGGATTGTGGTTCGCCGGATTGTGGTTCGCTGGATCGTGTCTCACCGCTCACCGGTGTCGCTGTCTTCACCCGGACCTCGGCGCGCGTGCTGGCGCAAGCAGTGAGCAGCACTGCCACGAGCGCCAGCGAGGAAGCCACGACGGTGAGGCGTTTCCGCCCGTTCAGATGCATTCCACGAGACTATGCAGCATCGGACCGCTTGTCGTCTCAGCGTTCGTCGTCGTGGTCGTCGTGGTCGTCCTGGTCGTCCTGGTCGTCCTGGTCGTCCTGGTCGTCCTGGTCGTCCTGGTCGTCCTGGTCGTCGCGGTCATCCCGGCGTTCGTCGTCGTCGTCGGTGTCGAGGTCGCCGATGCGTTCGGCTTCGTCGTCATCGAGTCCGAGTTCGGCGGAGAGTGCTTCCAGTTCGTCGACGAACCCGCGTCCGCCGGCAGCATCCTGCTCACGGAGGAAGCGTTCGAATTCTCCCGCCAGATCCTCGCCGCTCGGTATCGACGCCTCGGTACGCCGGTCGAAGTCGGCTTCGAGCGCACGGACGAAACTACGAGCCTCCGGGTCGTTCTGTACGGCGGCATCGTGGAGGCGCTGCCAGTGCTCGATCTCCGGGTTCATCGTCGACGCGTTCGTCGGCAATCCGAGGATGTGCTCGAGATAGCGCAGCAGCGCAGCAGTCGACCGCGGGTGGTAGGCGTTGCCGAGGTAGTAGGGGACGGGAACTCGCAGCGACACCCCGAACAGATCGTGCTCGTCGAGCGCCGCCTGCAACACGCCGACGACACCGGTAATACCTTGATACTGCGGCGTCGACAGTCCGAGGCGTGAGGCCAGTTGCTTGTGCGTCGTACTGGCGAAAGCGACCGGGTTACGGGTGTGCGGCACGGCGTCGGCGGTGGCACCGACCGTCACGACGCCGACGCAGTCCAGTTCCAATGCCGCTTCGATCACCAGCTTGGCGTAGGTGTTCCACCGCAGGTGCGGCTCGACGCCCGTCAGGGTGACGAGATCGCTGTGCACCCGGGTCGTGCGCAACAAGACGAATTCGCTCGTCGGCCATGTCAGCTGCGGTTCTTCGTGATCGTCCAGCGCCACGGTCGGGCGCTGCTGCGTGAAGTCGTAGAAGCCATCGGGGTCGATCGTCGCCAGCGTCTCGATCGGCCAGCTCTGCTTCAACACCTGCAGCGCCTTGGTTGCCACATTGGCGGCATCGAACCAGCCCTCGAGCGCTACCAGCAGAATCGGTCGCTGCGGCCGATGCCCTTGCTGGCGTTCTGCCGGTTCGCCGTTGAGCCAATTCAGTTCGGTCATCGCTCTACACACATCTCGAAGCGGCTCATGCCGATGCTCATGTCAGGGCGCTGGCGACGAAGTCGATGCATGCGGTCAGCGCCTCGACATCGCTGGTCGGGACGGCCGGGAACATCCCGATTCGCAGCTGGTTGCGACCGAGCTTGCGGTACGACTCGGTGTCGACGATGCCGTTGGCCCGCAGCACGGCATTCACATCGGCCGCCTGTATTCCGTCGAGATCGATCGTGCCGACGACGTTCGATCGTTTCGCCGGATCGACGACGAACGGCGATGCCCACGGACGCGCCTCCGCCCAGTCGTAGAGATGCGCAGCCGAGGCGGCGGTCCGTTCGGCGCACCACGACAGCCCACCTTTCGACATCATCCACTGGATCTGCCGATCGAGCAGGAACAGCGTCGACAGTGCAGGCGTGTTGCCGGTCTGGTTCTGGCGGCTGTTGTCGAGGGCGATCTTCAGATCGAGCGCGCTCGGCACCCAGCGTCCGCTTGCGCTGATCCGTTCGATACGTTCGACAGCGGCGGGGGAGCAGGCGGCGAGCCACAGTCCACCATCGGACGCAAAGCATTTCTGTGGGGCGAAGTAGTACACGTCGACCTCGTCCGGTGACCATGTCAAACCACCAGCACCCGATGTTGCGTCGACGAGCACGAGCGAGCCGTCATCGGCATCCGCGGGGCGTTGCAGCTGCATCGAAACGCCCGTCGAGGTCTCGTTGTGCGTCAACGCATAGACATCGACGCCCGGCTCGACGATGGCGTCGGGATGGTCTCCGGTGGCCGACCTGATCACCACGGGGTCTGCGAGGAACGGAGCGGTGGTTGCGGCCTCGGCGAACTTGGAGGAGAATTCGCCGAACACGAGGTGTTCACTGCAACAATCGATGAGACCGAACGTCGCAGCGTCCCAGAACAGAGACGACCCGCCGTTGCCGAGCAGGATCTCCCACCCGTCCGGCAGTCCGAACAGCTCACTCAGACCGGACCGCACGGCACCGACGACATTCTTGACCGGCGCCTGGCGGTGGGAGGTGCCGAGCCACGTCGTCGCGACCGCGGCGAGAGCGTCGACGGCGTCCTGGCTGACGCGTGACGGGCCGCATCCGAAGCGACCGTCGGCCGGCAGCAACTCGGACGGAATACGGATCCCGCCGACGTCGGATCGGGAACGGTTTATCGAGTGGTTTTCACTGCTCACTGTGCCAGCATGGAGCCTCGTGGACCGTATTTCCAAGCGCATCGGCGCAATTGCCGAATCCCAGACACTCGCCGTCGACGCCAAAGCCAAAGCGCTGAAGGCAGCGGGGGAGGACATCATCGGCTTCGGTGCCGGAGAGCCGGACTTCCCGACGCCCGATCACATCGTCGAAGCGGCGGTCAACGCTGCGAGAGATCCGAAGAACCACCGTTATTCGCCCGCCGGCGGTCTGCCGGAGCTGAAGGATGCGATCGCCGTCAAGACGAAACGCGACTCCGGCTACGACGTCACGGGGTCGCAGGTACTCGTCACCAACGGAGGCAAGCACGCAGTGTTCACGGCGATGGCGGTGCTGTGCAACGAGGGTGACGAAGTGATCTGCCCGGCACCGTACTGGACCACATACCCCGAGGCGATCGCCCTCGCCGGCGGCGTTCCGGTGGTCATCAGTACGTCGGAGGAGACGAGTTTCCGCGTCACCGTCGAGCAACTCGAAGCTGCCAGGACACCACGCACCAAGGCCATTCTGTTCGTTTCACCCGACAATCCGACGGGCGCGGTGTACACGACCGACGAGATCGAGGCGATCGGCTATTGGGCTTTGCGCCACGGCATCTGGGTGATCACCGACGAGATCTACGAGCACCTCACGTACGGACCGCACACGTTTGCGTCGATGCCCGTGCTGGTCCCCGACCTCGCCGATCAGACACTCGTGCTCAACGGCGTCGCCAAGACGTACGCGATGACCGGCTGGCGTGTCGGCTGGATGATCGGGCCGAACGACGTGATCAAGGCGTCGACGAACTTCCAGAGCCACGTCACCTCCAACGTCTGCAACGTCGCCCAGCGGGCTGCACTCGCTGCGGTCAGCGGAGACCTCACGGCGGTCGCCATGATGCGGACCGCCTTCGAGCGTCGTGGCAGGAAGATGCACGAGATGCTCAGCGCGATTCCCGGGGTGTCGTGTCTGGAACCGCAGGGTGCGTTCTACTGCTTCCCGTCGTTCCAGGGCCTGCTCAATCGCGATGTCGGTGGCCATAGCGCCACGACGACGATGGAGCTCGCCGACCTGATCCTCTCGGAGGCCAAGGTTGCGCTCGTCCCCGGTGAGGCGTTCGGCGCGCCAGGCTATGTGCGCCTCAGCTTTGCGATGGCAGACGCCGAGATGGAGGAGGGCGTCGCGCGCCTGCAGACGATGTTCGCCTGATCCGATGCGGCGTCACGCACCAGTCGGCAGGCGCGGGAAAACAAGCCGCGTGTTGCCTTCGAAAATTGCCTGTCGATCTGCGTCGGTGACGTTGGCATCGATGATGTAGCGGCGTGTGTCGTCGAAGTGGTGACCGGTCAGCGGGTCGATGCCGCGGACGGCGCCGACCATCTCGGAGGTGAACACGGGCGGCAACGCTCCGGCATCGCCACTGCTACTTCACGATCAACCATGCGCTGGGTCCCGCGGCCGTGACTCTCGGCCTCGAACATCTCACGACCATCACCGTGCAACTCGACGATCAACACGTCATCGGCCAGACGCCACACGGGTTCCGGCGGGTTTCGCCCGTCATCGGCGGGTCGTTCGAAGGCGCTCGGCTGTCGGGGATCGTCTTACCGGGTGGTGCAGATTGGAACCTCGTGCTGGCGGACGGCTCGATCGAATTCCACGCCCGCTACACGTTGGCGACGCACGACGGCGTGTTGATCTCGGTGACCAACGAGGGCATCGAACGACGGGTGATGGCCAAGCTGTTCGCAGGCGAGCTGGCGGACTTGAGCGAGCCGATGTACGGCAGGACGGTGCCACGATTCGAGGTCGGTGACGGACGGTACAGCTGGCTGGCGGCATCGATCTTCGTCGCCGAATTGACGCTCGGGCGACCAGCAGAAGCCATACTCGACGTGTTCGAGGTGACCTGACAGGTTCAGTCGCCGACGGCGGCGAGCGTTCGGATGGCGTGGCGCAACGCCGTGGTGTCGTCGACGACAACCGCAGCCCCGGCCGTCGTGAGTTCCTCGCGCCCGCCGTATCCCCATGTCACGCCGATCGTGGCGATGCCCAAACGACCTGCTCCGTGGACGTCGTGAAGGCGGTCACCGATCATCAGTGTGCGGTTCGGGTCTGGCTGCCCCATCGCCGCCATCGTGTGGGCGACGACGTCGTGTTTGTGTGAACGGGTACCATCGAACGTCGCGCCGCCGATGAACACGAAATACTCGGCGAGGCCGAAGTGCTCGAGGATTCGTGTCGCCGTCTGCTCTGGTTTGGAGGTGGCGACGCCGAGGGCTGCGCCGTCGGCGACCAGCAGTGCCAGCAACTCGGCGATACCCGGATACACCTCGTTCTCGAGGTAGCCGACCTCCCAGTATCGTGCGCGGTAGAGCTGCAATGCCTCGACGACATCGGCGTCCGACATGCCGAGCGACCGGAACGATTCGTCGAGCGGCGGTCCGACGAACGCTCGAACGTTGTCAGGCATGGCGAGTCCGAGCGTTTCGACGGCATGTCGCACCGACCGTTCGAAGCCGACGTATGAATCGGTCAACGTCCCGTCGACGTCGAACAGCACGGTTGTTCCGGTGAGCGGCATCCGTTCGTTTCTATCGGCCCGCACCGGATTCTCGCCATTTTCACAGCGTGAGCTGCCACGGTGTGGCGATGGAGCGACGCGTAGACTGGGCAGTGCCGGCATGAGCGTCTTCACGAATCTCGATCCGATCCCCTCCGCGGATGTCGTCGCGTCGGCGCGGGCGGACGATGAGTTGGTTCCTCACGAGGCCCCGACGGTCGATATCGTCATCCCGGTTTTCAACGAGGAGGCGATCCTCCAATCGAGCATCGTCCGCCTCCACGCGTTCTTGACAGCGACGTTTCCGTTCACCTGGCGGATCACGATCGTCGACAACGCATCGAACGACACGACATCGCAGATCGCCGAACACCTGGCGGAGACGATGACGTCCGTGCATGCGCTCCATCTCGATCACAAGGGTCGCGGCAGAGCGCTGCGGACTGCGTGGTTGGCCAGCGACGGGCTGATCGTCGCCTATATGGACGTCGATCTATCGACCGATCTGCGGGCCCTGCTTCCACTCGTGGCCCCTCTCGTTTCCGGTCATTCCGATGTTTCCATCGGTTCCCGGCTCTGTCGCGACTCCACTGTCGCCAGAGGACCGAAGCGGGAAGTCATCTCGCGTACCTACAACATGATCCTGCGTGGCGTGTTCGGCGTTCGTTTCCGTGATGCGCAGTGCGGCTTCAAAGCGATTCGTGCCGACGTCGCCAAGGCGCTGGTGCCCGAGGTCGTCGACAATGCCTGGTTCTTCGATACCGAGTTGCTGCTACTCGCCGAGCGTTCCGGACTGCGGGTGCACGAAGTTCCTGTCGACTGGGTCGACGATCCCGATAGCCGGGTGCATGTCCGCAGCACGGCGACGGAAGACCTCCGTGGGGTCTGGCGCGTCGCCAAACGCATCTGGTTCGGGCCCGGTAGTCCTGATCTCGGTCCGTTGGCCCGGCCAGAACTCGGTGACGACTTCGGTCGCCAACTCGTCAGTTTCGGGCTCGTCGGCACTGTTTCGACGCTCGTGTCGCTGGCGATCTTCCTGATGTTGCGTGGCGACATCGGGTCGGGCTGGGCCAATGTCGTGGCGTTGACAGCCACCACCCTCGGCAACACCTGGGCAAACCGTCGGTTCACGTTCGTGCAACGCGGCACGGCCCATCGAGTCAGGCACTATCTCGGCGGAACGCTCGTGTATCTCGCCGGGTTGGCGCTGAGCATCGCCGCAATCGGCGGAGCGAACGCCGCACGGGTCGGGGAGGCCGGTGAAATCGTGGCGCTCGTAGCCTCCTGGTCCGTTGCCTCGATCATGCGTTTCGTGCTGCTCAGGCGGTTCGTCTTCAGGCGGCAGGCGCTCCGGTAGCCGAGGTGACGCGTCGTCGCACCCTGCCGCTGAGACAGGCGATGGTCAGCAGGACGACGGCGAGGGCGATCGCTGCCTCGACGAGTGCAGCGCCGGGAGCGACAGTTCGACTGACGAGCGCGCTGACGCCGATCGACAGCGCGCCGATGAACGACACCCACACCGTCCACCTCCAGTTGACGTAGGCGGCACCCCCGGCGATCAATGGGATGATGAACGGCACCAACCCGAGGCCGTGCAGTTGCCACCACGTCGGTTTGCCGATGAAGTCAGCCGTATCGTGGACCGCGAACAGGCCGATGACGACGCCGAGCCACCCCACGGTCGACGCCGTGCGCCATCCCGGAGACAGCTGACCGGGAGCGAGATCGTCGAGCAGCGAGGGCAGCGCCAGTACCGGCTCGGCCTCCATCGAACCCTCCGTCGAACCCTCCATCAGCGAATCCTGCCGTGCCGGCTCCGATCGGGGAGGCGGAGCGGGAGGGGGAGGCGGAAGCGAAGCCACGCTCGAAAGGTAGTGCTCACACCGATGTTCTCCACCGCACGTGGTCACGGAAATCTCGTCCGCTCCGTTGAGATTTGCCTGTGTAACGGACATCCCGACGGGTGAACCGCCGCGATCATCTGTACCGTTTGAGCGTATGTCCCCGATCGGTGCCCCGACGTTGTCGATCTTCTTTCCGATGTTCAACGAGGAAGACAACATTGGTCCTGCGCTCGACGCCGCTGACGATGCCTGCCAGATCCTGATCAAAGACGGCGAGATCTCGGACTACGAGTTGATCATCGTCGACGATGCGTCCACCGACTCGACGCCTCGACTCGCCGACGAGCGCGCAGCTGCGGATCCACACGTCCGTGTGGTGCATCACGACGTCAATCGCAAGCTCGGCGGGGCGATGAAGACCGGCTTCGCTGCATCGACGGGCGATCTCGTGTTGTACACCGATGGCGATCTACCGTTCGACATGGCCGAACTGAGCAAGGCGCTGCGCATCTACCGGCTCTACGACGCCGACCTGGTGTGCGCATACCGGCTCGATCGCACCGGGGAGGGCTACCTCCGGGCGCTCTACACGCTCGTCTACAACAACCTCATCCGTTTCCTCTTCGGTGTCCGTATCCGTGACGTCAACTTTTCATTCAAGCTCGTGCGCCGCGCCGTATTCGACCAGGTGAAGCTGCAGAGCGAGGGTTCGTTCATCGATGCCGAATTGATCGTTCGCTCGACTCGGGCGGGTTTCAGAATCATGCAATTCGGCACGGACTATTTTCCGCGGACCCGCGGCACGTCGACGCTCGCCTCGCCAGGCGTCATCGTCAAGATCGTTGGTGAAATGTGGCACCTCCGCCATGAATTGGCTGATGTGACGAGCACACCCTGAATCGACTCCGCCTTCCACCGGGACGGGTGGGGTCGTTGGGCGCAGCTGTCCAAGTAGGCTGAGGTCGTCTTGGCCCGAGCAGCGGAACGGAGGGCGGCGCCACGTGAGTACGCGGGTAACCAATCGCTGGACGCCACTCGTCATCGGTGGCGTTCTGCTGGCGAGCGTGGTCGGGGCGGCCGCATTGAGTGGTACTGCTGACACGAAAGCGGTAGGACCAGCAACCGTCGCCGCCACCCCGACGGATGGCTCTGCGGCATTCGTGGATGGCACGGACGCCGCAGGCGATACGACCCCTGCGGAGACCGCGCCGCCGACGACGGTCGCCGCCGACACGGTCAACGCGGTAGCGGATGTGGCCCTCACGAGGTCACTCAAGGAGGGTATGTCAGGTGACGACGTCGGTCGGCTGCAGCAGCGGCTCAAAGACATGCACTTCGAGCCTGGCGACGTGACCGGCACATTCACCCACCTGACGACGCAAGCGGTGTGGGCGTTTCAGAAGCTCGTGCTCGATACCCCCCCGGCACGGGCCGACGGCATGGTGACGCAGGACATCTGGTCGAAGATGGAGGGTGCGGTCACGGTCACTCCGAAGAAGACGAATTCGACGAGCACCCATGTCGAGGTCTACGTCCCCCAGCAGGTCATGGTCGTCTTCAAGAACAACGCACCCGTACTGATCAGTCATGTCTCGACCGGCAGCGGCCTCGCCTGGAAGGCGACGATCACCCTCGATCCCGGTACTCCTGACAATCCCGGCGTCACGCCGCTGACGCAGCACATCACCGGCACAGCGTTGACGCCGTCCGGTACCTACAAGTTCGGCTGGCGGGTCTCGAGTGGTTGGCGAACCGGCAAGCTCGGGCGGATGTACAAGCCGACGTATTTTGTCGGCGGTGTCGCCGTGCACGGCATGACCAATGTCCCCAACTCGCCGGCTTCGCACGGATGTGTGCGTCTCCCGATGGGCAACACCGACAGCAACAACAACCCGACGAGTCCCAACAATCCGGCTGACGAGTTCCCGACACTCGTACCGTTGCAATCACAGATCTTCCTGTTCACGACCAGCAATCCGAGCGCCAAGGGCAGCGCCGGGGCACCATATGACCAGCCTGATCCGGATTTCGCAACGACCGTTCCGGACACGACGATTCCCGCTCCGGTGACCGCTGCCCCGTCGAGCACCGCCGCTGCGACGACGGTTCCGAAGACGACCGTTCCGAAGTCGACCACCATTCCCGCGACCACGACGATCGCCGCAACAACGACGACCGTCGGCGCGGCAGCGATCGCCACGACCATCGCAGCGGCAGTGCACACCGAGGCACCCTAGCGGGGTGCTGAAATTCACCAGCCGGACTGGCAACACGACGCGCTGACCAGGTCTTTCTCTGCGAGATTTGCAAGCCGGGACACAATTTCAGCCCCTGCCAGCGAGTCCCGGCTGTGCCGGGTCAGCGCTCTGGGTACTGGTGAGCCCGTACGATTCAGCCGGCGGCGATCTGCTTGTTGCAGGCGTCGAGGCCGCCGAGGACGCCGGAGCGGAAGGCGGCGATCTTCTGGAAACCGGTGCCGATGATGTTGTCCGTCGACTTGGCGTCACCGATCGACACCGCCGTCTCGACTGCCTCGTCGAGGTCGCCGGCTTGGATCGACACCCTGTTGGGATCGGTACTCGCCGAATTCGGAAGCGAGCCTGCGGTGTACGCACCGGTGAGGCAGTCATTCAGCAATGAGCGCTTGGCGTTCTTGAAGGTCGAACCGAGCGCCGTCTGCACGGCGTCCCCGTAGCCGTTCGACAGCAGGTAGCCAATCGCGTAGTCGCCGAACGCGTGATAGAACTTCGTGCCGATCGTGCGGTTGAAATACAGCGTGTTGTCGTCAGGGCAGAAGACGTATGGCTTTCCGGCGAACTTGTCGGTCACCGAACATTTCGGGAACGGGCCCTGGTCGTTGTAGCCGGCGAGCTTCGGGGGTGTGAAGGTGATGTTGCCGCCCTTCAGTTGATCGATCCAGAACGTCGGCAGCGAATTCGACTCGGTGGGGCTGATCAGCAGTCCGTAGATGCCGGCGACGGTCGTCGTGTCCTTCGGATCGGTCGGGGGGAGGACTGGCTTGTCAGGATCGTCCAGTGGAGCGTTGCCGTTCGTCTGGTTGAACGATGCGTCTGCAGGCAGTTCGAGGACACCGGGGAATTTGTCGATGTAGGTCGAGCATTGCTTGGCGCCATTGACGAAACCGTCCTGGAACGCACCGACCCGGTCGAACCCGGAACCGTGAGCGCTCGGATCTGCCGGATCGGAGCCTGCAGGGTCACGGACGGACAGAAGCGCCAGCATCGCATCCTTGGTTTCTGCGTCGCTGAACGTCAGCTTCGGATTCTCACCTCGGGCGAGGTGAGCGGACCATGACCCGGCATAGCAGTCGGCCTGTTGTTCGAGCTTGATCGTCGGTGTGTTGTCGGGGACCCCGGCGCGTGCCTGGATCGAATGGCCCCATTCGTGCGCCAGCACGACACCGAGCGACAGGTCGCCCAGCTTGGACGACAGCTTGGGGAAGAGATCGGCATCGTCGTAGGCGACGAAGTCTCCCTGCGAGCAATAGAAGGCGTTGTCCTTGAGATCCTTCTCGTAGTCCGAGTTCTGCTTCGAGCCGCACCCTGGGATGTCGTTGCGGCCGGGGAAGCCGGCGAAGATCTTTCCGGTCAGCGGCGTGTACGGTGATCCGAACACTCTCGGGAACTCGTTCGTCCAAAAGGCTTGGATGTCGTTGACCTCGACCTGCAGGACGGCGTCATATTTCTGAGGAGCCTTACCGGTTCCGAAATCGAACACCGGCGGCTGCGACGCCAGCGTGTCGGTGGTCTGAGGTGCTGCCGTGACGGGGGCGCCGGTGTCGACCGTGCTGGTGTCGGTCGTGGCGGCCGTGCTGTCCGCCGTGGTGTCGGCGGTCGTGTCGGCGGTCGGCGTCGTAGCGGGGCTGGTGGAGTCCGTCGTCGGGGCGGTGGCATCGCCGCCGATCGGCGCTGCGCCACGCGCCGTGACGTTGGAACTCGTGCTTCCGCACGCGGCCAGGAGTACCAGGCCGGTGACGATCACGGTGGTCAAGCGAGAGTTCATAGCGCCCACGATTCGATAGTGCCCGAAATTGGATAGGAGAGAGTGAGCATAGGTTTCCTTTGTGCAGTGGCTCGACACCGTTGACGTCATCGAGGAAGAAATGGTTCACGAACGAGGCGACAGACTGTCGTCGGCTCGCTGTCCGTCTTCGTCGAGTTCTACAGTGCCGCAGAGAGATCAGACCTCGAGGAGAACATCGACATGCCGCTCAACCCAGATGCCGTCGGAACGGTCGGCGAACCGACCAGCACCGGTTGGACCAGCAAAGATGCCTTGCTCTACGCCGTCAGCCTCGGCCTCGGCGTCGACCAGTTGGCGTTCACGACCGAGAACACCACCGGCGTGGCGCAGCAGGTGCTGCCGACATTTCCCGTCGTTGTCGGCTGGGGTGGCGGTTCGGCGATGCGCAACATCGGCACGTTCAATCCGGCGCTCCTCGTGCACGGCCAGCAGGCGGTGACACTGCACAAGACGTTGCCGGTCGAGGCCAGGGTGACCGTCCAGCAGAAGATCGTGGCGATGCACGACAAGGGCAAGGCGGCGGTTGTCGTCACCGAGACAACGGCGACGGACGATGCCGACGGATCGCCGATGTACACGCTGATCTCCTCGGCGTTCATCCGTGGCGAGGGTGGCTGGGGCGGCGACCGCGGCCCGAGCGGTCCGCAGAACGTGCCGCCCGAGCGGTCGGCTGATTCGCAGGTCACGCTGCAGACCTCACCGGACCAGGCGCTGCTCTACCGCCTCAACGGTGATCGCAATCCGCTGCATTCCGATCCGTCGTTTGCTGCCATGGGTGGCTTCGACCGCCCCATCTTGCACGGGCTGTGCTCGTACGGGTTCACCGCCAGAGCGCTACTCGGGATGTTCTGCGGGGATGATGCTGCGAAGTTCAAGCACATCGAGGCGCGTTTTGCCTCCCCGGTCATTCCTGGTGAAGCGCTGACGATCTCCGCGTGGCAGACCGCCAACGGAGAGGCGCTGTTCACCACGGCCGTGGGCGATCGCGTGGTCATCGACCAGGGCAAGCTCCTGTTCGGCGAGTAGCAGCGTGGTCGATGGCGAATCAGCAGTCGGCCAACGCTCCGACCGCGCTGCGGATGCGGGTGCTGCCGAGCGCATCGAGCGTGCCGAGGCGAATCGGCCTCGGTCGAGTTCGGTCAGAACAGGCGGAGATCGTCCTGACGCAGTCCCTTGAGCGCGTCGTAGTCGACCTCGACCCAGCGGAAGCCGCGGGCTTCTGCAAGCACGCGAGCCTGCGGTTTGACGACTTGAGCGACGAACAATCCGCGGATCGTGCCGAGCGACGAATCGAGTTGCAGCCGTTCGATGTACCTCGCCAACTGTTCGACACCGTCGATCTCACCCCGGCGTTTCACCTCGATCGCCACGAACGTTCCGTCGGCGTCGCGGCAGACGATGTCGATCGGCCCGATGGCCGTCTGGTACTCCCTGCGGATCAGCGTCAGGCCGTCCTCCATCGAGTGAGGTGCCGCCGCCAACAGTTCCTGGAGGTGGGCTTCGACGCCGTCCTTCTGCAGACCGGGGTCATCGCCGAGTTCGTGGGAGACGTCGCTGAAGACCTCGAACAGTGTGATCGTCAGCGTCTCGCCCTTCGGGTTGGTGACGATCCAGCGCTCGCCTTCGTCAGTCAGCACGTTCGGGGCGGTCATCCAGTTGAGCGGCTTGTAGGCACCACCGTCAGCATGGATGGCCACGCACCCATCGGCCTTGACCATCAGCAGCCGGGTCGCTTCCGGCAGGTGAGCGGCGAGCCGGCCCTGGTAGTCGACACTGCACCGGGCGATCACGAGTCGCATGGCGTCAGCTGGCGTTGTGCATCCGCTTGGTGATCAGCTCGCGACGCTTCTGCAGATCGCGGTAGGTCAACGACTCCGTTGCGTTGTCGACGCCGAAGGCCGCCTTGACACCGTCCAGCGTCGGCACCGTGTCAGGGTCGAGGCCGAGTTCGGCGGCGATGCGCTCGCCGTGGCGCTGCGTGAAGTACATCGAGATGTCGGCGATCTCCGCCAACAGGTCGAGATCCGGTGCCAGACGGGCGATGGCACCGTCTAGGAAGACCATGTTCTTGACGTAGAGCATCAGTTCCTTCGGCATCCGTGCCCCGTACCCGAGCAACGCCTTCACGACCCGCTGGACCTCCTTGACCATTTCCTCGCCGGTCAACGTCGTCGGGTCGATGGTCGCCTCGTCGAGGCGAAGGTCCTTGATCACCGCAGCCAGATCGGTGTCCTGCGGCAGCGCCCCGAGATCGCGTAGCGCAGCGAGTTGCCCGTTGACATCGTTGATCGCCGCTGACACCATCATCCGCAGGAACGCCTGGCGGCGTTGCGGCGAGAGCCTGGCGACGATGCCGAAGTCGAGCAGTGCAGTGCGACCATCCGCCATCACGAAGAGGTTGCCACCGTGGAGATCGCCGTGGAAGATCCCGTGGATCATCGCCCCCTCCATCAGCGACACCATCGCCGTGCGAACGACGGCCTTGGTGTCGATACCGGCGTCATGCATGCCGGCGACGTCGTCGAAGTTGTAGCCAGACAGGCGCTCCATGACGAGCACCCGCTTGGTGACGAGCGTCGGATGCGGCCGCGGAACGACATAGCCGTCCTGTTCGAGATCGCGCAGCACCCTGGCGACATCGATCATGTTGGCGGCTTCGAGGCGGAAGTCGAGTTCCTCGACGATCGTCTCGGCGAACAATTCGACGAGCGCAGGCGGATTGGCCAGCGCGGCGATCGGGATGCGACCGACGAGGTGCGGAGCCAGCCAGGCCATCACCCGGAGGTCTTTGCGAACGAGCGTGGCGACCTGCGGGCGTTGCACCTTGACGACGACGTCTTCACCGGTCCGCAGCTTGGCAGCATGCACCTGGGCGATGGAGGCTGCTGCGAGAGGAGTGCGGTCGATCCATTCGAAGGTCGCGTCGATACCGCCCCCGAGTTCGGCTTCGATCACCGAACGGACCGTCTCCCACGTCTCCGCCGGCACCTGGTCTCGGCATTTCTTGAACTCGTTGACCAGTTCGGGAGGAAAGATCCCCTCGCCTGACGAGATGATCTGGCCGAGCTTGATGTAGGTCGAGCCGAGGCGTTCGACCGCCTTGCGCAGACGAAGCGAGATGTCGGCACGGCTCGCTGCGGTGTCGGCGAAGCGGTGGGCGCGTTTGCGGACCAACCACGGCACGACCGCTACGGTGAGACGGCCGACGACGGTGCCGACGCGAGCGCCAGGCGGGATGGTCGACGGCTTCGTCAGCTGCGGCAATTCGGCTCTCGCTGCAGCGCGCAGCGCGTCGACCCTCGCCAGCCAGGTGATGGCTGATTCTTCGAGTTGCCACGGAGGCGTCGCGCTGAACGCCGCCCAGGTCCGATCACCGGAACGCAGGTCACTACTACTCATGGGATGATGCTGGCACCGCAAACCGGCGAGTCGTCGGGAACGATGGCAAAAATTTGAGAAGCTCGTGTGATCTTCGGCTCGGATCCAGCTCGGCTTCGGCTCCGGGTTCGGTGCCCGATACGTTCTCGGGGCAGTGTCCACGACTCTGACAGCCGAACCAGACGTGTCCGTGCTCGGCAGGACGTTCGCCTACAAGTACGCAGTCGCTGTCGTCTTCGTGGTGGCGCTGTTCCTGGACATCATGGATACCACGATCATCAACGTTGCGCTGCCGACGTTGGGCGTCGACTTCCACACCGAGTCCGTCGAATGGGTCGTACTCGGCTACACGTTGAGCCTCGCCGTCTGGATCCCGGTCAGTGGATGGCTCGGCGACAAGATCGGGACGAAGCGAACGTTCCTGTCGGCGCTCGGAATTTTCGTCATCGGTTCAGCGATGTGCGGCCTGTCGCAGTCGATCGGTCAACTGATCTTCTTCCGCGTGCTACAGGGCGTCGGCGGCGGGATGCTGACGCCGATCGGGACGGCGATGCTCTTCCGTTCGTTCCCGCCATCGGAGCGCGCCAAGGCAGCGACGTGGATGATGATCCCGACGCTCGCTGCACCGGCATTGGGACCGATCGTCGGTGGTCTACTCGTGACGCACGCCAGTTGGCGGTGGATCTTCTATGTCAATGTGCCGATCGGGCTGGCTGCGTTGGCGTTCGGATGGAAGTGCCTGCGCGAGCACCGCGAGGACACCGCCGGCGCATTCGACCTCCAGGGATTCGTACTCAGTGCTGCCGGGCTGGCACTCGTGATTTTTGCGCTCAGCGAGGGTCCGGAGTGGGGATGGGATTCCTTCGGCGTCCTCAGCACAGCGACGGTCGGTGTGGTCTGTTTGATCTTCCTCGTTCGCATCGAACTGCGCAAGCGTGAACCACTCCTGGCGTTGAGGTTGCTGAACAACCGCATGTTCCGCTCGACGAACGTCGTCAGCGCCTTTTCGATGGCTGGATTCCTCGGCCTACTCTTCGTTCTGCCCCTCTATCTGCAGAACCTGCGTGGGCTCTCGGCGTTGCAGTCGGGTCTGACGACGTTCCCACAGGCGATCGGCGTGATGATCTCATCACAGATCGCCGGCCGCCTGTACAGGCACATCGGGCCTCGCCGCCTGATCTCCGGCGGACTGTTGTGGGTTGCGTTGGCGATGACGGTTCTCGTCGGCGTCGGGATGACGACGAGTCTGTGGCTGATCCGCATCCTGATGTTCGCCCGCGGGCTCGGTCTGGGGTTCACGTTCGTCCCGATGCAGGCGGCCAGTTACGCCACCATCAAACCGTCCGACACCGGCAGAGCGTCCTCGATGTTCGCTGTACAACGCCAGGTCTCGATTTCCGTCGGGGTTGCGGTGCTGGCGACAGTGGTCGCCTCGTTCGGCCCGCTAGTCGGCCCGATCGCCGACCGCGCACGCGCTCTGCACGGCTACCACGTGGCCTTCCTGGTGGCTGCGGCCTTTGCCCTCGGAGGTTCGATCGCTGCAGCGCTACTCGTGCGTGACAGTGATGCGGCAGGAACGATGTCGCCCACCGCGCAGGTGGCTGCAGCGCACTGATCGGACGCCGCAGCACGGCTCAGTGCGTCGCCGTGCATTCGTCGACGCGTTGGGCATCGGGAACGGCCGCACTCCCTGCACCGATGCCTTCGAGTGCCGAGAACACACCGCACGCCCGAGGCACGATCCACACGTGGACCATCGGGTTCCCTCCGCCGGCTCGGATTCCCCTGGCACAATTGCCGTTGGAGTCGACGATGCCGACGACGACGTTCTTGCCCGTACTGTCTTTGCCCCAGCAGAGATTGTCGTGAATGTGCCACTGCATCAAGGGACCGGCGAAGGCGGTCAGCGATGGGTCGCTGACCGGACGCGTGCTGGCGATGTACATCGCCCCCGCCAGGATCCGCTGGTCACCCTCGACGTCGTAGACGAGGCTTTCGGGTGCGAGTGGATCGAGCATGTCGCCGTCCTCGACGAGCGACGACTTGATGAAGTGCTCGGTCCCCGTTCCGGCGTCGCCGATCGATACGTAGCCGTCGGCGATCGCTGCCTTCGTGTCGGCATATTTCGGCAGGTCTGCGAGCGTGCCCTCGACGAGGGCTGCTGCACGCGCCTGCTCCTGTGGGGTTACGCCGGCGACGCCGGAGAGGTCGAGTGGCTGCGTCGGATCCCACGGACGCGGCCAATGCGACGACGGCGGCAGGGTCTGCTGTGGTTCGTGCTGATGGGCCGTTGCCGGAGGTTGTCCACTCGTGGTCACGACCGCACCGACGACCGTCGCGGATTCGATCGTGGATTCGCTGCTGGTGGATTCGACCGTCGAGCCGCCGTGATCGTGCGTCGCCGGGTCGTGCGTCGCCGGGTCGTGCGTTATCGGGTCGTGCGTCGCCTCGGCCGAACCAGCGCGGGCTGCGGCGGCAGGGGAACCGCCGACGACCGTCACCGTCGACGCCTCAGCCGCGCCGGCTGTTTCGACTGCGCCGTGTTCGTGGACGGCGGCCGTGCTGTCGGCGTGGACGTGCTGACCGGCGGACGCCATCGCAGGTACGGTCATGGCGGCGATCAGCAGCGCCGGAACCGCAGCGACGACCCGACGGTGGTGCGCCGTCGTCGACGGCTGGACGATGACGCGAAGACAGCACATCACCGACACTGCGGCGAGGGCAGCGGCGAATCCATCAGCGAATTGCACTCTCTCGGCATGTTCGAGTCCGGCAATGAAGCTGATGCCGATCGTCTTGGCGAGCACCCAACCGCCGAGGCAGACGAGGTTCCCTGCAGCACCGAGACCAGCCAGGGCCGGTGATGCGTTGTGCAGCGCCGACACACCCCAGACGAGTTGGAACGCCGCAACCAACACGAAGGCCGACACCGCGTGTGGATGTTCGCTGTGGACGCCGATCGCTGCTGCGTGGATCGCACCGGCTCCCAACGACGCGTACGCCGCCAGCCACGCTCCAGACGACGGCCCGCCGCGTCGTTGTTGGCGTGGTTGTTGGCGTTGCCCCTGTTGCTGTTGCGCCTCGTCCGACATCGCTGCCCCCCCCGGTTTCGCTGGGACGACACTAGCCCGCTGTGTCGTTCTGGGGAGTCGTTCAGCCCGTGGCGAGCGGGTGGTCAGGTCCCCACAGAACCGTGAAGACGGGCGCCACGAGTTCGAAGCGGCAGACGATGAAGTCCGGGAGCCAGGTATCGGAAGCGTTGTAGACGATCGGTGAGCCGTCGACGCGACTGACGAACAGCCCTGCGGCGGCCGCGACGGCCGAGGGGGCTGCGGAATCCCACTGGTACATGCCCCCGTCGTGCAGGTACAGATCGGCATGGCCGAGTACGACGGCCATTGCCTTCGCGCCGGCAGACCCCATGCGCACGACGTCCAGGTCGAGGGCCCTGGCAACGACGGCTGCGGCATACGGAGCGCGATTTCGCGACGTGATCATGCGCTGCGTCTCGTGCGAGGGTGGAACGAGTTTCGGTGCCGGCTCGGTTGCCAGCACGATGCCGTATGCGGGGAGTGACACTGCTGCAGCAGTGAGGCCGCGGCCCCGCTCCCACAAAGCGATATGCACAGCCCATTCGTCGCTGCCGTGTTCGCCGTACTCACTCGTGCCGTCGAGCGGATCGATGATCCACACCCGGTCAGCTGTCAACCGGCGCCGGTCATCTGCACCTTCTTCGCTCAACACGATGTCGTCCGGCCGAGCCGCGGTGAAGGCATCGATGAGATATCGGTGCGCGGCGGCGTCACCCGCATCCATCACCTGCCACCCACTGAGTCTGCGCTTCCACAGGTCTTCACGCAGTTCCACGAGCAGGTGACCGGCCTCAGCAGCCAGACGGATCGAGAGTTCGGCGTCGGTCTCGGTCGGCTCGGTCAGAGCTGGTTCTGTCGAGGGCGGTGGGTCGGGGTCTGGGTCGGAGGTCGCGCTGCTCATCGTCTGCCGAGCCGGATGGCTTGGCGGACGAGTGAGCGCACCGCGCCCTCGTCGGCACCGGAGACGACGAGTTCGTTGATCGTCGATTCCAACTGTTCAGCCCGCGCCTCGTCGAAGACCTCGATCGGTTCGGCGTGCGCAATCGCCGAGCCGACAAGTACCGACAGGCTGCCGAGCAGGGTCACGAATCCGGAGAAGACGACCCAGCCGTTGTTGTTGCCGCGTACCGAGGAGATGATCATGCCGGCGATGCCGATGACCCACAGCACGGCAGCGAGTCCGCGGAGGACTTTGAGCGACAAGGCGGTCTCAGCGTCCGAGCGGCTTGTACTTGATGCGGTGCGGCTGATCGGCTGCGGAGCCGAGTTCCTTGTGCTTCCACGTCTCGTACTCGCTGAAGTTGCCCTCGAACCAGCGAACCTGACTGTCTCCCTCGAAGGCCAGTACGTGGGTGGCGATGCGGTCGAGGAACCAGCGATCATGGCTGATGACAACCGCACACCCGGTGAAGTTGTCGAGCGCGTCTTCCAATGCCCGCAACGTGTCGACATCCAGGTCGTTCGTCGGCTCGTCGAGCAGCAGCGTGTTGCCACCCTCCTTGAGAATCTTGGCGAGGTGCACGCGGTTGCGCTCGCCGCCGGACAGATCGCCGACGCGCTTCTGCTGGTCGGAGCCCTTGAAGTTGAAGCTGGCGACATAGGCGCGGCCATGGATCTCGCGATTGCCGACCTTCATGTGTTCGACGCCGCCGGTGATCTCCTCGAAAACGGTGGCGTCGGGGTCGAGCGAGTCTCGCGACTGATCGACGAAGGCCATCTGAACCGTGTCACCGATCGTGACCGAACCACTGTCGGGCTCCTCCTGCCCGGTGAGCATCTTGAACAGCGTCGTCTTGCCGGCGCCGTTCGGACCGATGATGCCGACGATGCCGGCCTTCGGCAGGCTGAACGAGAGGTCCTCGATCAGCAGTTTGTCGCCGAAGCCCTTCCGCAGGTTCTTGACCTCGATGACCGTGTCGCCGAGGCGCTTCCCGACGGGGATGGTGATCTCCAGCTTCGTCGAATCGTCCCGGGCTGCTTCTGCTTCTGACTGCAGCTTGTCATACGCATCGAGACGGGCCTTGCCTTTGGCCTGACGGGCCTTGGGGGCGAGGCGAACCCATTCGAGTTCACGGATCAACGTCTTCTGGCGCGTCGAGGTCACCTTTTCTTCGAGTGCCAGGCGAGCCTGTTTCTGCTGGAGCCATGACGAGTAGTTGCCTTCGAACGGGAAACCGCGACCGCGATCCAGTTCGAGGATCCACTTGGCGACATTGTCCAAGAAGTAGCGGTCGTGGGTGATGGCGACCACAGTGCCGGAGTACTCCTGCAGGAAGCGTTCGAGCCAGTCGACCGACTCGGCGTCGAGATGGTTGGTCGGTTCGTCGAGCAACAACAGGTCGGGTCGGCTGAGCAACAGCCTGCACAGCGCAACGCGGCGGCGCTCACCGCCGGACAGCGTGGTGACATCGGCGTCGTCAGCTGGACAGCGCAGTGCGTCCATGGCGATTTCGACGTTGCGGTCGAGGCTCCACGCATCCGTTGCGGCGATCTTGTCCTCGAGGTCTGCCTGCAGCACGCCGATCTTGTCGTAGTCGGCGTCCGGCTCCGCCCACATCCCCATGACCTCGTTGTAGCGATCGATGATCGACTGCACAGCAGCGACACCGTCCATCACATTGCCCTTGACAGACTTCGCCGGATCGAGTTGTGGTTCCTGCTGCAGGTACCCGACGCTGAAGCCCGGCGTCAGCCGTGCCTCGCCCATGAAGCCGTCGTCGTCCCCAGCCATGATCCGCAACAGGCTCGACTTGCCGGCACCGTTCGAGCCGAGAACGCCGATCTTCGCGCCCGGATAGAACGACAGCGAGATGTTCTCCAACACGGTGCGATCCGGCGGATAGATCCGCGTGAGCTTGTGACAGGTGTAGATGAATTCGTGAGCCATGACAATCACGAGACTACTGGCGTCTGTGACGCAGGCGATGGAGGCGTTGTCCTACGATGACGCCATGATCACTGGGTTTCCGCCTTCACCGTTTGTCGAGCGGCCCGTCCGCAATGTCATGAATCTCATCGGTGCGGCACTCGGATTCCTCGCTGCGATCCTGGTGATCGTCGCCGCGACGGAGCGCAACAGTGCTGCCGTGCAGTTCGCCGCCGGCAGTGGTCTGGCCTCGATGCTGGTGCTGTTCGGTTCGATCGCCGTCTTCGCCGACGAGCGTTCCGGTGCCGCGCTGGTCGTCGGTGGAGGGGTCAGCCTGATCGCCCAGGCCGTGCAGCTCGTCATCGGGTTGCACAACGAAAAAGGTGGCCCAGCCGTGCCCGCTTCCGCCAAGCTCGTCATCGCCGCCGGCGTCGTGGCGATCTTCGCGACCTTCCTCTCCTTCCCTGCGCTACGAACCATGGGCAACCCGTTCGTTGCCGCGCTCGGCGCGATCGGCGGTCTGTTGTTCGCGATCTCGGAGATCTACGTGGCCCGCGATCTGCCGGCCACTCGCCTGTTGCAGTTCGCAGCACCGTTCGTCATCGTCGCCCTCGTCATGATCGTCACGCCCTTCCTCGGCCGGGTCGGTGCGCTCGCGGCGTTGGCGACGGCCATCCCGTTCGTCCAATCGGCTGCCATCGACCTGCGCACGGACATCGGCAGGGGCGACCTGTTCCGGTTCGGTGTCCCGGCGGCGCTGCTGTTGATCATCGCCGCAGCCTTCGTCCTCGGTCTGGTGGCCGCGAGTTCGAACGCCGCCCCGAACTACGTAGGCGCTGGACAGTACGGATACGCCCCGATGCCGACAGCGAGCCAGCCGGCG
This sequence comes from Actinomycetes bacterium, assembly GCA_025356335.1. Taxonomy (GTDB): domain Bacteria; phylum Actinomycetota; class Acidimicrobiia; order Acidimicrobiales; family Ilumatobacteraceae; genus JANXUF01. The sequence goes on from JANXUF010000121.1 coordinate 67,869, forward strand.
GTAGTCCCCAACGGTATGTGGGCACCGACGATGCCTGGCGCGCCGGTGCAGGTCGTCGGTACCGGTACGGCGATGGGAACGCCGGACCCGTGGAATCAGCCGGGCCAGGAATCATCGGTGTCAGTCCTCGCGACCACCGTCGTCCCCGTCGCTCCGGCGGTCGTCAACGTCGCCAATCCCGCCCGCTGGGAGCCAGACCCGTACGGCCGCTTCGAGAAGCGCTACTGGGACGGTACGCGTTGGACCGAACACGTGTCGTCGAAGGGTGCTGCGATCCTCGACCCGATCGGGTGATCGCTTGTCGTGCTGGCGCCAACCTGCGCATCACTCTGACATCAAGTCGTAATATAACAAGCGAATGCTTGCATAATTATGCGGCGGAGTGCTACGTTCGGGTTCGTTCACCACTGAGTCCGCTTCGGGAGTTATTGCCATGTTGTTAGCAGTCGACGGGTTCTTCAGCCGTACGGGTTTGAGTCAATTCGGCTTTCGCTGGATCCACATCTTTTTCGGCATTGCCTGGATCGGACTGCTGTACTACTTCAACTTCGTGCAGGTACCGGCATTCGCAGCCTTCGGCGACGAAGCCAAGGCGCGCAACATCGCCATCGACAAACTCGCCCGAAAGGCGCTGTGGTACTTCCGCTGGGCAGCGATCTCGACGTTCGTCACCGGCTTGCTGATCGCCGGCATCACCAAGGACTATTGGACGGCAGGACTCAAGCAGTCGTCGCTCTCTGCGATCGCCATCGGCATGATCCTCGGCACGATCATGATGCTCAATGTGTGGGGCGTGATCTGGCGCAATCAGAAGGTCGTGCTGGCGAATGCAGCCAACGTGCTCGCTGGTGGCCAGGCAGACCCCAACGCCCCTGCGGCCGGTCGCAAGGCGATGATGGCCTCGCGGCAGAACACGATCTTCTCGCTGTCGATGCTCTACTTCATGGTCTACAAGTCGCACGGTCCGCTCAGCGGAACGCTGATGAGCGGCTCGAAGACCGCACTGTTCTGGATCATCGCCCTCGTCATCATCGCCGTCCTCGAAGTGAACGCCCTCGGTCTGATGCCGTGGAAGGCAACCGCCAACAAGGGCCTCAACATCATCTATGACGGCAAGGGCGTGCAGAACCCGATGATCGCCATGGTGAGCCTCAGCGTCGTCTTCCTGATCATGACCGAGATCTGCTTCCGCTGAGCTGATTTCCTCGCACGTTCTGTGCGGAGATTCTCGGACTCGTCAGGGCAGGTAGTGAGCCCGGGCGGGAGAAGGTGGCGTGCGAGGAAATTCAGCTGACGACGAGCTTGGCTTTCATTGCTTCGTGGCCAGGAATGTTGCAGTACAGGTTGTAGGTACCGGCGGCAAGTGTGTAGCTGCCGCTGTCCTTGGCACCTGAGCTCTGGACCTTGAGGGTCGTGCCGATCTGTACGCCGGTCGAATCGCTGACCAGCAATGTGTGGTTGATGCTGCTCTTGTTGATGTAGAGGATCGACAGCTGGCCGGCCTTGGCGTCGTATTCGGTCTTGTCGAGCCGGAATCCATCCTTGGCGTCGACTTCGATCGTTCCGGGAGCCAGCGTGGCAGCGGTTCCGCCACTGTTCGCAGCGCTGCTCGAGCCGCAGGAGGCGAGGGTGACGAGTCCGACGAAACCCAGAGCGAAGGTGGACAGTGGGCCGTGTGCGAACCTCGTCGTCATCAACCGAATTGTATAAGCGCTCGCTTCGGAAAGCCAATCACGGCGATGTCAAATCGGAGTGACATACGAAACAGCACGGCGACCATCAGGCCACTACCATCGGGGACGATGACACAAGATCGTGAGGTACTCGGGGCGAACTCTTGGCTGGTCGACGAAATGTACGACGAGTTCCGCGCCGACCCGAATTCAGTAGGCGAAGCATGGCAGGAGTTCTTCGAGGGCTACCGCAAATTCGCAGAGGGTGCAGCCGGCCAGACGTATGCGGTCAAGGCGGCGGCCGGGGCAAGCACCGAAGCCAAGGCGTTACCCGTCATGCCGGCGAACGGTGCGCCAGCAAACGGCGCGCCGGCGAACGGTGCGCCGGCGAACGGGACCGGCAACGCGTCGTCGTTGCCGCCGGCAACCGTTCCGGCAGCAGCCGCTGCCACGCTGCCGGCAGCGAACGAGCAACTCGGCGATCCGATCCGTGGTGCCGGCGCAGCGATCGCCGCCAACATGGTCAAAAGCCTCGAAGTCCCGACGGCGACGAGCTTCCGCAACATTCCCGCCAAGCTCCTCGAAGTCAACCGCCGGGTCATCAACGGCTACCAGGAACGCGCCGGCAAGGGCAAGGTCAGTTTCACCCACCTCATCGGCTATGCGGTTGTCAAGGCGATCGCCGACGCCGTGCCGGTCATGAACAACAGCTTCGTCGAGGGTGAAGACGGCAAACCACGGCTGCTGCGTCGCACCGCTGTCAATCTCGGGCTGGCGGTCGATGTCGCCAAATCGGACGGCAGCAGAACGCTTGTCGTGCCGGTGCTGCGCAACTGCGAGTCGCTGACCTTCGCCGAATTCCTGTCTGCCTACGAGGAGGTCGTGCGCAAGGTTAAGTCGAACAAGTTGACCGTCGCCGACTTCCAAGGAGCGACGATCACGCTGACGAACCCCGGCACCATCGGAACCGTGCAGTCGGTCCCGCGCCTGATGCCAGGCCAGGGAGTCATCGTCGGTGTCGGCTCGATCGACTACCCGGCCGAGTTCCAGGGTGCGGACGAAACTGCGCTCGCCCAATTCGGTATCTCCAAGGTCGTCACCGTCACCAGCACCTACGACCACCGCATCATCCAGGGTGCCGAATCCGGACTGTTCCTCAAGCGGGTCCACGAACTGCTGCTCGGCGAGCACGATTTCTATCACCAGGTGTTCCGCAGCCTCGACGTGCCGTACGAGGCCGTCAAGTGGCGCCAGGACGTCACCCCCGTCGATCACGTCGAGGCAATGCTGCAGAAGCAGATGCAGATCGGCACCCTCATCCGAGCCCACCGCGTCCGTGGTCATCTGATCGCCGATCTCGATCCCCTCCGGTGGAAAGAACCGAAGATGTACGACGAGCTCGATCCGGCGACGTACGGCTTGACGATCTGGGACCTCGACCGCCAGTTTCTCGTCGGCGGCGTCGGCGGAAAAGAGAAGATGACGCTCGGCGACCTCCTGCACGTGCTCAGGGACGCCTACTGCCGCACCATCGGCATCGAGTTCATGCACATCCAGAACACGGACGAGCAGCGCTGGATCCAGGAACAGGCCGAAAGCGTGGCCTTCAAGCTCACGCCGGCTGAACAAATGCACCTGCTCGAACGCGTCAACGCTGCAGAAGCCTTCGAGAGGTTCCTGGCAACGAAATATGTCGGGACGAAGCGCTTCGGGCTCGAAGGTGCCGAATCGGCGATCCCGATCCTCGATTCACTGCTCTCCGACGCCGTCGACGCAGCAATGGACTCGGCATTCTTCGGTATGGCCCATCGAGGTCGGCTCAATGTGCTCGCCAACATCATCGGCAAGAGCTACGACCAGATCTTCAAAGAGTTCGAAGGCCATGTCGATCCCGGCTCCGTGCAGGGATCCGGCGACGTCAAGTACCACCTCGGAGCGAGCGGCAAGTACGTTGGGCGCAACGGTGCCGATATCCGTGTCGAGCTGGCCGCCAACCCGAGCCACCTCGAAACGGTCGACCCGATCGTCCTCGGCATGGTGCGTGCCCGCCAGGACCAGATCGATCCGCCAGGCTCGTTCCCCGTGCTCCCGATCCTCATCCACGGCGACGCTGCGTTCGCCGGCCAGGGCCTCGTCGCCGAGTGCCTGGCGATGAGCGACATCAGCGGCTACCGCGTCGGTGGCACGGTGCACCTGATCATCAACAACCAGATCGGTTTCACGACCTCGCCGGAATACGCACGTTCGTCGATGTACTGCTCCGATGTCGCCAAGACTGTGCAGGCCCCGATCTTCCATGTCAACGGTGACGATCCCGAGGCGTGCCTGCACGTCGCCAAGATGGCCTTCGCCTACCGGCAGAAATTTCATAAGGACGTCGTCATCGACATGGTCTGCTACCGCCGGTACGGACACAACGAGGGTGACGATCCGTCGTACACCCAGCCGCTGATGTACAAGGCGATCGCCGAACACCGCAGCGTGCGCAAGTTGTATCTCGAGACATTGGTGAAGCGCAGCGACATCAGTATCGAGACCGCCGAAAAGGCGTTGGAGGACTTCCAGAACCGTCTGCAGGTCGCCCTCGACGAAACCCGCTCGCATGCCGGTGCCACCGTCATCGCCTCCAAGCCGCCCGCGCCGGTCGGCGTCCAGCCGCACGTCGAAACCGGCGTGGCGAGGGAAGTACTGGACCGCATCTTCGATCAGCTCACGGCCTATCCGGCGGACTTCACGCCGCATCCGAAACTCGCTCAGCAGTTCGAACGCCGAGCCAAACTATTCCACGAAAAGGGTGAACTCGACTGGGCGACCGGCGAGCTGATGGCCTACGGCTCGCTCGTGATCGAAGGCGTACCCGTGCGCCTCGCAGGCGAGGACAGCAGACGCGGGACCTTCAGCCAGCGCCACGTCACACTCATCGACTACGACAACGGCCACCCGTGGACACCGATCGCCGAGACACCAGGCGTCACGGCCAAGTTCTGGGCGTACGACTCGCTGCTCAGCGAGTATGCCGCACTCGGTTTCGAGTACGGATACGGCGCCGCCAACCGCGACGCGCTCGTATTGTGGGAAGCACAGTTCGGCGACTTCGTCAATGGCGCTCAGATCATCATCGACCAGTACCTCGTCGCCGCAGAGGACAAGTGGGGCCAGTACTCCGGAGTCGTCCTGCTGCTGCCACACGGCTACGAGGGCCAGGGACCCGAGCACTCCAGCGCACGTATCGAGCGCTTCCTGACGCTGTGCGCTGAGGACAACATCCAGGTGGTGAACGCCACGACGGCTGCGCAGTACTTCCACGTGTTGCGCCGCCAGATGAAGCGGGCGATCCGCCGACCGCTGGTGATCTTCACGCCGAAGCAACCGCTGCGTATGACACAGAGCCATTCGCACATCGACGACTTCACGACCGGCAGCTTCCAGGAGGTGCTCGACGATCCGTCGATCACCGATCGCGACACCGTTCGACGCGTCGTCTTCTGCTCCGGCAAGGTTGCATGGGACGCATTCGCCGAACGCGACAGGCGCAACGCGCCTGCGGCGATCGTCCGCATCGAACAGTTGTATCCGTTCCCGCAGGATCAGATGTACGACATCGTCAAGCGCTACCCGAATGCCAAGGAACTCGTCTGGTTGCAGGAAGAGCCGGAGAACATGGGTCCGTGGAACTTCGTCGAGCACCGTACGTGGCGTATCAAAGAACGTGGCTACGACATGCGCCATGTGTCGCGCGTCGAGTCCGGCAGCCCGGCAACGGGCTCGAAGACGATCCACGACCAGGAACTCGCTGACCTCATGGAACAGACCTTCGCCGGCCTCTGAGTCGATTTGGCGCAACTCGCCAGGTTTCACAGCCCATGTGCGGCCAGCGTTGGCGGTGATGTGATCAGTCCCAGCGGGTGGCTCGGTTCAGCTGATCGACAACTCGAGGACCTTCGACAGCTCGGCAATTGCTTGATCAGCAGACGTGACTTTGATCGTCGTGATACCCATCGCTGCTGCCGGCTTGAGGTTGATGCCGAGGTCATCGAGGAAAACGCATTCGGGGGGCGTGACGCCGAGCAGTTCGCAGGCCACCTCGTAGAAGCGCGGCTCGGGTTTGCGGACGCCGATCTTGCTCGATTCGACGATCACATCGAAGCGGGAGAAGACGTCAGTGATGCGCTGGGGCCGCTGATCAGAGGAGTCGCCGATGACGTTGTTCGTCAGGCAGGCAACCTTGTATCCGGCGGCTTTGACCGAGTCGAGAGCGGCGACCATCTCCGGACGGATGTCGCCGTTGAGGAGACCGAGTACGTCGGCGCCCGGCACTGCGTGGCCGGCAGCGGCGGCTTCGATGGCGAACTCGTCATCGAACTGTGCCGGCGTGATGTCGCTCCGTTCGAGTCGGGCCCACGCGTTGGAGTGGTGGTTGACCGAGTTGATCGAGCGGATGAGATCGTGCGGCAGCCCCCGTTCCGACTCGTATCGGTTGAATGCATCGAACGGACTCGTGGTCATGACCCCACCAAAGTCCCACAGAACGGCCCGCAGCATTGACAGACATCGTAGGCTTCGCAGATGCGTGTTCGTGCAACGGTGATGATGTCTGGTGCGGTGATGTCGGGTCTGGCGTTCGCGCTGGCGGCGTGCGGATCGACAGCGCAAAGTGTGAAGAGCCTCGGTGCCGTTCCGGCACTCGACACGACGGATCGGTCGATACCGCCGATCAGCATCCCGGACATCAGCATCCCGGACATCACCGTTCCGAACATCACCGTTCCGAACGTGACGAACCCGGTCATCACCCTTCCGAAGGTGACGACGCCCGCAGGAACCGGTCCAGCGTTCACCGTCCCGCGTGCACCGGTCACGACATCGGTCACGACGCCGGCCACGTCGCCGGCGACCGATGCCCCTCCCGTGACGGATGCGCCCGTCGGCACCAACGCGCCATCGGGCGGAGGCACACAATCGATCACCGCCAACGGCATCACGATGAGTATCCCGTCTGATTGGACGAGTCTCAGCGGCGCCGGCTCGGCAGTGACTTCGCCTGCAGGTTTGGGCGGCTCCACTGCGCTGTTCACCTCACCTGCCGGCGACAGCCTCATCGTCGCTGCCGTACCAGTCGATTATTCGCTGTACAAGTCGGCGCTGCCGACCCTCGCTGGGAGCGGCGGCTCCGTGAAGGAAACGAAGGTCGACGGCCGGGACGCAGCGCTCGTCGACGCGTCCGTTGGCGGCGGGGTCAGCGAATACCTGCTGATCGACGGCGGTTCGGGCAAGTCGTTGTTCATCGTCTTCACCGGTGCGTCGAACTCCAGCAAGGCAATCGCCGACGGGATGTTTCAGTCGATCAAAATTACCGGATAGTCCGGATTGGTCAATCGAACGACCGGGAGCGGGCGGCGAACAGTCGGCGGGTCCCACCGGTGCGGCCTGATCCGTGCTTGACTGAGCAGTCGCTATGACACGACACGTAATCGTCGACGGATCAAACCTCGCCACCGAGGGCAGAATGCTGCCCAGCCTGACCCAACTCTCCGATGCAGTGCAGGCATTCATCGAAGACAATCCCGATGACCTGATCAGTGTCGTCGTCGATGCGACGTTCGGCCATCGCATCGACACGTCCGAGGTCGCAGAGTTCGAGGCGGCGATCGAGCACAACGAACTCGTCGCGCCTCCCGCAGGTGCCGTCGGGCGCGGCGATGCGTTCGTTCTGGCGATCGCCAACAAGGTCGGCGCGACGATCTTGTCGAACGACTCGTTCCAGGAGTTCCACGGCGTCTACGACTGGCTGTTCGACGACGGCCGGCTGATCGGTGGCAAGCCGGTACCGCACGTCGGCTGGGTCTTCGTGCCTCGTCTGCCAGTTCGCGGCCCGCTCAGCAGGAAGTCCGTCCGGGAGGCGGGCGGGAAGAGCCCGAGGGCCGCTCGCGGCGCAGCCTCTCGACCATCGAAGGTGGCCAGCGGTCCGTTGCCTGTACCGAAGAGCCCGCCACCGGGCGCCAAGCCTGCCTCCTCACCGACCGCGCCGCACGAGATCGTCGAGGCGTCGGTTCGAGCCGGCGCACGCACATCGTCATCTGGTCGCGCGCCGACGCCCGCTGCCGAACCGACGATCGCCGCAACGGCGCTGCAGCATGCGGCCGGGGGAACTGAGCGCCCTGCCGCTTCGAAGGCAAAGGCCGATCCGACGAACGATCTGATGGTCTTCCTCGGGTTCGTCGAAAACCACCCGATCGGCAGCAGCGTCGACGTCGTCGTCGATACATATTCGTCGCATGGTGCCTACGTCAAGATCGGCGACGTCGTTGCCTACCTGCCGTTGCGGTTGATGTCATCCCCACCGCCCCGCAGTGCCAGGGATATCGTCAAGATCGGCGAGGTGATCACGCTTGCCGTCTCCGCCTACCACGCTCAGCGCCGCAGTATCGAGCTGTGTATTCCGGCCCTGGCGCCGACGGGACCCGAGCCGATCGCGCTACCCGAAACGAAGCCGGCCAAGCCACGCAAGCGGGTTGCTGCGAAGCTGCCCGTCGACACCGGTGCCGATCAGGCAGTCGCTGTCGAGAGTCCGGTGCACGACGTTGTCGAGGCGGCAACGACGCCGACTCCAGCCGGCGAGGCTCTACCGGCGAAGGCCAAGCGGCCGTCACGCCGGTCGTCAGGCAAGGGTGCAGCTGGCACGGCAACGGGCGCGCCTGCGCCGGAATCCAGTCCGATCGAGGCCACCGTCGACCCGGCCCCGCCCGTCGATGCGCCAGTCGTGGTCGTCAAGCCGGCCCAGCGTGGACGAGGGGGTCGTGGTCGCCGCGCCGAGGTACTCGCACCGATTGGCGTCGTCGTCGAGCCGGTCGCTGAAGTCGCCCCTGCTGGCCAGAGCGCAGCTCGGTCAGCTTCGACCGACGATACGTCGATGGCCCCCTCGGAAGCTACGAAGCCGAGAGCCGCCCGATCCGGAGCTCGACGCTCTCCTCGGCTCCAACGGGTCGAGACGGCGCAGAACCCGTCGAGCGGTGCGCAACCGCTTGCGTTGCCGCAGTCAGAGTCGCCGCAAAGGACACCGAAACGGCGACCTGCCAAGGTCGGGTCAGCACCGGTGGCGGGTGGCGCCTCGACTCCACAGAACGAGATGTCTGCAGCGGCACCGGTGCCGTCGACCGGTCCGGCTCGCAAACGCCCAGCGGCACGTCCTGCACCCGTATCGCCGGCAACGGTTCCGGCACCCTCTTCGCCGGCAACGGTGCCGAAGCAGGTGAACAAACGCGCCGCCAAGAAGGCGCCGGTGGCACCCATCGCTGTCGAGGCAGCGCCCGCAGCCACGGCAAAACGGAGCCGCAAGAAGGCAGCATCGTGAGGATCGTGACCTGGAACGTCAACTCCTTGAAAGCGCGTTTGGAACGGGTCGAGGCATGGTTGGACGAGGCCCGCCCTGACATCGTCTGTATGCAGGAGACGAAGCTAGCCGACGACGCCTTTCCCGCATTGACCTTCCAGGCGCTCGGCTACGAATCGGCGCACTATGGCCAGGGTCAATGGAACGGTGTCGCCATCCTCTCGCGTGTCGGAATCAGTGATGTCGTCGTCGATTTCGCCGATGGGTTGCCGGCTGATCCTGATGCCAGGATCATCTCAGCGACATGCGGCGGCATCCGCGTCAGCTCCGTCTACGTCCCCAACGGCCGCTCACTGGACAACGACCACTATCACTACAAGCTGCAGTGGATGGAGCGCCTGCGCAACCACGTCGCAGCGACGTGCGACCCGACAGCCGACGTCGTCGTGGCTGGGGATTTCAACATCGCCCCCGACGACCGCGACGTCGTCGACCCGGCAAAACTCGTCGATGTGACGCATGTGAGCCCGCAGGAGCGAGCGGCACTGATGGCGCTCGAATCGTGGGGATTCACCGATTCGTTCCGTCACTTCTACGACCAGGGGTCGCTGTACTCGTGGTGGGACTACCGCGCCGGAGACTTCCACAAAGGCAACGGCATGCGCATCGATCTGATCCTCGCAACGGCGTCGGTCATGAAGCGGGCTACATGGAGCATCGTCGACCGCAATGCCCGCAAGGGCACGTCGCCGTCCGATCACGCCCCGGTGCTCCTCGACCTCGTCTGAACGAACTCGGCAACGGTGCTCAGCCGGCTGTGGCGCTGTGGACGGCGACGAGAATTCTCGGGCCGAAGCGGGCGACGGCGAGCGGGCTCATGCCCTCGATGTGCCCGAGATCGTCGGCCGTCTCGGGTCGTGCGGCAGCGATCGCTGCGAGTGTGTCATCGGAGCACACGAAGGCCTCTGGCAATGCAGCGGCACGGGCGGTGCGAGCCCGCCATTGCTGCAAGGAGTCGAGAATCGGGTTGTGGTCTTTCGGTGGATGACGATGGGGGAGTTGAGGCCGGGGGAGCTGGGCGAGACCGTGATCGGGCGACGCCGCAGACGCAGCGATCAATGGACTCGGACCGGTCACGCGCCCGCCCCGTTCCTGCGTCCACGTGACCATCAGCGCGTCCTCGGCGCGGGTACACGCCACATACAGCAGGCGTGCCTCTTCGCGTCGCTGTGGCTCGGTTCCTGCCGTGTAGTGCGGTACCAGACCGGCCTCGACGCCGGCGACGATCACGCTGCGCCATTGGCGGCCCTTGGCGGCGTGGAAGGTGAGCAATTCGACTCCGTCTACGGGATCGTCGTCGTCGTGTGCGAGCACGCGCCAGTCGAGAAACGCCCGCCCATCCGTTCTCGATCGGCCGCCCCCTGCCTCGGAGAGGAACGTCCGTATCTCGGCGGCAAGCGCGTGCCGGGCCGGCGTCACGATGCCGTCGATCGGTGCCTCCTCGAGATCGCCGGACCAGGCGGCGAGTTGGCGAGCATCGGGTATCGACTTGACGTCACCGAGTAACCGGGCGATCTCGGGATCCTCACTGGCCACCCATTTTGCCGATGATCGCACCGGCACCCCGGAGCTGGTCAAGGCCTGGGCGATCGGGTTCAGCTGTGCGTTTGTACGTGTCAGCACAGCCGTTGCCCCCCATCTGCTGCCCGGCGATCTCAGTCGCTTCACCGTCTCGGCGATGATCGCCGCCTCGCCGGCCTCGTCGACAGCAGCCCGCCAACTCACTACTGGCCCATCGGCCCGCATCGCCGTCGGCTCGTGCTCTGCTGTGTGGTCGTTGGCGGTGTGGCGGTCGCCCGCGTCGGTGGTTGCCGATCCGGCGACGGCCGGGGTGCCGACGCGCAGCACGGAACTGGCGGCGTCGACGATCTGCGGCGTACTCCGGTAGTTGCGATCGAGGCGGACGATGCGTATTCCGGGATAACCCTCTCCGATCTGTTCGAGCAGCGCAGGCTCTGAGCCGTTCCATCCGTAGATCGACTGTCGTGGATCGCCGACGACACACATGTCCGGACGGGATCCGCGGATCGCTTCGAGCAGTCCGTGCTGCAGCGGGTTGACGTCCTGGAACTCGTCGACGAAGAGATGGCGATACCTCCATCTGGTCGCATCGGCGAACGCTGAGTCGTTGGTCAACTCGTCGAGACAGTGCGCCAGCAGATCGTCGAAGTCGACGACGCGCCGACGCTTCTTTTCCCGTTCGTACGATTGGAACAGTTCGACGACGATGTCACTGGCGACAGCGGGCCTCCGTCCAGCGGACTTCGCTGCAGCTGCATAGCGACCCGGCGTGACGAGACGCGCCTTTGCCCAGTCGATCTCACCGAGCACCGCACCGACATCGATGCCACTCGGGCCGTGTTGGTTGTGCTGACCGGGTAGGTGGTGTTTGGCGCCGGACGATCGGCGCTGGCCGCGACCGACGGGGTTGGCCAGCTCGGAGAGCAGGCTGGTGCGGCTCCTGAGGAGGGCCATCGGCTGGCGACCGGTGTCTGCCCACCGCTGGCGGAGCAGGGCGAAGGCGATCGAGTGGAACGTCCCGGCGGTGATGCCGGATCGCAGCCCGAACCGATGCAGGTGCCTGCGGAGTTCTCCAGCTGCCTGCCGGGTGAATGTCACGACCAGCACATGGCGCTCGTCGGCGACGCCGGCGGCAATCCGATAGGCGATGCGGCGGGTCAGTACGGTGGTCTTGCCGGAACCGGCACCGGCGATGACGGCGAGCAACGATTCCTGTGCGGTGACCGCGCTGCGCTGGTCACCGTCGAGTCCATCGAGCAGCGCGGCTGCGATATCGGCGTCGCTCCGACTGGCGTCGATCCGTTCGTCGTCCAACTCCATCTCGGCAACTGTACGCGGCGGGTGCTACACAGTTGCCGAAGAGCAGGTGAAGTACGCTCCATCCATGCCGTATCCGAAGAAGCTTCTCAACAGTTACGAGACGGTGGCGCTCGACATGCACCCCCACTGGTGGTTCTTCTCGAACGCCGCATTCGCCCTGCTCGGTGCGATCATCCTGTCCGTGCTGCGGTTGGCGTTCTGGCACACGACCGGCACCGTCAACAAGAGCGTCAACGTGGTCCTCCTCGTGCTCATCGTCATCGCCCTGCTGTTTCTCCTCGTGCGGTATGCGAAATGGGCGACGACGAACTTCGTCATCACCTCCGACCGGCTGATCTTCCGTCAGGGACTGTTCGCCAAGTCGGGTATCGAGATGCCACTCGAACGCGTCAACAACGTCAACTTCAACCAGAGCTTCTTCGAACGCATCCTCGGTGCCGGCGACCTGCTGATCGAATCGGGCGGTGAGGACGGGCGGCAACGGTTCACCGACATCCGCCGCCCGCAGAAGGTACAGAACCTGATCCATGCGCAGATGGAATCGAACGAGCAGCGCCGATACGGCGGCGGTGCACCTTCGGCACCAGCAGCAGTGGACGTGGCGACGCAGTTAGAGAAGCTCGAAGGTCTGCTGCAACGGGGATCCTTGAGCCAGCAGGAATTCGACGCTCAGAAAGCTCGTCTGCTCGGGGGTTGAGCTGCGACGTCGAACCGCCGGTCACGGAGAATTGCCGGTTGGGGTGTCGACGGCAACCGACTCGATCTTTGCGCCGCGATGTTCGACGGCAGGCCCGGGCAGTGGAGAGGCGGCCGTTGCCAGGAACAGTGTGCGGCCATCGTCTCCGCCGAGCGCGCAGGCGAAGCACGGCGCACTCGTCGTGACAGTGTCGAGTAGTTCCCCGCCTGGCGCGACGAGCACGCATTCCGCGGCGATGGCGTTGGCAACCCAGATGTTGCCGTCGGCGTCGAGGCAGATGCCGTCCGGCACCCGTCCATGCAGCTTGGCCCACACCTGGCGACCGGACAGTGATCCGTCGGCGTGGATCTTGAAGGAACTCAGTTGGCCGGCATCGCTCTCAGCGACGACCAGCACTGCTGTACCACCTGCTTCGTGCCGGTGCGCAGGGATGATGACGGCCCCATTGGCGAAGCGCATATCGTCGTTGGCGACGCTCACCGTGCCGTCGATGTCGACGAACGCGAGATTGGCGGCGATGCGCTCCAGTCCACTGTCCGGGTCCGACTCGAATGTGTGGACGTCATAACCGAAATTTCCGACGTAGGCCCGGCCGAGTGCGTCGACGACCATGTCGTTGCAGTGGAACGCGGCGACGCCGTTGAGGTCGGCATGCTCGACGAGTTCGCCGGATGGCTCCAGCCGCATCACCTTGCGGTCGCGCATCGAGACGACCAGCAGGCGACCGTCCGGCAGCCAGCCGAGGCCGGACGGTTGGCCCGGAACCGAGACCATCACTTCCACATCGCCCGTGGCGGTGATGGTCTTGACGGCATGGTCGTAGAAGTCGGAGAACCACAGACGACCGTCATGCCAGCGCGGCGCCTCGGTGAAGGTGAAATCGTCTGCGAGCACGGCAGCGTTGCGGGACAAGTCAGCCTCCGAAGGTGGAACGGGCGTTGGGGGTCATGGCGCGTGGGTTATGGCGGGTGAGTCATGGCGCGTCGTTTGCAGCGACGAAGGCGGCACCACCGACCGGATGGACGATCCAGCCGGATGACAGTGCGCCTGGTTCTGTCAATGCAACGACGCAACCGCCGAACCCGCCACCGGTCATCCGCGCACCGTAGACGCCCGGCGTTGCAGCGAGCGTCCTGACGGCGACGTCCATCATCGGTGTCGAGGTGTCGAACAGTTCGCGAAGCGATTCGTGACTCGCAACCATGAGCGCGCCGGCAGCGCCGAGTTCGCCGGCGGCGAGGGTGACGGCGAAGTCACGGACTCGTTCGTTCTCCTCGATCACATGTCTCGCCCTGCGGCGCACGACCGGGTCGGTAATCTCCATCAGCCGATCGAGTGTCGCCAGGCGCAACGGCCCGATGATCGCCTCAGCGGCAGCGCAGGAAGCGACCCTGTCCCCGTATTCGCTGCCGGCCAGCGTGCGGTGCTTGACGAACTGCACGACGACATCGACGCCATCCGGCAGAGCGACCGGCTCGACGGTCAAGGAGTGGCAGTCGATCAATGTGGCGTGACCGGCGACGCCTGCGGCAATCGACAACTGGTCCATGATGCCGCACGGCACTCCACTCGCCCGGATCTCGGCGCGCCTGCACAGCTGCGCAAGTGCCAGTGCATCACCACCGAAACCACAGGCGAGCGCCGTTGCCACCTCCAAGGCGGCGCTCGATGACAGGCCGGCACCGATCGGGATCGTGGTCGACACCTCTCCTCGGAAACAACGCGCCTGACCGTGGAACTCGGCCACGACACCGGCGACGTACCGCCCCCATGCCGGTTCCACCACCGCCGGATCAGTGACGTCCGGACACACGTCGACCGCTAGGGCCTCGTCGATCGAAGTGAGGGCGATCGTCTCACCCGAATACCGTCCGCGGATGTCGGTATAGCGGTCGATGGCCATCGGTAGCACGAGCCCGCCTGTGTAGTCGGTGTGGTCGCCGATGAGGTTGACGCGACCGGGGGCGCGCACCAGGAAGGCAGTGTCCGCAGTCATCGAACGATCCTCATGATGTGATCCGAACGAAGCCGGTGACTCATGCGAGTTTCATCGCGCCGGCGAATCGCTCCACCGAGGCGACGTCGAACGGGGCGCGCAGTGCGAGGTTCACCTGGTCTGCCCCGGCCTCCACGTACTGTCCGATGCGGTCGATGATCTGCTCGTCCGAACCGGCCAGCACCCCAGGGCGGACGTGCTCGCTGAGTGCGCCGAACTGTTGCACGAGACTGGCATCGCTGTAGGCCAGGCCGAGGTTGACCGTACGGCGGATCTCGTTCGGATTCCTGCCGACCGTTGCGCAGTGTTCATCGATGACTGCGCACTTCTTGGCGAAGGCCTCCGGGCTGACGAAAGGGACGTTCCACCCGTCGGCATATTTGGCGACGATCTTCAACGTGCGCTTCTCGCCTCCGCCGCCGATCCACAGCGGCAGCTTGGCCTGGACGGGCTTCGGCTCGCAACGGGCATCGACGAGCGTGAAGTACTGGCCTTCGAAGTTCGATACCTCGTTCCGCAGCAGGGAACTGACGCAGGCGACCGCTTCCTCGAGCATGTCGAGCCTTGCCTTCGCCGCAGGAAATTCGAGGCCATACGCCTTGTATTCGATCTCGCTCCACCCGGCACCGAGGCCGAGGTCTGCCCGACCGTTGCTGAGATGGTCAATCGTGCAGATGGCGTTGGCGAGCACTGCGGGATGCCGGTACCCGACGCAGTAGACGAGTGATCCGCAGCGGACCGTGGTCGTCGTGCAGGCGAGCGCAGCGTGGGTGGCGACTGCCTCGTGGCAATGAGCGTCGTCGTTGCCCGTCGCCGCGTAGAAGTGATCCCAGATCGAGATCCAGTCGAACCCGGAGTCCTCGACCTTGCGCCACAGGTCGCGCAGGGTGTCCGTGGTCGTGTGCTGCAATCCGGCGTGTACCCCATACATCGTCATCGTTGCCGACGTTATCGCGGCACCCTGGCGAGCACCGCTGTCAACCGATCGGTGGACGGCTGTCCACACACCAGGTGTTGCCATCCCGCGCCGTTGGTGGCATCGTCGAAGGCATCATGAACAACGTCATCGAAGTCAGCGGACTGCAGAAGCGATACGGCGAACGGACGATTGTCGACCAACTCGAGTTCCACGTCACCGCCGGGGAGGTCGTCTCGCTGCTCGGGCCGAACGGTGCCGGCAAGAGCACGACGATCGAGATCCTCGAGGGATTCCGCGGTCGCGACGGCGGTGAGGTGCAGGTGCTCGGCGTCGACCCGGCGCACCCCACGCGCCTCTGGCGTTCCAGGCTCGGCATCGTCCTGCAGGATCGTTCGCTCAACGAAGAACTGACCGCCGACGAGATGCTGCGCCATTTCTCGACCTTCTATCCGCAGCCGAGGGGTGTCACCGATGTGCTCGAACTCGTCGGACTGAGCGAGCACAGGGATCAGCGTGTCGCCAAGTTGTCCGGCGGCCAGCAGCGTCGTTTGGAGGTCGGCCTCGGTGTCATCGGCCGACCCGACCTGCTCTTCCTCGATGAGCCGACCACCGGATTCGACCCGGAAGCGCGGCGGCAGTTCTGGGATCTCATCCGCATGCTCGCCCACGAGGGCACGACGATCCTGCTGACGACGCACTACCTGGACGAGGCAGAAGCGCTGGCCGACAGGGCGTTGATCCTCGTGGACGGCAGGATCGTCGCTGAGGGGCCGCCCGCAACGATCGGCGGACGCGGTCATCTCGGGGCGACGGTCAAATGGGTGGGCGCAGACGGTGCCCACGAGCAGTTGACGGAAACACCCACCGCCTTCGTCGCAGGATTGGCGGCGGAATTCGGCGGCGAGGTACCGGAACTCGTCGTCAGCAGGCCATCACTCGAAGACGTCTACCTCAAGATGATCGGAATACACCAATGAGCAGTGCAACCATCGATGATCGAGCTGTCGTCAAGCCCCCGGGGCTGCCGAGCGTGCTCAGCGTCGGGTGGCAGCGGGCGAAGTTCGACGTCCGCAACTTCTTCCGTCAGAAGGACGCCGTCGGTTTCACGCTCGCCTTCCCGGTAATGATCCTCGTGCTCTTCGGGTCGATCTTCAAGGGAAAGGTCGAAGGCACGAATATCGAGTATTCGCAGGTGCTCGTCGCCGGCATCCTGGCGAGCGGCGTGGCGAGCGTCAGCTTCGTCAGCCTGTCGATCGGCATCTGTAACGAGCGGGCCAACGGGACCTTGAAACGGCTCGCCGGGACACCGATGCCGAAGCTGTCGTACTTCCTCGGCAAGATCGGGCTCGTGCTGACGACAGCGTTCTGCGAAGTCGTTTTGATCCTCGGCATCGGCGCACTGCTCTTCCACCTGCACCTGCCGACCGACGCCGGTCATTGGCTGACCTTCGCCTGGGTCTTCGTGCTCGGCATCACGGCGTGCACACTGCTCGGGATCGCCATGTCGGCGGTCCCGAAGAACGAAAAGAGCGCGGCAGCCGTCGTCAACCTGCCGTTCGTCGCCCTGCAGTTCATCTCCGGTGTTTACGTACAGTACAACTCGCTGCCTGCAGGGCTGCGGGCGGTCGCCTCGATCTTTCCATTGAAATGGTTGGCCCAGGGCTTCCGCAGTGTGTTCCTACCCGACTCGTTCCTCGTTGCTGAACCAGGCGGTTCATGGCAGCACCCGGTGATGGCGCTGGTACTGGCCGGCTGGTGTGTCGCAGGCTTGCTGCTCTGCCGAATGAGCTTTCGTTGGGGCACGGAGAAGTAGCTCGTCACAGCGTCGGCATCGTCGTTTCTACAGCGCGTTGTCACGCCGGGCAGCGCAGCAGCGAGTCCCTCCGCCTGATCGACGTGACCGAGGCAGCGCTGTTCACGGCATCTGCGGTGACCGATCGGCGAACTGACCTGTCGACAGAGCCGCTGCGAGCCGTGTTCGATCACCGTTGTGTGATACGAACAGGCGCATGAGAACCCGTGGGGGATGTTCCGTTCTGGCTGTTTTCGTCTGCCTGCTGGCGGCGTGCTCGAGTACGAGCGCGTCGAAGGCAATCGACACAACGACGTCACCGCCGACCACGACGCCCAGTGCTGCGACGGCGCAATCAGCGGTCACATCGACCTCTTCAT
The DNA here is from genome assembly GCA_025356335.1 of Actinomycetes bacterium. Taxonomy (GTDB): domain Bacteria; phylum Actinomycetota; class Acidimicrobiia; order Acidimicrobiales; family Ilumatobacteraceae; genus JANXUF01. The sequence continues at coordinate 85,557 of JANXUF010000121.1, forward strand.
CGGCTTCGGTGTCCCCGTCTCAGACGACCGCCGGTGGATCGGCAGGGACAACGACACTTGCCTCGGCAGTGGTCGCCACGACCTCAGCGGTCGCCACGACCGTCGGTGGGACGACTGCTTCGACGACGGGCCCGCTGTTGAAGTTCACCGGCGGGGACATCCGCGTCGGACTCGACGGCGAACCGCCGACGCTCGATCCGGCAGCGAACTCGCTGACGCTCGCCAACGGCAGCGTCTACAACGCCGTCTTCGAAACGCTGATGACAGTGCCGGTGGGCGGGACACTGCAGCCGTTACTGCTGCAATCATTGACCGAATCAGCTGACCGTCTCAGCTGGATGCTCGTCGTCCGAGACGGGGTCAAGTTCCAGGACGGTACGCCGTTCGACGCGGCGGCAGTCAAGTTCAACCTCGATCGCCAGCAGGCCTCGCCGTACAACGGTCCGTCGATCAACCTCATCACCAACACCGACGTCGTCGATCCGAAGACCGTCAAAGTCACACTCAAGCAGCCGTGGACCGGATTCCCGGCAGCGCTTTCGACGGTCGTCGGCATCATGGCGTCGCCCGCATCGCTGGCCGACACGACGAAGGCAGCGAGAAATCCCGTTGGTACCGGACCGTTCCAGTTCACCGAATGGGTGTCGGGCGACCACATCTCGGTCAAGAAGTTCGACGGCTACTGGGGTGCGCAGGGTGCACTCGTCGATTCGATCGTCTTCAAATTCGTCCCCGACGAAACGGCGCGCTACACGGCGCTGAAGGCTGGTGACCTCGACGCCATAGCGACGACGACGGTCACGACCTCGAAGCAGGCTGCCAGCGAGGGCTATCCGGTGATCTCGGCACCACCGAGCGGCTACGGCCTGCTGCTGCTGAACACCACCAAGGCACCACTCGACGACATTCGAGTCCGCCAGGCGCTGAACATCGGATGGGACCGCGACGCTATTGCCAAGGCGTTCAACGGTGACGACACCGCCCATGCCGGGTTCGGCCCATACCCCCCGGGGAACAAGTGGTATGTCGCTCCGACGACGGTGCCGAGCTACGACGCGGCGAAGGCGAAGGCGCTGATCAAGGAGTACGGCAAGGCCGTCAAGATCAAACTGTTGATCCCCAGCGGCAACCAGACGACGATCGACTCGCTGAACTCGATGGCCCAGAACTGGAACGACGAGGGGATGAATGTCACCGTCGAACAGGTCCCCGACCTGACGACCTACGTGACGACGGTGATCTCCGGGAACTACCAGATGGCCGGGTGGATCAACGGGCTGTCGATCGACCCGGACGGGTCGTACTTCAACCAGTTCCACACCGGGGGTTCCGGCAACTTCGAGCATTACTCGAGCCCGGCACTCGACGCGTTGCTCGATCAGGGCCGCATCAGTACGGACGAGGCGCAACGCATGAACGTCTACGGGCAGGCCCAGCAGATCCTGCGCAACGATGTCCCGGTCATCATCACTGCCCACGGCAAGATCGACATCATCGTCGGTAAGCGGGTGACGATGAATCCTGACTACTTCTTCCCGGCACGCACCGTGCATCTGACAGGATCGTGACCGCAGCCGATGGGCGAGGCGTTGCGATGGTTGCTGAGGCGTTGCGTATCGCTGATCGGTGTCCTGCTGCTCGTCACCCTCGGAACGTCGGCGTTGCTCGAGTTGCTGCCCGGTAACAAGGCGGTGGCAATTCTCGGGACCAGCGCGACACCGGAGGCGATCAAGATCGTCGAGAAGAACCTCAACCTCGACCGCCCGTTCATCGTCCGCTACGGCATCTGGACCGAGCGCGCCGCGCAGGGCGATCTCGGCATCGGCCGCGATGGTGAACTCGTGTCGGCATCACTGAAGCAGCGCATCCCGACGTCGCTCGAACTGATGGTCAGTGCCCAACTCCTCGCCATCGCCCTGGCGGTCGGCGGGGCGATCTACGCAACGAAACGAGCCGGGCGACGCGCCGACCGCACGCTGTCGACCGCCGCTTTCGGCATGGTCGCGCTCCCGCAATTCGTGCTCGGCCTGCTGTTCGTGATCTACCTCGCCGGGAAGTGGAAGCTGTTCCCGCTGCTCACTCATCCGACATTTTTCAGCGATCCCATCGGCCATCTTCGGTCGATCGCCTTGCCGGTCATGACGCTGGCAGTGCCGCTCGCCGGGATCTACTATCGGATCCTGCGAACCGACCTCGGGGCGACGATGCAGGCTGACTTCATCACCAGAGCTCGAGCGAGCGGGCTCTCCGAACGCCGCATCCTGTTCAACCACGCGCTCCGACCGAGTTCGCTCTCGCTGCTGTCCGTCGTCGGTCTGAACACCGCCGCAGTGCTCGGCGGTGCCGTCATCGTCGAGAATCTCTTTGCGGTTCCGGGTCTCGGCCGTCTACTGCTCGAGTCCGTCGCCAAGCGGGATCTCGTCAAGGTGCAGGGTGCGGTCCTGGCGATCGCCCTGATCTATGTCGTCGTCAATCTCTTCGTCGACGTCCTCCTGCAACTGCTCGACCCACGGGTACGTGCCGCCACGTCCGGGTCGGTCTCGTGAGTCCGCAACGCACGTGGCTCAAGGGCTGGGGAGTCAGCGGGACGATCGCCTGGGCGTGGATTGCGCTGATCGTCGTCGCTGCGGTCGCCGCCCGCCATCTGCCGATCGATCCCATCAGGCAGCACTTGAGCGATGCGCTGGCGGCGCCGAGTTGGTCGCACTGGTTCGGCACCAATTCGCGCGGCATCGACATCTTCTCGCTCGTCGTCGACGGGGCGCGTACCTCGATGATCGTCGGTATCGGCGCGATCCTCATCGGGCTCACCGGTGGCGCCACCATCGGCCTGATCGCCGGGTATTTCCGCGGCTGGCTCGATCGATCGATGCTCATCGCCTTGGACGCCGCTGCTGCCTTTCCGGCGTTCGCCGCTGCGGTCGCTGCGGTGCTCTTCTGGGGAAAGAGCGTGCGCAACGTGACACTCGTGCTCGGCATCCTCACCATCCCGCTGTTCGCCAGGGTGATGCGCGCCAACACGTTGCAATACGTCGAACGGGACTTCGTCAGGGCGTCGAGGATGATCGGAGCGAAGCACCGACGTGTGCTGCTGCGTGAGCTGTTGCCGAATGTCGCCGTGCCGGTGCTGAGCTACTCGCTCGTCGGTGTCGGGCTGATCATCGCGGCCGAGGGTGGGTTGTCATTCTTCGGGGCCGGCGTTCCTGACAGCGTGACAACGTGGGGGCAGGTGATCGCCAGCGGACGCAGCCAGGCAGAACGTGCGCCGCATGTCGTGCTGCTCCCGGCGTTGGTGATCTTCCTGACGATTCTTGCACTGAACAAGATCTCCGAGCTGGTGATCGTCCGGTGGGTCAGCGGAGGCGTACCGATGCCGAAGCAGAAGCGCAGGAGTGCGCCGGACGAGCCGTCGGTGGTCCTCGATCGTCCGACACCGTCCCCGACGGCGCGACCGATCACCGACGATCCTGAGGTTGCCGTGCAGGTCGAGGACCTGCATGTGTGGCTGCATTCGCCGTTCGGCGTGGTGCGCGCGGTCAATGGGGTCGACCTCGAACTGCGGCGCGGTCAGATGCTGGCGCTCGTCGGGGAAAGCGGCAGCGGCAAGACGATGCTCGCCAGGAGCCTGCTCGGGCTCGTCCCCACCCCGCCGCTGGTGCCGGATCTGCCTGGCAGAGTGCTGTTCGATGGCATGGATCTGCTGTCGTGGGGTTCGAAATCGCTGCAGAACGTCCGTGGGCGCAAGATCGCCATGGTGTTCCAGGACCCGATGACGCAACTCGATCCTGTGATGCGTGTCGGCGCGCAGATCGCCGAGCCGGCGATGGTCCATCTCGGGCTCAGCCGCACGTTGGCGATGCGGCGGGCAGTCGACTTGCTTGCCGAGGTCGGTGTGCCGGATCCCGAGCGGCGGGTTCGGGCCTATGCCCACGAACTCTCAGGGGGACTGCGTCAACGGGTTGCGATTGCCATCGCCCTCGCCGCCGAACCACAGGTGCTCATCGCCGACGAACCCACCAGCGCCCTCGATGTCACCGTCCAGGCACAACTGCTCGACCTGTTGCAGACCTTGCGAGACGATCGTGGATTGAGCGTGCTGTTCATCACCCATGATCTTGGCGTCGTCGCCTCGAGAGCTGATGAGGTCGCTGTGATGTACGCCGGGCGCATCGTCGAACGCGGCACCACTGCCGACGTCTTCGCGGACCCTCGGCATCCGTATACACGTGCGCTGCTCGGGGCGATGCCGCGGATCGACAATCGGTCCCATCAGCGACTGAACACGATTGTCGGCACTCCGCCTGTCCTACTGTTCGAACAGGCCGGGTGCGCCTTTGCCCCCCGTTGCACCGTCGCCGTCGAGCTGTGCACGCAGCGCAGACCGATGCTGCAGGCCGAGACACTGCTGCACTACGTCCGTGGCGCAAACGCTCATGACAGCGCCTGTTGGCTTGCGCACAACGAGGTGTCCGCCGTGGAATCTCCGGTCTCAGCGTCCGACTGACAGTTCGTCCACATTGACCGGGCGGGCACAGAGTCGGAATACTGCATGGCACCGGTGCCCGACTCGACCACCTCGAATCTCGGCGACATCGGTGAACTCGATCACAGGAGCACCTCGTGTCTGGACCTCTGCATGGCTATCGCATCATCGAGCTCGCTGGAATCGGGCCGGGCCCGTTTGCGGCGATGCTGCTGTCCGATCTCGGTGCCGAGGTCATCCGCGTCGAGCGTGCTCAGGCCGTGCGTGCATCCAATGGAGCCAATCGCGATGTCCTGCAGCGTGGTCGCCGCAATATCGCCGTCGACCTGAAAAATCCCGCCGGCGTCGAGACCCTGCTGACGATGGTCGAGCAAGCCGATGGGTTGATCGAAGGATTTCGTCCGGGCGTGATGGAACGTCTCGGCCTCGGTCCCGACATCTGCCTCGCCCGCAACCCGAAGCTCGTCTTCGGCCGGATGACCGGCTGGGGCCAGACCGGACCCTACGCCAATGCGGCAGGGCATGACATCAACTACATCTCGCTTGCCGGTTCGCTGGCCCACTTCGCCAGGCATGGCAGCCAGCCGACACCGCCGTTGAACATGGTCGGCGACTTCGGCGGCGGTGCGATGTTCCTTGTCGTCGGCATGCTCAGCGCGCTGCTCGAGTGCCAGTGTTCTGGACAGGGCCAGGTCGTCGACGCGGCGATGGTCGACGGTACTGCCTCGTTAATGAGCATGTTCTGGGGCTTCAAGGCGATGGGACCTGCAGTGTTCGACGAGAACATGCCAGGGACCAACATGCTCGACACCGGCGCCCATTTCTACGACACGTTCCGTTGCGCCGACGGCAAGTACGTGTCGATCGGTTCGATCGAACCGCAGTTCTACCAGGAGCTGTTGCGCCTGACCGGGTTGGCTGACGACGCTGAATTCGGCGAGCAGATGGACAGGAATCTGTGGCCTGTGCTCAAGAGCAGGCTCGAAGCCGTATTCCACCACAAGACGCAGGCGGAGTGGTGCGCGATCATGGAGCACACGGACGTCTGTTTTGCCCCGGTGTTGACGATGTCGGAGGCTGCCAAGCATCCGCACAACGTCGAGCGCAGCACGTTCATCGACGTCGGCGGGGTCACGCAGCCGGCACCAGCTCCTCGGCTCAGCAGAACCGTCTCCGATACACCGACGCCGGCCTCCTATCCCGGACGTGACACCCGCGATGTGCTCGCCGATTGGGGATTCTCTGCTGACGCGATTACTCAACTGGAGTCCAGCGGGGCGGTCAAGACGGCTCCAACGCCATAGCGTGTGGGGCAATGTCGACACTCGTCTGCTTCCACGCCCATCCCGATGACGAGGCGCTGTCCACTGGCGGCACGATAGCCAGAGCATCTGCCGAGGGTCATCGCGTCGTGCTCGTCGTCGCCACCGATGGCGACTACGGCGAAGTGCCGGAGGATCTCGGCGAGGGTGAGACGCTCGTCGACCGCCGCAAACAGGAGACAGCGCGCAGTGCAGAAGCGCTGGGTATCGCCAGGGTCGTCTGGCTCGGCTTCAAGGACAGCGGGATGACAGGTTGGGAACAGAACACCGATCCCGAGAGTTTCCTCCAGGCTCCGCTGGAACAGGCTGCGCAGCGACTGGCGGCGGTACTCACCGAAGAGGCCGCAGATGCACTGACGGTCTACGACTGGCATGGCAACTACGGGCATCCTGACCACATCAAGGTGCACACCGCCGGCCATCGTGCCGCTGAACTGGCGGGAACCGCAAAGGTGTTCGAAGCCACCGTCAACAGAGATCATTTCCGCAGGATGGCGGCGATGGCCAAGGAGATGGGGGCTGCGCTCGGTGACGAGGAAAACGACTTCGATCCCGACGGTCCGGCCGATGATGGAAATCCGCTCGGCATGCCGGAGGCGGAGATCACACTGACCGTCGACGCAACGGCCTATGCGATGGCCAAGAAGGCTTCGCTCGGTGCCCACCGCAGTCAGGTCACGGACACATCGTTCTTCATGCAGATGCCGGACGAGATGTTCACCAACTCGTTTGGTACCGAGTGGTTCATCGAGAAAGGTGTGCCGGCCGGTTCCGGACCGCGGGTCGGTTGGATCTTCGAGTGACCCGCCTGTACCTCGTTCGCCACGGACGGGCAACAGCAGGGTGGAACGTCGATCCAGACCCAGGGCTGGACGCCATCGGGGTCGCCCAGGCAGCGAAGGTCGCCGAGAAGCTACAGCAGTTGGGTTCGCTGCCGATCGTCAGCAGTCCGCTGCGCCGATGTCGCGAGACGGCGGCCGCTCTCTCGCTGCTGACGGGGCAGCAGATGATGATCGAACCGGCCGTTGCCGAGATTCCGTCCCCCGACGGCATCGACATGGCCGACCGGGTCGAATGGTTGCGCACGGCGATGGCCGGGACGTGGGCGGCTCTCGGTGTGCCGTACACCTCGTTCGGCGACGGCGTCGGTCGGTTCCTCTGTTCGCTCAACCAGAACACGGTGATCTTCACGCATTTCGTGGCGATCAATGCGGCGATCGGCCACGCGCTCGGCGACGATCGCGTGCTGATACGTTCGCTCGACAACTGTTCGATCACGACCTTCGACGTGATCGGTTCGATGCTCGAACTCGTCGAGGGTGGCCATGAGGCCGACACCCTCATCCGCTAGCTTGACCCGAGTGAGCGTCACCAGGCACCGGGACTGGCTCAGCGGGACATGCGCCATCGTGACGTCGTTCGCGTTGCTGGCGAGTTGCTCGAGTTCGGCCAGCGATTCGGAGCAGAGCCTGCCGCCCCCGCCGACGGTGGCGACGACGGCCGCCCCCGTGCCGACGGCTTCACCGACGCTGCCTCCGACGACCGTGGCCGTACCGACGACCACCACCACCACGACGACGACCACACGGGCGCCGACGGTTCCGCCGACATCGGCGACGACAGCCGCGGCGACGGTGCCGCCGACCGCAGCAACCGTGCTCGAACTGAGTGCCACGGGTGTGGGGCTGTCTTCATTCCAAGCGGATCCCGATCAATCGATCCAATACATATCGTCGATCCTCGGTGCGCCGACATCGGACAGCGGGTGGGTCGATGCTGCGACCTCACCGTTCGGCGTCTGTCCCGGCACCAGCGTCCGTGGCGTGCGGTGGGGCGATCTGCTGCTGCTGTACGGCGATCTTGCTGCAGCCGATGGGGTGCGCGCCTTCTTCGGTTACAGCCTCGGCTCGACCACCCGCCCGGCGACAGGCAAACCCGGCGCCGTCCGCACGGCGAACGGCATCACCCTCGGATCGACCGTCGCTGCTGTTCGTACCGCCTTCCCCGACGCCTCGATCGTCGACGGCACCCCGCCGACGTTCGACCTCGGAGGCAGCGGCGTCGGGGGGACGATCTCCGACATCTCCCAGACCGGTGTGGTCACTTCGATCTACGGAGGAACGGGTTGTACGTCGTAGCGCAGCACAGCGGTAACGTGGCCTGGCGGTTGACCGTCTTCCGCGCACCGTGCCGATCGAAGTGCAGATGAAGCCGTTATGACCCCGCCCGAACGAGGAGTTGCGAGCCGATGAAACGAATGCTTCCGGTCGAAGAACTCGCTCGCGACGAACGATTCCAGCACGTCCGTGTCGAAGAACAGGTCTTCGATCCGCGCAACGCCTCGCCGTCGGCCAAGGTCAACGGACTCGATCCGGACTACATCAACTGCTCGGAGAACGCCCGCGGGCTGATGCACGGCATATTCGTCGGCGAGATCCAGGCACTCGAGGGTGCCGGCCGCACCTGCTGGGATTTCGACACCGGGCCAGGTCGTGACGAAGCGCCGTTCGGTTTGAAGTTGGACATGGCGCGACAGTGCTGGGACGAGGCTCGCCACGTCGAGATCTCCTGCAAGCTCGCAGCGCACATGGGTTCCGGTATCGGTGAGTTCGCTGAACAGACGATGCTGTACGAAGCGGCATGCAACGCCGATCCGGTGCTGCGCCTGACCGGTGTCAACCGTGCGCTCGAAGGTCTGGCGATCGACGTGTTCAAGACGATGCGCGACTTCGGCAAGGCATGCGCCGACCCGGTACTCGAGTTCTGCGAGGACTGGATGCTTGCCGACGAGGTCACGCACGTGAAAATGGGCTCCGATTGGTTGCGCAAGATCACCGTCGACGACCCTGATCGCCTGAAGAACGCCCTCGACTTCCAGAAGGCAGTCGACAAACTGTTCTCCTTCGGCGGTTTCCGTGGCGAGAGCAAGGAGAATCCGGTGCACCTCGCCAGGAACTTCCGGCGCCTCGCCGGGTTCTCCGACGACGAGATCACCGAACTCGTCGACATTTCTGCTGAAGCCTTCGCCGAGGCGCAGGCACAACAGACTGCTGCCGCCGGTGCAGTGGGTGCTTAGGTCGACGGGACGGCACTGTTGCTGATTGCCACGGCACAATTCGTTCTCGACATCCATCGCTCCTGGGCGTGGGTCGTGATCATCAGCAACGGGCTCGCCGGCTTCTGGTCGCTCGCGGCCCATCGCTGGCCCGGCGTCAGGTCGCGTGCACTGTGGTGGTTCACGATCGGTGCGGAACTCGCCGTCTTCGTGCAGGTCGTCCTCGGTGTCACGCTGGTCGCCAGATACAAACTCGTCGCACCGCAATTCCACATGTTCTACGGGTTCGTGGCGATCATCGCCGTGGCGATCATCTACTCCTACCGGGTGCAGATGTCCCATCGGCTGTATCTGCTGTATGGCGGCGGGGGACTGTTCATCATGGGTCTCGGCATCCGCGCCGTCCTCAAGGCGAACTGAAACCCAGCCGGACGCCTCCGACAGCAGACGGAGCCTGCGCAACGAGTGGTGCGGGCGGCGCCGCGCAGGATCTTGGCGATCAGCCGTACTACAGTAACCTGCACGGATTGTCCGGCGACGGAGTGGGCACTCCGGCGTCACCCTCCGTAGCGAGTTCCACGAAGTCCTGACGGAGGTTCCGGGTGAAGAGCGCACGACGCACGATGACGGCGATGGCGTGCTCGGTCCTGGCCGCACTCCCGGTGCTCGTCGTGACGCCTCGACTGGCGACGGCAGCGCCCACGAGCCCACCCTCGAACGTCGAGAACGTCTGCGATCAGAACATCGCGCCCGGTCAACATCGCTGTTTCGCCGAGCGTCGAACCGATATCAAGCAGCCGTCCGTCTCGACCCCCCACGCGATGACGAACGGATTCGGGCCCGCTGACCTCAAAGCAGCGTACGTGCTCCCGCCCGGCACCACCAGTGCCGTCGTGGCGACGGTCGTCGCCTATGACTACCCCACAGCGGAAGCCGACCTCGCTGTCTACCGCTCCCAGTACGGCCTGCCGTCGTGCACCACCGCCAATGGATGCTTCGTGAAGGTCAACCAGAACGGTGCCACCGCGCCCTTCCCGCCGCCGGATGACGGCTGGGCGCAGGAAGCGGCCCTCGACCTCGACATGATCTCGGCAATCTGTCCGACATGCAAGATCCTGCTCGTCGAGAGCAACGACTCCGGCGACAGCCTCTTCTCCGGGGTCAAGCGGGCGACGACGATGGGTGCCAAGTTCATCTCCATGAGCTGGGGTGGCAACCAGTCACCCGTCGACAGCAGCTACTACGACGTGAATTTCTTCAGTTCGCTCGGCGTCGCCTACGTCGCCGCAAGCGGCGACAGCGCCTATCAGGACAGGGTCGAATACCCGTCCGCTTCGCCGAACGTCGTCTCCGTCGGTGGCACCAGCCTGGTCAAGGACCAGTCGACGCCGCGTGGCTGGACGGAGAGAGTCTGGTACAGCGCCGTCACACCGAACGGCCCAGCCGGTACCGGCTCAGGGTGCTCGTCGAGTTCGCACCCCAAGCCGGCGTGGCAATTCAACACGGGATGCGTGAATCGCGCCGTCAACGACGTTTCGGCGATCGGTGACCCGCAAACCGGTGTCAACGTCTACACGGCGTCCGGGTGGGGCGTGTTCGGTGGTACGAGCGCATCCGCACCGATCATCGCCGCCGTCTACGCGCTCGTCGGCGCCCCGCCGAGCCCGAAGGACAATCCCGCTACGTCGCTGTATGTGCATCCAGGCAACTTCAACGACATCACGGTCGGCAGCAACGGCGGGTGTTCACCGGCCGTTCTCTGTACGGCGGGACCGGGATGGGATGGGCCGACCGGTCTGGGAACCCCGAATGGCATCGGCGGATTCAAGAACTCGAACGGTATCGATCCGCCTTGGACGATACGAACGAACACCAGCGGCGCGATCGAGGATTTCGCGACCGCCGGTGATCAACAGATCTATCACCGCTACATGACCAACGGAACGTTCGCGGCATGGTCGTCGCTCGGCGGTCTACCGGGTGGGGTGCCACTGAAGAGCAGGCAGGTGTCGTGGGGTATCAACTATGTCGGCAATCCGGAACTCTATGTGACCGGGCTCGACGGAAACGTGTACCACGACTTCGCGACGCCGGGTGTCGGGAGTGGCTGGAGCGGCTGGGGATCGTTGTCTCAACCCCCCGTCGGTGCTGCCAGCGACGTGCAGATCGGTCGCAACTACCTCAACAACCAGGAGATGTACGTCGTCGGCACCGACGGCAACGTGTACCACAAGTTCTCGACACCTGGACAGGGTTCCGGCTGGAGCGAATGGGACACGCTCGGCGGCCCGCCCGGGACCACGACTGCCTTCGGGGTACACGTCGGCCGCAACGACGCGAACAACCAGGAGCTGTACGTCGTCGCCAAGAACGGCGTGCTGTACCACGACTTCGCGACACCCGGCCGCGAAAATGGCTGGCACGGTTGGGATCCAATGGCGTCCGTACCCGGCGTCGGGTTCCGCGGCGACGTCAACGTCGGTATCAACTCCCTTGGCAATCAGGAGCTGTATTTCGTCGGGACCGACAATCAGGTCTACCACAACTTCGCGACACCTGGTCAGGGCACCGGTTGGGCGTCGTTCTCGAGCCTCGGATCGCCGGGGGTGGCGATCACCGGGACCATCGATCTCGAAGCGTTCGACTATCGGCTGCTCAGCTTTCAGGACCTGCTCGTCTATGGAGCCGACGGCACCGTCTTCGAGAACGATTCGACTCCTGGCCAGGGCAGCGGTTGGTCCGGCTGGCAATGATCTGATTTGCTCGCACGCCGTCGCCGTCCACCGGCGTGTCGAGTATTTCCGTGACGCCGAGCCTCATCCGAGTATTTGCTGCGCGGCGTAGGGCGTCTTCGTACTCGATCAACTCGTCGAACGGGCTACGTGTAGTCGGCGGTGATGTTGGCGAGGATTTCTTCGAATGCCTTGTCGGCGTAGGCGATCATCTCCTCGTCGGTGCGGTCCTGGATCGGATGCGGCGTGAACACTCTGGCGACGGTCGGGAAACCGAGCGACGTCGATTGCGAGATGGCAGCCTGGACGAACTCAGCGGAGGCCACGAACACGCCGGGGATGCCACGGCGTTCCAGATCAACGATGTCGTGCACACTGCACGACGTACAACTGCCTCAATCGGCGAGTGCCTCGATCACCAGGTGGCACTGCGTGGCGATCTCGTGGCGCAGATCGACGGGGGCCGGTTTGGTGAACGTCGGCTTCTTGTACCGCTTGACGGTGGCACCGGCCGCGGTGAGGCGGTCTTCGATGCGGTCGAGGAAGACGTTGCCACGTGGTTTGGAGATGTCGAGCAGGCCGATGACCTTGCCGTCGATCGACGAAGGGCGGTCGAGACGCGTCCGTTCGATGACGGAGCGTTCACTGGTTGGATCGAGCAGCAGTCTGGCCACGCCGACACCGTACAGCGATGGCGACTTCGGCGTCGTGCCGTGCGCCATGACAGGATCACCGGATGACATCGCCGCTCCCACTCGAACCGACCGATGTCGCGCTGTCCGATCGTGTGACGTTGCTCGCCGGCGAGGCCAGGGGCAAGTACCCGGACGGCAACACCGTGCTCGTCGCCGGCAGCGAAGGGGTCGTACTGATCGATCCGTCGCTCACGGTGCATCGTCGCGGCGGCGGCCCGTGCGCGGTCGATCGCATCCTCGTCAGCCACGCCCACGAGGACCACATGTCGGGGATCAGCGCCGTCATTCGCCGATCGAACACCACTGGATCGGTGAGCGGAGCGCTGTCAGACGGCACGACGATCCATGCCCACGACGACGATCTGCATTGCGTTCGCGACATTGACGAGCTGCTCACGAGTTATGACATGGGCGAGCGTGAGACGGAGGAATGGGGCGCGACGTTGGTCGCCGACTTCCACCTCGACGGTTGGCCGCAGGCAGAGGGCTTTGCCGATGGCGATGTCTTCGATCTCGGTGATATCGGCGTCACGGTGATGCACCTGCCGGGGCACACCCGGGGCCACAGTGCGTTCCTCATCGAGCCGGGGGGCGTCGCCTTCGTCGGTGACGTCGACCTGTCGAGTTTCGGGCCGTACTACGGAGACCATTGGAGTGAACTCGACGACTTCGTCGCCTCCATCGCCAGGGTCCGAGAATTGGACATGCACCAGTACGTCACATTCCATCACAAGGGCGTCATTCAGGGGCGCGTCGAGTTCATCCGCCAGCTCGACGCTTTTGCAAGCGTCATCGATCGTCGCGACGAACGACTGCTGACGTTGCTCGAAACGCCGAAGACACGTGATGAACTTGCGGCCGCCGGGATCATCTACCGTCCTGGAGCACTACCGCCGGGTTGGGGGATCTCGGTCGAGCGCCGATCGATCGACATGCATCTCGCCCGTCTGATCCGCAACGGACTCGCCATCGAGCACGAAGGCCGTTTCAGCACGACTTGACCGCGCGGCGTTCGTGCGCGACGGCCACGCATCACGGCAGCCACGGCATCATCGCCCGACGGCACAGACGCCACGCGAAGCGCGGGGGTTCGGCGGTGAGGTCAGGTCCCGACGAGGCGGGTGACGGGCGTCGATCCGGTCGAGCCGTTGGCCCAGCCACCGATCATCGCCGAGAACAGTCCCGCTCCGCCGCCGGCGTGCACGAGCAGGATGCCTCCGTCACGGAACTTCGGGAGCGTCAGATCCTTGAACGTGTCCTGCACGCCCTCGGCCATCCCGTGCGCACCGCGAACGATGTCGGCCCCGGCAAGTTGCAGCCGATCGTGCAATTCGGCGAGCAGACGGTCCCGGTCCCATCCCGCTTCTGCGAACACCCTTGCATGTTCCGGCCCGACGATCAGCACGACATCGAAGCCGAGCGGCAGCTTCGGGTGATGCACCGTACGGAGGCAGGCGGCGAATGAATTCGCCAGCTGATCCGGGTCGCGCGCCAGCTGGTCGACGATGCACCGGGGGCCCTCGCCGGCGAAGACGGTCACCGCGTTGCTGCCAGGACCAACGCCGCGCGAAGCCGCAAGCGACGTGAATGGCGAGCCGATCTCGTCCTCGGCGAAACAGAAACTGAGCTTGCCGGGATTTCCGTGCGCTGCCCGATCGACTTCGCCCGGCCGTCCGCCGCCGACATTGCGAACCACCAATTGGACCGCCCGGCCGATCGTCAGGTTGGCGCGGTTGCCCTGTCCGAGCACGTTGACGCCGCTGTTCATCCCGATTGCCCGTGTGCCGGGACCGTTGCAGATGATCACCGGTCCGACCGGCATCGTCGTTGCCAAAACACCATGGACGTTGAACTCGTCGTTGCAGATCGCTTCGAGCGAGGCAATCACCCACGGGAGGTATTCCGGTTTGCAGCCTGCCATGACAGCGTTGATGGCGATTTTCTCGACGGTCACCTCGACGAGGTCCGGCGGCACGATGGCGACGACATCACTGGCGTCGCGCCTCGTTCCTTCGAGCATGCGCAGTACACGCTCCTCCGTGGGGGCGGTGACCGGCAGCCCGTCGGTGAGACCGCGGTCGAAGAGCACTTCCATCTCGTCGTCGAGGTCCGCCAATTCGATACGGCGGGATTTCAGCCGGTCACCTGCGTATTTGGCACGCAGCATGTCGACCTTGTCCGGATCGACGCTCATCGAGCCGCAACCCGGCCGCATCACCGGAAGATCCTCGCCGAGATCGGCAATGCCGGTGATGTCCCGCCAGCTGTCTCGATGCCAGCCGATGGTGCGCTCGACCTCGACGCCATCGACGACGCGGATCACCGTCGGCACCGTCTCGATGTCATGGTGCCAACTGATCGCCAGGTCTGCGTCGGAGATGGCGTCGACGTGCGCCGGGAAATCCGGGTTGTCCTGGGTGTAGACAGTGGCGTCGGTGAGGAGCGGAAGGAGCGGCGCGACCATCTGGCACGTCGCGCATTCCTCCTTGACGATGACGACGAGTCCGTCTGGCAGTATGGGCTTCGAACGGGTCACGCTCGGAGAGTAGCTCGATTTGAGCAGCGTCCACCGAGTCGGCTCGAGCTGTCGCTGCACCACACGTGCGGACCTCGAATGCAAGTGGGGAATCGGTGGCGCACCGACCGATTCCTACGGATGTCGATCCAACGCGCCCTGAGCGTGTCGGTACGTTGCGACTCAGCCGAGGCTGGATGCCAAGTGGTCGAGGGCCATCGACAGCTGTGCCGGCAACTTCTCACCGAATTTCGCGTAGTGGTCGGTGATCTGTGGGATCGCCTGCTTCCAACCGTCGACGTCGAGCGACAGCAGTTCGTCGAGGTCTGCCTGGTCGATTTCCAAGCCATCGAGATCGAGGTCCGCAAGGTTCGGGAGCCATCCGATGGCAGTCTCTTCGGCCTCGACAGTGCCGTCGACGCGCTCGGAGACCCACTTCAGCACGCGGCTGTTCTCGCCATACCCTGGCCACAGGAAGCGGCCGTCGTCACCCCGACGGAACCAGTTGACGAAAAAGATCTTCGGCAGATTGGCGGCGTCGGTGTTTTTCCCGACGGACAGCCAATGTGCGAAGTAGTCGGCCATGTTGTAGCCGCAGAACGGCAGCATCGCCATCGGGTCGAACCGCAGTTGGCCAACTGCACCGGCCGCGGCAGCCGTGGTTTCCGAGGCCATGATCGAGCCGAGGAAGACTCCGTGCTCCCAGTCGAATGCCTGGGTGACAAGCGGGACGGTGGTGCGCCGGCGTCCGCCGAAGAGGATCGCGCTGATCGGCACGCCTGCCGGGTCCTGCCATTCCGGGGCGATGCACGGGCACTGGTCGGCGGGGGCGGTGAAGCGAGCGTTCGGGTGTGCGGCGGGCGTGTCCGTCTCGGGAGTCCAAGGATTGCCGCGCCAATCGATGGCCCGAGCGGGCTTGTCCGCACTCATGCCTTCCCACCACACGT
This sequence comes from Actinomycetes bacterium, assembly GCA_025356335.1. Classification (GTDB taxonomy): domain Bacteria; phylum Actinomycetota; class Acidimicrobiia; order Acidimicrobiales; family Ilumatobacteraceae; genus JANXUF01. The sequence continues at coordinate 101,306 of JANXUF010000121.1, forward strand.
CGTTCTGGCTGGTGAGAGCCGTATTCGTGAAGATCGAGTTGCCCCACAGCGTCTCCATCGCATTGGCATTGGTGTCGTAACCGGTGCCGGGGGCGACGCCGAAAAAGCCTGCCTCGGGATTGATCGCATACAGGCGTCCGTCGGCACCGAACTTCATCCAACAGATGTCATCGCCGATCGTCTCGGCCTTCCAACCGGCAATCGTCGGCACCAGCATCGCCAGGTTCGTCTTGCCGCATGCCGAAGGGAACGCTGCAGCGATGTATTTGGCATCACCGGCCGGATTCGTCAACTTGAGGATCAGCATGTGCTCGGCGAGCCAGCCGTCGTCGCGCGCCATGACCGAGGCGATGCGCAGGGCGAAGCATTTCTTGCCGAGCAGTGCGTTGCCGCCGTAGCCGGAGCCGAACGACCAGATCTCTCGCTCTTCCGGGAAATGGGCGATGTACTTGTTGTCCGGGTTGCACGGCCAGGCGACGTCTGCCTGGCCATCAGCGAGGGGAGCGCCGACCGAGTGGATGCACGGCACCCACGACTCGTCACCGAGTGCATCGAGTGCACCCTGACCCATCCGAGTCATGATGCGCATGCTGACGGCGACGTAGGGGGAGTCGGTGAGCTGCACGCCGATGTGGGCGATGGGGGAACCGAGCGGGCCCATGCTGAATGGCACGACGTACATCGTGCGACCGTGCATGGCTCCGGCGTACAGCGCACTGAGCTCGGCTTTCATGTCCGCCGGGTCGCGCCAGTTGTTGTTCGGGCCCGCATCGTCGGGATCGACCGAGCAGATGAACGTGCGGTCCTCCACGCGGGCGACGTCGCCTGGATCCGAGTGTGCCCAATAGCTGTTGGGGCGCTTGGCCTCGTCGAGCTTGGTGAACGTCCCGGAGGCCACGAGCTCAGCTGCGAGCTGGTCGTATTCCTCAGCAGTGCCGTCGCACCAGTACACGTCTGCCGGCTGGAGGATCGATGCCCATGCTGACACCCATGCATTCAGCCGATCATTGGTCGTCGTCGAAGCCACGGTGAGACTCCCTTGTTCAGTTGTGGGGGAACTGGTGAGCGTCGTCGCCCGCCAGCACTCGGTGCTGCCTACTCAGTGTTGCGTCGGAGTACGCATGTCGACCTCGGAACCGAGTCGGAGTGCGGTGGCACACCCGTCGGGGTCGAGGTCGAAAATCACGCGCTGACCCTGGCGGACCATGCGGAACACGGACCCGTCGAGCGCGTTCGCAGCAAGATCGAACTCGCTGAGATCTGTATCGGTCAGAACGACCCCATCACCCGTGCTCGGATCGTACGACTTGATCACACCTTGCACGTGAGAAGACCCGGTCGTTCAGCGAGCAGTCGGGGCCGGGCTACCGGCCTTGACGACCTTGCCGGCTTTGATGCAGCCTGTGCAGACGGCCAGGCGCTTCGGGCTGCCGTTGACGATTGCCCGAATCTTCTGGATGTTTGGATTCCAACGGCGCTTCGTGCGACGATGGGAGTGAGACACCGACATCCCCCACGATGGGTGCTTTCCACAAACTTCACATACTGCTGCCATTGAACCGGCGCCCCTTTAGGCTGTCGTTAGAAGGGTCCAACGCTACCAGCGAGGGTGCGTGCGTTGACAAGTTCTGCGTTTACGATGATCGCGATACAGCCTATCGGTTTCGGGGATATCAGCTGCGTCGAGTGCTGATGCCCACCCAGTCGAGCGGCGTCGGCAGCCACTAGCCTTCCGAGCGTGCCAGTACTCGAACGGCTCGGGGTTCACGCCATCCGAGAGACCCTCGTCGCCTTCCGTGATGCGATGCGAACCCATCAGGCGGAGATCAACAGGCTGAACGTCTACCCGGTTCCGGACGGCGACACCGGAACCAACATGGCACGCACGCTCGACGCCGTCGTGCTCGAGATGGAATCTGCGCCGCCGGAACTCGGACCGACCTGCAAGGCGATCAGCCACGGTTCGTTGATGGGTGCCCGTGGCAACTCCGGCGTCATCCTCTCGCAAATTCTTCGGGGACTTGCCGGTGTGCTGCAGACGGCGGGCGACGCCACGCCGACGGCGGTTGCTGCTGCGTTCAAGTCCGCTGCTGCCGGCGCCTATCAGGCAGTTCTCAAACCAATCGAAGGAACGATCCTCACTGTGGTCCGCGAATCGGCGAACGCTGCCGAGGCAGCTGCTGCCGCCGGCGGGTCGCTGCTCGAGGTATTGGCCGCTGCACGCGACGCCGGCAAGGTTTCTCTCGACAACACCCCGGAACTGCTACCGGTACTGAAAGACGCCGGCGTCGTCGATGCCGGTGGCGCCGGGTTCCTGCTACTGCTCGACGCTGCGCTGCACGTCGTCGACGGCCGTCCGATCCCCGAACCGACGGTCGCCAACAGTGTGACCGGCGAGGATTTCGCCGCTGTCGCCCATCGCGGAGACGGTGACGTCTCCGACCTCCGATACGAGGTCATGTTCTTCCTCGATCTCGAGGACCGCCACATCGAAGCGTTCAAATCGGCCTGGAGCGATATCGGCGACTCGATCGTCGTGGTCGGGGGCGACGGCATCTGGAACTGTCACGTCCACACCAACGACATCGGCGCGGCGATCGAGGCCGGCCTGATCAACGCCGGCCGGCCGAAGCAGATCCGGGTGACCGATCTCTTCGAAGAGGTCGCCGAGGAGCATGCGCACCGCGAGGCAGCCCTGAAGGGTGACCGTATGGTCCGAGCCGGCGCGTCAGCCGCTGGACTGCCACCGGTCACCACGGCGATCGTCGCGGTGTGCAGTGGCGATGGCCTCGGCGAACTGTTCGGACAACTCGGCGTGCAGTGTGTTGTGACCGGCGGTCAGACGTTGAACCCTTCGACCGCCGAACTGCTCGATGCGGTCGAGCACGTCAACGCCGAGCAGGTCGTGATCCTGCCGAACAACAAGAACATCATCCCGGTCGCCGAACAGATCAACGCGCTGACGAACAAGAGAGTCGTCGTCGTGCCGACCCGTTCGATGCCGGAGGCGCTCGCCGCCCTCGTGGTCTACGATCCAGAATCGACGGCAGAAGCGAACGCCATCGACATGGCTGCGGCCGCAGAATCGGTCGCCACCGGCGAGATCACCCAGGCCGTGCGCGACACCAACAGCGATGCCGGGCCGATCACCACGGGGGACTGGATCGGCATCGTCCGCGGCGACGGGATCATCTCGATTGCCGGAACGGCGGAGGGTGCAGCGATTGCGTTGCTCGAACACCTGATCACCGAGGAGCGCGAGATTGTCACGATCGTCACCGGTGCAGACGCCGTCCGCAAGACGACCGATGCACTGACGAATTGGCTCGGCGACGCCAAGCCGTCGGTCCAGGTCGAGATCCACCGGGGTGGGCAGCCGTTGTATCCGTACCTGTTCGGCGTCGAGTAACAGGGTGCTGCCAGTGTCTCCCGGCTGGCAACCGCCGCTGCGAGGACCGATGCCATCGGGACGCCGCGACCAGCCGCGTGGTGAATTTCAGCACCCTGGTGAGGCTCGGTGAGCGAGGCGGTACGGGCCACATCGCCGCTCTCGCTCCGCGACCTGGATCAGATCGGGGTCGAACGGCTCAAGGGTGTCGGCGACCGTAAGCGGGCTTCGTTGGCCGAGGTCGGGATCAACACGGTCTACGACCTGCTGACCACCTACCCCCGGCGCTGGGTCGACCGGACGAACGAGGCGAGACTGAGCGATCTCGTCCCTGGCGTCGAGGCGCTCGTGCTCGTCGATGTCCGCTCGGTCACCAAGCGGCTGACGAAGAACCGCAAGACGATGGTGACGGCGGTAGTCGGCGACGGGGTTGCACGGATGACGGTCGTGTTCTTCAATCAGCCGTGGCGTGAACGTCAACTGCAGTCGGACGCGACGATTGCCCTGTTCGGTAAGGCCGAGGTCTACCGGGGTGTGTTGCAGATGACGAATCCGATCGTCGACATGATCGGCGATCGCACCGGCAAGATCGTTCCGATCTATCCGCAGAGTGAGAAGGCACAGCTGTCGACCTGGGAGGTCGCCGGCTGGGTGGAGGACGCGCTCGCCAAGGCGGCTCCGCGAGGGATGCTCGACCCGGTGCCTGCGGAGGTGCGCACGCGTTTCGGGCTCGTCGGACGCGAGCGTGCCTTCCGTGCGATCCACCTGCCGGAGTCGATGGGTGAGAAGGAACAGGCCAGGCGGCGATTGGCGTTCGACGAACTGTTGCGAGTGCAGTTGGTGCTCGTCGGAAGGAAACGCGCCTACGAGCGTGAGTCGCGCGGCATCCGCCATACGATCGGCGGTGAACTCGTCGCCCGCTTCCGCTCGGCGTTGCCGTTCGCTCTCACATCGGCGCAGCTCAGGACGATCGCCGAGATCGAAGCAGATCTCGCCGGCCCTCACCCGATGCACCGCCTGCTCCAAGGAGACGTCGGTGCCGGCAAGACGTTGGTCGCCGTTGCCGCGCTGCTGACCGCCGTCGAGGGTGGTCACCAGGGTGCGCTGATGGCCCCGACAGAAGTGCTCGCCGAACAACATGCGAGCGGCATCCGCCGGCTGCTCGACGGACTGGTCGTGCAGGACAAGAGCGGCAGCCTGTTCCCATCGCGTCCGCTGCGCGTCGAACTGCTCGCCAACCGGGTGACGGGCGTGGAACGAAAGCGGGTGCTCGCCGGACTCGCCGACGGCTCGATCGATATTGCCATCGGCACACACGCGTTGATCCAGCAGGGTGTCGACTACAAGAGTCTCGGTGTCGTCGTCATCGACGAACAGCACCGTTTCGGTGTCGAGCAGCGTGCAGCGCTGCGCGACAAGGGCAGCGCCGCCGACGGTGGGCAGGCGATCGTGCCCGATGTGCTGGTGATGACGGCAACGCCGATCCCGCGTACGGCAGCGATGACCGTCTATGGGGACCTCGATGTCAGCGTGCTCGACGAACTGCCGCCTGGCCGCATACCGATCACCACACAATGGGCCAACACCCCGCTGATGGAGGAGATGGTATGGGCCGACGTACTCTCCGAGATCGCCGCCGGTCGCCAGGCGTACGTCGTGTGCCCACTGATCGACGAGTCGGAGAAGCTCGAAGTCGCCTCCGCCCAGGAGACCTACGACCGTCTGCGCCTCGTCGATCTCGTCGGCCTGCGTCTCGGCCTGCTCCATGGACGGATGACGTCCATCGACAAGGACGCAACGATGGACCGGTTCCGGCGCGGCGAACTCGACGTGCTCGTGGCGACGACCGTCATCGAAGTCGGCGTCGACGTGCCGAACGCGACGATCATGGTGATCCTCGACGCCGACCGCTTCGGGATCGCCCAACTGCATCAGCTGCGTGGCCGCGTCGGACGAGGCAAGCACGCCAGTCGGTGTTGGCTCGTCACGACCCCCAAGGAGGACGCAGACCCGAACGTCGCCGAGGTCAATCCCCGCGTCGAGGCCCTCGTCGCCAGCACCGACGGCTTCCACCTCGCCGAGGTCGACCTCGACCTCCGTGGGGAAGGAACATTGATGAGCACGAGTCAGAAGGGCCGCAGCGATCTCTCGCTGGCGTCGCTACGACGCGACCGTGAACTCGTCGGCCTCGCCAGGGAAGCGGCGTTCGAGGTGATCGACAGCGATCCGGTGCTGCAGCGCCACCCCGAACTTGCCGACGAGTTGCGGCTGCTGTTCTCAGCAGAGGACGAAGCGTTCTTGTTCAAATCGTGAATAGGGCATGTTTGCCCAGGTCAGCGCACTTATTCCGCAGTGCCAGTCCGCAGCTGGTCCGCAATTTTCCAAGACGCCTCGATCGCAGTCCGGATCCGGTCCTCGTCACCCGGCCACAGGCTGGCGTAGGTCGTCAGGGTGACGGTTGGGTTCGCGTGGCCCATCGCGTTGGCGACGGCCTTCACCGAGCAGCCTGCGGAGATCAGCGAACTGGCGAACGAATGGCGCAGCCAGTGGAACCGCAGCGCGCCGGCTTTCAAGCCGATGCCGACCTGCGCGGCTCGCCATTGTTGCGTAAAGCGATTGTCGGACAGATACTCACCACCGTTGTGCAGAAGC
>JANXUF010000074.1 GCA_025356335.1 Actinomycetes bacterium
GATGCCTTGAAGGTTTGCGTCAACGATGAGGATGACGCGGTAGGAGCGACAACCTCACCGATCCCGATCGTCTGTTGTTCCGCACTCGCAACGACACTCGTCCGAGCGGGTCGAACTGGATCCGGGCCTGGCATCGAGCGCTCGAATCGGTCGGTCAGAAACCGTTACGCGTCTACGACTGCCACGCAGCCGCGACCACATGGCTACGCGCCAGGATGCCACTCGCTGAAACCGCACGACGCCTCGGGCACAGCGTCGAAACCCTCGTCTCCACCTACGTCGGAGCACTCGACGACGAAGAACACATCGCCAACCAACGCGTCGACACCATCCTCGAATGAGCCGCACGGAGGCGGATCCTCATCGTCTCTCTCATTCGCTACGACGGCACCGATCGCTGCGGAGTTCGGAACTGTACGATCGTCTCGTTACATTTGCCCTCCACTTACACGCTCTCGCTACGAAAGCTCGTCTGATACCAGCGGACGGCGACTTGACCTTCGAGAACGTGATCAAGGGTCAGGCAGCGATGTGCGATCGAACTCTTGAGCGTCAGGAGTTGAGGAAGCCGATGAGGGCTTGGTTGAAATCGTCGGGGTGGCTGACGTTGCAGCCGTGGGGTGCACCGGCGAGGACCTTGAGTTGGCTGTGGGGAATGGCCGCGTGCGTGCGCGCACCCGTCCCTTCGAAAGGCACGACCCCGTCCCCATCTCCGTGGATGACGAGCGTCGGTACGGTGATGCCGGGAAGGTCAGCTCGGAAGTCTTCGGTTCCAAACGAGGCCATGCATTTCAGGGCGGCCTTCTGGTCCGACTGTTGACACAGCCCGATGGCTTCTTGGCGCTGTGCTTCGGTGACTTTCAGTTCTCCGTTCGCGGAGAAGAACTGTGTGGCGAACGTGTCGAAGAACTTGTCTCGGTCCGCGGTCAGATCGGCCGTCATCGTTGCGGCGTGCTCTTTGGTGAGCGGACCGTCCGGGTTGTCGTCGGACTGCAACATGTACGGAGGCACGGCGGACGCGAAGACGACGCTGTGCACACGATCTGGTCCGTATTTGGTGACGTATCGGGCGACTTCACCGCCGCCCATCGAGAAACCGACAAGCGTGACGTCGCGCAGGTCGAGTTCGACCATCAGGCCTTCGAGGTCGGCAGTGAGGGTGTCGTAGTCGTATCCGCCGCTGGGCTTGTCGCTTCGGCCGAACCCGCGACGGTCATATGCGACCGCCCGAAAGCCGGCGGAACGCAGGGCTGGGGTCTGGGCCTTCCAACTCTCCCCGGAGAGCGGCCAGCCGTGGATCAGCACGACTGGTCGACCGGCGCCTCCTGCGTCATCGACATGGACGCCCACGCTGCTGAGGAACCTGGAATTGACTTCGATCTCCGACATGACGTGACCTTCCGGGGAGAACGCACCGGGCGGCACGGCCGAGTTCACACTCCCCACTTCCAGACCAGTTCAACCAGCGATCTGATTGCTCGGAGAGTTGCGGCGGCGAGACCACGAGACTGCGGCGGACGTGATGACTTAGATTCGGTCGGGATCCTGATCGGCGGCGTTGGTGACGGTCCTCCAAGTGGCTGCGACGTTTCCGCCGACCGGAAACCCTGCCCCGGTCCTTCAAGATCGTGGCGGTGTGCATCAGGTTCCAGCTCATGATGGTGGCGTTCTTGTTCGTGAACTCACTGTCGTAACCCACCGGCGTGTCGTCGCCCTCGACGATGTCGCCGTAACTCGGTCCGGGGCCGATCTCACCGATCCATCCGCAATCGGCCTGTGGCGGAATCGTGAATCCAATGTGTGACAACGCGTACAGCGTTTCCATCGCGCACGCCTTGACGCCATCCTCGTTTCCAGTGACCACACACACGGCTCGGTCCTTAAACTCGGCCGTGTACTCCCTCTTCGCTGACATCTGTTGATCCTCTCAGGGGCTGGGAGGACCTGACCAAAAGACCGGCCGGTTCATGTTCCCCATAACGTCAGCAACCGAGTGGTCTGCGTCCCGGAGGTGTGGCTGCGACATCACCGGGTTCCGGTGGGCGAGTTCGGCGAGTGCGGCGATTGCTGGGCCGCCGATGCTGAAGTGTCCGAGTTCCGGGAAGAGTCGTAGTTCGGCCCCGGGGATGATGGCAGCGCTGTGGCGGGCGGCGTCGAGGGGGACGATCGTGTCGCTTTGGCCGTGGACGATGATGACTGGGGCGCGAATGGCATCGGCGTCGAAGCTGTACCATCCGTGACCGTCGGCGAGCCGGTCGTCGACATAGCCCTGCACGCCGTGTGCGAAGCTTTGCGCCTGTTTGAGCGTTGCGGTGGCGAGCGCGTCTGGGGCGGTGAGTGTGGCGATGTCGCTCGCCGGTAGGTCGGCGAGGCCGGCGAGCATCTTGGATCCGTCGGCGCCGAAGGTTTCGGTTGCGATTTTGATTGCCGTGTCGCGGTCGGGTGCTTCCCAGATTCCGTGGGTGGACGGTCCGGGCATCCCGGCACGTGAGGCGGGGTGGCGCATGTCGGTCATCCCGCACCCGACGACGACGCCGGAGACGCGATCTGGGACGAGTGCGGCTAGGGCGAGGGTGTACGCGGAGCCTGTCGACATGCCGGCGGTGAGGAAGTGGTCGATGCCGAGCGCGTCGGCGACCGCGAGGGCGTCGGGGACCCAGTCGGCGATGCTGCGACCGGGGAGCGGGGTGGACAGGCCGTAGCCGGGTCGGTCGATACCGATGACCCGTAGACCGAGCGCGACGCCGGCGGCCCCGGCGGCGTCGGGTTCGAGTCGGCTTCCGGGACCGCCGTGGCACCAAATAACGGGGGTGCCGTCGCTGGTCCCGTAGTCGACGTATCCGACGGTGCGGCCGTCGTCTCGCTCGATCGTTCGATCGACATTTTGGTGGTTCATGTCGGTGTGCTCCTGGTGGTCGGCTCTGGGTTCGGGTGCTCTTTCACGGCCTGGAATCGCTCCATGCCGATCACGCGCAACAACTCGATCCGTTCGGCGGCATCGGTCCCGCCGGTCGGCAAGAAGGCCATGATGCGGAGTTCGTCGCCTGGAACGAGGAGCAGTTGACAGGTGAGGTGCATGAGCCCCACCTCGGGGTGCAGCACGCGTATGTGTTCCAGGTGGCACTCGGAAGCTTCGTGCCGCTCCCACAAGGTCCGGAACTCGAGACTGTGTTCGTTGAGTTCGCTCAGCAGCGCCGTCACATCTGCATGACCGGCGCGACGCGACGACGTGATGCGAAGGTGCCCGACGTAGTTCGCAGAGTGGGCGGGCCAGTCCTGTTCCGGGATGCGATTGCGGTCTTGATCGTCGGTGAACCATCGACGGATCAGGTTGTCGAGGGTTGCCGAGGTTGGCAGAGGGGTGCCTCGCAGCGCATCTGCGAGCGGGTTCTGCCAAACGACGTCGTCGAGGTCGGTTGTGATGCAGACAGGTACGTCGCCGAGGCGGTCCACGAGAGCTCGCAGCCCGCCCCGGACACACCGGTTGCCGGTACGCGCCACAGGGGCCAGGCCAGCGAGGTCGAAGAGATGGCGTGCTTCGTCGTCGTCGCAACGCAATGCGGTCGCGATGGCTGTGACGATCGCTCGCGACGGCCTCGATCCGCGTCCTTGTTCGAGGCGGGTGTAGTAGTCGCAGGACATGTTCGCGAGTTGGGCGACCTCTTCGCGCCGAAGGCCAGGGGTGCGTCGGTGTCCCCCAGTTCGGAGCCCGACGTCGCCAGGCAGCAACGCCTCGCGGCGGTGACGAAGGAAGTCGGCGAAAACCGTACGGTCGTACATGCGACCATTATTGGCGGGTTCTCGCTGCCGATCCAGGCCCTCATCGTCCCTGGCTCAGCGTGCACGCATCAGGCAGGCTGACGAAGGCGACGCTCAATGTCGCGCATCGAGCGACGAGAGGACCGACGACATGACCAGCCCGATGACCCCCTACGAGGCGGTAGTCACCAAGCGGGACCTGCGCTGGTACACCGACGACCATGTCCCAGCAGAAGTCCTGGAACGCATCCTGCAAGCAGGTCGAATGGCCGGCAGCGCGAAGAACGAGGAATCGAACCGACTGCTCCTCGTCACCGACCCCACCGTCAAAGCCGAGCTCGCCGCCTGCGGTGATTACTCGTCGTGGATCGCTTCAGCCGCTGCGATCATCGGCATCGCCGCGCCGAGCACACACCTCCGCTTGTTCGACGTCGGCCGGCAGGCACAGAACATGATGATCATCGCCAACGCCGAAGGCATCGGAACCTGTCCCGTCACCCTGCACAACGCAGCGCGCACGGCGACGGTGGTACGCCTGCCCGATGACTGGGAGATGCCGCTCGTGATCACGTTCGGCTGCCCAGCCCAAGACCACCCCGACAGTCCACTGAAGCGCCGCCGACTGAACCTTGACCAACTCGTCATCCGGGACCGATTCACCTGACGCCACCAGCCGCGGCGCTAACCAACATTGCATGCGGCCGGGTAAGACGTCGCAGTCAGGGTTGACCCCACTCCATATTGAACGCTCCCCCGTTGGCCGCTTCGAATACAGCACCACCTCCGGACCGTCGACACACGCTGCCACGCAACATTTTCGCATGCGCTCGCGACCGATCTCTGAACGAGTCTCCCCGACGAGGACCCTGTTCCGGGCCGTGACTGGCCCCGGCATATATGTCGTGTCCTCGACGACACCGCCTTTGGTTCACCCGATCAAGCCGTTCTCAACCTGCCGAGCGTGACCTGCTCCAGCCGGACCCCGGTCCGCGCCAGACGAACACGATCCAACGATGAGGCAACACGTCCAGTCACCCCGCCATGGTGCCATGGCCGTCACCCTGCCCGGCGAACACGAACTCGAGTCCAGACACCAATCTTCGTGTGAGAGGTTGCCTCGAGCAGCCAGACAGTGCAGGCTGCGAAGATGACGTTCGACGCACAACCTATAGAGGTCGTAGCACGTCCCAACGCTTTCCAGCTGACACCCCGAAGCACGGCAGTCATCGTCGTTGACATGCAGCACGACTTCGCAGCGCCACAGGGCATGTTCGGACGTGCGGGCATCCCTCTCGACGGGATCCAGGCCGTCGTCGCACCCACACGGCGGGTCCTCGATGCGGCACGACAGGCCGGGGTCCTAATCGTCTATCTCACGATGCAGTTCGACGAGGAACTCTCGAACATGGGATCTGCAACTGCGCCGAATCGGCTTCGCCACCTCCTGATGGGAGTCGGCCAGGACGTCGTCGCCCCCGACGGATCTCCCAGCCGTGTCCTGGTCCGCGGGACATGGAACACGAAGATCATCGAGGAGCTCGCTCCCCACCCAGAAGACCTCGTGGTGGCCAAGCATCGCTACAGCGGCTTCTTTGAAACCGACCTCGATCAGCTGCTACGGGAGCGTGACATCCAATCCTTGATCTTCACCGGGTGCACCACCAGTGTCTGTGTGGAATCGACGCTTCGCGACGCCTTCTATCGCGACTACCAGTGCCTTCTGCTCACGGATTGCTGTGCTGAGGCCGTCGGCAGCAGCGAGCCGAGAACAAATCATGAAGCAACGCTCACGGTGATCGAGGCGCTCTTCGGCTGGACTACCAACTCCGCTGACCTTCTCGCAGCGCTGGGATCATCCTGAGACTCGACGCAAAGAGTCCGGCGGTCCCCGACGTTGATCGTGCGGCTACCGGAACGACTTGGGGATCAGCCCGCGTGCCCGCGCGTCGCGTGTGAGTTCGTCGCGGAAGTCGGGGTGTGCGATGGAGATCATTGCCTTCGCGCGTTCTGGGATCGACCGGCCTTTGAGGTTGACGATGCCGTATTCGGTGACCACGTACATCATGTCGCTGCGTGGCGATGTGACGACATTGCCGGGTGTCATGTCCACCACTACCCGGCTCTTG
>JANXUF010000100.1 GCA_025356335.1 Actinomycetes bacterium
GGGCACAGCTTGCCCTCGTTGAACGGGAACTCGTACCACGGCTCGAACCCGACCACCGTGTTGTCATTCACCTTCAACTTGATGCCGCACTGCTGCCCGCAGAAGCAACAATGCGTGTTCACGACCTTGTCGATCGTCAGCCCGGCATCCCAACCGCCCGGCGGTGCGACGTTGAGATGCGGCCCGTAGCGAGCGATCAGCTCATCGTCGGTGATCGGTGGTCGTGCCATCAGCCGAACCCTCCTACCCGCGCCGATTGAGCGAGAGTGACATGCGCGCGCCGACACTTCGGACAGGTGTCCTGATAGTTGCCGCCACCCTCGATCGAGTAATCGAACCCGACCTGCGGGAGCACCACTTTGAGATCTGCGATCTGTTGCGCGCTCGCGAACGCCTCGCCGCACCGCCGGCAGATCGCCGGTTCACCCTCGGCGTTGGCCCGCTTGTAGTAGACGACACCGAGATTGCCGGGACGTTGAAAGATGTGGAACAACTTCCCGAACGGCAAATACATCAACCCGAGGATCACCGTCAACGCGTGAATCGTGTTCAACGCCGAATAGAACCGTCCCTCCAACCACATGCTCGACACCGTCAAGAACAAGCCGCTGACCGACACCGCGAACAGCCCGGCGAGCGCGAGAAAGTCACCCGAGCGTTCGACCGCCATCGCACCCGGATCACGCAACCGGCGACGCAGGAAGATGAACACCCCCGCCAGGACGAGCACCGCGGCGACGTCGAGGGCGTGGAACGTGAACCAGCCGACGATGCTCTCGGCGTCGAACTTCATCGTCCCGATCCTCGAAATGTACACCTGATACCGATCGGCCCGCTGACCGACACTCTCGAAATGCAACAAGCCAAGCGTCAACGGGATCGTGACCAGCCCGGCAAGGATGCAGCCCCAGAACACGAGTTGATGCGCAAACCAACGCGACCGCGACCGGCGCCGGATGAACCCCTGCGTCAACAGCTGCGTCGCAACCAGTGACGGCAACGCGACGACGTTGCGGGCCTTACGCTGACGGAACGCGTCCCACCCACGACGGTTCAACATCGCCGTTGAAGGCCGACGCAACCAGACCGCGTACCGGTAGGCGACTCCGAACACGGCGAAAACGACACCGAACAGGTAGCCGACCAGAGCTGCGTCGAACCACACCAACCGATCACTGCCGATGAACGTCAACGCGATCACCACCGCCACGCCGACCGTTCCCCAAGCGACACCCCGACGATCGAGATGATCATGCGAGCTATTCACATGCGCACCCTAGACCCGATTCCGAAGCCGAACTTCGAACGCGTCGTATGCACACTGCATACTGGGTCGCGTTGACCCGGCATCGTCCGTTCATAACGCCCCGGTAGGACTCACAGCGCTCGGTTGGCGAGACGATGAACAGCGTCTCTGTCCCGGCGCGAGCAGCAGGTCGGCGGCCGGAAACAGGTCGCTCTCTTCGCTGGCGATCTGACAACACAGCGCGTCGGGCACGGTCGCAAAGTGAACAGTGGTCCTCGGCGCGCCTCGACGAGTTCCGCAGGAAGCCCCGGCTCATCAGTTTGCCGCGTATCACCGTTGATCCCCCAGCGACCGTAACCCGAACGGGACCAACGAACGCCAGGATGTGTGAAGCTGCCGCGATGAAGATGACCACGCTTGCAGACGCACCCGACTATGACAGTGAGCGATTCGTCGCTGCGCCGCTGCTCGATGGCAGCCAGTCGAACGCTCGAGTCATCCGGCTCAGCCCGGGCCAGGACCTCCCGCCCCACACCCACGCAACGTCGGATCTCATCGTCTACATCGTCGAGGGCTCCGGCACGTTGGTGGTGGACGGCGACGCGGTGGCGTTCATCACCGGCTCGCTTGCCTACTTCCGCGGCGACGAGGTACTTCGACTGTCCAACACCGGCACGACCGGTCTCACCGCACTCGCATTTCTCGCGCCACCGTTTCCCGGGCAATCGACGTGAGGCTCGCATGTGGCCCAACGATGCGATCAGGCCGACGGTGAGGATGTCGGCGTCGCTCCTCACGATCAACTGTGCAGGCGTCGACGTCATCGAGCCGCGCAACGAAGATGGTCCGAATGCACGCGAACCTGCCGGTCGACGGAGCGAAACTGCCCGCTCTGTTTCAACGAGCTCATCGACCGGCTCCGCTCGGTCGACGGGATCGTCCAGGCTGACCTCGTCAAATTGATCGGCACGTCGCTCCACCGCATCGCTTTGGTCCCGGAACGAGATCGTGATGACCACCTCCTGCCCGGCGGCGTGCTGCACTGCGCGCACGAGTCAGCGCACCGCCCACCCTTCGAACCACGACCCAACGCCGAAATCCACGAGCCCTGCACACGCGTATCAACTCTCGATCGCGACCACAGCTGCCAGCGCATTCCGAGGACCCAACCCCCGGCCAGCGCCACTACTGAAACGGCGGGGATGATTGGGAGGCGACGAGGTTTGATCACTCGGCCACATCCTCGTTCGCCTGCTGTTCGATGTGCGTTGGGTATTGTCGTGCCTTGCCGTAGACATGGATGACGGGGATGTCAACGGCACGCTCCAGTTTGTGGACGAGGTCCATGCTGAGCCAGCGCGACGCTCCAGGAGGCAACGTCGAGAGGACGACCTCGTCGAAGGTTTGGGACCGGAGCGCATCCTCCACCGCAGCGATCGGATCCTCGTCTCCGATAGCGCCTGACGCGTCCACTCCTGCGGCATGCAACATCGCGAGCAGTTGTGCGAGGCGGGCGGAGGCCTGGGCGTTGGCTTCGTCGGTGTCGGCCGTGCTCGGCTCCCCGGCGTATGCGGCGAGCACGGTGCTGTAAAGACCGGCCGTCCGTGTCGCCGGGACGACGACCGTGAACGACGCAGGCTGCTCGGCGTGGAGGCGCTTGATCGCTTCCAACAGATGTTGTCCGCCGAGTGTTTGATTGGCTACCACGAGATATCGCTTCATCCGGTCGCCTCGGAAACAGCGGAGATGGTGTCGCGTTCGCGCTGGGTGTGGATCATCGAGACGCGGCTCGTCAGGAAGAGGGCGATCACAGCGGCGAGCAGTGTCGGGGGGAGGAGGCGCAGTCCGGCCATCTCGGCGACGACGAGCGACGAACCGAACGGCGTCTTCGTTACGCCGACATTCACCGCAGTCATCATCGCCGTCATGGCGATGACCTGATCGACGCCCAGCGTCCGGGCGCCGACACTGCCGACCGTAACGCCGATGAAGAAGAGGGGGATGATGAAGCCACCGCGCCAACCCGTGGACATGATCGTTGCGCTGGCGACGAACTTCACCAACGCCGCGATCAGGAGCGTCGAGATCGCCAGTTTCGTCGCGACGATGTATCCGATCTGGCCTTCACCGAACGTCAAGGCGTAGGGGCTCGCGAACGCCAGGCCACCGATCGCCAGGCCACCGAGCACCGGCCGTACGACTGGCGGCACCCGTCGGAACGCTGCGCGTTCGAACTTGGCGAAGTAGGTGAAACCGGCGGCGATTCCTGCCCCGATGATTCCAGCGGCGACCCCGATCAGCAGATCGGACGCGTGCAGGTTCGACACCTCGGGAAAGTTCCACACCGGGTTGAGCCCGAGTCCGTTGACGATGATGTACACCACGTAACCCGACATGGCGCCGATCACCGCCGGCAACAACGCCTCGTAATACTGCAGCCCACGGCGATGAAGGATCTCGAGGGCGAAGATCGCCGCGCCGAGCGGCGCCCCGAACAGCATCGAGAAGCCCGCGGCCATGCCGGTAATCGTCAACACTCGGAGTTCGGTCGTGGACAGGTGATAGCGCAGCGCCAGCCAACTGCCGATCGATCCGGTCGTCTGCACGAGCGGCGCCTCCGGACCGATGGCGCTGCCTGCAGCGATGCCGATCAGCGACACCGGAATCAACGAACGCAGCTCACGCATATCGGATTTGCCGCCGCTGACGTGAATGTTGTCGACCAGCAACTCGACATCGCCTGGATTGCCCAGGACATGCGTCAATATTCCGATCGCCAACCCGACGAGCGCGAGCACAGCCAGGTGCGGCCCAATCGACCAGCTGGCCGCCCCGAGCAGGTTCGTCAGCCCTTTCAACGCAGCGATGTAGGCCGCCCCGACCAGGCCCGAGAGGATTCCGACCATCACGACCAATCGCCAGAGGCGATGCCGGTCGCCGACCAGCGCGTCACCGACGGACCACCGGAGGAGGCGATTCGTCACGCCGTGGTGTGGTGCTTTCATTTGTTCAACCATATCGTGCTAAGATATATTGTGCCAATGAAAGCACGCGTCACCGACAGCGACTACAGGCAGCTGCTGGCCTTGCGCACGTCGCTACGACGGTTTCTGCGATGGAGCGAGCATCAAGCAGAAGCGGCGGGCGTTACGCCGGCCCATCACCAACTGATGCTCGCCATCCGCGGCCACTCGGGCGACGGTCTTCCGACGATCGGTGACGTCGCAGAGCACCTGCTCCTTCGCCATCACAGCGCAGTTGGACTCGTCGACCGGGCCGAAGCTGCGGGCCTCGTCGTCAAGAGCAGAGACGAGACCGACCATAGAGTCGTTCACGTCTCACTCTCCAAACACGGTGTCGATATCCTCGTCTCGCTGGCCGCCGAGCACCTCGAAGAACTCCGACGGCTCGGCTTCATCCGAGCAGTGTCCGAACACCCGGGTGACGAATAGGAGCTCTGCAGTCATCATTGTGTTCGAGATCGAGCATTCGAATGTCGTCCTCCACTCCCGCAGTCGTTCGGTGATCTCGGCGAGAGTGGTGAAGCCGATTCGGTATGACGACTTTGCGTTGCACGATCGAGAAATAGATCTCGGTGAAGGGTGTTTGAGTGGGGGGTTCGCGGGTGCACCCCGCTCTCTATCTATGTTTCCGGGCTTCTGAGGTTCCTGTGGCATAGGAGGAAAACGGGGTGCAGGGTGCAAGGCTATGGCGCGGGTTGCTCGGTCTCGAAAAGGCGGTGGTCGAGGGGATCGAATTCGATGAGGGCTCGGGGTGTTGGTGGCGTGGGTGAGGTAGGCGTCGCCGTTGGCGGGCGTTGGACGCTGGGACGGTGCAGGTATATCTCGAAGCAGGCATCGCCAAGCTCGCTCTCCGAGGCCAGCGCCCTCGCCTGTTCGATAGCCGACTTCCACAGCGCCCTGTCCATCGCCCGTGGCCAAGTAGCGTTCTGTGGCGCGCGCCGGTCGCCCATCGAAGAAAGGGACGACCCGAGACGGCAGGGAGTTGCTTCCGAAGCTCACGCGCGAGAGCATGCTGTGTTGGCTGCTTCCCTGAACACCCGCCGATGAATCGCCGTCGCGACGGCAGCCGCATCGTCGCGCTGCTGACAGTTCTGGCTGCGTCCGCTTCGATATTTGTGTCGTACTCCGCCTCGAAGCCAGGGAGCACGGGCACCGCAGCAGGTGCTTACGCCCGCGTCATCCGTTGGTTCGTCGATCAGAAAGCGGCCGAGTCCGGCAAACGGGTCGTGTTCGTGCAGGCCCGCGGCGATGGCCTCTCGATCGGTCTGGAAATACAGGCGAGCGTCGTCAGCGGGGCTGAGTCGTTTGCAGAGGTGCGGTTCATCGACGATCCCTCCGAGGCGCTCGACACCGCCGGGGTCCGCGAGGGCGGCATCTTCCTCGCCCTCGGCCCAGCGGTGCCGGAATCAGGCGCCGTCACCATCGATTGCGATGAAATCGTTGCTCGCGACTCGCAGACCACCCTCACTTTCTCGTTGATGTTCATCAACGGCGCCTGGGCACTGCGGGGCGAGCCGCTTTCGACCGCGTGATCACACCGGAGGCTTGTCCACCGGCGCAACGTGTTCATCGATGCGAACGCTCTTGAGCAGCCGATCGGCCGTGATCAACACCTCGATCACCCGCTCGCTCGCCGGCTGGTCATCGGTCCGACGCACGAACGCCACATAGTCCTCGAGGGCACGCCAGGCCTCCGCCTGCTGTCCCAATTCGCCTCCGCGACTTTCGATGAAGATATCTACAGCGAGCTCCGCGACAACAACCGCCATCCGATAAGCACCGAGCGCCGCCAGCCGCCGTGCCTCTGCGAGCAGCGCCGACGGCAGCGCCTCGCCGACAGCCAGGGCCTGGTCACCCATGAACACCCGTGTCACTTGGCGTCGCAGTGACGCTCGACGCCGAGATGCGTAAAAGCCTGCCGCCATCAGCAGTACGAGGCTCGACACGGTAAAGCCCGCCTTCGGGCTCGGCGCAAGCTGCACGGCGAGGCACGCGCCGACAAGCGTCGCCGTTTGGAAAAGGAGTTCGCTGCGAGCGATCGTCCTTCCGCGGGCCATGCTCGGAACTGACGCATACAACAGCGTGATCTCCCGGCTGGCGACTCCGCCACCAAGGCCGATCGAGAAGGCGATCGCCAGCACGCTCAAGTTGCCCACCGTCAAGACGCCGAGCGCACTGACCAGCCCGGGCACCGCCAGCGCCAACAGCAACACGGCGTCTGCATCGAGTCTGCGGTGCAGACGGCCAACCAGCAGCGTCGCCAACATACCGCCCGCCCCGGCGGTGATCAGCCCGCCAGCGAAGATCCAGACGTCGCCCCCGCCGCGTTTGATCGCAAAGACGAGCAGATACGTCAGCGCTCCGGCGGCGGCACGTATCGCCGTGACAGCCACCGTCGCGGACCAAAAGCGTGACGGGATCAGTTCGCCGAGCGGGGGCATCGCGTTGGACGCAGGCGGTCGCTCCTGGTGCGGCAGTCCTCGGCACATGAACGCACCGCTCAGCAACGACAACGACCCGATCAGCAGCATCTGCGCCTCGTCGCCACGAGCGAGCAGAACCCCTCCGAGGACCGCTCCCGCACCCCCAGCGATACTTCCGATCCGAACGATGTGGATGTCCGCTTTCAGCAGTTCGGCCGGGTCGTCGGTCAGTCGCGACAACAGCGCGGTCTTCGCCAACGCGTAGATCTTCCGACAGATCAACAGAGCGAACGCAAGCGGGTACAGCGCAACGGACAACAGCGAACCGATCAGCAACAGCGCGACGATCGACTGCAGGAACTGCGAGCCCGATATCGCCACTCGATAGCCGATGCGGGTGCGATCAAGCAGATTGCCGACGAGCGGGGCGGCAATAGCCAACGGAGCGGCTGTCAGCAGCAGGTAGGACAGAATTCGACTCCTCGACGCATCGAGCGAGACCGACAGGAACAACGAACCGACAAGCGACAAACTGATCAGCGCTTCACCGAAGTTCTCGATCGCGTGGACGGTCGACAAACGCCTCGAAACCACTGGGCCGCGTAAGAACTCCAACGTCCGGCGCCACGCCCTCCCAGCGGCCAACGTCTCTACCAAAGTCCTTTCACCCCGAGATCTTAGTTTGAGATGCGGCGACCGGCGCCGGACCGCTTCCTCTGACGCAGTCCATCCTGTGAGCGAGCCGCGACAGCATGGAATCCAATGTTGTTCGGATCAGCGCACGACGTTGGCAATCGGCCGGTAAGTGACGGAGGCCAGCACGATCTACCGATACGCCTGGCGCGTTCGGCCCGCAGAGCGCGACCCGCTTACGCAGTGGGAAGCGCATTTCAGACGGTGATGCAACCGGGGGGACCCTCGTCGATGTAGTCGCCGCTCGGCGCGCGGTGGCTCCGCTCCTTCCGGCGAACGCCTCGCTATTTGCGTGCCAGACAGTCGGAACATATTGATTCGGTCACCGGTTCGTGGCGACTCACCAGAGGGGGGAAATGTCTCGGGTCGACCCGAACAATGACGATTTACGAGCCCTGCCATGCCGTGCTCGAAGAACCGTTTCCGCCACAGAACCACCGTGTTCACCGCCGTGTGCACGGCGTCGAGCCGAACAGCGGATAGTGCTCTGGTGAGTATCGAGATCGAGGAGTTGGTGTGCGAGCTCCCGGCAACGACCGGGGTGGCGTCGTCGCGTTGGAGTTGCGCGGAGCTGGCCCGTGAACACGAGCTTGGTGAGGCGGTCCCAGGCCCGTCGGGCGATCTCATCGAGTCGCACCGCAATCCGCATTTCCGCGACGTCGCCCGGCACAGACGGCCTGACGGCGGCGCGAGCGCGACCAGTCCAGCGTCGCGCCGCCGCAACGAGGCATCCGTCGCGTTCGACCGCCACGTCCTGAATCGGGCTCATGCGTTCAGCTTCGTTGCCTGGCCAGCAAACCCACTGCTTCAACGATTGGAAGGCGTCATGCTCGTGGCGCGCTGTCAGCAACCAACCAACGTTGATGTCGGCGCCCACACCGCCTCGTCGAGCATGATCCGCACATCAGGAGCACCTCCGCCCGATACGCCATCCACCCGATGTTCGACGCTACACCCAGCCACCGCGTTGAACGACGAGCCCACCGCACATAGCCCGGCGAACCACGGCGACGACCCGCCTTACCGATCAACGATCCGCCACTCGGCGATGGCCTCCATCGCGCCGGGTGACAGATGGTGAATGCCTTCGGCACCGTCCGTCTTCGGTGGCCCGAGGTGAGTGCCGTGGGTCTTGTCATACGTGACCGCACGCCGTACGGTCGCCGTGGCGGCAGCGACATCGATGTCATCCCACGAAAGTCCGAGCGCTTCCGAGACCCTCGGTCCTTGGGTGAAGAGAATGTGGACGACGGCGCCATAGCGCAGATCCGCCGTCGCCTCGAGAAGCCTCGGAACTTCCAGCGCGGCGAGCGCCCGCCCCGGTTTGGTGTCGAGCTTCGGCGGCAGCAGCTCGGCGGCAGGACTGAAGGGAATGACGCCGAGCTGCACTGCTCGCCGAAACATCTGGCGCACTGTGACACGCGTGTTGGCGACAGTGCTTGCCGCAAGCTCGTCCAGCAGGCCCGACCGCCAACTGATCAGATCCTCCAGCGTCACGTCCGCAAGTGGCTCATGTCGGAGATCCTTGAGACGGGCGAGGCGTGTTCGTGCTTCGTCGAGTGAACCGGAGCGCAGGCGATGGCGAACCTCGGTCATCAGCCACCAGTCGATGAACTCGGCGACGGTCGTCTGAGAGGTAAACCGGATCGAGGCCTTTATCGGCTTCACACCGACGGCAACAGCTGCGTCTTTCCGCAAACGACGACATTACGAGCTTTCCCCTGTACCCAGAGCCGCCGGCCAGCGATTTCGTACGACGCCAGCCACGCTTGCACGCCCTCGTGGAAATACAACGAAACCCGTTGGCCGCGTTGCCCCGCACGGTCGTCGCCCCGCTGGCGGTCATCGATCGCTTTCCTACCGGTTTCCGTGGCACGACGGCCTCCTTGTTCCGGCATCAACGCGCTGAATCACGGGCGTGTACTGCAACCGAGACGACAAGCGCACTGCAACCGGTACTGCAACGCTCCGTGAACAAGCGTGAACACTGATGACCACCGAATCGCATCACCCCTGCTCGGAAGCCATGCTGTTCGAAATCGGTGAACAGCGGTGCGCCACGGTGGGCGCATTGGCGGAACGAGAGGGATTTGAACCCCCGGGGCTGTGACACCCTTCCGCTTTCAAGGCGGATGCATTTGGCCGCTCTGCCATCGTTCCGCTTAGAAATCTACCGTCGCGACCGATGTCCCGTGCTACGCGACTCCCCACGTAGCACCGGCGACCGATCGATCGGCAACAGAATTCAGTGCGTTCGAACTCATCGGATGTCGATTGCATCTCAGGCTTCGTGACGATCGAGACCAGCGCCGATTGAACGAGTTGGTTGGAGGAATCGTGATTCGAGTGTTTGCGGGTCGAGCGGTTTCGAGAGCAGGAAACCCTGCGCTTCGTTGACGTGCTCGCGTCGCAGATGATCGAGTTCCCCGGCCGTCTCGACGCCTTCTGCAAGCGTTCTGAGGCCAAGATCCTTGCCGAGTTGCACCAGCGTGCCGATGAGCGCTTTGGATTCCGGAGACGTCGTGATTGCACTGGTGAATGCACGGTCGATCTTCAAGCAATCGACGGGGAACTGACGCAGATAGGCGAGCGAGGAATACCCGGTCCCGAAGTCGTCGACGGCGATCCGCACGCCGAGGTCCTTGATCGTCTGTAGGCGTCCGGCGGTCGCAGCAGCGTTGCGCATCAACGCGGTTTCTGTCACCTCGATGATCAACGATGTCGCTTCGAGGCCACTGCTCTCCAGCGCCTCCCGAATATGTTCGACGATCGCGTCGTGGTCGAGCTGACGACCGGAAACGTTGACGGAGATGTCGAGGGTGTCTCCCCGCCCGTGCCAGATGGCCGTCTGTCGACAGGCCTCACGCAGCACCCAACGCCCAACTTCCTGGATCATTCCGGTCCGTTCGAGGATCGGGATGAACTCGTCGGGCTGGATCACTCCGAGTACAGGATGTACCCAACGCAGGAGCGCCTCGACTCCGACGAGTGTGAGATCGTCGAGGTTGTAGATCGGTTGATACGCAAGCCGGAACTGCTGTCCTTCCATCGCTGAACGCAGGTCGAACTCAAGCTCGACGCGTCTGCTGATCGCACTGTGCATCTCCGGGAAGAAGACTTCATAGCGGTTTTTGCCGGCCTCCTTCGCCTGATACATCGCTACGTCGGCGTCGCGCAGCAGCTCATCGCCGGTCGCTCGGTCGCCGATGGCGATTCCGATGCTCGTTCCGACGATCAGCGGCATCGAAGTTCCGTCGAGGTCGAACGGCTGACGCATGACATCCAGCAGTCGCTCAGCGACCAATTCGGGCGCGATGTTCAGACGTGCTCCATCGATCAGAATGACGAATTCGTCGCCGCCCATGCGGCCAACGGTGTCGGCATCGCGCAACGTACTGGTCAATCGAGCGGCGACTGCCGCCAGCAGCCGGTCACCCGCCTCGTGGCCGAGTGTGTCGTTGACGTTCTTGAAGTCGTCGAGATCCATGTACAGGGCGGCGCAGCTCGTCGCGTTCCGACGGTTGCGCGCCAACAACTGGTCGATGCGGTCCATGATGAGTGCTCGGTTCGGCAGACCCGTCAGCGAGTCGTGCAACGCCTGGTGACGGAGCTCGCTCGTTCGTTCGTCGACGAGGAGCAGTGCCCGCGAACGGCTGCTTCCGAGGGACAGCACCAATGCCGCCAGCAGCCCGCTCAACGTCATCCCCGTGAGCAGCCAGCGGATCGCGACGCCATGGGAGAGAATTCCTCCTTCATTGATCTCGGCCGATGTGCGCACACTCCAGCCGTTGCGCAGATCCGTCGTGATCGTCCGAGCACCGGCGCCGGCAGCACCGACGGAGAACGAGACCGCCGACGAGTTGAGGTTGTAGTCCAGGGAGACCGCCACGCCTGGGAGTCCATGCAGCGCTTGGTCGAGCAACACCCGTGGATCGGACACGGTGCCGACCCAACCGAGAAAGGCCGCTCGCCGGGCAGCGACGGTCGTAGGGATCACACCGTCGCGATAGACCGGGATGTTCACCGACAGCAGATGAGATGTCCCGACAGCCACGGGCAGATACGTTCCCAACCCGGTATCGCGAGCGAGAGCGGTGGCGCTCGACGTGTCCCCCGCACACCAGTCAGTGCCCAACGGAGTGGCTGATTGTGCGGGTCGCCCCACTCCCCACTTCAGCAGGCAGTAGAACGGCCGATCCCCCGGCGGCAGCAGTTGAAACGGAGAGTCCGACGTACCAGGCGGATCTGCCGTCAGTTGAGTGACAAACGAGGCAAGGTCGGCTGCGGGCACGATCACGAGGACACCGAACCCGAGTACCTCGGGGTAACGATCCAGGACATGGGCAGTCGTCGCCCAACTGCGAAACTGTGCCTGTGTTGCCGCAGCGTTGGTGACGACGAATGCCGCAGCATTGACCACCAGGTCGTCCTGGTGTTGCAGCCCGAGTTGCAGCCTTGCAGCGATGCCCTCCGACACCGCCTCGAATGCGCGTCTGGCGTCGTTCGAATCACCGTGAGCAATCGAGGCCGAAGCTACCGCCGACGCCGCGATGCCACTGACGGCGATCATCAGAGCGACCACCATCCACGGGCGGCGGGTGGAACGATGCTCGTCGGTCGTAGCGAGTGGGCGAGCGGAGTCGGACTGTTTCGACTGGCGACCCATGGGACTCCCAAGAACGACAAGATTCCTCTCGGGCCTCACGGTAACGACCGTTGTGATGGCGATCGAACGTATCGCGTCCTTTCGACCACTTTTAGTACATTTGCACTGCGACTGCCGAACTCGGCCTGCAACCGATCTGTCCGCCCACCGCCAGCACCCCGGCGATGACGTCCGACGGCCGACGACTGGTTCGTCGACACCGATGACGGAAACGGGCTGCCATCGGATGGGACCGCCTCCGGTTCAACCGCACGATCCGACGGCGGGGGTCAGCCGTCCACCGGATACTGGAGAATCCCCGCCCGCACCGCAATCGAAACGGCCTGCAGCTTCGAGTGCGCCTCGAGTTTGCTCAGCACCGACTGCACGTAGTTGCGGATCGTGTTGACGCTGAGGAACAGCTCGGCGGCGATCATTTTGTTCGTCCACCCCTTGGCGAGGCCATCCAGGACCTCGCGCTCGCGGTCGGTGAGATTGGAGCCGACCGTCGGCGGAGCGGGTTTGATCCTTCGCAACAGGCGAGCGAGCAGGGCGGGCGAGATGACCGCATCCCCGCTGGCAGCAACTCGCACAGCTTCAGCGACCTCCTCGGCCGCCCGGTGTTTCGTCAAGAAGCCGGAGCACCCGGCCTCCATCGCCGAGAGCAGCACCCGATCGTCCGTCGAGGCGGTCAGCATCACCACCGTGACCTCCGGATGTGACTCCTTGATGATCTCCGTGAGGGCCACACCGTCTTGCCCAGGCATCTGGAAATCGATGAGGACGACACGTGGTCGTAGCCGCCTGACCAGGTCCATCGCGTCGTTGCCGTTCTGCGCAATGCCCACCACGCTGATTCTGTCCTCGTCCGAGAGCAGCCGCGCCAGGCTCTCCGCGAACATGCGGTGATCGTCGACGATGATCACGTCGATCTGCGAACCGACTGCGTCACCCATCGATTGCCTCGCGTATCGCTCGAAGGAGTACATGGACTTCGACGGGTTTCGTCAACGTTCGCCCGGTCGTCGGCGGCGCCTGAGAGTCATAGCCGGACATAAAGATGATCGGCAGCCGGTCACGCCGTTTCGCCAGTTGCCGGGCGAGTTCGTCGCCTCTCATCACCGGCATCGCAACATCTGTCACCACGACGTCGAAGTTCCCGCCGTCGTGTTCGAACAATTCGAGCGCCTGGATTCCATTGGCAGCTTGCACAACCGTGTAGCCGTCGGCAATCAGCGCACGGCTCATTCCCTCTCGAAGCGCCAGTTCGTCTTCGACGAACAGGATTCGTTCGGAGCCCCCGCTGCCAGACCTCGTCCTCGACTCGATCCGATCGTTCGTCACGATGGCGCCTGGAAGACGGACGGTCACGGTCGTGCCGGCTCCGAGGATCGAGTCGATCTGGATCGATCCGTTCGTCTGCTCGACAATTCCGTGCACGATCGATAGCCCGAGGCCGGTGCCGTGTGCCGGCGGCTTGGTGGTGAAGAAGGGCTCGAATGCCCGTGCCACGACGTCTGCTGTCATCCCACTGCCGCCGTCGGTCACGGCAATGAGGACATCAGACGGGCGCGACGCCACTGTCGCCTCCGCCGATCGGGCTGCAATCTTCACGAATCCGCCGAGTGGCGTCGCCTCGCCGGCGTTGGTTGCCAGATTGAGCACGATCTGCTCCAACTGATGTCGATCGGCGAAGACCATCAACCGGGGCGAGGCGATTTCCAGTCGCAGCTCGATGTCTTCGCCGAGTGTTCGTTGCAGCGTTGGTGCCAACTCTTCGATGATCCTGCCTGCATCGAGCGCTGTGGGACGGACTGCCTCGCGGCGTGCAAACGTCAATAGTTGGTGGGTCAACGCGACGCCTCGTTCTGCCGCCGCCCGGATCTCACCGAGATCGGCGGCGACGACGGGATCATCGATCCGCCTGGCGATCAGGGTGCTGTAGTTGAGAATGACGCCCAACAGGTTGTTGAAATCGTGGGCCACGCCGCCGGCGAGTTGCCCGAGGCTCTCGAGTCGTTGCGTCGTCGCCTCACGCAGCGCCACCACATCGAATGTGCGCTGTGAGACGGTGACCGAGCTGACCGTGATTTCTGCCGGAAAGGTCGATCCGTCGCGACGACGTGCCGAACGGATGCTGCTCTCACCGGGGGCCCGTATCGAACGGTTCCATCGATGATGTGCTTGTTCCGGTTCGTCGCCGTCGGCAAACCCTGCTGGAACGAGACGACAGATCTGTTGACCGACGAGCTCGACGTCCCAGCCGAACAACACCAGCGCCCGCTCGTTGGCGAAGACGATGTCGCCCGCCTCGCCGACCACCAGCAATGGGTCAGGAGACGCGCGGAACAGGCTCACGAGGATGTCATCGTTCAGTTCCACGTCGACGTGCGACCGCCCTTCAGGAATGGCCGTCATGTGTTGCTGAACCGTCATTCCCACTCAGAGCGTACTCCTCTTCACCGCCTGCGGCTTCAATACCAACGAACCTCGACACAGCCCTGGCCGGCCGATTGGCCGCAGTCCGCACCGCTACGACTCGGTCAGGAATGAACCGACTCGATCGACGAAATCGTCGAGGGCGAACGGCTTGGCGATGAAGT
Source organism: Actinomycetes bacterium (assembly GCA_025356335.1). Classification (GTDB taxonomy): domain Bacteria; phylum Actinomycetota; class Acidimicrobiia; order Acidimicrobiales; family Ilumatobacteraceae; genus JANXUF01. The sequence goes on from JANXUF010000100.1 coordinate 14,634, forward strand.
GGGCATGCGAGCCGGGTGCGCCGTCGTCAGCGAAGACGTTGGCCGTGTAGCCGGAGAGAAAGAGGTTCGGCATATCGAGGCCGCAAGCCGCCAACTCGTCCGCCAATTCCCTGCCGCTCAGCCCCGGCAGGACGATATCCGTGACGAGCAGGTGGACCCGACCGACATGCTGCTTCGCCAGTACCATCGCCTCCTCGGCGCTTCCTGCAGCGAGGATCGTGTAGCCCTCCTCTTCGAGGACTCTCGACATCAGGCGCAGCAGGGCCGGTTCGTCATCGACCAGCAGCACCGTCGCCTGAACTGAGTCGGATCCCCCCGAGGCAACACCGGCGTGCGGTGCTTTCAGAGGTGCGTCGTGCCGCCGGAGATGTATCTCGAACGTCGACCCTTTGGTGACCTCGCTCGACACGACGACGAAACCGTGGTTCTGGGTGACTGCACCGTGAACACCGGCCAATCCGAGGCCGACACCCGAACCCGTCGGTTTGGTGGTGAAGAAAGGGTCGAAGATCTTCGGGAGATCGTCCGCCTTGATACCGGAGCCGTCGTCGCGAACAGTGATACGCACGTAGTCGCCACCGACGACTTCGGGACGCGACGTAGAACCGGGATCCATTGACACGTTCGCCGTTTCGATCTCGATGGTGCCGAGCCCGTCGAGCGCCTCACGGGCGTTGAGGCACAAGCTGATCACGATCAGATCGAGTTGGGCGAGATCCATTCTGACGGTCCACAGATTCGATCCGGGAATCCACTTGATCTCCACACTGTCACCGACAATTTGTGTCAATGACGGCAGAAGTCCGGCGATGATCTCGTTGACGTCCAACGTCTTCGGATCGACCGATTGTTGTCGGGCGAACGTCAACAGTTGCCGGGTGAGGCGTGCGCATCGTTCAGCCGCAGTCCGGATCTCGACCAGATCGTCGAGGACCGGATTGTTCGATCCGGTCGCGCCCGCCGCATATTCGACACGCCCGAGAATGATCCCGAGCTTGTTGTTGAGTTCATGGGCGAGACCGCCGGCGAGTCGGCCGATCGATTCCAACTGTGCGGACTGCTGCCGCTGACTTTCGCGGTGAACCCGGTCGAGTTCAGCAATCTTCGATGCCGTGATGTTGTGATGACACATCACCACCCGCTGTTGGCTCCCGGCCAACTTCGTGATCGTCAAGCGGAACCAGCGCCGTTGCTGCGGCGAGTCACATCGATAGTCGAGTTCGACGATCGAGGTGGCACCATCGCGCACCGACCGTATTCCATCGCGCACCGCCGAGACCACTGTGTCGGTTTCGTTGTCCAACCCGATGTCACCAACTGCCAGGTAGGTCAACCCGACCGGATCGAGGACACCCGGCTGGGCTCCGTTCGACGCTCCGAATTCTCTCCACGCCCGATTGACCGCAATGATGGTGCCGTCGGCATCCACCACTGCAATCGTGTCGACCAACGAATCGATCATCGCGTCTGCCGGCAGATCCCGCGCATCACGGTCATCCGACGAGACATCAGAATCTTCCACTTCGTCTGCTCCCGTGAGCGGCTGCTGCCCCCGGACACGGATCCGTCGCCGCTAGCACGGTACTACGGTTCGATCAGCACCATTCGCCGGCGCCGTCGTTACCTTCGAGACGTTTCACTGCACGGTCATCGATCAGGAGATGTACACCGTGCGAATGACCTCGTCGATCGTCGTCACATCGCTCGCCACGAGCGCCATTGCTTCGTGGCTCATCGATCGCATTCCCTGGGCGACAGCGAGAGAACGCATCTGCTGCGGTGGCGCAGCGGTGACGATCAGTTGGCGGATCTCGTCGGTGATACCGAGCACTTCGTACACGCCCACGCGCTCCCGGTAGCCCGTATCAGAGCAGTAGTTGCAACCGGCACCGTGGACGAACTTGTCCTTCGGCTCTCCTCCGTAGAACTGATAGGCGGCGAGGTGTTCGGGGCTCGGTTCGTACACGACGGCGCACGAGGGACATATCTTGCGGACCAGTCGTTGGCCGACGACACCGACGAGTGACGAGGCGATCAGGAACGGTTCGATACCCATGTCGACGAGGCGGTAGACCGATGAGGTCGCATCGGTGGCATGGAGTGACGACAGTACGACGTGCCCCGTCAATGCCGACTGCACGGCGATCCTGGCTGTTTCCTCGTCTCGGATCTCCCCGATGAGGATGACGTCGGGATCTTGGCGGAGTATCGATTTCAACCCGTTGGCGAACGTCACATCGGCCTGCAGATTGATCTGCATCTGGTTGACGGCAGGGAAGACGTATTCGACTGGATCCTCGATCGTCATCACGTTCAATTCGCTCCGGCTGATCTCCGCGAGCGTTGCGTACAGCGTGGTCGTCTTGCCGGATCCTGTCGGTCCACTGCACAACATCATGCCGTAGGGCTTGCGCACGATCGCCAGATATCTCTCGTGGGTATCCGGCGGCATGCCGAGCTCGGACAGGTGCTTCACGGAGCGGCTCTTGTCGAGCAGCCGCAGCACGGCGGTCTCCCCGAAAATCGTTGCGCCCGTTGCGACGCGCACGTCGACACCTGACCCGTCGACCGTCGTCTCGAATTGTCCGTCCTGTGGCCTGCGGCGTTCGACGATGTCCAACTCGGCCATGATCTTGATACGACTCACCAACTCCGGGCCGGTCGTATCCGGCAGGCTGAGCACCTCCCGAAGGGCGCCGTCGATGCGGTAACGGATACGGATCCGGCCCTCGGTCGGCTCGACGTGGATGTCCGAAGCACGATCACGCAGCGCCTGGGTGACGATCTTGTTGACGAGTTGAATGATCGGGGCATCATCGGTTGCGCCGATCACGGCGGCGATTTCCCGTTTCGCCGCGGCCGTCTCCCAGAACTGCTTGACGCTCCGATCGGTGTCGGTCAGCACACGGTAGTAGGTGTTGAGCGACGTCGCGATGTCGTCGGCCGGGGCGAGAAAGACGTTGACCTCCTTGACGTCCAGCGCCGCCAGCGCCTCGCGGACGGCAGGATTCGAGCCGTTGGCGATCGCAACGTCGAGGACGCCGTTCGTCAACCGCATCGGCACGATGCCGAGTCGACGGGCGACGTCTTCGTTGACGCTATTCAGTGCCTCGGCGCTCGGACGAACCACACGGAGATCGACCGTCGGCAATCCGAATTGCGTCGCAAGCGCTGCCGTCAGCGCCCGAGCATCGAGCATGCCCTGCTCGACCAGGATCGCGCCCAACTGCCGACCGGATTCCACCTGCAGGTTCAGCGCACCGGCGAGTTGCTCCGGGAGCAAACGGTGTTCGGACAGCAATACATCTCCGAGTCGGGCCCGCGTTTCGACAGGAACGATCGGCGTGACTCTGGCAATCGACACGAGCTTCTTGGAGGCTTCTTCGGCCCTTGTACGCCTGCTCACGAACGACGACGGTTCATCAGGGAAATCATCACATCATGATCGCACCGAAATACCTCGTAGTCAGAACGCATGTCGCCAATAGTGCAAATGCGCCTACTGTCGGTGTGCGACGCGCGTTTGAATTGTGGACAGGCAATGGAGTCGTGGAAGGGCGGAGTGAAGATGCAAACTCAATTCAGGGCCTATTTGCGCATTTTCGTCTCACTGTGACCTCCACTGTCGCCGATGGAAATCCCTCGGGTCGCGCGTTGGACGACGACCCCGACGAAGCATCCGGGCACGAACCGAAGCTGTCCCGAAAGGAACGTCGCGCCGCCAAGTCGCTCGCGCAGGCGTCGGCACCGCAGGAAGTAGCCAGCGAGAAGAAGGCGAAGAAGCCACTCTTCAGCATCGGAAAGACGGTCAAGCCCGCCGATGTGCTGGCATTTTCACGGCAACTCTCGTCGTTTCTCGAGGCGGGCATTCCGGTGTTGGAGGCGCTCGAGATCGTCGCCGAGCAAACCGATTCGAAGGTGATGCACAAGGTCGTCGACGACATCGGGGCCTCGATCCATCGTGGCACCAGCTTTGTCGAAGCCTTGAACGTGCACGCGGAGATCTTTCCGCAGTTCTACCGAGCGATGCTCGGAGCCGCCGAATACACCGGAAATCTGGATGAGGTGCTTGCCCAATTGGCGACCTACCTCGAGCGCGACATCCAGTCGAGGCGCCAGGTGAAGAGCGCCTTGACCTATCCCGTCATCGTTCTGTTCGTCGCCATCGTGGCGATGATCGTGATGTCGGTCTTCGTGCTGCCGAAGTTCACCGGCCTGTATGCGAGTCTCGGGGCGAATCTTCCCCTGCCGACGCGGATGCTGATGGGTTTCACGTCCTTCATGCAGAGCTCCTGGATGTACGTGGTCGGCGGAATCCTCGGATTCGTCGCACTGCTCGGGTTGATCATCGGTGGTGATCGCGGCAAGGGCAGACGAGACATCGTGGCGATGAAGATGCCGGTGATCGGCAATCTGTTTTCGCTCATCTCGCTCGAACGTTTCTGCCGGGTGCTGTCCAGCCTCTCGACCGCCGGCGTGCCGCTTCCGCTGGCGATCGGACTGTCGGCCGACAGCACGAACAACACGCTCTACCAAAAAGCGATGGCCGACGTCCGCGACACGCTGGTTCGCGGCGGCGGGTTGTATGAGCCGATGGCAGCGACCGGGCTGTTTCCGGTCGCAGCACGTCAGATGATCCAGGTCGGCGAGCGAACCGGACTGCTCGGCAGCCAATTGGGCAAGGCGGCGTCCTACTACGAACGCGAGGTCAGCTTCTCGATGAAGAAGGCCACCCAACTCTTCGAACCGATCATCATCCTTTTCGTCGGCCTGATCGTCGGCTTCATCGCCGTCGCCCAGATCTCGGCGATGTACAGCATCTTCGGCCAAGTCAAATGAGCACGCTCACAGACGGCCATCGAAGAGAACAAACAGGTTGCCGCACATTCACGGCACGAATCGACAATGAGGAAACCATGAACCTATGTGCCAGCCCAACCACCATCAGCCCAGGCGGTATCCGCCACAAGCGTGACGAAGGATTCACGCTGATCGAAATTCTGATCGCCATCGTCCTCGTCGGCATCCTGTCCGCCGTCGCCGTCGTCGGTATCAGCAATCTCGTCAGCAAGGGAACCTCGTCCGCCTGTGCCACGTCGGCTGATGCAGCGAGAGCCGCTTCGGCTGTGTACTTCACCAATTCCAACACGTATCCGGCCGACTTCCTCGCATTGACAACCCCAGCCGGCACGGCCCCGCTGACGCTGCCTGCCGGCACGACGAACGCAGCCGGCACAGCGATTGCGTCGGGCAACCTCGCAGTGAAGAACGGCTCATGGACGTTGACGATGACCGCTGGAACTGCCACTGCAGCTCCGGTCTTTACCTGCTCGTGAGTTCGACGCCGCCATCAATACCGAACTGGGTGCAGCGCCGGAGCGACTCAGCGATGAAACGACAAACGATCTGCCGAGCATTCACGGCACAACCAAAGAAATGAGGAAGCAATGAACATATGTGCCAGCCCAACCACGATCAGCACAGCGGGAATTCGCCGAAAGCAGGATGACGGATTCACGCTGATCGAAATTCTGATAGCGATTGTCCTCGTCGGAATCCTGTCGGCAGTCGCCGTCGTCGGTATCAGTAACCTGGTCAGCAAAGGAACCTCGTCGGCGTGCAGTACATCGAAGGACGCCGCGACTGCGGCATCAGCCGTGTATTTCACTTCGACCGGCGGATATCCGGCCACGCTCGCGCTGTTGGCGGCAAACGGTCTGACGCTCCCGGCTGGCGTGAGTACCAATGGCACCGCCACCACCGGGCCGACACCTCCGGCCGCAGGTGTCGGCATGCAGACGACGGGTGCGAGTTGGTATCTGACGATGACAACGGCCGGAACAGCGACAACGCCGCCGGTGTTCGCCTGCAGCTGAGTTGAACGAACAGTCCGCTCGGGGTGCTTCGCATCCCGAGCGGACCGGTCATTTGAGGAAACGCGAGCAGCGAACGTAGGTACGTAGCATCATTCGCCGCACCGACAGGAGAAAGCAATGAACAGATCTGACAACCCGTCTGGCATCGGCCGGGGCGTTGGTGGACAGCGTGACGATGGGTTCACGCTGATCGAAATCCTCATTGCCATCGTGTTGGTCGGCATCCTTTCGGCGGTCGCCGTCGTTGGTATCAGCAACCTCGTGAGCAAGGGTTCGACATCGGCATGTCAGGCGTCAGCGGACGCCGCAAAGGCTGCGTCCGCCGTCTACTTCGCCAGCAACGCTGTCTATCCGACCACCTTCACGCAGATGGTCTCTGGGGGTCAACTGGCGTTTCCCGGCAGCGTCACCGTTAACACGGCGCTGAGTACGGCGCCTGGTCCGGTCAACACGCCGATCGGCCAGGAGGCAGCGGTTGGTACGAGTTGGTATCTGACTTTGACACCGGGCGTCGGCGGCGCAGCACCGACCTTTGTCTGCTCGAGTTGAACGGTGTAACCAGCACCGACAAGAGGAAACGATGGAGCCAGACGACAATCCGACGAATGGTGGCGACGATGCTGCCGTTCAATTTCGACGTGGCGGTCTCACCCCGTTTCGCATCGTGATGTCGATCCTTCTGATCGGCGTTGTCTGGTCGGTCACGGTCGTCAGCCTCGACCGCTTCGTCACCACTGGGCGGAAGTCGGCGTGCGATCTCTCGGCCGATGCCGCGAGCATTGCCATCCATATCTACTTCGCCACCAACGCCAATACCTATCCGATCAACTTCACGGAACTGACAGCCGAGCGGATTGACACGACCGGCGCAGAGACGGCTGCCATCCCGGCGGCGCTGTTGCTTCCTGCCAACGTCGCCCTCAACGTCGTTGCCACCGTGCCACCGGCGCCGGCGGCTCAGGCCTACATGCAACTATCGTCCGGCAGCAGTTGGTACCTGACGATGGCGCTGGTCTCCGGAGGCGCTCCGACCTTCACGTGCAGCCCGTGACGACGAACCGGTCGAGGCAAGATGTCGGTGAGACGCTGATCGAGGTGCTGTTCACGATCGTGATCGTCGGTCTGAGCTTCTCGGCACTGTTCGCCAGTCTCGCCACCGCCGGCAACGCCGGCATCGCCCAACGCAACAGCGTTCAGGCCGATGTCGTGATACGCAACTACGCAGAGGCGACGAAGGCCGCTGCGCAGACCTGCGTCCCCGGAGGTACGTACACCGTCGTCTACCCGACGCTGCTCCCGACCGGGTTTGCAACGACGATGAGCGTCGTCGGGACGATCGGCTCAGGCGGGGTCGTCGCCGTCGGCACCTGTCCTCCCGTCGCCACACCGCAACTGCTGACGCTCAAGGTCACCGGCCCGCTCGGACTGCTGTCGACGATGCAGATCAAGGTCAACACGCCGTGAACGCGCCATCACCGCAGCATCGCCAGACGGATTCAGGCGCGTCGTTGATCCTGGCGATCGGCTTCGTTTTGATGGTCGGCTTGATCAGCGCCGGCCTGCTGGCGCTGGCGACATCGGGGCTGAACAATCGCAGCACGCTGCAGACACTTCGCAACCGCCAGTACGCAGCAGACGGCGCAATCGAACAGGCCATCTCTCAGGTGCGAGGCCTGACGTGCCTCTCGGCAAACGGGTTCATCGTCGATTCGTCGCTCAACGGCGTCGCCATCAGAGTGGACTGGATCAACGCCTGCGGCGTCGTGCAAGGCGGTGACCGCACAACGAATGCGGCCGCCTCGAGTTCGGACGGAACGGTCGTCGCCCAACGCAATGTCGTCTTCTCCGCATGCGAGAGCACCGGCGCAGCCTGCGACCCGACCAAGGTGATCATTCGGGCGACGGTCGACTTCCAACAGGCTGTCGCCGGCGCTCTGACGAAGACGTATGTCCAATCGTGGAGTGTGAACCGATGACGACACGATCGGCGAAGCGCGCCCGAACTGGTGCAGGCCACGCCGACCAGGGATTCACGCTCATCGAGGTGCTCTTTGCAATCGTCCTCGCGGCGATGATCACCGGAGTCGTCGCAGCCGCGATCGTCACCTCGCTCAGCGTCGCCAGAGCGACGACCGATCAAGTCGGCGACTCGACCGACGCCGGGCTGATTTCTGCGTTCGTGATCCGCGACGCGCAGTCGGCTGGTGCGACGGATCCGACGACCGCGGTTCGAGACCCGACGCTCGGCGTGACGACGGATGCGTCGGCCGCCGGCTGGACCGACTGCGCGCAGCCGGCATCCTTCGTCGTCCGGTTCGCATGGATCGACCGCACCGCTTCGGCCTCCACCAGAGTCGTCGTCTACTACCTGCTCGACAGCACCGGGGCACAGCTGACCCGACGCGTGTGTCGCAGCGGCACGCTCGTCGACGTGCAACTCGCCAGACATCTCACGTCGGCTGTCGCCACATGTGACACCGCATGCAACGCCAGCCCGACATCGGTGTCGCTCGCACTGGTCGGCACCGGAACACGCTCCCCGTTCTCGTACACGATGAAGGCGTCGCTGCGAAACGACATCCAGGCAACCCCGACGGTCGGAAATTCGCCGCCGGTGCCACTGCTGGCGCTCGGAGCCGGAGCGTCGGTTGCCTGCCCGAACCTGACGCTGTCGGGAACCGGAACGATCACCGTCAGAGGCAATGTACTGGTCGACGGCTCATGCGGGGCGACGCCGATCAGCGGCAATACGACGGTGCTGCCACCGGGGACCTTCAGTGCGATCACGGGGATCAACAATCCGTTCGCCGGTCGTATCCCTCCGACGTTCGTGTGCGGCGGAGGAACGAATCCGGCGACGATCGGCGTGAGCGCCACACGCGACACCCTGACCGTGTATCCGCAAAAGGTATCGATCGCCAGCGGGGCGACCGTCTTCCAACCGGGCCGCTATGTCTTCTGCAACGGGTTGGAGATCACCGGCGGACAGGTCACCGGCACCGACGTGCTCCTCTATGTCGCCGGCGGAACGATGCTCGTCAACGCGACGGCGACGGTCGACCTGACCGGACGAACCGCAGGTGTCGAAGCGAACCTGCTGGTCTGGGTCGCTTCGCCTTCACAGACCGTCCAGATCAACGGTGGTCCGCGCGTGAGCAGCCTCCGGGGAATCCTCTATGCGCCGACGTCCGCGCTGCAACTGTCGAGTAGCAATGCTGCAAACCTCGGCGGAATCGTCGTCCAGAGTATGACGATCGCCGGCGCCGGCGCCGCCCGCATCGGTCTGCCACTGCCACTGTTCTCCCTCACCCCGGCGACGATCCCACTCGGCGAGGTGGGCTTGTCCTATGTCAGTACGACGCTGGTTGCCTCCGGGGGCACCGCGCCGTACACGTGGTCGGCGACCGGATTGCCTGGCGGACTGTCGATGACGACGAGCGGAACGATCTCCGGCACACCGACGGCCGCCGGGACGTTCCCGATCGTCGTCACCGTTGTCGATGCCACTGCTGAAGCGGCGTCCGCCGACTACTCGGTCACGATCAGTCCAGCACTGAGTGTCGTCTGGCCGCCAACGCTCCCGAACGGAGAGGTCGGGGTGGCGTACGTCGCGGCGACGCCGGCAGCCAGCGGCGGAACGACACCGTATACGTGGTCGGCGACGGGCCTACCGGCCGGATTGGCGATCAACACGGCGACTGGCGCGATCTCCGGCACGCCGACGGCGGCCGGAACCTTCACCGTCACGGCCTCCGTCACCGATGCGATGACGGCGTCATCGACGAAGACCTACACGGTCACGATCAATCCGGCGCTGAGCGTTGTCTGGCCGCCAACGCTCCCGAACGGAGAGGTCGGGGTGGCGTATGCCCCGGCGGCGCCGACGGCGAGCGGCGGAACGACGCCGTATACGTGGTCGGCGACTGGGCTGCCTGCCGGTTTGGCGATCAACACGGCGACGGGCGCGATTTCTGGGACGCCGACGGCGGCCGGCTTCTTCACTGTCACGGCCTCCGTCACCGATGCGATGACGGCGTCATCGACGAAGACCTACACCTTCACGATCGCCTCACCGCTGACCGCTACCTGGCCATCGGCGCTGCCGAACGGCCAGGTCGGTACCGCATACACGCCGACGACCCCGACTGCAAGCGGTGGCACCACTCCGTATACGTGGTCGGCCACCGGCCTTCCGGCAGGTCTGTCGATCAACTCCTCGACCGGCACGATCTCCGGGACCCCGACAGCGGCAGGTACTTCGACCGTCGTCGTCAAGGTGACCGACGCGATGACGGCGACCTCGACGCAGACATACTCCGTCACGGTGACCGCGCCGACCGCCGGCTGCCCGGCGACAATCAACGGTTGGCAGGGCGAGTATTTCAGCAACGTGACGTTGTCAGGCAAACCAGTGGTGTGTCGTGACGACGCGAGCGTCAACTTCGACTGGGGCTCCGGGTCACCAGACCCCGCCGTGCCGGTGGACAACTTCTCGGCTCGTTGGACGAGGACGCAGACCTTCGCCGCCGGTACCTACAACTTCGTCCTCGGCAGCGACGACGGTGGACGGCTGTATATCGACAACGTATTGATCATCGATCACTTCGTTGATCAGTCGTACGCGCAGTACAGCGCTCAGAAGACGTTGAGCCAGGGACCGCACACCATGCGGGTGGAGTACTACGAGCGTGGCGGCTTGGCCAGGGCCACACTGGTGATGACGCTCCTCGACAACGGTGTGACGGCGACGCCCAGCATCTCGGGAGACCAGACGTTCTTCGGCCAGGAGAACATCTCGGTCTCCAGCACGTCGAAGATCACAGCGATGAATTTGACGATCACCGTGGCGCAGACCACAGGGATCACGTTCAACGGCCAATACGAAACGTATGGCAACGACCAGTTCGTTTCGACGAACAACACCGGCGGCGGTTTCATCACCTACGCCTTCAACCTCAAGTCCAATAAGTCGGTTGCAGCAGGTTCCGGATTGCTTGCTGCCCAGTTCAACGGCACCGGCACACCCCATCCGACGAGCGGTGATACGTGGACGCTGACGACGACGACGGCCCTCGGCACCGTCACCCAGACCGGAACCTTTTGACGAACGATCTAGCGACGCAACCACAGCCTGATCAGCGGATGGCCGATGAAAATCGCGACGGTCGCGCCGAGTGCCAGGTACGGGCCGAATGCCAACTTCGCCTTGATCCCATCACCGCGGCTGATGCGGATGCTCCCGACGATGGCGCCGGCGAGAAACCCGAGGAACAGGCCGACCGGTGTGTGCATCGGACCGATCCAGCCGAGGAACAGCCCGAGCATCGCCGCAAGCCGCACATCGCCGTCGCCCATCGAGCCGCGCCAACCGAAATACAACACCATGAAGAACCCGAGCGCGCCGACAGACCCGAACGCTGCCCACTCGAGGCGCACCCCCTGGTGTCGCCGCAGTGCCCCGACAACGAGGAACGGCAGTGCCAGCGACGTCATGACGTAGATGATTCGTCTCGGCAGCGTCTGTGTACGAAGGTCGATCACGCTCAGCAGTACGAGCCCGCCACCGAGCACCAGGAAGCCCCCGAGTTCCCAGCGCGGCCCGAAGCGCGCAGCCAGCCCGGCGAACAGGCCGGCTGTCACCAGCTCGATGACCGTCGATGTCACCGGCACGCCGGCGTGACATCGACGGCACCGCCCCCGTTGCAACAGCCACGAAATCACCGGCAGCAACTCGAACCACCGCAATGTTGCACCGCACGCGTCGCAATGCGACCGCCCTGCGACCGTCGCCTCGCCGGCCGGCAGGCGATCGGCCAGCACCCCGAGATACGAGCCTGCCAACAATCCAAAGATGGCACACGTTGCCTCGAGCACTGCGCAGCAGCATAGGAGACGACATGCACGTCGACAGCGAAAACACCGACAGGATCACCGGCGGACACCACAGATCGAACAGCGGCGCCATCGACGCCGAACTGGTCAGGTCGATGCGCCATGTTGTCGCTCGATCGGGGTCCGACCTGCATCTGACGGTCGGCCGTCCACCGATGATCCGAGTGGATGGTCAGATCGCGGAGATACCTGGCGAACGTGCACTCGACGCCGAGGCCATCAGCCGCATGGTCCGAACGATGCTCGTCGAGGACTACTGGCATCGGTATCTCGAACGACGCCAGGTCGACTTCTCGATCTCGTTGTCCGGCATCGGTCGCTTCCGGGTCAACGCCTATCATCAACTCGGCTCGCCCGCAGCCGCACTGCGAACCATTCCGACGGTCATCCCGACGGCGGACGAGATCGGTGTATCGGCCGACGTCGAACGGGTCGCCAGGTTCCCGTACGGGCTCGTGTTGTTCGTCGGTCCGACGGGGTCCGGGAAGTCGACCACTCAGGCAGCGCTGATCGGCAACATCAACGCCACGAAGCAGTGCCACATCCTGACCATCGAAGATCCGGTCGAGTTCATCCACGGGCGGGGCCTCGCGCTGATCAACCAACGCGAGGTGGGAACGGACGTGCGCTCGTTCGCCGATGGGTTACGGGCGGCGCTCAGAGAAGATCCCGACGTCATCCTGCTCGGAGAAATGCGCGACGAGGAGTCGATCGCCATCACCCTGACGCTTGCCGAAACGGGACACCTCGTGTTCGCCACGCTCCACACGAACGACGCGCCGCAAGCGATCGACCGGATCATCGATTCGTATCCGTCCGACCGGCGGAATCAAATCCAGACCCAACTGGCCGGGGCGCTGCAGGCTGTGGTCAGTCAACGGCTCGTGCCGCGCATCGGAGGTGGTCGGGTGGCGGCGTTCGAGGTGATCATCGCCAACGACGCCATCCGCAACCTGATTCGTGAGGGCAAGACCCGCCAGATGCGCAACGTCATCTCGACGGGCCGTGCAGAGGGCATGCGGACGATGGAACAGTCACTCGGCGCACTGGTCGTCGAGGGCCAGGTGAACTACCGAGACGCTGTTGCCGTGGCGCAGTACCCCAACGAGATTCCAGATCGACGCTCCAAGCAACGGATCCCGCCGTGACGACGTCAGGAAGTCGTTCGTGGCGTTGGCGGCGTCAACAGGCGAGGAGACGGAAGACGCCCTGGACCCTGCAGTTGTCCGAGCCATGACGCTGGTGGCGAAGCGTCGGAAGCGACCGCCACCGGACTGTTCGTCACTGTTGGCGGAGGTGCCGGCTGGGTTCCGGTCGAGTTGGTGACTGCGGCAGAAGCGATGACGGCGAAGGAGGTACCGCCTGCGCCGAGCGCGGTCGGTGTCTCCTGGACGGCGCCCTGCACCAGGTTGATCGGTCGCCAATCGAAGCGATTGCCGGTCAGACCGCCAGCGACACCGCCGAGCAATCCTGCCACCCCGCCTGTCGTCGTCGACATATCGGTGAACGTGACATCCATCGCCATGATCGCCAGGTCGGGGCTCTGCAGATCCCGCGACGGTGCTTCTACGACCCACTCGGCGCTGGCACCGGCGGCGCCCAGGGTGACGGTCGACGTGGTGTGAGTCCACGCAACCACGCCTGCGCGTCTGTCGGTCAGCGTCATCGAGAAGACGAAGAGCAGCCCGACGCTGACCGTCGAGGTGATCGTGTCGCCGGCGCGCACCGGGTAGGCATTCGGATCGAGCGCCGCCCACAGGCTGGGAAACGTCTCCGTCCAGGCGAAATTGTTGACAGAGCCGTCGGCGTTGCACGCCGTACCCGTCCCCGCCTGCTCGACGGTGGTTGCCCCGGCGTTCGCGCCGTCGAGTCCGACCCAGATGACCGTCGATCGCCCATCGTTGGGTGCACACTGCACGCTCGGCACGGTCCACGTTCCGGTGACGGACGTAAAGGCGGCTCCCGTCGCCGCATAGCCGGCCCACTTGCCGCTGTGCATCGCGGGCTTGAGCGAGGCGACGGCGTCCGAGGATCCTGTGCCGATACCGAAGGCGGTGAGCACGACGAAGGCCGTCGAATACAGCAACCATGTTCGAAGCGTGCGGACAGCGGTCGCTCCTCGACCTTTTGGAACACCTGTCACGGGGCCACCTGCACAAGAGAGAGGGATGCCGACCTGGGGCGGTCGGCAGCACATGTTCGACCGAGGGTGGACGGCCTCGCCGGCGTCGTCGCGACGTCGACGTGTTCATTGTCCTCAACAGCAGCCTGTCGGTCACGAGCCAACTGGACCTTTGGCTACAGTTGAATGCACCACTGCCGGACTCCTCACGGTGGTGGATACAACGCTGAAACATCTCGAGCTTCGCTGCTTGGGCGCCCGGCCCGCCGCTGTCCGTGATAACATCCTTCCCAGGGCATTGTCGGTAGTCCAGCGAGCAGCGGACTGGTGGTTCCGGCATGTCTCTGTAGTGCCGCAAGCTGGTTGGGGTGGGGTGCGAAAGGTCGCAACAATGGCGCCGAACAATGGTGCACCGGAGGAAGGACCTGATCGGTTCCAGTTACTCGTCGATGCGGTCGAGGAATACGCGATATTCACGCTCGACCCGTCGGGGATCGTCGTTTCGTGGAATTCCGGCGCCCAGCGGATCAAGGGATTCCAAGCGAACGAGATCATCGGACAGCACTTCTCGACGTTCTACACGGCCGAGGACATCGAGGCCGCAAAGCCAGACCGCGGACTGGCGATAGCGAACCGCGACGGCTCGTATCGAGACGAGGGGTGGCGCGTCCGCAAGGATGGCTCGAGGTTCTGGGCCAATATCGTCATCAGCGCCATTCGTGACGGTGACGGGCAACTCGTCGGGTTCGCCAAGGTGACCCGTGATGAATCCGACCCCAAAGCGGTCCTGGAGGCAGCGCAACGCGCCTCGTGTGAAGCGCTGCGGGCCAATGCCGCCAAGAACGTGTTCCTGTCACGGATGAGCCACGAGTTGCGCACCCCGCTCAATGCGATTCTCGGGTTCGGACAGTTGCTGGAAATGGATGACCTCGGTGCGGAGCAGCGCGACAGCGTCCACCACATCATCACGGCAGGCGACCACCTGCTCGAACTGATCGACGAGGTCCTCGATATCGCCCAGATGGAGAGCGGCGAATTGCGACTGTCGTTGGAACCGGTGGACGCGACCGATGTCTTGAACGAGGCCATCGCCATGCTCCGGCCGCTCGCTGACCAGCGCGGTATCCGCATCGTCGTCACCGCGCCGGGCCAGCGGGTATATGTGCAGGCAGATCGCCAGCGTTTCCGACAGGTTCTCGTCAACCTGCTTGCCAACGCCGTCAAGTACAACCGCAGCGAGGGCCAGGTCACCATCGTCAGCGAGTGCATTCCAGCCGGTCGACTGAGGATGACATTCACCGATACGGGCCTCGGCATCGCCGAAGGCGACTTGACGAAACTGTTCCAACCGTTCGAACGGCTGTCCGCCGAACGGTCAACGATCGAGGGCACCGGGCTGGGGCTCGCGCTGACCAGGAATTTGATGACGGCGATGCATGGCGAGGTCGGCGCCGCGAGTCGCCCCGGCGAGGGCAGTTCCTTCTGGATCGAGTTGGCGACAACGGTGACCCCGCCCGGAGACCGACGAAAGAAGGTACGTCCCCCGGTCGAAGAATCGAAGCAGGCGTCGACCGAAGAGAGAACGATTCTCTACGTGGAGGACAATCTCTCGAACATCAGGCTCTTCGAACGGCTGATGACCCACCGCCCGTACGTGACCTCGATCGTTGCTCAGCGGGGGCGGCGCGCCTTGGAGCTGGCGATCGAGCATCGGCCGGATCTCATCCTGGTGGACCTTCATCTGCCGGACATTTCCGGCGAGCAGGTCGTGCTCGGCCTACGGGGCGATCCACTGACGGCGACGACGCCGATCGTTGTGCTCAGCGCCGATGCCACCGCCGACAAATCGCGTCAACTGCTGTCACTCGGGGCGACAGCCTTCATGCCCAAGCCGTTCGATATCCCATTGCTGCTCGGCATGATCGACGACCTCAGTACCCGCGGGCAATCCGAGCCCTCCGGGGTCCGTTGGCCGCGGCGCACACACCGTGCCGGCGCAGCGGGCGAACCTGCGCCGACGATGGCGAGCGGCGAACCGGGACGCCCAGAACGCGCCGCTGTCGCTGAATTCGTGCACGACATCAACAACCTGCTCGGCGTGATCTTGACCTACGAAACGTTGCTCTCGGATGCGGCAACGGACGCAACGACAACCGCCGACCTCGGCGAGATCCATCGTGCCACCGAGCGGGCGATGGAGATGGCGAAATCACTGTTGCCCGACCCGAGCTCTGCGACGGTGTCACCTCCGCCGCCGGCATAGACGGCTGCTTCCGCCGCGGTGCTACGAAGGGTGGGGAACCGACTGGCCGGGTACCGCCAGCGATTCGTGAGCTCCTGGGACTTCGACGATCCGTTCCGGGACGTTGTCGAACTCAGTTCTCAAGGCATTGCTCATGATGCCGTGCATGATGTACATCGTCGTGATGTAGGTGAATTCGAGGATTTCCTCGTCGCTCAGATGTTGCTTCAAGACGTCGAAAATTCCGTCGCTGACCCTGCCCCGGTCGAGTGCCAGTGCATCGGCATAGGCCATCACTGCGCGCTCGATCTCGGTGAACTCGTTGCTCACCTGCCACGACGGGACGGCGGCGATCTTGGCGTCGCTGACTCCCAGTGTGCGTAACGACTTGCAGTGCTGGGAGAAGACGAACTGGCTGGCAATGCTCCACCCGGCACGGGCCTGGCCGAGCTCACGCAGGACAGGGTCGAGCGTGCGGTCGAGCGATCGGTAGACGCCGAACCCTTGCAGCGAATGCTTCAGCACGTCGGGAACGAGCGCAAAGACCGGCCACCAGTCGCCAGGCGTGCCGGTGGCGGTGCCCGGTTCGGAAACGGGGTCGCGCTCGCCGAAGACGAAGTCGTACGCCTGGATGACGACCGGCGACGTCGTTTCTGCCCGTGAGACCTGACGAAGGCGTGGCATCGGAATCAGTTGTTCGACGCCGCTGCTGAGGATGCAGCGGCGGCGGATGTGGAGGTCGAGGATGCGAGAGCGGGACGGGAGACATCGCTCGGACGCAGCGCCCTCGTCCAGGCGGCGAATTCGAGGTTGATGCCATCCGGGTCGAAGAAGTAGATCGACCGGACGAAGACGCCGTCGTGAACGTCTTCGCTGTAACCACGTGGGCTGTGGTCGTGGTTCATGATCGGCGAGCAGTCGATCCCGGCAGCGATCAGCCGCTCGCGGTACTCGTCGATGTCGTCGGGCGAGACGTCGATGGCGACGTGGTTCATCGAGCCGATCGCCGTGCGGAAATCGCCACGTCCCGGCAGCACGGCCGGCGAGGCGATCCCTGGCGCGGCGGGCGGCGAGCCCGGCAGGTAGAAGAAGGCGATCTTGGCTCCGCCGCCGATGTCGAAGAAGAAGTGCTGCCCGTAGCCGCCGCCCATGTCGATGGTCATCACCAGTGGAAACCCGAGGACTCCTTCGTAGAACTCGACGGTCCTGGCCATGTCGCTTGACACCAGCGCGAGATGGTTGAGCCCATTCGTCTTGAACGTGCCCGGTGTCGTCTTCTGACCCGTCATCGAGTGCCCCCTGTGCGTCGTTCCCAGCCCCATTGTGCACCCTTGGCTGTCAGCCCGGCTACTCCTGGACGAGTTCGATGAGTGTCCCGAAGCTGCCCTTCGGGTGGATGAAGGCGACCGTCGTGCCGCGACTGCCGGGGCGTGGCGCCTTGTCGATCGGTGTGGCACCGGCGGCGATCATCGAGGCCAACGCCGCGGCACAGTCGTCCACGCGATAGCCGATGTGATGCAGACCCTCGCCACGCTTCTCGATCGCCTTGGCGACGGGCGAATCGTCACGCGTCGGGGTCAGCAACTGCACGTAGCTCTCAGCGACCTTGAGCAGCGCCTCCTCGACCCCGTCCTGCTCGACGATCTCGCGGTGCTCGACGGTGGCACCGAAGGCGCGGTTGTAGTAGTCGATCGCCGCTTCGAGGTCGCGGACGGCAATGGCAACGTGGTCGATTTCGGTGAGCAGCATCCCGACCATTGTTACCGACGACCCGTTCGGTCGACTCAGGGGAGCGTCGACATACGGCGGAACAGGGTGATCTTGTCCTCGCCGATTCGTTCACGCTTGGCCGGGTCTTCGATCCCGAGGCCTTCGGTCGGGGCGAGGCAGAGGATGCCGATCTTGCCCTCGTGCTCGTTGCGATGGATCTTCAACGCCGCCTCGCCGGTCTCCTCCAGCGTGTGGACCGCCGACAGCAACGGCTGGATGCGGCCGTCATTGATCAGCTTGTTCGCCGCCCAGGCCTCGGAATAGTTGGCGAAATGCGAGGCCTTGAGATTCTTCAACTTCATCCAGAAGTGCCGGTTGTCGAACTCGACCATGTACCCCGATGTCGCCGCGCAGGTCACCACCGTGCCGCCGCGCTTGCAGGCGAAGATCGAAGCGCCCATCGTCTGGCGACCTGGGTGCTCGAAGACGATGTCGACGTCGTCGCCGACCAGTTCGCGGATCTTCTTGCCGAAGCGACGCCACTCCGACTCGTCCTGGGTGTGCTCGTCCTTCCAGAAACGGTAGCCCTCTGCACGTCGGTCGATCACCGCTTCGACACCCATGGCGTTGAGCAGCGCTGCCTTCTCAGGCGATGACACGACACCGATCGGGGTCCCCCCACCATTCAGGACGTACTGCACGGCATACCCGCCGATACCACCGCTCGCTCCCCAGACCAGCACGCTGTCGCCCTGCTTCATCCGAGCACCGTTGCGTCCGACGAGCATGCGGTAGCTCGTCGAGTTGCACAGCGCGTTGACGGCAGCTTCCTCCCACGTCAGATGCGTCGGCTTCGGCATCAACTGGTTGGCCTTGACGACGGTCAGATCGGCGAGCCCACCGAAGTTCGTCTCGAAGCCCCAGATCCGCTGGTTGGCGGCGAGCATCGAGTCGTCGTGCGCCGACGGGTCCTGATCGTCCACATGGTTGCAGTGAACGGTCACGCGATCGCCGGGCTTCCAGTTGCGGACGGCCGAGCCCACCTGCACGACGACGCCGGCCGCATCCGAGCCGATGATGTGATAGGGCAACGCGTGGCGGGCGCCCCACACGCTCTCGCGGGCGAGGCGGTCGAGGAACCCGAACGTCGAAAGTGGCTCGAAGATCGATGTCCAGACAGTGTTGAAGTTGATCGAACTGGCCATCACCGCAACATAGGCTTCGTCAGGTGCCAACTCTGGCGTGGCGACCTCGCCGATGTGCACGCTCTTGCGCGGGTCCTTGTCGGCCGAGGCGAGACCCTCGAAGATCTGCGTGTCCTCTCGACGAACGAAGGCGGCGCGGTAGCTGGCGGGCACACCGATTGCGGCGATCTCGTCTCCGCTCGCACCCGACTGGATGGCTTCGAGTATCGCTTTCATTTCGGGCATCTCGTTCATGAGGCTCTGACGATAGCTTCGAGTTACCTGTCGGTAACTATCCGAGCTAGCGTTCGTGTCATGCCTGGTTCTTACATCGTCGCTGGTGCCCGTACGCCGATCGGAAAGATGAGTGGTGCGCTCGCCTCGCTGTCGGCCGCCGATCTTGGCGGCATCGCCATCGCCGCAGCGATGCAGCGGGCCGGCGTCACCGGTGAGGACATCGAGCACGTTTTCATGGGCCAGGTGCTGATGGCCGGCCAGGGCCAGGTGCCATCGCGCCAGGCCGCCGTCAAGGGCGGCATCCCGATGAGTGTCCCGGCGATCAACATCAACAAGGTCTGTCTGTCGGGGCTCAACACGATCTACCTCGCCGATCAGATGATCGCTGCCGGGGAAGCCGACATCGTGATCGCCGGTGGCATGGAATCGATGACCAACGCCCCGTACCTCGCTCAGGGCGCTCGTGGCGGTTTCCGCTACGGCAACACCGAACTCGCCGACGCGATCATCAAGGACGGCCTGTGGTGCGCCTTCGACGCCTGCCTGATGGGCCTCGGAACCGAGCGTTATACGGCAGGCAACATCACTCGGGCACAGCAGGACAACCTGGCGATGAAGTCCAACGAGCGTGCCGCAGACGCGATCAAGGCCGGCCGCTTCAACGACGAGATCATCGCCGTGCCGATCGCGCAACGCAAGGGTGATCCGATGCTCGTCGAGACCGACGAAGGTGTCCGTCCAGGCACGACGATGGAGTCGCTCGCCGGACTGAAGCCTGCGTTCGACAAGGCGGGGACGATCACCGCAGCGAACGCCTCGCAGATCAGTGACGGCGGATCGGCGGTCGTGATGATGAGCGAACGCGCCGTACAGGCCCGCGGCGTCACTCCGCTCGGCCGCGTCCTCAGCTACGGCATGGCCGCCGGTCCTGACAATGCGAGCCTGTTGCACCAGCCGAGCAACGCCATCAACAAAGCGCTGGCCCGCGCCAACAGGAGCATCGCCGACATTTCGATTTTCGAGATCAACGAGGCGTTCGCCGCCGTCGGGATCGCCTCGATGGCCGAACTCGGCATCAGTGACGAGATCGTCAACGTCAACGGCGGGGCGATCGCCCTCGGACATCCGATCGGGATGAGCGGAAACCGGCTGGCGCTGACAATCCTGCACGAGTTGCGTCGGCGGGGCGGCGGCCTCGGGGCGGCGGCGCTGTGCGGTGGTGGCGGTCAAGGCGATGCGTTGATCGTCGAGAGTATCGCCTGACGTATCCGCTGAGCGGATCTTCGACCACGGAGAGTGCGAGTGGGCGCGAATTTCATCGCGGCTGGCGAAGGCGCTGAGGATGATTGACAACGATCAGTAACTTCTGTAACGTAAATGAAACAACGCTGGCACGCAGCTCGTTTCATGAGGACGTAGCGTGAGCGCGATCTGGGGTACCTCTCGCTGAGCTGGCCGTCCGCCCGCTGCTCGCTCGCTGACGAGGTACCCCGGTAACCATCTCACTGCTCGCCAGCGTCTCCGTCTGCGCCGGACATGCTGAAGCTGTCGGATGAGATAGTGAGTGGAGGGCTTGCCCGACCGACGATGCACTCCTGAGCCGACGTCAAGGCGCCCTGGCGCCGGAGATGGCGTGCGAAGCAGTCCAGACGGATTCAGTCGACGATACGACGGCCTTCGAGTGCCCGGCCGAGTGTCAACTCATCGGCATATTCGAGGTCGCCACCGACGGGCAGGCCGCTGGCGATACGGCTCACCGTCAGCCCGAGCGGCTTGATCAGCCGAGCCAGGTACATCGCCGTTGCCTCGCCCTCGACATTCGGGTTCGTGCACAGGATGATCTCCTGCACGGTGTCCGAGCCGAGTCGCCGAAGCAGTTCGCGGATCTTCAACTGTTCAGGGCCGACACCGTCGATCGGGCTGATCGCCCCCATCAGGACGTGGTAGCGGCCGCGGAATTCGCCGGTACGTTCGACGGCGATGATGTCCCTCGCCTCTTCGACGACACACAGAACGGTCTGATCGCGGCGCGGATCGGCGCAGATCGAACACAGTTCGTCCTCGGAGACGTTGAAGCACTGCTCACAGAAACGCACGCGTGCTTTCGCGGTGATGATCGCGTTCGCCAATCGTTCGGCATCTTCGGTCGGCAGTTTGAGCAGATGGAAGGTGATGCGTTGCGCCGACTTCGGGCCGATTCCCGGCAAGCGCCCGAGTTCATCGATGAGCGTCTGCACCGCCTGCGCGTAGACGGCGGCCATATCAGCTCTCTTCGCTGAGGGTCACGCCGGGAAATGCTGCGGTGATCCGATCGATCGGTGACATCACTGGAACCCTGGGAGCGTCGACCAGCGCCCCGAGATCGACGTCGTCGTCTGCCTCTGGTTGTGACATCACCGCGGTAGGCGAATCCGATCGCGCCTGCCCCGAGGCCGTCGTCGAGCCGATCGTCAGCGACAGGCGCACGCTGGAGCCCAGCCGAGTCGACAGCGCGGCCTCGACCTCCTTGCGGTTCTCCTCACCTTTGGCGCGCAGCCGGTCGCTCGGGAAGACGAACGTGGCGACGCCGTCGGCGATACCGATCAATTGCCCGCTACTGAACACGCCCTTGGCAAGCGGCCGCAGCGTTGCGCTGACCGCCTGCCACATATCGTTGCCGTCGCCGCTGGGTGACAACACGATCGGACCTTGGTCGTCACCCGCTGCGGATACACCCGCAGGTGTTCCCTGCCGTACCGGTTGCGGTGCAGTGTCAGCCAACGAAACAGGGGGCCTGTCGGAGGCGGGAGACGTTGCCCGAGCCGCCGGCTGGTCGTCGGGGACCGACGCAAGGTGGGAGCTCTCCGACGACGGCCTGGCGGCACCGGTCGACGGATCGCGCCGCGCCCGGGAACCGAACGCCGCACGAGGTGCGGGCCCGACCGTCGGAGCGGCGGCGGCGCCCGCGGCCTGGTATGCGGGCGTCGGAGCCGATCCAGTCACCGGCTGGCCTGCGGCGGCAACGGCGCGTTCCAGTCTGGCGATGCGTGCCGTCAGTTCGGCGAGTCCGCTCTCGACCGACGGGTTGGTCAGTTTGACGAGCGCGACCTCGAGCAGCACACGCGGATCGGGCGCATGACGCATCTCGACGAGTAGTGCGCCGAGTGTCTCGATCGCCCGGACAGCGAGCGGTGCACCGAGGCGTTCGGCGAGCCGACCGACCTCGGCGGCGCGGTGATCCGTGAGGGCGACGAGTTCTGGTGCCATCAGACAGAGGAAACAGTCGCGGAGGTGAGCGACGATCGATTCCGTCAACACCCTCGAATCGCGGCCCTGGCGGATCGAAGCAGCGACTGCGGCGAGCGCCCTGCCGGGATCGGTTTCGATCAACGACTCGACGAACTCGTCGAGTGGGGTCTCGTCAGGAGCGACCCCGCCGCTCGCCAGGACGACTTCGAGTTGGGAGATCGTGTCACGCGCCGATCCGCCACCCTGGCGCAATACGGAATCGAGCGCAGCTTCGTCCAAGTCGAGGTGGGCGTCGGATGCCAGCCAGCGGATGTGATCGGCCATGACATCCATTGCCAGCAGATGGAACTGGAACGGCTGGGTGCGCGAGCGGATGGTCTCGCTGACTTTCTGCGGATCGGTCGTCGCCAATACGAACACGACGTGCGGTGGTGGCTCCTCCAGCGTTTTCAGCAGCGCGCCCTCGGCACCCTTGGAAAGCATGTGGACCTCGTCGAGGATGTACACCTTGTGACGTCCGGGCGTCCCGAGCATTGCCTTGTCGATCAGTTCGCGCATCGCCTCGACGCCGTTGTTGCTGGCGGCGTCCAACTCGTGGACGTCGAAGCTCGTGCCGGCCTCCACAGCAATGCACGAAGCGCACTCGCAACACGGCTCACCGTCCTGCGCATTTTCGCAGTTGAGTACTTTTGCGAGGATGCGTGCAGTCGACGTCTTGCCGGTCCCTCGCGGTCCGGAGAACAGGTACGCATGCCCCTGGCGGCCGTTGGCAACGGCATTGCGCAGTGCCGTGGTGACGTGATCCTGTCCCTTGACTTCGCTGAAACGGCGGGGCCGATAGCGGCGGTAGAGCGACTGGGTGGCCATGGCGGCGAGCCTACCGAGTGGCAATGACACGAGACTTCAGTGCCCGCGAAGTACCGTTCTCGTAACCATGAACCGGCGTCTGCTCTCTCGCCTCCTTTTTGCACTCGCTTTGGTGACGGCGCTGATCGGTGCCGGGGGTGGCGATGCACACGCCGAAGCCAACCTGCTACCGAAGTCCGTACCGACGATCGGCGCCACGGTGGCGACTGCGCCGTCGGAATTGCACATGTTCTTCAGCCAGCGACTGACTGCCGCACCGGCGATCGTCATGACCCAGACAACGCCTGCCGGCGGCATCATTCCACTTGGTGCCGCAGTGATGGGCAAGACCGCAGCCGAGTGGACGTATCCGATCACGCTCGCATTGTCGCCAGGTGTCTACAACGAGGTGCTGACCGGCACCGTCAATACGACGAACGTGCTGACGATCACCGGTACGGCGGCGGTGACGCCTGGTGCTGTGCCGACCACGACGCCCCCGACCGTCGCGAAGACGGCAGCGCCGAAGACCACCTCGAAGACCGCCGTTGCGGTCACGGTCGTCAATGTGACGGTGGCGCCGGCGGCAGCTGGTGCTTCCAGTACCGACACATCGGCGCCTGGGTCTGCGACGTCCGTCAAGACCGACGCCGTCCATTCGACGAGCGACAGCGGTTCCGGAGCAGCCGACCTGGTCGGTGCGGTCGGTAGATGGTTGACCTATCTCGGCCTCTCGGCGCTGTTCGGTGGCCTGCTGCTGATTGTCATTGCCTGGCCGGAAGGCGTCGAATTCATTCTGACGGTTCGCTTCTTTCGTCTCGCCTGGGTCGGAGCGATCGTCGGTTCGGTGTTGACGGTCATCTCGCTGACGGCGATCATCAAGGGTGTCTCCGTCGGCAGCGCCGTCAGTCCGAGCGCATGGTTCGACATCAAGAGCGACGGCGAGGGTCTTGCGGCGATCGCCAGGTTGCTGTTCGTCGGCGGGGCGGCGTGGGTGGCGTTCGGACCGGAACGGGCTGTCGCACCCGCCTCACAGCTCCCCGCGTTCGCCTTTCCGTTTCTTGCACTCGTGACCTTCGGGTTCTCGCGGGCGACCGGGGCGAAAATGGTCCCCGTCGGTGTGCTCGCCGGCGGCCTGCACGTCTTGGCCGTCGCCGCTTGGCTCGGCGGTCTGCTCCTGCTCTCTCGTGTCGCCCTCACAGCACCGGGTGATGCCGATTTGCTGCGGGCGGTTCGTGGATTCAGCCGGATCGCCGTGCCGGCATTGCTCGTCGTCGTGGCGACCGGCGCCGTGCAGGTCTTCCGCCTCGTCGGTGGTCCTGCCAAACTGTTCAGCACGGGCTACGGCAGGCTGCTGCTGCTGAAGGTGGTCGTCGTCGCCCTGATGGCCTACGTGGCGACGGCGAACCGGCATGTGGTTCGCCTGCGGCTCGGTCGGGCCGCCGTCCTGAACGACCGGGTCGCCTTTCGCCTTCGGCGGTCGATCGCCGGCGAGGCGACGATCGGCATGGTCGTCCTGGCGTTGAGCGCGCTGATGATGAACCTCGTTCCAGCCGGCTTGTCGGCGTCGGCCTCGGCGGTCAACGGAGGGTCGACGGCGACCGAGACGCTGAACTTCAAACAGACGGGCCTCGATGCCACCGTTGGAGTCGGACCATCGGTCGCCGGGGCGCAGAACACCATTCGAATCAACGTGCGCACTCCCGGCTCGACCTCATTGATCGACATCCATTTCGATTTCTATCCGGCGAATGGCGTCGGCGTACCATTCCGTATCACCCCACCGATCGGCGATCTCAAGGGCGGGGCGACGTTCCATGTCGATGCAGCGACGTTCACCGACGCAGCCGGCAAGGCAGCACCCGGCGTCTGGCAGGTCATCGTTGCGGGGCATACACAGACGGGCAATGTTCCCGACGTGACGAAGACGTTCACCGTCGCACCGCCATCAGGCAGTGCTGCCACGCCGACGACCACTCCAGGCCCCACCGGTGGCACGACGCCCGTCACCACGCCGTCGAGCTGACGCATCCTGCTAGTCGGGGAAGAGTGACTCCACCGGTAGGACCTCGGCAACGTCGAGTTGTTCGAACGTGCAACTCGCCGGGTCGCGGTCAGGACGCCAGCAGACGAACTGCACACCGTGACGGAAGCGACCGCTCTGCAGTTGCCCGAACGTCACTTCGACGACACGTTCGATCCGCAACGGCTCGAACGACAGGTCCTTGTCGACATTCCAGCGGCTGTGTTCGCCACCGCCGACCCAACCCGCCCACGGATGGTTGTCGAGTGCATTCTCGCGAAGTGGTTCGACGATGTCGTTGAGTTCGGTGCGGAAGCTGGCCGTGAACGCAGCGGTCACGCCGACCGAACGAAGGTGCCCTTCTGTGTCGTAGAGCCCGAGCAGCAACGAGCCGACACCCTTGCCGTCCTTGTGTACGCGGTACCCGGCGACGACGCAGTCCGCGGTTCGTGTGTGCTTGATTTTCGCCATCACGCGCTTGTCCGGAACGTACAGCAGCTCCGATCGTTTGGCGATGACACCATCGAGCCCAGCGCCCTCGAAGCGATTGAACCACTCGTGGGCGACGCCAGGATCCGTCGAGATCGGGGTCACCTTGACCATCGAGCCCACCGTGACTGCGTCTTCCAGCGCGCGGCGGCGTTCAGCGAACGGCGTGGACATCAGGTTGGTGCCATCGAGGCTCAAGGCGTCGAAGGCGACGAACATCGCCGGCGTCTCCTCTGACAGGCGCTTCACCCGCGAGGCGGCAGGATGGATCCGCTGCTGCAGTGCGTCGAAGTCGAGTCCCTGCCCGGTGGCCGAGGGCAGCACGATCTCGCCGTCGACGACTGCCTGATCGGGGAGCGCAGCGAGCAACGGGGCGATCAACTCCGGAAAATAGCGGTTGAACGGCTTTTCATTGCGGCTCGCCAGCTCGATGTCGTCGCCTGATCGGAAGACGATGCAACGAAACCCGTCCCATTTCGGCTCGTACCACCAGCCGTCGCCTTCTGGGATCTGCGGTGTCAGCTTGGCAAGCATCGGAGAGATCGGCGGGGTGAGCGGAAAGGTGGCCACGCCACAGCTTGCTGCCTGCGAGCCGCTGACGCCAGCAATCGACGGTCGAAGCCTGCCGTGACCGTTGCCGCAGCGACGCGAGGATGGGTTGGAATGCCCCGCCGGACTAGCGTCGTCCCCCGTGACGACTTCCTCCGACGGCCTGATGCACGACAAGCTCGAAGACCTCCACCAACGACGTGAGCAGGCGCTGCACGCCGGCTCGCCCCGGTCGATCGAGCGCCAGCACGCCAAAGGCAAGCTGCTCGCCAGGGAGCGCATCGAACTACTGCTCGATCCGGGCTCCTTCGAAGAGCTCGATCAGCTCGCCCGCCATCGGGCCCACGCCGCTGGACTGGAAGAGCGGCCGTACACGGATGGCGTCGTCACCGGTTGGGGGACGATCGACGGTCGTAAGGTGTTCGTCTTCAGCCAGGACTTCACCGTCTTCGGCGGCGCACTGGGGGAGGTCTTCGCCGAGAAGATCCACAAGCTGATGGACCTCGCCCTGAAAGTCGGTGCGCCGGTCATCGGGTTGAACGACGGCGCCGGCGCCCGCATTCAGGAGGGCGTCGTCTCGCTTGCCAGCTATGGCGGCATCTTTCACCGCAACGTACTGTCGTCCGGTGTCGTGCCGCAGATCTCGGTGATCCTCGGGCCATGTGCCGGCG
This sequence comes from Actinomycetes bacterium, assembly GCA_025356335.1. Lineage (GTDB taxonomy): Bacteria > Actinomycetota > Acidimicrobiia > Acidimicrobiales > Ilumatobacteraceae > JANXUF01. The sequence goes on from JANXUF010000100.1 coordinate 41,703, forward strand.
GTGCCGTCTACTCGCCGGCGATGACCGACTTCATCTTCATGGTGCGTGAATCCAGCCACATGTTCATCACCGGCCCCGACGTCGTCAAGACCGTGACCGGCGAGGAAGTCACGCTCGAGGAACTCGGCGGGGCGATGTCACATGCGTCCAAGAGCGGCGTTGCGACGTTCGTATCTGCCGACGAGAAGGCCTGCCTCGAAGACGTCCGCTTCCTGTTCAGCTTCCTGCCGTCGAACAACATGGAGGAGTCCCCGACCGTCGAAACCGACGATGACCCCGAGCGTCTGTGCCCGATGCTCCGTGACATCCTGCCGGCGACGTCGAACCAGCCGTACGACATGAAAAAGGTCATCCGCGAGGTCGTCGATGACGGCGAATTCTTCGAGTACTTCCCGCACTGGGCGAAGAGCATCGTCTGCGGATTCTCGCGGGTCAACGGCAAATCGGTCGGCGTCGTCGGCAACCAGCCGATGGTCCTCGCCGGTGTGCTGGACATCGAGTCGGCGGAGAAGGCTGCCCGGTTCGTCCGAACCTGCGACGCCTTCAACATCCCGCTGCTGACATTCGTCGATGTGCCGGGTTTCCTGCCAGGAGTCGACCAGGAGTACGGCGGCATCATCCGCCACGGCGCGAAACTGCTCTATGCATACTGCGAGGCGACCGTACCGCGTATCTCGATCATCACCCGTAAGGCCTACGGCGGTGCCTACGTCGTCATGGACTCGAAGTCGATCGGCTCCGACCTGTCGTACGCCTGGCCGACAGCCGAACTCGCCGTGATGGGCCCGATGGGTGCCGTCGAAATCGTCTATCGCCGCGAGATCCAACAGGCAGCCGATCCCGTCGCCCGGCGCGCCGAACTCGTCGCCGATTACACCGAGAAATACGCAAACCCCTACAACGCCGCAGAGCGCGGCTACGTCGACGACGTCATCGATCCCGCTGAAACCCGCCGCAAGATCGTCGCCGGACTGGAAATGCTGTCGACGAAGCGTGAGGAACTGCCGAAGCGCAAGCACGGCAACATGCCCCTGTAATCATTTACTCGCACGCCGTCTCCGTTCGCTGGCGCTCTGTTCGACGTCGGCTCGGGAGCGTTGCGGCGACGGTCTGGCGGGCCCCGCTTGCGTGTTGCCGGTCGATCGGATCTGTGGGCAGTGTGGTGGTGTACCCGTCCCGACGCGTACCACTCCGCACAGGGTCGACGCGATCTGCGGTCGCCATGTTTTCAGGGCGGGCGGTGCTCCCGCTAGCGTCTCTCGAATGTCGCAGGTCAATGCCCTCTCGATCGAACCGGCGCCGACGGAACTGGAAGCGGCGATCATCTCCGTGGCGATCGAGGCGATGTGGCCGAAGCCGGTCCTGTTCGTCCCGCCGCCGACAGCCGACGACAGTCGCGGCGCCTGGCGGTTCAGTGGGCGCTGGTGGGCGCGGCCGGTGGCGCAACGTCGCGACCGCCCATTCCGCTGACGCCCACCGACTCGTTGCGTCAC
>JANXUF010000142.1 GCA_025356335.1 Actinomycetes bacterium
GCCACGGCGGCCGCAAACCCGCAGGCGTCTGCGCACGCGTACTCCAACGCCTCCTCGCGCTCACCGCCGCGATCTGGCACAACGAAACCACCCACCAACCAGGACCCGCCCGCTCACTCCTCGCCTACGACCACTGACACCCCTTGGAACCAATCATCTAGGTGAGTTCTGATGTAGTGGTGTTCATCGTCCTGGGGTAGGTCGCTGCCGGGAGTGGTCGCGGTGTGTGGGCCGTGTCGATGGTGCGTTCGTTGTCGGCGGAGGGGTGTGGCGATCGGGTGTGAGTCTGTTCAGCGTCGATCGGGGATCGAATGCGACGGCGAGGGAGCTTCGCGGGGGCGGTCATGTGGTGGCTGTAGCCCATTTGCTGTCGGTGACGGTGAGCCCGAGGGTGGCCAGACGCGCCCAGTTGACGGCGGCCGCGCGGGTGACGGCGTCGGTGGTGACACGTTTGACACCTCGGGTGCGTGCTCGTCGTGCGCCCCATCCGGCGCGCACGAAGTGAGCGATCTTGCGTTCGACTTTGGGGCGGGTCGATCGGTAGGCGTGCTTCCATTCCGGTGTCGATTGGACGGCTTTGGCGCGCTGCAGTATCGCTTCTCGCCGGTGGATGCTGATCGAGCGTCCCGATGTCGATGTGGTGCAGTTGACGCGCAGTGGGCAGTCGGCGCAGTGCCCGGCGAAATCGGCTCGGCCCGAACCATCACGACTGAAGCGGATCACAACCATTTGACCGCCCGGACAGGCGACTGTGCCTCTGTCAAGATCGACGGTGAAGTCGTCTTTGCTGTAACGGCCGTCGCGGTTCGCGGCCGGCGGGACTTTGGCGATCATCTCGAACCCGTCCTGTTCGAGATCGTCGACCAAGTCCGGGCTCGAATACGCGCAGTCGCCCATCACGGTCGGCTTGTCTTCGTCGTCGGCGTGACCGGCGAGCAGATCGTCGATCACCGCGCTGTCACCGTCGTGGGTGTTGGCCGGGGTGACGACCACCTCATCGATCAACTCCGAGTCCGGGTCCACCGACAGGTGAGCTTTGTAACCATCGAAGCGGCGGCTACGCGACTTGTGGCCGTGACGTGCCTCGGGGTCAACGGTGGAGATCACCCGGTCCCGGGCCACGTTGCGGGCGATCCGGAACACACCGTCATCGCCTTGCTCGACGTCTTGGCCAGCAACCAGCGCCAACAACTCGGCCGCCTCCCGGACCGCGCCAACCAGCACCTCACCATCGACTACAGCCAAGACCGCGAGCGCGTCGCGGACCAACGCATCAACCAGCGCCTCGCGGGCTTCACGGTCATCCCAATCACAGGCCGGTTTACCCGGCCCGACATAGTCATCGTCACGGACCAGCACGGCCCGCACCCGCCCCGCCAGCTCGCAGCCTTCCAACGCCCGCAACAGCTTGCGGATCGCCGAACGCAACTGCGTCACCGTGTCCTGAGTCGACACCGCGTCATAGATCGGGGTCGAGTCCAACACCCGCACCCGATCCCGCATCACCCCCGCCTGACGAGCAACAACCTTGGTGTCTTCCAAGAAACGCTTCGGCCGATCCGACAACCGCAACCGATTCCGTTGACCAACCAGCACCGTTGGATGGAACGCCACATACCCGGCATCAACACCGGCAGCAGCCTGCCAGCGCAGATCACATTCGAGATGATCAACCGCCTCTTGATCCGACAAGCCCTCCAACGACTGCAGCACCATCACCGTTGCCAACACCCGCGCCGGCACCGTTGGCCGGCCAAGCCGCGAGCTCTTGTAGCAATCAGCGAAGTAGTCGTCACCGAACAAGACGACACCGTGCTCGGCCAACAACCGATACACGCCCTTCAACCGGTCACCAAGCAGCTCCCTCGGATTCTCGAACCGCTGCCCCACCGGTGCCGACCCCAAAGCCATCCCACATACTATTTTCGCGGGACACCACCCACCGGGGATCCCCCAACAGACCGACTACTTCAGGACTCACCTAGCTTTGCGTGGTGAAGCGAGACGCGCTGGGCAGCCCTGACGATCCGTGGGACGGCGCGGTGTGGGAGCAGCGTCTGACGTCGGGCGTGTTCGATCCTCGGCGTGTGGCAGCGGTGGAGGCGACTGGTCTGCTCGACTCCAGGCCTGATGAGTCGTTCGATCAGTTGGCTCGTCTTGCTGCGGCAGTGCTCGGGGTGCCGTGGGTGTTCGTGACGCTGGTCGATCAGCATCGGTCGTTCTGGGTGAGCGCTGTCGGCGTCGACCCGGATCGTGGCTCTGGGCTCTATGGTGAGAACCCGGTGGAGGACTCGTTCTGCCAGTACGTGATCGGCACAGACGGCGCCGTAATCATCGATGACGCCAGACTCGACCCACGAAGCGTTCGTAACGCTTCGATCGAGTCGATGGGAGTTGTTGCGTGGGCAGGCTTCCCGTTGCGCTCGACGGACGGTTACGTGGTCGGTACGTTCTGCGCCGTTGATCGCGTCGCCCGGAAGTGGTCGGCAGAAGATGTCACGTTGCTCGACGTGCTGGCCAGCGCAGCAACGAGCCACATGCAGCTTCGCGCCGCGCTCGCTGTCGCCAGTGAGTCGGCTCGGGAGTTGCGAGCCGAGATGGAGCGGCGCGAGATCCTGGTGAGTCGGGCGACGATGCTCGCTCAGCTCGCCCAGGAACTCAGTGCCGTCAACACCGTCGAGCAGGTCGCTCGGGTGGTTACAACGACGGGGCGGGAGGTGCTCGGGGCGGTGTTCGTCAACATCGCAGTCGTCGACGCAGACCACCGCCATATCGACGTCGTGCACTCGCCACCCCTGCCCCCGGAGATCGCTGACAGGTATTCGCGGATCGCGCTCTCCGACG
>JANXUF010000009.1 GCA_025356335.1 Actinomycetes bacterium
AACTCCAGGCGGTGATGGGGTTCAACCTCGACGAGATCCGCGAACTGTTACATGCCGACGACCGCATGGTGCAGCTCCGGAGTGAATATCGCGCCGGGACGAGCGCAACGCGCGCCAACGAGATCGTCAACGAAGCGGCGCGCCTCAACGCCAGGACTCAGGAGCAGGTGCTGGCAAAGATCGCTGTGCTGCAGGCCTATCACCTCGAACTCGTCGGCGAGGCAGAACGGCGCAGGGTGCTGGCCGAAGATCGCGGACTCGTCATTTCCGTGTCTACCGCCGACTGATCCGAGCAGCGCCTGCTTACAGGTCGAGGCGCTTGTTGGCTTCCTCGCGGAGCAGGTATTTCTGCACCTTGCCGGTGACGGTCATCGGGAATTCGTCGACCGACAGTACGTAACGCGGGATCTTGAAGTGAGCGATACGACCCCGGCAGAACGCTTTGATGTCCTCGGGATCGACGGTGCCGGACTTCGTCTTGACGAATGCACAGACCTCCTCGCCGTGCTGCGGATCCGGCACGCCGACGACCTGCACGTCGACGACGTCAGGATGGCCGTAGAGGAACTCCTCGATCTCGCGCGGTGAGACGTTCTCCCCGCCGCGGATGATCAGATCCTTGCTCCGTCCGGTGATCGCCACGTAACCGTCGTCGTCCATCACCGCCAGGTCGCCGGTGTGCATCCACCCGTCGGCATCGATCGCCTGCGCGGTCTTGTCCGGCTCGTTCCAATAGCCGGACATCACCGAATAGCCACGAGTGAGGAATTCGCCCGTCGTGTTGCGCTCGACGGTCTCGCCGGTGGCCGGATCGATGATACGGATCTCGACATGGGGATGTACGCGTCCGACGGTCCCGACGCGCTTGTCGAACGGGTCGTTCGCCACGGTCTGCATCGACACCGGCGACGTCTCGGTCATGCCGTAGGCGATGGTCACCTCCTGCATGTGCATCTTGTCGAGGACCTGTTTCATCACCTCGGCAGGGCACGGAGCGCCGGCCATGATCCCCGTCCGCAGGCTGCCGAGTTCGTAGCGCTCGAAGTCCGGATGGGCGAGTTCGGCGATGAACATCGTCGGCACGCCGTAGAGGCTGGTGCAGCGCTCCTGGGCGACGGCATCGAGCACGGTCAACGGGTCGAACGCATCGTTGGGGATCACCATGCAGGCGCCGTGGGTCGTGCATCCGAGATTGCCCATGACCATGCCGAAGCAGTGATAGAACGGCACGGGGATGCAGACGCGGTCGAGTTCGGTGTAACCACACGTCTCGCCGACGAAGAATCCGTTGTTGAGGATGTTGCGATGCGACAGCGTCGCCCCCTTCGGCGAACCCGTCGTGCCGGAGGTGTACTGGATGTTGATCGAGTCGGTGTTCTTCAGCGAGGCACCGCGTTCGGCGACGGCACCGGCGGTGATCGTCGAACCGAGGGCGAGGAGGTCGTTCCATTCCGGAGACTCGAAGAACACGGCGCGTTCGACGGTCGGACAATCGGCGGCGATCTCGTCCCACATCGCCCGGTAGTCCGAGGATTTGAAGGTTGCTGCGGCGAACAGCACTCGACTGCCCGAGTGTTGCAGGGCGAAGGACAACTCGGTCGTGCGGTACGCCGGATTGATGCACACCATGATCACGCCGATCCTGGCCGTTGCATACTGCAGCAGCGTCCATTCGTACCGGTTCGGCGACCACAGCGCGAGACGGTCGCCGACGTCGAGGCCACTCGCCATCAATCCTCTCGCCAACTCGTCGATGCGTTCGTCGAGTTGGCGATACGTCCAGCGGATCGCCTGGTGCCGGACGATCAAGGCCTCACGATCCGGCCATGCAGCGACCGTTCGTCGGAGATTGGCGTCGATCGTGTCCTCCAACAGCGCGACAACCGTCGAACCCGAAGCTTCCGAGAGCAAACGGCGCATCCCCATGTCGTCCATGTGACGACTCTAGATCCGCGAATAATCCGGCGGAGGGGTTCAAGTCCCGCAGAAGTCGAGGGCGAGGGCGGCCAGCGCTCTGGCGGTGGTCAGGACCTGGTCGAGGGGGACGAACTCGTCCGGGCCGTGGGCGAGAGCGACCTCGCCCGGTCCGTACTGCAGCGTCGGCACCCCGCCGATTCCGGTCATCAGGCGCAGATCACTGCCGTACGGGGCGATGTAGGTCTCCTGCGCGGCACCGCCGACGACGGCGTGCGCCGAACGGACCCGGTCGATCAGATCGCTGGACTCCGGCAGGCTCCCGCTGGCGAACTGCCCGCCCCACCACTCGATCGTCGCCGGATGATCACGCAGCCACGCATCACCGTCGCAGGCCTCGGCGACAGCCTGCTCGAGTTCGTCGCGCGCCGACTCGACGTGCTCGCCGAGGGCGACACCGAGCCGACCTTCTGCAACGAGCAGGTCCGGAACGGAGGACGCCCAGTCGCCCGCGTGGATCGTGCCGATCGAAAGTGGATAGGCAATATCCCAACGCCTCGCCCTCGGGTCGGGGTCGGCGTTGCGACGGGCCTCCAGTTGCTGCAGGGCGATCAGCAGGGGCACGAACTTCTCGATGGCGCTGACACCTTCGGTTCTCCGCGAAGCGTGCGTTGCGACTCCCGGAACGGACAGGCGGAACGTCAGTGCTCCGGCATTTGCCGGGACGAGGTCGAGGTTCGTCGGTTCCGGGATCACGCATGCGTCTGCCCGCCATCCACGGGCGAGCGTGCTGTAGGTGCCGAGACCGCCGTCCTCTTCGCCGAGAACCGCGGTGAGCAGTAGATCGCCGTTGAGTCGTATGCCGGCGCGGCGGATCGCCGCTGTGGCCCACAACGCGGCGACGAGCCCGGCCTTCATGTCACAGGCACCACGGCCGTAGAGGCGTCCGCCGTCGATGCGGGCGTCGAACGGATCTCCGCTCCACTGTCGCCGGTCCCCAACGGGAACGACATCGACGTGACCGTTGAACAACAGACTGGGCGCGCCCTGTCCGTCGGACGAGCCGCGCACACGCCCGACCACGCCCCACGCTTCGGTTCGTTCGACCTCGACGCCAGGGAAGTCGGGGCGGCTGGTGATGTCGTCCAAGGGGATCTGCCAGTGGTCGACCTCCATACCCTCGTCGGCGAAGAGTTTGGCGGCGTGGGCGATCGCCTCGTTTTCCGCATCCGTGCCGCTGACGCTGGGGATGCGCACGAGTTCTCGAAGCAGCAGGGTCATCTCCGCCTGCTGTTCGTCGACAGCATTGAGAACGCGCGTCAGGGTGTTGTCCATGAAGCCGACTGTAGACATCCAGCGGGGTCTCGTCTGGCTGGATCGGGCGTTTCCCAGACTTCGGGCGGAGATCCTTGCGCACGGCGGGGCAATTGCCACCTGAAACTGCTGGCCGCTGCGTCTGACGGCGCCGGCTCGCCCGAACTCGTGCACTAGGCCGCTGGCGCGATGGCGACCTTGTGGTTGGCGAGCATGCGGTGTTCGATGATCTCGTCGATCAGCCCGTAGTCGAGTGCCTGCTGGCCGCGGACGATGTAGTCACGGTCGATGTCGTTGGTGATCCGTTCGCGGGGCTGCCCGGTTGCGCCGACGAGAATATCGACCATCCTTCGACGCATCTCGACCATTTCGGCGACCGCCAGTTCCATGTCGGTCGACTGCCCCTGGGCGCCGCCGTGCGGTTGGTGGATCAGCACTCTGGCGTTTGGCAGCGCGAACCGTTTGCCTGGGGTTCCGGCGGCGAGGAGTACGGCAGCGGCAGACGCCGCCTGACCGACGCAGATCGTGGCGACATCGGCATGGATGTACTGCATCGTGTCGTAGATGGCGAACAGTCCGTTCATGTCGCCTCCGGGGCTGTTGATGTACAGGGCGATGTCTCTGTCGGCGTTCTCGCTCTCCAGGTGCAGGAGTTGGGCGATCACGACATTGGTGACGTTGTCGTCGATCGCCGATCCGAGGAACACGATGCGATTGGCGAGCAGTCGGGAGAAGATGTCGAAGGCTCGCTCGCCCTTGTTCGTCGATTCGATAACGGTCGGGATCAGCATGGGTGCTCCTAGTGCAACTGAATGGTTGCACCTGAATGTACACGGCGCCCGTGCCGAGGTGCAACCAGCTGGTTGCGGTATCGTGTTGCCGATGGAGCCATTCACGAGCGTCGAGCCTGCAATTTTCCGCGACGAAGCCGTCGACCGAGTCGTCGAGTTGGACGTCGACGATGCCCTGCTCTGGGAACTCGTCGGGACCGCCGATGGTTGGACGAGATGGCTCGCCGATGCCGCCGACGTCGACGTGGAGGTCGGTGCGGTAGGGGAGGTCACCGATGGAGAACTCGTGCGGCACGTGCGCATCGACGGCGTCGAACGTGGCCGCAGCGTCGGATTCACGTGGTGGCACGACGACGACCCGTCGTCGTTGGCGACGGTCGAACTGCGGATCGAGGATCTGTCCGTGAGCTCGAAGCGATTGCACATCGTCGAGCGCAGAGCCGCCGGACCTGGAGGACCGTTGCCGGTGTCGGGGTCGTCGTCGTGCTCGGTCAACGGACCGATGTCCAACCCCATCGATGCCGCATCCCTCGATTTGCTCGATCGCCGGTTGGCATGGGAGACCAGGTTGTGGCTGCTCGGATCGTGCGGGTCGGCACTGTCATTGCGGTGACGCCGGAACCAGACGGCGGCGCACTCGACCGCCTGTTCGGGGCGCTCGCCGACCCGACGCGACGCCTGTTGCTGCAACGGCTCGTACAACACGGGCCACAGTCGGCGACGCGTCTCGCCGAGGGAGGCACGCTGAGCAGACAGGGTGTGACGAAACATATACAGGCATTGGAGATCGCCGGCCTCGTCTGCTCTCGACGCGTCGGGCGAGAAGTGCAGTATCGCGCCACGACTGCGCAACTCGCGAGTGCGGTCACGTGGATGCTCGACGCCGGTTCTGGCTGGGACCGTCGTCTCGACCGCCTTCGTCGCGACGTTGCTGGATAGCAGGCGCGCAGCGGTTCCTTCCAGAACTCAAAGCGGAATCACAGCTACAGTGCCGAGAATGATCCGACGTGCACACGGACGGCCGTGGGGGATACCGAGGATCAGGAGCGGCAACCGAGAATGACATCGGGCAAATCGAAACGCGAGCGACGAATCGCCGAGGCCAAAAAGCGTGCGGCGCTCTACAGCGTCACGCCGAAGTCCCGATACGGCCAGACCCCGGTACGCAGCCAGGCATGGGCGAATGCCCAGCGCCGGCGTGAGCGACGCAACATCCTCAAGGTCGTCGGCGTCTTCTCCGTCGTTGTCGTCGTGCTCGTCGTCGTCATCGCCATCCAACACAACCGTGACGACAAGTCGGCAGTCGCCACGATCGACACGAGTGCCGATGGCGGCACGACTCCGTCCGGTTCGGATGCGGCCACGGCGTCGACGGCAGCGCCGGTGCCACCTCCAGCGCTGACGGCGCAGGTCGTCGACGGGGCGACCGGCGCGCTGGCGATCACCAAGCCGCTCGGCACGTACGAGATCAGATACGACTCGACCTACAACAACGCCGGCACGACCTCCACCAGCACCAACGACTACCTGGTGCAGCGGCCCTTCGACTCGTCATTGAGTATCAAGGCACCGAACCCGGAGGCCAATCAGGACTTCGACGCCGTGTCAGCGATCGGGATCAAGTCCTACCTTTCCGGTGGGCAGACGAGTGCTCAGACCGATGTCCCGGCCGCCGGTCTCGCCGATTTCCGCTTCGACGCCAGCATCACCGATCTCGTGGCCGACGGTTCCTATGTGCTGAAGGAACGCCGGACGCTGATCGGGCGAGAGTGTCAGATGTATCGGACCGGCCAGTCGCCCGAGACCTATTCGATGGCACCGCCGACGGCGACCAACTACACGGATGTATGCATCGATGGCTCTGGGCTGATCCTCGAGGAGATCGTTGTCGTCGACGGGTCCTTCCAGCAACACATGGTCGCCACCTCTGTCAACGAATCGCCGACGATCACTGCAGACGCCTTCAAGCCGCTTGCGGACCCTCCGCTGCTCTCGGCGAGCGGTTCGACCCTCGCTCCGCTCGATGCCACCAAGGTTCCCGTGCCCGGCTACTGGCAGTTCGCCACACCGCCGCTGGGGTACACCCTGCAGAACCGTTATACATATGCCCAGAACATCGCCGATCCGGCAGCGGACACGACCAGTACGTCCGTTCCGGCCACCGTCGCGGCAGCCGACACCTCAACGACGGTCGCCAAGACCATCACCGTGGCGAGCTATGTCGACGTGTACGTCAACGGCCAGAACTACATCGTCGTCCATCAGGGTCCGACCTCGGTGATCCCCGCTGACGATGCAACCACCGCGACCGCTGTGACCTCTCCGACCCTCGGCTCTGTCAGGGCGAAGCCGGATCTGAACGGCACGACGATGCTCATCACGCCTGCCAGCCCGGCTTCGTGGTTCGTCGAGGTCACCGGCACGCTGCCCAAGGATGCTCTCGGCACGATCGCCAACACCCTGATGCAGTCACCTCAGTAGCGGACCACAGCATCCTGCAGATTCGATGTCGGCAGAAGTCGCATCATTCGCTACACGCGCCGACAGCGACTGCCGAGCTGCCGCTCAGCCGGCGGAGACACCGTCGCTCGAGGCTGACGGATCGCCGGCTGCGGCAGCAGTGCGGATGGTTGCTTTGTAGGCGAGCAGTTCCGCTGCGGTCATGCCGCTGTCGACGGCGACGAACGACGTCGGCCTGACAGTCACGATCACCCGCACATCGGCATCGAGGACGGTCATCTCCATGCCGTAGCGACGCCCGAGGGTTCGGTAGAACTCGCCGTCGGGATCGGGCTCGATCGACTCGACGACGCCGCGGATTTCCAGGAACCGGTACGGGTTGGCCGGATCGGCGACCGAAAACGACACCCGTGGCTCGTGCTCGAAGTTACGAAATTTTTGGCGGGTCGTCGTGTGTGTGAAGCGCGCCCACTTCCCGTCCCAGGCGAACCACATCACACTCGTCTGCGGCGATCCGTCAGGCCGGACGGTTGCGAGGTGGGCGAATGTCGGCTTGTCCAACAGGTCGGCGTGGGTTGCGGGAAGCGTCGATGTCATCGGTCGTCCTTCGGTCGGGCCGGGGCAGCGAGTGGTGCCCGCTCCGGCATGTGTACGTCTGCAGCAACGTAGCGGCGCTGTCCGTGTCCAGCCGGTCGAGTGGCCCCGGTCGACATGACCCACACGCTCGCTCCAAGCGAACTCGGCACGGCCTACGGCAACGTCAACACCGCCATCGAACTCCTGGAAAACGCCGGTGTGCTCTCGAAGGTGTCTGGCAATACCGTAACCGGAAGTGGGTTGCGACCGAGGTGTTGGCCGCTCTCGATCCGTTCGCAGACCGCAGCGGCCGGCGGACGACCTGCTGGTCCGGATCGTGCCAGCCGGCCGACGAGCGGCTGGCAGGGTGCTGAAACTGTGTCCCGGGTTGCAGATCTCGCAGAGAAAGACCAGCTCAGCGCGTCGTGATGCCAGTCCGGCTGGTGAATTTCAGCACCCGGCTACGGGCGTTGCTCGATCGTCACCTTGACCGGGTACGAGCCGGCGACGTCGGCTCCCAGTCCGATCGGCGTGGCGTCGGTGCCGAACTCGTTGCGCAGCCACGCCGTCACAGCGTGGCGGATGATCGGGAACGTCTGCGAAACGGGGACATCCGGGGCGACGCATCCGTCGGTGCCGAGCTTGCGGAGTTGTGGCTGGGCATCGAGCACGGCGCTGAGTCCAGAGGCGTCGGCGACGCCGATGATGCCCGTGCCGTTACCGAACGTGCAGAAGTCGTCGAAGCCGTTGTGTCCGACTCCGTCAATGATCCACAACCTGGTCGGCGTCGGAACCTTCTGGAACGAGGGGACGGTGACAGTTTGCGCCGGGACGACGGCGTCGAGTGCGCCGGCCATGAAGAACGACGGTTTGGCGGGCAGCGGAACGGGCACGCCTGTCGTCGGTGCCGCGCTCGGCGCAACAGCCGAGGTGGCGGGTCCTGTCCCGGCTGTCGTTGCCGGTGCCGACCCACGACCGACTTCGACGCCTGATGCCAGCGATACGTACCCGGCGATCCGTGGATCGAGCGCCGCTCCGACGACGGTGCCGCCACCTGCAGAGTGCCCGACGGCGATGACATGGGCGGTATCGACCCGGCCGTTCAGCTTGCTGCTCGCAGAGGCGTTCTCACTGGTAACCAGTTCCAACGTCTTCAACAGATCGTCGACGGAGTCGGCTGTGCTGCCGGTCGCGGTACCTCCGAGGACGTTGGTCAGGTCGCGGGACGGATGGTCCGGGGCGGCGACGATCATGCCCCATGTCGCCAGATGTGCCGTCAGGAAGGTGCTCTGCAAGCGGATGCCGGTGAAGCCGTGGCTGAACAGAACAACAGGAAATGTGCCGGCAGCAGCGTCCGGGTCGCGTGCTCCGGCGAACGAATAGGTCGCAGGGACATCGGCGGTGAGGATCTTGCGAATCGAATCCGGCACGAAGTCGCGAACGTCGTAGGTGACCTCGCCGGTCGTGCCGGTGACGGCCGGATACCACACCTCGACCTTGTTTCCCTTTGCCAGTGTCAAGGTCGTGACACCGACCGGAAACGGGCCGGACTGCGTGTAAGCCATTGCCGCAGTGGCGAGATCGATGGTCGTCGTCGGTGCGACGGTGGTCGGTGCGACGGTCGTCGGTGCGACGGTGGACGGCGGCGTCGTTGCCACAATCGTTGCCGGTGAGGTCGTCGAAGCCGCTGTCGTCACCCCACCGGTGGACGAGGGACCGGCCGATGTCGCTGTCGAGGCAGTTTTCGAGGAGCTGCTGCACGCCGCCGTGACGACGGAGAACGCACCGAGCGAGAGCAGTTGACGCCGTGAGAGCATTCCGTCAGCCTGCCCCGGACACGAGTGGCGGGACGAGTCGGGACGGGTCAGAGTCGGTTGTACGGATGGTTCGGGTGGCCGAGGATCGAGCGCGGGTCGACGACTGCCTTGATCGAGGCGACGATCCGCTGCTCGATCAACGGTGTGTCCGCCAGCCAGCGCTCGGCGTTCAGCGGTCCGAGCCCGTGTTCTGCGCTGTAGCTGCCGTGATACCGGGCGACGATGGTGTCGACCGCACCGCGAATCTGTGCGGCACTGGCAGGCGTCGGCGCAGGCGTGCCGTGAGGGAAGAGGACGTTCAGATGCAGGCCCCCGTCGCCGACGTGGCCGAAGTCGCAGACGATCGCCTCGGAGACGATGGCACCGATCGCCTCGATGCCTTCTGCGCGTGCAGCCATCAACGCATGGCGCGGTGTCGAGATGTCGTGGCCGAGCACGATTCCGAAGGTCCGCACACTGTCACTCACCCGATGACGAAGAGACCAGCCGCTGTGTGCGTCCACGAGTACCCCGTCCACCAACAGACCCAGTTCGAAGGCGTCGGCAACGTCGTTCTCCAATCCGTCGAGCGACGACTCGTCGACGCTCGACCATTCGGCGAGCACACAACCCTCGGGCAGTTCGTCGCCGAACGGGTTGACCGGGCCGCCGTCCGCTGTCAACGCGCATCGCAGCGCCTCACGCGAGACGAATTCGAAGGCCGTCAGCGTTCCGGGTCTTGCGGCTTTCAGCGCCGAGAAGAGCGGCGTCGCCTGCGACGGTTCGCTCAGCGACAGCCACCATGTCTCGGTGCGCCGGGGGAGCGGCGACAGAGCGAGAACGGCGCGGGTGACGATGCCGAGCGTGCCGCCAGACCCGACGACGAGGTGGGCGATGTCCACTCCGCGGCTGTCCTTGCGGAGATCAGCGAGTCCGCCGAACAGTGTCGCATTCTCGTCGGCTGCAACGACTTCGACCCCGAGAACGTGCGCACGCATCGGGCCGTAGTGGAGCACACGACTCCCCCCGGTGTTGGTGGCGATCATCCCGCCGATCGTCGGGTCGGGTGCGAGGTCGACGGGAAGATGCAGTCCGAACGGTCTGGCGGCGTCGTTGAGCATCGAGAGCCGTGTGCCGGCGGCGACGACGGCGGTGGCGTCGCCGTCGTTGATCTCGACAGGGCCGGTCAGGCGGTCGAGCGACAGCACGACGGTGTCGCCGTCGGTGGTCGGTACCGATGCGCCGACGAGGCCGGTGTTGGCACCCTGAGGGAGCAACCGGATCCCTGCGGCATAGGCCTGACGGATGATCTGGCGGAGTTCCTCGACCGTCGTCGGAAGGGCGACGCCTGCCGCGATCCCCGGCTTGCCGCGGGCCGGCATCTCGTATCTCGGGCGGTCGGCGGCATCCGGCAGCGCCACGGCGCCGGTGAAGACCGAGAGATCGATGGGGTTCAAGGAAGTGGTCGCTCCGGTGCCCGATTGCGTCACGCGACGCAGGCTCTTAGAGTACCAACGATGACGATTCCGACCGCTTTCCGCTGATGGCGTCGTCTCCGGCGAGCGTCTCGACCTTGCGTGAGTTGCTGATCTCGGTTGCCGGTGCCAGGACCGGCGACGTGCTCGACGCCGTCGAAACGTCGGACGAGATGGCGGGCGGGTTCGATCCCGTTCCGCGCAGGCTGATCGCTCACGCGCTCAATGTTGCGCTGTTCGCCGACCTGCTCGATCGCGTCCCCTCGGCGTTGCACTATCTCTGCGAACAACGCGCTGCCGGCCGCAAGATCATGCTGGATCACGGCGCGATCCGCACGGTCGCGTGGGCGAATATCGGGTCGCTCCCGGCAGGCATCGAACAGGTGACGCGACTGCTGGAGCCGTTGGGATTCCGCCGTCGCGAAACGTATCCGTTGACGCGCATCCATATGACGGGCTACTCGTACTGCCACCTCGACATGCCGGAGCAGATCGGTCAGTGGTTCGTCAGCGAAATCCATCCCGACGAGTTCTCCGTTCCGGTTCAACACGCCGTCGATCGGATCTTCGGGACGTCCGTCGATCCGGTCGGAGCGGACGCAGCGGCATGGCTCCGCCAGTTGGAGTCGGACGGGTCGTTGCCGTTCGATGTTGCCGCCGCGCTCCTCGACGTGCTCGTGCGATGCTTCGCCCGTCAGCACGAACTGCCGACCATCGACGACTATCGACTGCTGCTGAGCGAATCGGCCGAACTGGCGTGGATCGCCACGGAGGGTACGTCCTTCAACCACGCGACCGATCGGGTCGATGATGTCGCCGCCGTCGCGGCAGCCGAACGTTCGAGTGGCCGGCCGATCAAGGACAGCGTCGAGGTGTCCGGCTCTGGCAGGGTCCTGCAAACCGCCCACCGGGCGACATCCGTCCTGCGTCCGATGCGCACGGCAGAGGGAGCGCTGGTGGAACAGCAGGTTCCAGGATCGTTCTTCGAATTCATCGAACGCCATGTCGTGTCTGAAGAGGATTCGCCAACCGAGGCAACGGGCAAGCGGCGGCTCGACCTCGGTTTCGATGCTTCGAATGCGCAGGGAATTTTCGCTATGACCCGCACGAACGACGCCATGCTGAGTGCATGTTCACCCAGGAGTTGACGGATCTCGCCCAGCGCATCGGAACATTGCTGAAGGAGCGAGGGGAAACCGTCGGCGTCGCAGAAGGCTCGGCTGGCGGTTTGATCTCCGCCACGCTGCTGTCGATACCCGGAGCATCGGCGTACTACCTCGGCGGAGCGGTGATCTACACCGCAGCTGCCGGTCGGGCGTGGATGGCCGGTGCGGTCGAGACGCCGCAGCGGATGCGCGGTGCGACAGACGTCTTCGCCACCTATCTCGCCAGGTCGGTCGCCGTTCGCCTCGGGGCGACGTGGGGCATCGGCGAAGCGGGTGCTGCCGGTCCGCCGAACCGCTACGGCGACCCTGCCGGCCACTCGTGGTTGGCCGTCGCCGGGCCGGTCGAGTCGAGCCGCCAGGTGCTGACCGGTCTCGATGATCGCCGCGAGAACATGGTCGCTTTCGCAGTCGCAGCCCTCGGATTGTTCGCAGAAGCGCTCGCCTGAAGGAGCTGTCAGTGCGGAGCGGCGAGCTCGGCGATGACCGCCTTCCATGCCGAACTGTTCGGATCGATGAGGTCGAAATGGTCGTTGCCCGGCACGTCGACGATCTTGATGCCGGTGTGATCCTGTGGCAGGGTGAACTCGGCGGGAACCGTGTCGTCCAATGCTCCCCGAACCACGACCAGCCTGGCCGATGTCTTGATCGACGGGCCGGCGATCGCGTATCGATCCGGGTACTGTTTGTAGGAGCCGCCGATGAAGTCCGATGTGGCGTCGCCCCCGAGGTGTGCCTTGTCGGCAGCGATCAGATCGACGACCGGGCCCTGCCCGATCGCCAGTCGCGGCATCACGATCGGGGTTGCCCCAGGTGCACCTGCCGGCAGCGCACCACGGCTCGCGGACCACATCGCCAGATGCCCACCGGCAGAGTGACCGACGACGGCAACGTCGGCGAGATCGAGATGGTAGGTCGCAGCGAGTTGCGCGAGATCGTCGATCGCCGTGGCCACGTCGGTCAACGTTCCGGGATAGCCGCCGCCGTCGTCGCCGACACGGCGGTATTCGATATTCCAGACGGCATATCCTCGGGCGGCGAGGTCGGCTGCCAGCGGATATTCCAGATCGAGGCCGTAGCTCGACCGCCAGAAACCGCCGTGGATGAGGATGACGACCGGCAGTCCGTCCTGACCGGGAACTGATTCGTTCGCTGCGTCGGCGGGTAGCGAGAGCTCACCGAATTGCGAAGGCTCGGTTCCGTAGCTGATCGTCAGCGTCATCGCCTTGCCTGCATTCGTTGTCTCGAGTACCGAGTTCGATACATGCGGCATCGTATCCTCGACAGACTCCGCCGGGCTTGGCGTGGTTGCGCCTGTGGCCCTCGGTTGCGCCGTGCTCATCGGGCTGCCGACCGGGACGGTACTGGTCGACGCGGGCGGTGCGGCCACCGTCACCGCGCCATCCACCGGATTCTGAAGCGTCGGGGCGGAAGTCGCCGACGGGGATGCCGTTGCTGCTGGACCGCCCGTCGTGGATGATGTGCCGCAGGCCGTCAGGGCGATGGTGAGGCTCAGCGCCACGAGCACGGTGACGCTACGGAACCGCGTCCTTCGGTGGCTTGAATTTGCGCGCAAGAGGATCCGATCGACGAGGTGCCCTGTTATCCGCAGCCGTGATGCCCAGCGGATGGAAGCCGGCCACTACTCGGACAACTCGCATGTGGTGCGACACCATCGCCAGAGTGCGGCTCGCGCCGAGGCGGTATCGCTGTGGCGCGTGGTCGGGAGGCGATGGATCGGCCGCCGCGCCCGATCGCACCAGAAGCCTCCGCTCGACGTTGCGCCCGCATCGTCGGCAGCAAGCCAGCAGACGGTGTCGGCGCCCTCGTCGGGCGTACGCAGGATCGGCTTCAGCAGGCGACCGAACGTCGGCAGCGACGTCTTCACCCCTGGCGTATCGGCCCAGCCGGGATGCATCGCCTGGAAATGGACGGCCGGCTGCTCGGTCGCCCACAGTTCGTTGAGGGTCACCTGTGCACGTTTGGCGATGGCGTACTGGCGGGTGCCGTTGTACGAAGCCGGGGACATCTCCAAGGTCTCGCCGCTGCCGAGGTCGGGCAGCGGCGATCCATACATGCCACCGGAGGCGACGGTGATCACCCTGCCGGCGGACGCCTTCAGCGCACTGAGCAGCAGCGAGGTGAGCAGGAACGGGCCGAGTACGTGCGTGGCGATCGTGACCTCATGCCCTTCGGACGTGAGGGTGCGTCTGGCGAGCAGCGCACCGGCGTTGTGCACGACGACATCGACCGGACGGCCGCCGGCGACGATCGCCTCGGCGGCCGCCCGAACCTGGTGGAGTTCACCCATATCAGCGACTACCACCTCGACGGTTCCTGGGCCCGGCACCGTTCTCAGTGCTGTGGCGGCCTGTTCTGTCCGGCCGGCGTCTCTGCCGATGATCACCAGATCGGCACCGATCGAACGCAGCTGACGGGCGGTTGCGGCGCCGAGGCCTGAGGTCACACCGCTGATCACGATCCGGCGACCCGTCAGGTCGTATGTGTCGATACCCCGCCACGCCGCGCCCCGCGAACGGACCGCATAGCCGATCCGGCTGTAACCGGGCACGACGGCAGCATCGAGAACGGAATCGACGATGCGGTCGAGGCGGCCTGAAGCATGCGATGATCCCATCCGGCAAGCCTAAGCTGAGGCGGCGCACAGCATGGTGACTCCCGACTGTTGTCGAGGTGGGCCGTCGTACGCCGCAGCGGAGTTTCGCCTGTGTGGTGGCCGCACCGGAGTGCGGTGGCAACGGCTACCGGCGTCAGGGCACTCGGGTGCTGCGATGACACTCGGGCTAGCAGGGGGGAGAGTCAGGTGTTGCGGTACGACGGCGGACGGCGCTCGAGGAACGCCTGCATCCCCTCGACGTGATCGGCCGTCGCCGAGGCCATGATCTGCTGACGGTTCTCGAGATCGATCGCCGCCTGCATCCCGGGAATCTCCAGGGCGCTCCACATTCCCTCCTTCGTCAGTGCCACGCCGAAGGGTGAGTTCAACATGATCTGCGCGGCCTTTGCGAGCGCCGAGTCGAGCAGCGCGTCGTCATCGACCAGATCGATGACGAGGCCGATCCGATACGCCTCGTCCGCATCGAACACCCGGCCGGTCAACATCAGTTCCTGAGCCCGAGACGCCCCGATCAGCCGCGGCAGCACCCAGCTCGTGCCGATGTCGCATGCCGAGAGCCCGATGCGGATGAACGATGCTCCGAACTTCGCGGACCGTGCCGCCAGACGGACGTCGGATCCGAGGACGAGGGCGAAGCCGCCGCCGGCCGCTGGTCCGTTGACGGCGGCGATGACCGGCTGCGGCAGCGACCGCAGATGGGGGATCAGCGCGGCGATGTGCTTCTGGACGGCGAATCCACCCTGCGTCCTGCCCATCGATTCGGTGTGCGGGGCCTTGCCGTATCCGCCGAGGTCGAGTCCGGCGCAGAAGCCGCGGCCGGCGCCGGTCAGGATGACGACCCGCACGGTTGGGTCGATGGCGATGGCGTCGAGGTGCTCGTGGAGTTCCTGGACGAGTTCGGTCGTCATTGCGTTGAGCTTTTCCGGACGGTTGAGGGTCAGCTGGGCGACACCCGCTGCGGGTTCAGTGCGTTCGACAACGGCCATGCGGCAGTCTCACCGATACGGTTCCCGAACGTGAAGGCCGACGGCGCGACGCTCACCCCTGCCTCGCCGGGCCCCTCGCCGATGAGGGCGCTGCTCGCCGACCGACGTTTCGTCCGTTGGCTGACATCGGAGGTCGTCAATACGCTCGGCACCGGCATCAGCACCGTCGTGCTGCCGATCCTGATCTATCGCCGAACGGGCTCGCCGGCACAGACCGGCATCGTCTCCGGCCTCCGCGTCGTGCCGTACCTCGTCTTCGGTCTGATCGCCGGTCCGATCGCCGATCGATTCGACCGCAAACGGCTGCTCATCTTCGGACTGGTCGGCGAGGGAGTGGCGATGGCGACGATTCCGATCGCCGACATCATCGGGCAGGTGTCGGTCGCCCAGATCTATATCGTCACGCTGCTCGCCGCCGTCTGTTTCGTCTTCGCCGATGCCGCTGCCTTCGGGGCGCTGCCGTCGATCACCGGGCCAGAACTCCTGCCGACGGCGAACGGACTGCTGCTGGCGTTGACGTCGTCGGCGCTCGTCGCCGGTCCCGCCGTCGGGGCGCTGCTGACCACGTGGATCGGCGCGGCACCGGCGATCTGGTTCGATGCTGCGAGCTTCCTGCTTGCCGCACTGGTGCTCGCCGGGATCGGTGGTTCGTTCCGTGCTGCCGGTACCCATCACTCGAAGACGATCCGCGCCCAATCTCGTGAAGGCATCAGCTTCATCTGGCACGAGCGGGTGATTCTCACGCTCGTGCTCGTCGGGTTCCTCAATTCGCTCGCCTTCGGAGCGGTCATCGGCCAGCTCGTCGTCTACGGCGACAAGGTGCTGCGCATCCACGAGGGCGGCATCAGGGTCGGCATCCTCTACACGGCAGGCGCCGTCGGCACGCTGATCGCCGGTCTGTTGTTCGCCCGCATCTACACGACGCCGCGCGTCCGGGTGATCACGCCGACGGCGCTGGCCGCAGGCTCGTTGATCACGCTCGGCATTGCCGCAACGTCGACGTTCCTCGTCGCCGTCGGCCTGTATGTGCTGTTGTCGCTGGCCATCCAGTTGGTGTTCTCCGCAGGGATCACCTATCGGCAGCTGGCAAGTCCCGCTCATTTGGTTTCGTCGGTCAACGTCGTCGGGCGGATGGTCGCATGGGGAGGTCAGCCGTTCGGCGCACTGCTCGGCGGAGTGACGACGGAGGTATTCGGGATCCGATGGATGGGGGTGCTCGCCGCAGCAGTCTTCGCCGTTGCGTCGACGGCGGCGTTCATCGGACTCCGGCGGACGATTCCGGCCCGTGCGGCGATGGCGACGTCTGCATGACAGTGGCAGCGCTGTCGCGACATCCGAGCGACTCCGCAGGGTCGTACTGTTCTCATATGGCTACTGGTGAGATCGATCGTCTGCAATCCGACACGTTCGACGACATCGAGGTCAGTGACGAAGAGCTGACACTGCTGGCGTTGGCCGCCGATCCGGATGCCGAACTCGGTGCAGACGCCGTACCACTTCGTCCGCAAGGAGGCTTTCCGGAGCTGCTCCCATCGTGGTACATGCCGGTGCCGGTCTCCGCAGGCGGTGGGACGGGCCGCAAGCTGGCTGTTGTTGCGATCATCGCCTCGCTGCTGCTGATCAACGGCCTCGGCCTGTGCGTCACCTACGGGTTCATCCAGGTTGCCTGACCGGTGTCGCGGCACGACGACCGACGATGACGGCGCAGGGCTGACGTCGCCCAGAGCTGACGTCACAGATGATGGAGTTCGTCCGTCGCTGCGTCGATGATGCGTTCACAGGTCGGGCACCAGCTGCGAAGTTCGAGTGCTGTGCCGCATGCCTGATGGGTGGTCGGCTCGCCGCCACTGCGCCCGATCGACCACTCGGTGAGCGCATCGATGACCGTGTGCAGCTGCGATCCGGTGCCGGTGAGCGAATAGGTCAGGCGGACCGGACGATGGGAGTAGGGGACCGCCAGCAATAGGCCACGCGCCTCGAGTTCCCGAAGCCGTTGCGTGAGGATGTTCGGGGCGATGCCGGCGACGTGCTGTTGGAGATCGCCGAACCGTTTCGGCCCGCCGAGCAGCGTGTTGACGATGAGCAACGTCCAACGATCCCCGAGCAGGTCGAGCGATGCCGCCAGCGGATTGAACGGCTCCGGCGACTCATCCATCAATGCGAGCATTGCACCGTTTTCGGTCTGTTTCGAGCGATAGCCACAAATGCTCCTCATCTCAGTCACTAGTTACTTGCAAGTGATAAGTTACTCACCTAGAACAACGTACTCTGATCGAGGAGATCTCTCATGTCTGTCCTTCAAGAACTTGCCATCGCCACCCGCACCGTTGCCGCTGCCGCTGAGTCCGCCGTCGTGTCCATCGGTACCGACGGCCGTGGCACCGGCGTGGTCGTCGCCGACGGCAAGGTACTCACCAACGCCCATAATCTCCGCGACCGCACCACCTCGGTGCGGTTCGCCGATGGACGGGTCGCCCAGGGAGCGATCGTCGGCAGCGACGCCGACGGCGATCTCGTCGTCCTCGCCGTCGACACCACCGGCGTACCGGTGCCGGCCTGGGCGTCAGCGACACCGGAACTCGGTGATTTCGTGTTCGGCGCAAGCCGTGACAACCAGGGCCTGGTCGTCACCGCCGGTCAGGTCAGCGCCGTCGCCAGGTCGTTCTCCGGTCCCCGCGGTCGGCGTATCCGCGGCGGCATCGAGCACACCGTTCCGCTGCGTCGCGGATCATCCGGTGGACCACTGCTCACGGCCGCCGGTGAGATCGCCGGCATCAACACCCACCGGCTGGAACGCGGCTTCTACGTCGCCCGCCCTGCCGACGAGGCCTTGCGCCAGCTCGTCGATCAGTTGGCGTCAGGCCAGTCGGTCCGCCGCCGCCAGATCGGCGTCGTTGTCGCCACTCCCGAAGTCACCAGGCGGCTTCGGCGTGCCGTCGGGTTGGCGGAGGTCGACGGTCTGCTCGTGCGTGATGTCGTTGCAGACGGACCGGCGGCGACCGCCGGGATCGTCATCGGAGACGTGCTGCTGCGCGCCGGCGACATCGCCCTCGTCAAGCCGGAACTGCTGATCGACGCGCTCGAAGCTGCAGGCGACACGGTCGTCATCCGCGTGGCAAGGGGCGCAGAAGAACTCGACGTCACCGTCAGCCTCGTGGAGCCGACCGATACCGGAGATGCAGCGGCTGCTGCGGCCGATGTCGACGGCGCCCCCGCCGCTGATCCGGACGCCGGCTGAATCGATACCGTCAGGGGTGGGTCATCGACAGGACGTCGAGCGCAGCGTCCAGTTGGTCAGCCGTCAGCCGGCCGGCTTCGATGTACCCACCCTCGACGACGACCTGTTTGATCGTCTTCGACTGCTTCAACGCCAGCTTGGCGACCTTGGCAGCTTCCTCGTAGCCGATGTACTTGTTGAGCGACGTGACGATGGCGGGGGAGGATTCGGCGAACATCCTGCAGCGGTCGACGTCCGCCTCGATCCCGTCGATACAACGGTCGGCGAGCAGCCGGCAGACGTTCGCCAGCAGACGGATCGATTCGAGCAGGTTGCGGGCGATCAACGGCAGCATCACATTCAACTCGAAGTTGCCCTGAGAGCCGGCGAAGGCGACCGCCGCATCGTTGCCGATCACCTGCGCGGCGACCATCACGGCTGCCTCCGGCAACACCGGGTTGACCTTTCCGGGCATGATCGAGGAACCCGGCTGCAGATCGCGCAGATGGATCTCGGCGAGCCCGGCGAGCGGTCCGGAACCCATCCAGCGGATGTCGTTGCAGATCTTCGTCAGGCTGACGGCGATCGTGCGGAGTTGGCCGGACATCTCGACCAGACCGTCGCGGGCGCCCTGTGCCTCGAAGTGGTTACGCGCCTCGGTGAAGGCGATGCCGGTCATCCGCGCCAGTTCGCCGATGACGGCGGCGGCAAAGCCAGGAGGTGTGTTGATGCCGGTTCCGACCGCAGTGCCACCGAGGGGGAGTTCGATCAGCCGGGGCATCGAAGCCTGCAGCCGTTCGACGCCGTAACGGATCTGCGCCGCGTACCCACCGAACTCCTGCCCGAGGGTCACCGGCGTCGCGTCCATCAGGTGCGTCCTGCCGGACTTGACGACCTCGGACCACTGCGCTGCTTTGGCTTCGAGCGACACTGCAAGATGGTCGAGTGACGGCAGCAGATCACGGTCGATGGCCTCGGCCGCGGCGACATGGATCGACGTCGGGAAGACGTCGTTCGACGATTGCGAGGCGTTCACGTGGTCGTTCGGATGGACTCGTTCGGGAGTGGGGTCGGCGGTTGATGAAGCGAGTAGTTCGGTGGCGACGCTGGCGATCACCTCGTTGATGTTCATGTTGGAACTCGTGCCGGAGCCCGTCTGGAAGACGTCGATCGGGAAGTCGGCATCGAATTCGCCTTCGCGTACGCGCATCGCCGCTGCCGAGATCACGCCGGCGACGACCGGATCGATGACTCCGAGGCCGGCGTTCACGTGGGCGGCCGCCGCCTTGATCAACGCCAGCGCGCGGATCTGCGACCGCTCGATCCCTCTGCCGGAGATCGGGAAGTTCTCGACGGCACGTTGCGTCTGTGCCTGATAGCGGGCTGTCGCCGGGACGCTGACGTCGCCCATCGTGTCGTGCTCGATCCGGAATCCACTGTCGGCCATGATGCGACCATACCCAGCTGCTCGTCGGGGCTGACCCTGTTCGTCGACCCAGCCCGCAGCGCCATGCAACGACCTCGCTGCGTCAGCCTCGGGGGCGGGCCAACGAACGCAGAATCGCCGCTTCCTCGGGATCGGCGCCGGAGCCGAACGCCGAGATGACGACACCCTTGCCGCCCCACTCCGGGCAGCTGACCCCGAGAACGATCGACTCGTCCGCCGGGTCGCTCTGGCCTTCGAAACGGAACTGGTAGTCGACGATCGCCGTCGGAAACGCCTGGACCCGCGGTGAATCACGAACCGCGAGACCAGTCGGTCTCAGCTCCAATTCGTCGTCGTAGCCGTGAGCTGCCAGGAACGCAACGGCCTCGGTGATGGTCTCGGGGTCCACAGGATCGGGATACATCGGCGAAGTCATGGGTGCAAGACTACGAACTGCAGAGCGCCACCATAACCGGAGGCGGGCCGGGAAGCCTTGTCGGCAGTTTTCGAAACGACTGTCAGGACGAACGTGGCTGCCGCCAGAACGAAGGATTTCTCGGCTGCAACGTGTTCATCGATACCGAAGCGCCGGCACCGGGACGTTTCGGTGGCGATGGAGTGATCCACGGCTCGCTTCCCCATATCGTCGATGGCACCGATTCGAAAGGAATGACAATGCCCGAGATCGAACTCACCGAGACCGAGTGGCGAGCACTGCTCACCCCCGAACAGTTCCAGGTTCTCCGCCAGGCAGGGACCGAACGACCGTGGAGCGGCGAGTACGTCGACTCGCATGTCGACGGCACCTACCACTGTGCAGCCTGCGGGGCCGAACTCTTCGACTCGAACACGAAGTTCGAATCGGGGAGCGGCTGGCCGAGCTTCTACGAGGCGAAGGTTGCAGACGCCGTCGAACTGATCACCGACACGAGCCACGGCATGGTCCGCACGGAGGCACGCTGTCGTCGTTGCGGTTCGCATCTCGGCCATGTCTTCCCCGACGGCCCTGCACCGACCGGTCAACGATTCTGTATGAACAGCCTGTCGCTCGCCCTGGTGCCTGAAGCAGCGGCGGCGGACACGGGAACCTCGAGCACGGCGCCGGCGGACAGGACGGACGCCTGACGTTGCTGCCTATGGTGGGTTCGTGAGGATCGCGTCGCTGCTGCCGTCGGCAACCGAGATCGTCTACGACCTCGGACTCGGCGACCAGCTCGTCGGCGTCACCTTCGAATGCGACTACCCGCCGATCGCCCGGAGCGCTGCTGCGATCGTCGTCGGCGGCCTCGAGACGGGCGGTCTCACGCCGCTCGAGATCGACGACCTCGTGCGCACCAGGGTCGCTGCCGGTGACGTGCTCTATTCGCTCGACCTCGAGCGCATGCGGTCCATCGATCCGGACGTCGTGATCACCCAGGATCTGTGCAGGGTCTGCGCCCTCCCGAGCGGTCAGGTCGACGAGGCGATGGCTGCTCTCGGCTGTCATGCAACCGTGATCACCCTCGACCCCACATGCCTCGCCGACGTGCTCGCTTCAATCACGATGTTGGCCAACACCCTCGGAGTGCCGGATGCAGGGGCGGCGATACGAACCGAACTCGACAGGCGCCTGGATCACGTCGCCGGACTCGTCGCCGTCCGACCGCGTCAGCGTGTCTTCGTGCTCGAATGGTGCGATCCGCCGTTCAGTTCAGGACATTGGATCCCGGAACTCGTCAGCGCCGCAGGCGGTATGCCGGTGCTCGCCGACGTCGGTGCATCGTCGCGTCAGGTCGAGTGGCAGGCGATCGCCGATGCCGAGCCGGACGTCGTGATCGTCTCGCCGTGCGGGTTCGGGACGCACGGTTCGGCGGTCCAGGCGAGATCGGTGCTCGATCGTCTACCGCCCGGCATTGCGGTGTGGGCGGTCGACGGCAACGCCTACGTCGTGCGGCCAGGACCGCGGCTCGTCGACGGCGTCGAACTGTTCGCCTGCATCCTCCACCCGACGATTTTCGGCGCGCCGGACGCCGACCGAGCAGAACAGGTGCGCTGACGTGGCGACGCTCTCCCTCCCCGACATCACGATCAACTACGAGCTCTCCGGAAGCGGTCCCCGCCTGCTGGTGTTCAACGGTTCCGGTGGCTCTATCGAGGCCGCTGCAGTGCTCGTCGGCTACCTCGCCAACCATTTCGAGGTGCTGATCCATGACCAGCGCGGACTCGGCAAGACCACCGTGCCCTCCGGCCCGGCGACGATGGCGGAATATGCGGCCGATGCGGCCGCACTCCTCGATCATGTCGGCTGGCAGACGTGCAACGTCTTCGGGATCAGTTTCGGCGGTATGGTCGCCCAGGAATTCGCCGTGACGCATCCCGAGCGAGTCGAGCGGATGACACTGCTGTGCACCTCACCGGGCGGTGAAGGCGGCTCGTCGTATCCGCTGCACGAACTCGCCATGCTCCCGCCAGACGAGCGCCAGGAAATTTCACGCCGCAACCTCGACGTGCGATTCGACGACCAGTGGCTGGCGACGCATCCCGGCGACCAGGCGATGGTCAAGCTGATGACCGACCGTGCGCTCGCCGGACGCAGCGACGAGCAGCGGCGTGGCGAACTCCTGCAGCTCGACGCACGCAGCCACCACGACGTCTGGGATCGTCTGGCGCTGATCACGTCACCGACGCTCGTCGCCTGCGGGGTGTTCGACGGCACGGCCCCGGTGCCGAACAGCCAGGCGATCCACAGTCGCATCGCCGGCTCGGTGCTGCGGATCTACGAGGGCGGGCACATGTTCGCCTACCAGGACCGCAGGGCGTTGCCGGACGTCGTCGCTTTCCTGCAGGGGAACGAACTGTCGGATCCGTCAGGCGACCCGCTGCCGGCGCGGTAGACCCAGAGCAGCAAGTAGACCCAGCGTAGTCAGGCGACCCGGTGCGGTCAGGCGACGCGGCGGTTGCTCAGCAGATCTCCGCAGAAGGCGATCGTGCCGCTTGTCAACTGGTGCGGTGCCTCCCAGGGGACGAAGTGGCCGCAGTCGCGCAACAGGAACGGCCCGACGTGGTTCGGGAAGACCTGTGCCGCCATCCGGTCGAAGCTCGGATAGATCACGTGATCGCTGGTGCCGTGCAGGATCAGCGTCCGTGTGTCCGGGTTCCGGGCGAGGATCGACGGTTCGCTCTGTGCCGACGGACTGAACGAGCTCTCGTACCCTCCGAAGCTGGCGCGCAGCTTGGCTGCGTCGGCGAACGGCTCGGTGTGGAAGTCGACCGCCGCAGCGTCGAAGCCGCCTGGATGCCCCCAGAAGCGGCTGCTGTAGAAGGTGGCGATGTACCGGCGGCGTTGCTCCGGTGTCGTCAGGTCCGCAGCCAAGCCGTCAGGATCGGTGCCCTGGCGAAGGAAGTAGTCGGCGGCTTCACGGGCGGGTCGTGTTCCGGCGATCGAAGCCATTTCCGCCTTCAGGTAGGGAAGCGGACTGTTGAACAGCACCATCCGGTCGACCCAACCCGGGTAGCGCAAGGCGAGATCCTGGATGATGGCGCCGCCGAGGTCACCTGCGACCAGTACGACCCGTTCGTGCCCGAGCACGTCGTGGACGAGCGCGTGGATGTCCCTGGCGTGGGTTGGCACATCATTGAAACCGTCTGGCCCCAATTCGCTGTCGCCGAATCCGCGCAGGTCGGGAACGATGACCTCGAATCCGGCGTCGGCGAGCGGTTCGATGACCTTCCAGAACAGTCGTTTCGACTCCGGCCAGCCGTGCACGCAGACGAGCGGAACACCGCCGGAACCCTGAAGGACGTAGGCCTGGGCGAAACCTCGGGGCGACGCTGTTTCGATCGGAAAGCGGCCAGGATCGACATCACTCGTCATTGCCGCAATGTACAGCCAGCACTCTGGGGGATCCCGCACCGTGCGGTATCGTCAGTGGATCGGCGTGCCGAACCCGCCGCCACCCGGCGTCTCGATCACGAAGACGTCGCCAGGTCGCATCTGCACCGAGCCGATGTGGTCGAGCAGTTCTGTGGTCCCGTCGGCGCGCTCGACACGGTTGATCCCCGGCAATCCGGCCTCGCCGCCTGCCATTCCGAAGGCGCCAGCATGGCGTCCGTTGGAGAGGATCGAGGCGGTCATCGGTTCGAGGAAACGGACTCGTCGGACGCCGCCGTCGCCGCCGTGGTGCAGGCCTGCGCCGCCAGACCCGGATCGGATCCGATAGCTCTCGAGGTGGATCGGGAAACGGAATTCGAGAACCTCGGGATCGGTCAGCCGCGAGTTCGTCATGTGCGTCTGCACGACCGACGTGCCGTCGAAATCGGCCCCGGCGCCCGAGCCGCCGGCGACGGTCTCGTAGTACTGGTGACGTTCGTTGCCGAACGTGAAGTTGTTCATCGTGCACTGCCCGGAGGCCATGGTGCCGAGCGCTCCGTACAGCGCGTTGGTGATGCATGTCGACGTCTCGACGTTGCCGGCGACCACGGAGGCGGGGAAGTCCGGGTCGAGCATCGAACCGGGGGGGATGATGATCCGCAGCGGTTTGAGGCAGCCGGCGTTGAGCGGGATGTCGTCGTCGACGAGCGTCCGGAAGACATAGAGCACGGCGGCGATGCTGACAGCGCGCGGCGCGTTGAAGTTGTTGATCTGCTGCGGAGAGGTGCCGGTGAAATCGATGACCGCGCTACGTTCGTGACGGTCGACGCTGATGGCGACGACGATCTGTGCTCCATTGTCCAACGCCAGTGTGAATGCGCCGTCAGACAGCGTCGCGATGACCCGGCGAACGGACTCCTCCCCGTTGTCCTGGACGTGGCCCATGTAGGCGCGCACCGCCTCGAGCCCGAACTGCTCGACCATCTTCGCCAGTTCCTGCACACCCTTTTCGTTGGCGGCGATCTGCGCCTTGAGGTCGGAGACGTTCTGCTGGGGATTGCGCGATGGATACTCGCCACTGCCGAGCAGGGAGAGCATCTCGTCCTCCAACAGCCTGCCTTCGACGACGAGCCGAAGATTGTCGATCTGTACGCCCTCCTCCTGCACCCGCGTCGAGAACGGCGGCATCGAGCCTGGGGTAACGCCGCCGATGTCGGCGTGGTGGCCGCGAGAGCCGACATAGAACAGAATGTCCTGTTCGATGCCGTCTCCGCCGGCGCCGAACACGGGCGTGACGACGGTGACGTCTGGTAGGTGGGTGCCGCCGTGGTACGGATCGTTGAGTACGAAGACGTCGCCAGGACGCATCTGCTCGCGGTGGCCGCCGATGACCGCCTTGATCGACTCACTCATCGAGCCGAGGTGCACCGGCATGTGCGGTGCGTTGGCGATGAGGTTGCCGTCGCCGTCGAACAGTGCGCAGGAGAAGTCGAGGCGTTCCTTGATGTTCACCGAGTAGGCGGTGTTCTGTAGTTGCAGGCCCATCTGCTCGGCGATGTTCATGAACAGGTTGTTGAACACTTCGAGCATCACCGGATCGACGTTCGTGCCGATCGCCGTTCGTGCTGGCCGCGCCTCGATGCGGTCGAGCACGAGATGGTCGAGGTCGGTGACCTGCGCCCGCCATCCCGGTTCGACGACCGTGGTGGCGTTGGCCTCGGCGATGATCGCCGGCCCGGTGACCACCTCGCCCGGGTCGGTATCGGACCGTAGGACGAGTCGGCTTTCCCACCAACGCCCGGCGCTGAACATCTGCACGGTCGCCATCGAAGGAGCCTCGGCTGTCGATATCAGTTCGTGACGGATCTCGACGGGCGCATCGCCGTGGCCGACGGCCTCGACGGAGATCGACTCGATGACGAGTGGACGATCCGACATCACGAATGCGAATCTGCGGCGATATTCGGTCTCGAATGCTGACTGGATATCGGCTGCGGTGCCGCTTCCGAAGGCGACCGGGAACGCAGCGTCAGTGCCTGCGTAACGCAGGTGAACACGCCGGTGAACCGTGAGTTCCCCGCTCGTCACGCCCTGGCTAAGGAGTTCGTCCTGTGCTTCCTCGGCGAGCTGATCGAGTCCTTCGGCTGCTGCGCCGAGTCCGTCGGACAACGGCTGTTCGATCGAACGTTGCCTGATGACGTTCTGGTCCGCAAGACCCATGCCGTATGCGGACAGTACGCCTGCAAGTGGATGGACGAGCACGCGCGTGATGCCGAGCGTGTCGGCGACGCGGCACGCGTGCTGGCCTCCGGCACCGCCGAAACACTGCAGCGTGTACGTCGTCACGTCGTAGCCGCGGGCGACGGAGATCTTCTTGACGGCGTTTGCCATCGCCCCGACGGCGATGTCGATGAAGCCCTCCGCGACCAACTCTGCAGTCGTCGCCGAGCCCGTCGCGCTGGCGACTTCGGCGGCCATCTCGGCAAACTTCGCCGTGACGACGTCGACGTCCAACGACGCGTCGGCGCCTGGTCCGAACACCTTGGGGAAATGCGCCGGCTGAATCTTGCCGAGCAGCACGTTGGCGTCGCTGATCGTCAGCGGGCCGTTGCGGCGATAGCAGGCAGGCCCGGGGTTGGCACCCGCGCTGTGCGGGCCCACCCGAAACCGCGCGCCGTCGAACGTCAGGATCGAACCTCCTCCGGCGGCGACGGTGTTGATGCTCATCATCGGAGCACGCATCCGCACGCCGGCGACCTGTGTCTCGAAGGCCCGCTCGAACTCGCCTGCGTAGTGCGAGACGTCGGTCGAGGTACCGCCCATGTCGAAGCCGATGACGCGATCGAACCCTGCCAGTGCTGCGGTCTTGGCCATACCGACGATGCCGCCCGCCGGCCCGGAGAGGACGGCGTCCTTACCGCGGAAGCTCAGCGCGTCCGTCAACCCGCCGGACGACTGCATGAAGAACAGCGGAACGCCTGGCATCTGCCTCGCGATCCGGTCGATGTAGCGCTGCAAGACGGGGGACAGGTAGGCATCGACGACGGTGGTGTCGCCGCGGCTGACGAACTTCATCAACGGGCTGACCTGATGGGAGACGCTGATCTGCCCGAAGCCGATCTCGTGGGCGATGCGCTCGGCTGCACGTTCGTGGACGGTGAAACGAAAGCCGTGCATCAACACGATGGCCACACTCGTGATGCCCGTGTCGAACACCCGCTGCAGGTCGATCCGCAACGCCGTTTCGTTCAACGGCGTGAGGATCTCGCCGTTGACGCCGACGCGCTCTTCGGCTTCGATCACCGCCGAATAGAGCATTTCCGGCAGCACGATGTGCCGGTCGAAGATCCTTGGCCGCTCCTGATAGGCGATGCGCAGGGCATCGCCGAATCCTTCGGTGATGACGAGTGCCGTCGGTTCGCCCCGACGTTCGAGCAACGCGTTCGTCGCCACCGTCGTGCCCATCTTCACGCATTCGACCATCGCCGGTGTGATTGGTACGGACGGCGCCAGCCCGAGCAGATGGCGGATACCGGCGACTGCCGCATCGGGATAGTGTTCCGGATTCTCCGACAGCAGTTTGTGTGTCGCCAGCGTCCCGTCCGGGAGCCTGGCAACGACATCGGTGAACGTGCCACCGCGATCGATCCAGAATTGCCAGCGAACGTTCGGCAGCGGTCCGACGATGGACGCGTCGGGAGCAGGCGCAGCGGGCGACCGCCCCTGCGACGCTGAGGGATAACTCGACGAGTTCGGCTTGGCTGTCGTCGGCTTCCGCCTGAAGCCGTCAGACCTCGTCACCAAAGGCCTCGCAGTCTTCGTTGTCGCAGACGAACGGCGAGTCGAGGACGTTGGACAGGTGCTTCGGAAGGGCGGTGACCCCGCACCACCGACAGATCGGGGCGCGCCCGTCGCCACGGTTGCGCCACTCACCCTCCTCGTCGCCGTCACTGTCCCAGAGACTCATCGCACGATCATGGCGCGCAGCAGCCAGAACCGAAACGCAAAGGGCGCCGAAACGCGGCCAGAACCGAAACGCAACCGGATGTCCCCGTCGTAAACGGGTGGTCGGTCCTGCGTTCGTTCTGGCATGCTGATTTGCGAGGCCCCAGCGGGATCCTCTCCCCACGACCATGTCCATGACCGAGCCAGCCACCTCCTTGCAGCAACCGGTGTCGCGCCAAGAACTTCGAACGAGAATCGCCTCCGTCATGCTGCGCGACCGACAGCGCCTGCTGGCGCGCCTCGCCGATCTCGACCGCACACCAGGACGGCGGGAGCGCGCCGACATTCGAGCTCAGGTGGATCAGGCAGCTCAGCCGGCACAGACTGGGGATCGGGCGTGCGAGGATCTCCTTCGTCAGCTGACGACGGCAGAGGCACGGGTCGAGGCACGGCGCGCCGGCGTGCCGGCCGTCACGTATCCGTCGGAGCTGCCGATCACCGAGCGGCGCGACGACTTGTTGGCGGCGATTCGTGATCATCAGGTCGTGATCGTCGCCGGCGAGACCGGATCGGGCAAGAGCACGCAGTTGCCGAAGCTGTGCCTCGAACTCGGGCGCGGTGTCGTTGGTCTCATCGGCCATACGCAGCCGCGCCGGATCGCTGCACGCACCATCGCCGAGCGTGTGGCGGACGAACTCGGAACCCAGCTCGGAACGGCTGTCGGCTACACCGTGCGGTTCACCGATCGCGTCAGCGACGCCACGCTCGTCAGAGTGATGACGGACGGCATCCTGCTCGCCGAGATCCAGCACGACCGCATGCTGTCGCGCTACGACACGCTGATCATCGACGAAGCGCACGAGCGCAGCCTGAACATCGACTTCCTGCTCGGTTATCTCCGTCAGCTGCTCCCCAAGCGCCCCGACCTCAAGCTCATCGTCACCTCGGCGACGATCGACACCGCTCGCTTCTCGGCTCACTTCGAAGACGCTCCCGTCATCGAGGTCACCGGGCGCACCTATCCCGTCGAAGTGCGTTACCGCCCGATCGGCGAGGACGAATCGGACGACCGGGATCAGGTGCAGGCGGTCATCGACGCCGTCGAGGAGCTGTCGGACGAGGGTCCCGGCGACATCCTCGTCTTCCTCAGCGGGGAACGCGAAATTCACGACACGGCCGACGCACTCAAGAAACTCGCTCTCGTCAACACCGATGTACTGCCGCTCTATGCACGGCTCTCGGCGGTCGAACAGCACCGCATCTTCCAACCGCACGCGACCCGGCGGGTGGTGCTGTCGACGAACGTCGCCGAGACGTCGCTGACAGTTCCCGGCGTGCGGTACGTCGTCGATGCGGGCGCGGCGAGAATCTCCCGATACAGCCACCGTCTCAAGGTCCAGCGCCTGCCGATCGAGCCGATCTCCCAAGCGTCTGCCAACCAGCGCGCCGGTCGCTGCGGTCGTGTCGCTGCAGGGATCTGCATCCGCCTGTACGCAGAGGAGGACTTCGCGAGCCGCCAGCAGTTCACAGAGCCGGAAATCCTGCGCACCAATCTGGCATCGGTGATCCTGCAGATGACAGCGCTCGGCCTCGGCGATGTTGCCGCCTTCCCGTTCGTCGATCCGCCGGACAGCCGCGCTGTGCGCGACGGTGTGGCGCTACTGGAGGAGCTCGGCGCGCTGGAACTCGATCGGCCGGACGACCAGCGCAGGCTGACCCACCTCGGGCGCAAACTCGCTCAACTGCCCATCGATCCGCGCCTCGGTCGGATGATCATCGAAGCTGATCGTCACGGTTGTGTCCGCGAGGTCATGGTGATCACCTCGGCATTGTCGATCCAGGACCCGCGTGAACGCCCGGCAGAAAAGCAGCAGCAGGCCGATGAGTTCCACCGTCGATTCGTCGTCGAAGGCTCCGACTTCCTGGCGCTGGTGAAGCTGTGGGACTACCTGCGCGAGCGCCAACAGGAGCTGTCGTCGAGTCAGTTCCGCAAGCTCTGCCGGAACGAATACCTGAACTATCTGCGCGTCCGCGAATGGCAGGACCTCTACAGCCAGCTCAAGCAGGTGGGTAGCGGACTCGGTGTTCGAGGCGGCAACGACGTCACACATCCCGACAGGGTGCATCAGTCATTGCTCGCCGGGCTGCTTTCGCAGATCGGGATGCGTGACGGCGACAAGCGTGAGTTCCGCGGCGCACGTGGATCCAAATTTTCCATCGCTCCTGGATCGGCGCTGGCGAAGAAACCCCCTCGTTGGGTGATGGCCGCCGAACTCGTCGAGACGAATCGCCTGTGGGGTCGAGTCGCCGCCAGTATCCAGCCGGAATGGGCGGAGCGCATCGGAGCGCACATCGTCAAGCGGTCCTATGGTGAACCGCATTGGGATGAACGCCGCGGCGCAGCCGTGACGACCGAACGCGTCACGCTCTACGGTCTACCGATCGTTGCCGGTCGTCAGGTCGGCTATGACCGGATCGATCCTGCCGGCGCCCGCGAGATGTTCATCCGCCATGCGCTGGTACTCGGTGAATGGACGACCCATCACCACTTCGTTGCCCAGAACGAACGTTTCATCGAGGAGGCGAGGTCGCTCGTCGATCGCTCTCGCCGCGCCGATTTCGTCGATGACGAGACGATCTTCCGGTTCTACGACGCGCGCCTCGCCAAGGGCATCGTGTCGACGCGGCATTTCGATCGGTGGTGGAAACGGGAGCGCCACGAGCAGCCCGATGTCCTGCTGCTCAGCATGGAAGCGCTCGGGGTCGACGGGGCGCTGAGCCTGCACGATTTCCCGGATACGTGGCAATACGACGACCTCTCGTTGCCGGTCACCTACCGTTTCGAGCCTGGCGCCAGTGGTGACGGCGTCGCCGTCCATATTCCGTTACCGGTCCTCAACCGCATCAACGGAGACGGCTTCGACTGGCAGGTGCCGGGGCTGCGCTCCGACCTCGTCACCGCCCTCGTCTGGACCCTACCCAAGACGTTGCGTCGTGCCCTGCTGCCCATTGCCGAGAGCACGCGCCAGGCATACGAGCGACTCGATCCGCAGAGCGGTCCGCTGCTCGATGCGTTGGCTTCGGCGCTGACGGAGATCGCCGGTGAACGGATCCGCCCGACGGACTTCGACCTCGATCGTGTCCCGCCACATCTCCGCATCATCTTCTCGATCGAGGACGACGACGCCAAGCCCGTGGCGACCGGCACGGACCTCGGTGCCCTGCGCAAGCTGCTGAGCGGGCGGCTTCGAGCGGCGATTGCCGACACTGCAACCGGTGTCGAGCGAGTCGGCATCAGATCATGGGATTTCGGCGATCTGCCACGTGTTGTCGAATCGACCCAGCACGGCAACCTCGTTCGCGGCTACCCGGCGTTGATCGACGAGGGCGAGAGCGTGTCGATCCGCGTGTTCACGAACTCGGACATCCAGGAACGGATCATGCGCACCGGGACTCGTCGCCTGATCCTATTGACGGTTCCGGTTGCCCGTAAGCCGCTCGAACGCGAACTGACGAACGCCGCGAGGATGGCGATCGGCAGTCAACTCGACCTCACGCTGGCAGAACTGATCAACGATTGTGTCATCGCCGCGGCCGACGCCGTGCTGGTGACGAGCGGCGGACCACCGTGGAGCGAGGCGGGGTTCCAGGCACTGCAGCGACGGGCGCAGGAGACGATGACGCCGACGACGTCGAAGGCGTTGGCGACCGCTGGCCAGGTGGCGCTCGCCGCATCGGCGGTCCAGACTCGCCTCGATCGCCTCGTCACGCCGGCTGTGCGGCCATCCGTCGTCGACGCCCGTGCGCAGCTCGGCAGGCTGGTCCGTCCCGGTTTCGTCACATCGACCGGTATGCGCCATCTCGGCGATCTGCCCCGCTATGTGCAGGCCATCGAACGGCGACTGGAGAAGATGGTCGAGGATCCCGGCCTCGATCAGCAGCGCATGCGTCAGATTCACACGATCGAGCAGCGCTATGAGCACCTGCTCGAACGGATGACCCGCGCCCAGATCACCACCGAGGTCATCGACATCGGCTGGATGATCGAGGAGCTACGCGTCAGCTTGTTCGCCAATGCTCTCGGGACCCCGAAACCGGTCAGCGTACAACGACTGACCCGCCTGCTCGACACCCTGCAGGGCTAGCGCTTGGGCCACTGCGTCCGCTGACCTCAGTCGATCAATACACCGAAACTGCCTTCCAGTTCATCCTCCATCGGCAGTGCCTCGTTCGGATGCAATCCGCGCGGCAGCAGCAACGAGACGCACAACGCAACCGCTGTGGCCGCGCTGGCGAACAGCAGCGGGACCCGAGCGCCGGCGGCCAACGCATCGACGAAAAGGCGGTGCAGGGTCGAGACGTCGGCCGCCGAGGTTGCCGGTGGCGGAACGAACGTCACGCCACCTGCACGGATCGCTCCGGTAGCCGCGCTCTTGACACCGCCGGCCAATTCGTTCGAGCGGCCGACCCGACTGATCGCATTGGCGATCGTCGTTGCCGTCAGCAGTGACCCGACGATGGCGACGCCGATCGAGGTGCCCATCTGGCGTGCCGTCGCGTTCGCCCCGCTCGCCGCGCCGGACTTGTCACGATCGATCTCCGAGAGGACGATGTTGGTCAGCGTCGAGTTTGCCAACCCGAAGCCGATGCCGTACACCATCAGCCCTGGCAACAGGGAGAAGAACGTCAGCCCGGAACCGATCATGAAGGCGACGTACAGGAAGGCGATCGAACCGAGTCCGAGCCCGATGCGGGCGATGACCACCAGACGGACGCGGCGAGCGAGGCGGCTGCCGATCTGCGCACCGACGAGGAAGAACAATCCAGCCGGTAGCTGCCACAATCCGTTCACCTGAGCCGACAGGTGCCTTCCCTCCTGCAGGAAGACGGGCATGACGAACGAGATCGTCAGCTGACCGGCACCCATGACGACGACGACGATCAGGCCGTACCGAAAACCACGATGACGCATCTGGCTGAACTCGAACAGCGGCGACGCCGAACGGCGCTCCTTGCGGCGTTCGAGACGATAAAAACTCGCGAGGATTGCTGCTGACAACGCAAAGGCGATCAGTACGAACGAAAACGGCCGCGAGGACGGCCAGATCATCGTCGCGCCGATCGACAGGTCGCGGATCGGGACGAACCAGCCATACGCAGAACCCTCGCTGAGCCCGAGCACCAGCACGCCCATTCCGCTGGCGATGAGGAACGCTCCTGGCACGTCAAGTGGCTTGCGTTCGCTCGCCGACCGGCTCTGGGGCATGAAAAGCAGCGCCCCGATGATCGCCAACGGGGTGATGATGACGTTGATCCCGAACGACCAGCGCCATGAATAATTCGACGTCAAGAACCCACCGATGACCGGTCCGAGCGCGCCGCCAGCGCCACCGACCGCCGCCCAGACGCCGAATGCCGTCGCCCGCTCACGCCCGACGAAGGTATTCGAGAGGATCGCCAACGAGCTCGGCATCATCAGTGAGGCACCGATGCCCTCGATCACGGCCTCTCCGATGACGAGTTGCGGAACGTTCTGCGAGAGCGCAGCAATCAGTGAACCGACGCCGAAGAAGGCTGCACCGATGACAAAAATCTTGCGGTGCCCGTACAGATCGCCGAGGCGGCCGCCGATGATCAGCAACGACGCAAATGTGAGCGCATAGCCGGTGATGACCCACTGCAGGCTCGGCAGCGTCGTCCCGAAGTCCTTGAGGATCGTCGGGATCGCCACGTTCAGTACGGTGCTGTCGAGGCTGATGATGACGACAGTGACAGTGGTGATCGCCAACGTGATCCAACGA
The DNA here is from genome assembly GCA_025356335.1 of Actinomycetes bacterium. GTDB lineage: Bacteria > Actinomycetota > Acidimicrobiia > Acidimicrobiales > Ilumatobacteraceae > JANXUF01. Next base: position 33,353 of record JANXUF010000009.1, read on the forward strand.
CGAGGATCGGGTCCTGTCGCCACGTCGGTCATACCCCGTCCAACGTATTGCATTCGGACGGTGGAAGTGCGACCTGAATGGTCGTTGACGTAAACGTGAGACTTGTGACACGGTGGCGTCAATCCCGAGTGTGTACCGTCACGACGTAGTCACCGGCGGGTTGGCCATCGACGCCCAGCGGTGAGCGGTCCCAACCGCTGAAGTGTTGCTCGAGCTGCAGCCCGGCGCCGCAGCACAGGCCGTCGTACTCCTGCAGCGTCACACCTTGGCCGAGGCTGAAACCGGCGATCAGCCGGCCGCCGGCGCGGATGAGTGTTGCCAGGCAGGCGACGATCGGCGCTCTGCTCTCCTTACGGCAGAAGAGCATCACGTTGCCGGGCATGGCGACGATGTCGAATGGATCAGCGAGTGCTGGATCGTCGCCCGCTCCGGCGTCCGCAGACGTGCCGATCACTGCCAGGTCCGCCCGGACCCAACGGATCTCCGGTGCCTTTCGCCTCGCTGCTGCGAGCATGTCGGCATCGAGATCGGTGCCGACGACGTCGATGCCGTGACGGTGGAGTTCGATCGCCACCCGTCCGGTCCCGCATCCCGCGTCGAGGACGCGTTTCGGTTCGTAGCTGCGGATGAAGTCGGCCTCACCATGAGCCGAACGGTCGTCCGGATGCTGTTGCGCGAACCTCGCCTCGTATTCGTCGATCGGCAAAGCCGCTCTCCAGCGAGCCCAACGTGGGGACACCTCGGCGCCTGGCGCTGCGTGCTTCGAGGGGTCGGTCGAGCGTGGTTCAGCCGCCGTCGATTCGGTCATCGTCGGCAACGGTAGCTGCGCTCGACATGGTTGAACTGATGATCGTCGGGGTAACTCTGCTCCATGGTCACATATGGGCTCGTCGTCAAGTTGGTCGCCAAGGCCGGCAAGGAAGCAGAACTCGGCGATTTCCTCGCCGGCGCGCTGCCGCTTGCCGTGAGCGAGGCCGGTACGCCGATCTGGTTGGCGCTGCGGACCGATGCGAAGACACACTGGATCGTTGATGCCTTCCCATCCGAGATCGACCGCCAGGCACACCTCAACGGTCCGATCGCCGCAGCGCTGATGGCCAACGCAGCGACGCTGTTGGACGGCCCTCCGGAGATCCTGCCGGCAGATGTCCTGGGTGCCAAGCCGTAGGCTCGTAGTGGCATCGTTCGGACATCGTGCGGTAGCGTTCGCCACGAAGAGAGAAAGAGGATGCGCGATGTGTCGCCCGTCCGGCTCGACTCGCGCAACCCCATGATGCCCGTTACAAGGAGCACTGCCTGATGGCAAATCCGCAACCTGCAATTCTCACGAACCTCACCAAGTACCAGTGGTACACCCATCTCAGCCGTGTCGAGGGTGCCGACCTCGGCATCATCAAGGCGGCCTTGCGCCAGCTCCGCGAAGACTGCGGGCCGATGGGTGTGACCCAAGCGGTGAACGCCTGCGTTCTCTTCGGGCCGACATTGCTCGCCGACCTGACCGATGACATTCCGGACGACTTCCAGAAGTACCCCGGCTACGAGTCGCCGGACGGCAAGATCGCCAAAGGCACCCAGGAAGAGTTGCTGATCTGGCTGCATTCCGAGGACAAGGACCTCTGCTGGGAAGCTCAGTTCAAGTTCCGCAACGCTGTCGCCGGCCACATGACCGTCGCCCGCGAGACGCCGACCTTCATCTACCGCAACAGCCTCGACCTCACCGGCTTCATCGACGGAACGGGCAACCCGGCACCTGAGGATCAACACGACCGCGGCATCGTCGCCGATGGCGAACCCGGCGCTGGTGGATCGTTCTGCATCGCCCAGCGTTGGGTGCACGACCTCAAGTACTTCAATGGTCTGTCGCTCGAGGATCAGGAGAACGTCTTCGGTCGCACCAAGGACGACTCAACCAAGCTCGCCGTCCAGGTCCCGACCTCGCACCTCTCCCACGTCGAACTGCGTGAGGGGACAACCGCAGACGAGAGCACGCCGAAGCGCGGGGAGATGGTTCGTCGCTCCACGCCATACGCCTTCCACGACGGGACCGTCGGTCTGTACTTCATGGGGTTCAGCAAGACCCAGGCCGTGCTCCGCGAACGCATGGAAGCGATGTACGGTATGAGCGGCAACGCTCGCGATGCCATCACCGACTATTCGACGCCGGCGTCCGGCTCGTACTATTTCGCTCCGTCAGCGGAGACACTGGACGCGGCCCTCGCCTGATCGTTCGTGTATCGTGCGTCGCCCTGTGCCGGGGGGTCAGGGCGACGCACGTTCGTTCTGTCGTTGCGATTGACAGATGGGGGATTCGGTGGCAGGTCCGATGGATGGAGTCCGCGTCGTCGAACTCGGCGTATGGATCGCAGGCCCCGCGGCAGCCGGGGTACTCGCCGACTGGGGAGCGGACGTCATCAAGATCGAACCGCCCGCCGGAGACCCTGCACGTACGTTCCAACGAATGCTCGGCGGCGACATGCCGACGAACCCGGTGTTCGAACTCGACAACCGCAGCAAGCGCAGCATCGTCGTCGACCTGGCGACGGACTCCGGTCGGGCACTGGCGTTGGAACTCATCGACAGCGCCGATGTCTTCGTGACCAACGTGCGCTCCGGTGCCTTGGCACGAGCCGGCCTCGGAGCGGCGACGCTGCTCGAGCGCAATCCGCGTCTGATCTACGGGCATATCACCGGCTACGGCCTCGAGGGTCCCGACGCCGACCGTGCCGCCTACGACATCGCCGCCTTCTGGGCGCGTTCTGGCATCGCCCATCTGCTGACACCTGATGGTGCCAAACTCCCGTTCCAGCGCGGTGGGATGGGCGATCATTCGACGGGCGTGCAGTTCGCAGGAGCGATCTCCGCCGCCCTGTTCTCGCGTGAACGCACGGGCCATGGGCAACTCGTTTCGTCCTCGCTGCTGCGGCAGGGGGTGTACACGATCGGGTTCGACCTCAACCTCGTCCTCGGGTGGGGGCAGCATCCCGAGATCGGCAATCGCGAGACGATGCTCAACGTCTGCATCAACAACTACACCGCCGGCGACGGTCGCCGTTTCTGGATCGTCGGACTCGAAGGCGATCGGCACTGGCCGCCGATCGCCCGCTCGATCGGCCGCACCGAATGGCTCGCAGACGAGCGGTTCGCCACAGCACGCTCGCGCGCCCACAACGCCAGAGAACTGATCGCCCTGCTCGATGCCGAGTTCGCCAAGAAATCGCTGGACGAATGGGCAGATGTGTTCGCCGAGGAGCCGGACATGTTCTGGGCACCGGTCAACTCAGCCGAAGAGATCCTCAACGACCCGCAGTTACGCCACGCCGGCGGCCTGGTCGAGGTGCCGGACGAGTTCGGCAGCACCACGATGATCGCCACCCCGGCGGACTTCGGCGGCACGCCGTGGTCGCCACGCTGGATTGCCCCGAAGCTCGGTGAGCACACCGCCGAGATCCTCCACGAATTCGGCCGATCCGACGACGACATCGCCGCGCTGGTCAGCGAAGGTGCCGTCGGCCTGCTCGCAGACGACTGACGCTCGACCAGCAGTATCGGTCTGCCGGTCAGCGGAGCGGGGTCGTGCGGCCGAGGAGGTCTTCCTTCCAGGCGCGGAAACGGGTGTGGTGGTTGCCGCTCGGGCCGAATCCGTCGCCATTGCCGTCCGGGAACAGCCGGAACGTCGACTGCCGTCCGAGATCGCCGGCATCGGCGGCCCAGTATCTGGCGTCCCCCCCGGCAGCGGGACCCGACCGCCACAGTAGCCACGGACCGATACGCCGTTTGTAGGTAGCGACGGGCTGGCCGGGCAGATCGTCACCGAGCACCAACAGCTCGACTGGTGCCTCGATCCAGGCAGTCGCCACGATGTTGCGGGCGCGGGTCGGCGTCAGCGGCAGAGCGGTCGTCGTCACTGGAGTTTCGTCGTCAGGGCGTTGGTCATACCGCAACGCCGGTTCGCTCGGTACATCGGTCACCTGTTCGTTCCTATCGCTGCTGTTCACCGATCGCACCCGTGCGAGGATGACGCATGGACTACGAAGAGATCGCCGCCCACTTCCTGACGTATTCGCCTGCGCCAACTCCGGTACTGCCGACCTCGCCGGCACGGCGTCTACGCGACTCCGTCGAGGCGATCGCCACGATCGGCTGGTGGTCTCGATCGGCAGCTGACAGCGCCAATGCACTCGGCCACGACTTCTTCGACGCCTACGTATGGGGTCGCGCTGCGTCGCTCGGTGCGGACGTCTCGGCGCCGGTCGTCGTCGCTGCCTTCGGCGTCTTCGAGGCCGGACTGCTCGGCGCATGCTACGAGCGGGCGCGACAGGTCTCGTCACGCGATGCGGTCCTTGCGGCACGCTCCACCGGTGCTGCTGCCGGCCTGGCACATGCAACAGCAGGCGTCGATGTGCAGGACATCAAGGCGCTCGGGTTGCAGTTGCTGGCAGCACTCGGAGACCTCGACGTCACGGCTCGTCCACTGTTCGGCGCACTGCGGGCGTTGACGGTTCCGCCCGATCCGCACGGCCGTCTGTGGCGGGCAGCGGAACTCGTCCGCGAGCACCGTGGCGACGGTCACCTGGCGGCATGTGTCGCAGCCGGTCTCGACCCGGTCGAGATGAACATCTTGACGGAGGTCTGGCTGGAGTATCCGGTCGGCGAATACTCTTCGACACGCGGCTTCTCCAAGGAACGGATCGCCCTCGCAGTCGCCAACCTGCAGGCACGTGGCTGGATGACCGCCGAGGGCACGCTGTCGGACGAGGGACGAGCCGGCCGCGAGAACATCGAATGGGCGACGGATCGTTCGCAACAGTCGTTCATCGACGCCCTGGGATCAGCGGTCGAGGACGTCATCCGCATGGCGACGGTCGTCTCCGACGCCGTCGTTCTCGCCCACGCTGCGCCAGCCGACCCCCGCAAGCGCGCCGCCGGCTAACGCGTCTGTCTTCCTCACTCGGTCGCTTGCTCGTTCCTCGCTCGCTCTCTCCGTTCCGGTCGAGTTTGTTTGAGCGGCTTCGCCGCGCTGTTCTGTTGGCGGCGGCCAGCAAGCTGGCCTTGCCGCCGGACTCAGGGGCTACCGCCCCCGAACCCCCGACGGAGTCGCTGAACGCAACGTCCACTGACCGCTTCCCAGCTGGTTCGACCACGAGGACATGCTCCCCCGAGTGTCAACGCAGCAGCCGAGTGTGCTGACACCCGTAGCGGTCGCCACGACACTCGGGTGCGGCTATGACACTGGGTGCGGCTATGACACTCGGGTGCGGCTCTGACACTCGGGTCGGTCAGGTGCCGATGGTGTAGGAGGTCATCGAGAGGGAACCCATCGCGTAGCCGTCTACGAGAATCTTCGCCTGCTCGTTCGTTGCTGACGCGACTCCTGCGAGGTAGAGCATCGGGATGAAGTGGTCGGGAGTCGGGACGGCAGCGCGGAAATCGGGATGGGTGGCGAGCGAAGGCGCGTCGGCGGGGTTCGATGTGAGGATCGACTTCGCCGACTCGTTGAAGCGTTGCGCCCAGTCGAAGGCCGCCTCAGGACGGGACCAGTCGAGCCTGCCGAGGTTGTGGACGACGTTGCCGCTGCCGACGATCAGCACACCGGTGTGACGCAGCGCCGACAGCGTCGCCCCCAGTTCGAGGTGATAGTCGAACGGTTTCTCGGCGTTGATCGCCAACTGTACGACTGGAATGTCAGCTTCCGGATAGACGTGGGAGAGTACGGACCAGGTGCCGTGATCGAGCCCCCAGCTGTCGTTGTCCATTCCGACCCAGGTCGGTTTGGCGAGCTCGGCGACCTCCTCGGCGAGTTCCGCCGAGCCGGCGGCCGGGTACTGCTTGTCGAAGAGCTCCTGCGGAAATCCGTAGAAGTCGTGGATCGTGCGTGGGGTGGCCATCGCCGTCACCGCCGTCGCATTGATGTACCAGTGAGCGGAGATCACCAGAATCGCCCTCGGCCTGGGAATACTCGCACCGAAGGTCCGCCACGACTCGGTGTATCGGTTCGTCTCGAGCGCGTTCATCGGGCTGCCGTGCCCGATGAACGCCGCTGGCATCCGTGTGGTTGTTTGCATCGGCCGAATCCTACGGCCCCCCGTGCCGCCCGCTTCTGTGTCAGCGGCTTGACTATGGATGCGACCATCATCGTTCGCCCGGATCGGGCGAACGCGACAGGTCAGCGCGAGACCATCTGGCAGGTCGCCGTCACGTCACCGCCGCGAACGATCATCGACCTCGCCCGGTTCGAGACGCCCGAGCGAGTTTCGATCGCCACCGACTCGGCCCTGCGCGATGGGGGCATCACCGAAAGGCATCTTCATGCCCGGATCGCTGCCCTGCGATCCAAGGGTCGCCACCGGATTCCTGACCTGATCCGGATCATCGGGGGGTCCGAGATCAGTCGGGGCGGCCACAGCTGGCTCGAACGACGCCTGCTCGAAATCGTCGCCGAGTCCGGACTGCCTCGGCCCGTTTGTCAACAGACCTCACCACGGCGCGTGACCGTCTCGTGCGGGTCGACTTCAGGTTTCCGGGGACTCCACTCGTGATCGAGGTGCTCGGGTATTCCTTTCACCGCACGCGATCGCAGATGCAACGTGATGCCGAGCGGATGAACCAACTGGTGCTCGACGGTTTCGTGGTCCTGCAGTTCACCTACCTGGATGTGACCGACGAGCCTGATTGGTCATCGGTCAGATTCGTGATGCCTTGGAACGACCGCTCACTGATCCGCCGCGACACGAAATCTGACTGTGAGACAAGCGAATGACGCAGCTCAGGTCGGTTTGCGCTCGGCTTCCTGGCGGTTGGCGAGGTACCACTCGAGCGTCCGGTGAAGTCCCTCGTCGAAGTCCATCTGTGCTCGCCAGCCGAGCAGGTCTTCGGCCCGCGCGACAGACACCCGCCGGCGTGGTTGGCCGTCGGGCTTGGTTGGATCCCAGACGAGCTCGCCATCGAATTGGACCAGCCGCGCAAGGGTCTCGACGGTCTCGCGAATCGTCACCTCGCGGTCGTTACCGATGTTGATCGGTTCGGTTCCTACATGGTGCTCGGCCGCCAACACGATCGCAGCCGCTGCGTCCTCGACGTACAGATACTCGCGGCTGGCCCGACCGGTTCCCCAGACGTCGACCTTGTCCGCCCCCGACTCCTTGGCCTCGACGCACTTCTTCATCAACGCGGGAATCACATGCGAAACCGATGGATGGAATTTGTCGCCGGGGCCATAGAGATTGGTCGGGATCAGGTACGCGAAACGCTGGCCGTACTGCTGCTCGTTGACCTGAGCGTGGATCAGATGAGCCTTCTTGGCGATGCCGTACGGCGCGTTCGTCTCCTCCGGATACCCGTCCCAGAGGCTTTCCTCCTGGAACGGCACCGGTGTGAACTTCGGATAGGAGCAGACCGTGCCGACCAGTGTCGTCTTCTCGACCGTCGGGCTGAGGCGCGCCGCTTCGATGATGTACGTCCCCATCAGCAGATTGTCGAGGTACAGCGGCGCCGGGGCGACCTGGTTGTACCCGATTCCGCCGACGCGTGCGGCGAGATGCACGATGTGGTGCGGTTCGGCGGATGCGACGAGACGGTCGGCTTCACCTGGCCGAGTGAGGTCGAAATCGACGCTGCGCGGCGAGATGACCGTGGCTCCGAGGGAACGCAGCTTGGCGAC
>JANXUF010000023.1 GCA_025356335.1 Actinomycetes bacterium
ACGCCTCGGCCCAGGCGGACCCTGCCCCCACTGCAACGAACCCGTCACCATCACCGACCTCACAAACAACCGCTAACATCACCACCAGATGGGGCCAAAACAGCCCGTCGCGATGGGGCCAAATCAAGCCGTCGAACTCACCTGGATGCTGTCGTCGCGTTCCGCTCGCCAATCACGATCGCTTGAAGCAGCGAGAGGCGGGGCACATCGCCGGCCGTTGCCGCGAGCACGACAAAGAAGAACGCGAGCGGTCTCGCCACGACCGCCCACCAGCGCAGCCCGAGCCGCCAGCGCCACATTCGGGCGAACAAGTTTCCGGCCACCGGTGCGGCGGTCGGTGAATCGCTCCAGTCTTCGCTTGCTATCCGATGGTCCGGCGGTTTTGGGGACGTTCGGCCCTGCCCGAGGTTGCGTGCGGTCGTTACGTTGAGCGTTGGCCTTCGGCCGCCCGTGGCCGATATCGAGGGAGTCGTCATGAATGTGATCGTCATGGTCGGATCGAAACACGGTTCGACCCGTTCCATTGCCGAGACCGTAGGAGATGTGCTCCGCCACCATGGTCTCGACGTGTCGATCGTCGATGCCGGTGCCGGCGATGTGTCCCTGGACAGCTACGACGCCGCAGTGATCGGTGGCGCCGTCTACGTCGGGCGTTGGGTGAAAGACGCACAGACGTTCCTCGAGGCCAACCGTGAATCGCTGCGCCGTATGCCGCTGTGGTTGTTCTCGAGCGGACCGTTGGGTGACGGGTCACAACGGCCGGATGACCTCGCCGGCGTTCGGGCGTTCGCCGCGGACGTTCAGGCCCGCGACCACCGGGTCTTCGCCGGGAAACTCGACAAGGCAGACCTGAGTCTCGCGGAGCGTGCCGCCGTTCGCCTGGTTCACGCCCCGTACGGAGATGCTCGCGACTGGGCGGAGATCCGCTCATGGGCAGAGACCATCGCTGCAGACCTCACTGGCCCTGACGGTCCCACCGTCACGCCGGCTGCTGCGATTGCACCGTCGTGACAGTGACCGGCGCCGGGCGTCCGTCCCCCGAACAGCGCTGCGAACGGTTGACGCTCCAGTTGTCGGCTCAAACCGTGGATGGTTGTGTCCGGCGCCCATGATGCTTTCTGTCGGGGTCGGGCTGACCGCGTTGCTCGGTCCGTTGACGACTGGTGCAATCCATATCACCTGTCGTTCAATGCGCTCAACCAGGTCGGCGGCATTGCGGGGATGATTGCAGGCATCACCGTCCCGGTGGACGGCGGATGGACCGCTCAGTGAGCACGCTCGGCTCTCTTCGAGAGCACCTGTCCCCCGCCAGATCTGGTGGAATCGAGGGACCGTCTTCCCAGCTCAGAGGGGTATGCCCGGTCGGGCACCCTGGTCGATGTAAATGGCCGCTCGGCGTGCCGGACTCTTCATCTCACGTCGAACGCCTCGCTATTTCCGTGTCAGATTCGGATGATCGCCTTCGCTGGAATCCCCAGCCGAGCCATATCGGACGGATCCGATGTCAGTACGGCGGTCTGATGGATGAGAGCGAGCATCGCTACATGCGCATCGACGATGTCCGAATGTCCAGAGTCAGCGCAGAGCCGGCCGGGGTCTTGGCCGTCGGGAGATCGATCGGGTACACCGTCACGCCCGGCCGCTCGATCAATCGTGAGATCATCGCTACGCCACTGCCGCCTCGCCAGACCTCTGCGACGACTCCGGCGCTGATGTGCAGGCGACCGCTTCCGCGTAACTGCTCAGCAGCCGCCTTGTTGCCGCGTGCGTAGGAGATGAGTCCTCCAGAGTCGACAACCAAGCCTGATGGGCTTCCCGGAGTCGTTGTTGTGCCGCGGACGATTGGTATGCCTCCAGGGACTCGAATGGCGCCAGCGGAGGCTCGAAACCTGCCGCCCGATATTCATCGGCGACGAAGGCGTAAAGATCTACAGCTGCCACCAAATCTGTCAGCGCATCGTTCATGAATCCCGACACTGATGCAATAGCCCCAGCGTTGACCAGGCGCGTCAACGCAAGATGGATGTCCTCGTCGATCGAGACGGTGGTGCGATGCTTTCCGATCGTCACAGCATTCGATAGTCCGAAGTCGTATGCGTCCTCGCGCCATCGATCGTCCCCTCGTCGCTCAACCTTCCCCCGTTTCAGCAGACAAGAATCGAAAATGGACAGCAATGGAGGCGACCGCCCCGCCGGTACCGCTTGCCGCTATGCCCCACTCGACGAAGGCCGTCGATCCCGCTCAGGATCGTGAGCGCAGCTGCAAGCGCGTCCTTGATCGAGGTCAGAGTGAGATCGCGAAGCCTGGCTCGACAACGGATCGAATGCCGCCACGTCTTCCGTCCGACTCCGACGATGCACGGCGCATTGGCGTCGACAATGATCACGACGGTCGCCCCGAAATGCGATTTGGACGATCATGGGTTGCACCATTCGCACCGGACCGGATCGGCGAATTCTGTTCCGGTCCGTGGCTCCGTGCGTTCGCACGGGCATGCGGGGCATCCGTGGACGTCTGCGCTGGGGACGAGTACCGTGCGTCGACAGTGCCGGCAGGGCAGGCCTCGTTCGACGCGGACGATTCCCCATCCGGGGGTCGCACACGTCGGGCAGCACACGGTGAGGCGTGCCGCCAATCGCTGCGCAGCGGCGGCGATCACCGGACGGCGTGTCGGGCAGTGGTGCGCACGCAGATCTGTCTCGAAGTGGGCGTGCCCGTCGGGAGACGGTGCGGCGCACTCGCGTATCGCCCGATCGAGGACGTGCCGGTCGTGGATCCCTTTGTAGATGAAGTTCTGGGATGGGATTGTGGGACTCACGATCAGTCCGTGCTCGCCGAACCGCGCTCGCACGAGCAGTTCGTCGATGACGTCCCCAGGCCGTACGTCGGCTACCACCGTCGCGACAGTGCAGTCGGTAACGGCTTCTCCGACGACGATGCCGCGCTCGTCATCGACGAACAGGACGAGCTCGGTTGCTGCGATGATGAACGGCAACGACGGTGATGGGGCGAACGTCCCCTCCGAGGCGATGCCCAGCTTCGATCCGGTTGCCGTCATGCCGAGGCGAGCTTTCGCGAGGGCGGTGTCCCATGCGTTGCCGGGGCGGGCAATGTCACCGGTGAATGTCCCCAACTGGTCGGTGTCGACATGTGACGTTTGAACGGTCATGCCCACTGCTGCGGACATGGCAGGCCCGATCAGCGGCGACTTGTCGTGCATCGTCGCCAGCGTCGCGACCGCACCCAGGTACGCTGATGCCGGCGCCGATTCGGGTTGCGCGCCGCTCATCATCGGTCGCGGTTTTCGTGTGCGCTTCGGACTGCGGTGTCAGCGTCGGCTGCACGGCGGGCAAGGGCTTCGCGGTGGCATTCCAGGCGGGCGGTGAGGTCTGGGTCGTTGAGGGCGAGGATTCGGGCAGCGAGCAGGCCGGCGTTTCGTCCGCTGTCGATCGCTACCGTGGCGACGGGGATGCCGTCAGGCATTTGAACGATCGACAGGAGTGAGTCGAGTCCGTCGAGGCGGGGTCGAGCGACCGGGACGCCGATCACGGGAAGTGTGGTCAGCGAGGCCAGCATGCCGGGGAGGTGCGCTGCACCTCCGGCTCCGGCGATCACGACTCGTACGCCCCGGTCGCGGACGGTGCGCGCCCACTCGACCATCCGTTCCGGGGTTCGGTGCGCGGAGACCACCCCGGCGTCGTATCGGACGCCGAGTTCTCTGAGCACGTCGATCGCCGGGGTCATCACTGGGAGATCGCTGTCGCTTCCCATCACCACGGCGACGACTCCGTCAGTGGTGCCGTGTCCGCTGGTCATGTTGGCTCGTCAATGCTGAGCGCATCTCGGGCATGGAGTGCGGTTGCCAGTGCGAGGTGCGGATCGTCTCCGAGGACGGTGATGTGGCCGAGCTTACGTCCCACCCGGACCTGTTTGGCGTACAGGTGTACGTGCGCGCGGTCGAAGGCGAGCGCTCGACTGGTGCGTGTTCGAGGGTCGGCGCCGTCAGCTCCGCCGAACACGTTCGCTGTCGCGACAGCTGGAGCAACGAGCGCTGTGCTGCCGAGGGGAAGATCGAGCACTGCACGGAGGTGGTTCTCGAATTGCGACGTGACACAGCCTTCGATCGTGAAGTGGCCGGTGTTGTGCGGGCGCGGCGCGATTTCGTTGACCAGGACTTGACCGTCGACAAGAAAGAACTCGACCGCGAGGACGCCCACGGCGTCAAGAACATGGGCGAGTTCGACAGCGATCGATACGACGTCGCTGGCAGCGGCCGGTTCGAGTTGGGCTGGTACCACCAGCGACTCGCAGACGAAGTTGCGTGTATGGACATCGACGATCGGGTAGACGACGTGGTCCCCGCCCGGTCGACGCGCCACGAGAACGGCCAACTCCCGTTCGATCGCCAACGCAGGTTCGATCAGGAGGCCGCCGTTACCGGCGAGCGCGCAGGCGACGATGGCTTGCTCGTCACCGTCGACGAAGCGCACACCGCGACCGTCGTAACCGCCTCGGCGTGCCTTGGCGACGACCGGCCACCCGCCGTTGGCGCCGGCGAAGTCGGTCATCTCGTCGACGTTGGAGACAACAGCGAATGGTGGCACCGGGAACCCGAGGGCTGCGAGCTGGACGCGCTGGGTGGCCTTGTCGCAGGCGCGGAGCGTGGCGGCACCGGGCCGGATGATCCGGCCGACACGGGTCAGCCCGTCGACGAGTGCAGGGTCGACGTTCTCGTGGTCGAAGGTCACGACCCGGCAGCAGCGCGTGAACTCGTCGAGCACCTGCGGATCGTCCGGATCACCGAACATCACGTCAGGCAGGAACGAACAGACTGCGTCGTCGGTCGAGCGGGCCAACACGCACACTTCGACCCCGAGTCGAGCCGCCGCGAGCACCATCATGCGGGCGAGCTGTCCGCCTCCGACAATGCCGACAGGCATACCTTCACGAAGCGGGGCGTGTCCGGAACCGCCGATCGGTGCGAGCGCGCCGACCGTCGGCGCGGTCGGCTGTCCGCCTCCCGAGTCGGCAGTCGGCATCGGTTGCATCGTGCTCGATCGTTGTGGGGCGGCAACGGAGCGCAACTGCTGTGCCGGGGGGCGCATCGGGACATCAGGACCCAGATCGAGGATCGCCCGGAGATGACAGGCGATCAACGTGTCGTCCAGGAGCAGGCCGGCGGCGCCACGGGCGGCGGGCCCGTACGTGAAGTCGTCGACGAGCAACCGTCCGTCAGAGCTACAGATGAACTGCACGGTGACGACGCCCGCGACGTCGAGCCCGTCGACGATCGACCTGGTGATCGAAATCGCACGTTTCCGGATCGACGCCGACACCGGCAGTTCGCGGCGCGGTCGGCAATCCTGCCCGCTGGTCGCGGTCACTCCGAGCACGACCTGGTGACCAGAGGGGCGGCGGGCGATGACCACCGCGAGTTGGGGTGTCAACGGTTCCCACGTTTCGAGCAGCCAACGCTGTGCACTGCTGACGGCCCACGCCCGTCCGAGAACACTGTACGGTCGCACCACATGGACCGCGGGGCCTTCCAGTCCCCAGCGCGATGCCCGGAGACGGACCGGCCAACCATGCTGTCGGGCGAATCGCTGCACGCCGGCATCGTCGCCTGAATCGACCTCTTCGAATTCGGCGACCTCGAATCCACAGTCCTGGAAGACGTACCGTGCTGCGAGCGGGTCATGGGCGACATGAATCGTCGACGAGTCGGGTCGCAGCTTTCGGTCGGCCACATCCATCAACGAGCAGTAGATTCCGTGTTCGCAACCGAACTCGACAGAGATCAGACTCGATCGGGCGACGAAATCGTCGAGCATGTCAGTGTCTGCACTCTTCGCCTCGGCCTGACCGGATCGGTCAGGGCTGAACGTGATCAGGTCTATCCCGAGGCCCGCAGCGGCGGCTTCAAACTTGCTCGCAGATTCGCGTCGCCCGACAAAGCCGACCTGCGCCGCCGGACGAGCGTTCACCGGTTGCATCCCCATCCTGCGGTCGTGATCGCTCGACGGCCGGCCCGTGATGAAGTGCACACCCGGCTCGTCCAACACGCTTTGGTCGCCCCCGGTGTGTTGCGTTCGGTCGGGTGCGACATCGAATCAATCCTCGCCTTGGGCCTTCGTGAAACTCGGCTGCCCATCGAAGTGCTGGAGCAGCTCGATGTGACACCACGCGAGCTCGGCCTCGACTCGCCCGATCAGGTCGCGGACCTCAGCCAGCGCGAGCGGCTCGTCGTCGCGGCGGATGAACCGGCAGCGGTACTGGTCGACGACGTCGATGTTGCGGTTTCCGTCGGGATACACCTTGGTCCCGCGATTCGAAATCATCTTCAACCGGAGTGCGCTGCCCTCGGCGAGCCGTTCGAGGACCGGACCGAGCTGTTCGGGGTAGAGGCCGGTCTCGACGAAGATGTCCGTCCCGACGATCTCACGGCTGCCCGGACGCACCGTCACCGGATCGCGCAATGCCGGTGGGATGAGGATCGGTTGTGCGCGGCGCACGGTGTAACCCTCGACGCGGGCACCGAGATTGGCGATGATCGCCTTCGTATACTCACTCGTCGACACACCTCGGTCGTAGCCGACGACGTCACCGGTCAACGTGCCCTGTTGCAGCGTCGACAGCACAGCGTGCTCGACGGTCTCAGCGGCTTCGAACTCTCCGAGGTACTTGAGCATCATCACTGCCGACAACACCACCGCCGACGGATTGATCACATCCCGCCCTGCGTACTTGGGGGCCGAGCCGTGAACTGCTTCGAAGATCGCCACGTCGCTGCCGAGGTTCGCTGACGGCGCGAACCCGAGACCGCCCACCAGTGCCGATGTCAGGTCGGAGAGGATGTCGCCGTTCATGTTCGTCGTCACGATCACGTCGAACTGTTCGGGCTTCTTCACCAGTTGGTGGGCGCAGTTGTCGACGATCACATGCCACGCCTCGATCTCCGGGTACTCCGGAGCGATCCGCTCGAACGACCGCTTCAGTTCGCCTTCGGTGAGTTTCATGATGTTCGATTTCGTCGCGCAGGCGACCGAGCGGCGACCTTCGCTGCGGGCGAACTCGAACGCCAGCCGCACGATCTTGTCGCACCCCTTCCGAGAGATGAGCTTCAAACACTGCGCCACCCCGGGGGTTTGCATGTGCTCGATCCCCGCGTACAGATCCTCGACGTTCTCACGGACAACGACCAGGTCGATCCCCGAACCGCTGTAACGCGTCTGCACACCCGGCAACTCACGGACCGGGCGGATGTTTCCGTACGTCTCGAACAACTTCCGCAATGTGACGTTGGCCGACTTTTCGCCGTAGCCGACCGGCGTGCCGAGCGGGCCCTTGAGCACCACCCGCGTCCGGTTGATCGACTCGATCGTCTCCTCGGGTACCCCCGACGCGACACCGGCTTCGAAGATCCGTTCGCCGGCGTGACGTTCCTCCCACTCGATATTCACCCCGACCGCGTCGACGATGTCGATCGCAGCGTTGACGCATTCAGGTCCGATCCCATCCCCGGGGATGACGGTCACGGTCCGGGAAGTTGTTGACGTCATGACAGTACGAGGTCCTTGTTCGAGAAATGGGTGGAACGGTGGTCGACGCTGACGATGTCGAACTCACGGTCGATCCGATGCTGCAACTCGATCACGCTGCGATACCCGACCACCAAGTCCGCACGGGTCAGCCGGAAATGACAGCGCAGCCGACTGGAGCCGGCGAATTCGACATCGGACACCTCGAACGGCCCCCCGCACGTGAGGGCTCGCAACGCCGCGGCGACATCACCGCTATCGGCCTCGCAGTCGATCTCGACACACGCTGTCTGCACCATCATCAAAAGGCCTCCTGCTGCTCACAACATGCTAAGTAAACCATGGTGTTCAGTGCATTGTCAAGGGGAAGCATCGTCCGGCCTGAGACCCACGAGCGCGTGGCAGTCCCTGGCGTCCTCGGCAGGCACATCAGGTCACCCGCTCGACGAACCCGGTGGGATGGATGCGCGATCGAGAACAGGCACCAGTTCAGTCAGGCCATGGTGTCCGGACCGTGTTGCAAAGATCACTCACTCGCTCGGCGTGCGGATACGGTTGAGAGATGGTCAAGGAGCTGCCGTCGGCACCAGCACAAGTTCCGTCGTGGACGTTTCTGACGAACCATGCGCACGTGCTGGTCTGCATCACCCAGAACAACGAGGTGCGCCTGGCCGAGATGGCCCGACTGGTCGGCATCGGCGAACGAGCGGTGCACAGCATCGTCCAGGACCTTGTCGATGCCGGCTACGTGAAACGGGCCCGCCACGGGAACCACAACGTGTACGAAGTGTTCCTCGATCGACCACTACGCCACCCACTCGAGGCCGGCCATCAGATCGCCGACGTGTTTGGTCCGCTCGCCCTCCAGTCGTGAACGACCGACGTCTCTCGCAGCGCGGACGGGTATTGTGACGCTTGACGGTGCTGCTGTTCCCATGTGTCGAGAGGGGTATTGACCAACGACCCTGGTCGTGACGGCGGGGACCTGTTTACAGTCGAACTGGAGACCTGAGGAGGTCATTTCATGTCGACCGTGATGCCCCCACCGCAAACCCCGACTGTGGCGCTATCGCCGGTGTCTGCGAGAAGCGGCGCCCGGCAGACGATCGGAACGATCACGAGACGAGTCCTGACCAAGTCGGTCGCACCGTTCACCCGTGGGGTGCGGCAGACGGGCGTGCGATCATGACGTCGATCGACGATGCCGCGGTCGAACCGGATTCGATTGCGCGTCCGGGTGCCGTCATCGAACCCGGTGAGCTGACGAAGCAGGGACACGAGCGCCGAGCCGGGCCGCTCGTTCCCGGTGCCGGACGGTTCTTCGCAAGGGTCTGGAGCGATCGTCGGCTGCAGTGGTTGATCGCCGTCGCCGTCCCCGGCCTCTACGCCGTGGTCGCCGGCTGGTGGACACCCCGGGGTCCGATGACGAGCAGTCAGGCACTCTGGGCGATGGCCATCAGTGTGGTCGTGGGAGCCGTCGCCGGTGTGGTGATGCGCTCGAGATGGGCAATGCTCGCCGCACCTGTCGTATTCGTCCTCGGTTTCGAACTCGTCCGCATGGGGACGGACAGCACGACCGTCGACGCGATCCACCCGGGCAGCACATACGGGATCCTCGCGCTTCTCGTCGTCCGCGGCTTCCACGGTGTCGTCGCGCTCGCACCAATGATCCTTGCCGGAGCGTTCGGGGCAGCGTTCGCTCGCCGCGTCAACGGTGTCACCGGATCCTCTCGAGCCCGTAGCAGGATCGGACGAAGCGTGCGACGCACCGTCGCAGTCCTCGCCACGATCGGTCTGTTCGTGCTCAGCTTCGGGCTCGCCCGCCCGCCGAGCACCGCCGCGATCCGCAGTAGCGACGGCACGATCATCGCCGGCAGCATCGCCGAACTGGCAACCGTCGACATCGGCGGCCACCCGCTGGCGATGATGATCCGCGGCACCAGCACCAACAACCCGATCCTGCTGTACCTCGCCGGCGGACCCGGAGGCACCGACATCGGGGCGATGCGCAAACACCTCGGCGCGCTCGAGGAACACTTCCTCGTCGTCACCTGGGACCAGCGCGGCACCGGCAAGTCCTACGACCAGATCGACCCGATCTCGACACTCACCTTCGACAACGCCGTCAGCGACACGATCGAGGTCACCAACTACCTCCGCCACCGCTTCGGCCACGACACCAACAAGGTGTACCTCGTCGGCAACTCCTACGGCACGATCCTCGGTGTGCGCGCCGCCCAACAACACCCCGAGCTGTACGCCGCGTTCGTCGGCACCGGACAAATGGTCAGCCCCCGCGAGACCGACCAGATCATCTACGCCGACACCCTCGCCTGGGCCAAGCGCACCGGAAACACGAGCGTCATCGATCAACTGACCGCGAGCGGCCCGCCGCCATACACCCGAATCCTCGACTACGAACCGGCGCTGTCACACATCGACGACGTCTACCCCTACAACCACACCCCGAACGACGAAGGCGCCGGCGGGTTCTCCGAGAACCTGGTCGCCGACGAATACTCCCTCGTCGACGAAGCCCACAACCTCGCAGGGTTCCTCGACACGTTCAGCATCATCTACTCGCAACTCCAAACCATCGACTTCCGCGTCGACGCCACGCATCTCGACATCCCCGTGTACCTCGTCGAAGGACGTTACGAAGTACGCGGCCGCTCCGAGCCCGCCAACCAATGGTTCGCCATGCTGCAGGCACCACACAAACAGATGGTCATATTCGACACCTCCGGACACCGCCCCCTCTTCGAACAACCCGCCAAGTTCACCGAGTTCATGACCAACACCGTCCTCGCCGAGACCACACCGAAATCCTGAGCTGCAGCAGCCCGCAACGAGCAGCCAGGCGTCTGTCGCAACGAGTCCGGGGCGCGAGCAGCTCGAGCTGGAAACCGCTTCGCCGGGACTTCGCCACCTCCTGCGCCAGCGGGACGTCTTTCCCTGACAGCACGAATCGGGAGCTATTCGCTCTCACCTTCTGTCAGCTTCGATCGATCTTCGGCCGACGACGTCCGATCGGTCTTCGAGTTCAACCGGTCCATCGCCGCCGACCGTCGAGCTTTGTGGGCGGCGTCGTAGTCGTCGTCGTGGTGGAGAAACGAGTCCCGACTGGCGCCCAGCTCACGTTCGTCAGCCTCGCAGTCGCGAGCGTCCGCTTGATCGTCGCGCTCGTCCGCCTCAATCAGGATCTTCTTCGCCTCCTCTGCGCGGTCCGCACCTGCCGCCTCTCGAGCTTCGACCCGGCTTTCCCGCGCATCGACGGCACTCTCGCGCTCAACGAGGCTGCGCTCACGCTCGACCGAGCCTGCTGGATCGTCGCTCATCGGTTCACCAGGCGCCCACGATAGACGCCGATCGAGTAGGGCACTGCGCAACGCTGGCTGAAACGTGCGGCGCGACCTGCGGACAATTGACCATCGTGTCGCGTCGCGACCTGGCAATCGGTGTTTGTTCAAACTCCACCACCCACCTGTCGCAGCCATCAATTCGAGTGAATCCCGCATTCCGGTATCGCCCGATTCGGCGATACTCCAGAGCGACCGCTTGAAATCAGTATTGAAGTCGTCTCGCGATGAATACGTTTCGTGTCGGATCGCTATCGGATGGCCATGGGCCGTCGTAAAGGCGTTCGATCGCTGCCACCAACTCCGTCACGCCACCTGACTCACAGGCGAGTGTCGTGCGAACCCTTTCGAACCAACGACCCAACATTTGAAACGCACGAGCCCTTGACAGACGCGCACCAACACCACCCCGCCACGCACAGCCACCAGCAGCCCCGACAAGACGCCACCAACAGGCGCTACTGGAACGATGGGGTTAAGCTTCCAGCGCTCAGGAGGTTCGCACCATGATGACAAGGGATGCCACGGACGAACGCCGTTCGGTGAAGCGACTGATCCCCGTTTTCGTGGCGTTGACGTGTATCGGCGCGCTCGTCGTCGGCACCGCATGGTTGTTCTCGTCCGACAAGTCGGCACAATCGCGCTTCACCATTCCCCCGGATCCGCAATCGGCGCCGACCGACTCCCCGGCGACTGGCGCGCTCGTCCTCACGACAGTCCCCGGAAATGGTCCGGCCACTACGGATGTATTGGCGACGGCCGGCGTGCCGACGACCGTGGCGGCAACGTCCCCGCCTGTCGCGACATCGAGCGCCGCCTCGACGATCGGCACGTCAGTGCCACCGACAGCGGCACCGCCGGTAACAGCCGGTTCACCATCGGTGTCGGCGGTTGCTTCGACGAGCGGGCCCACTTCGGCGACAGGAACAGGAGGAGATGCAGCAGCGCCGGGGAGCACCACCTCTCCAGCGGCTCCGATATCTGCGCAGGCCGGGCTGTCGTATCCGACGAATGCCGATGGCACACCGCAGCCAATCCTGCTCGTCTATGACACCGACACGATCACGCTCGCCGGCATGGTGCCTTCTCAGGCTGCGAAGGATCGCCTCAAGGCGTTGGCGCTCGCCAACAGCCAGACGACGACGGCGGCCATCGTCGATCAACTGACGATCAATGGCGACGTCCCGATTGGAATCGGGGTGCGCGTTATTGAACTCAACTCCCAAAGATTTGCATCGGGGAGCGCCAAGATCCAACCTGCCCAGGGCAGCGAGATCACCAGGGTCGCCACGGCGATGCAAGCACTTCCGAAAGTGACGGTCGTCGTCGTCGGACACGCCGATCAGCAGGGAGCAACCGCCGCCAACGTGGTGATCAGCAGCCAGCGCGCCCGCGCCGTTGTCGACTTCCTCGTCACGGTCGGGGTCGATGCGACGCGGCTGTCCGCCAGGGCGGCAGGCGCTTCCGACCTGCTGACGCTCGACACTGACCCCGCCGGCCTCGCCCTCAATCGCCGCACCGAGTTCATCTTCTACGGGCTGCTCGTCACCTGATCCGCGATCGCCCCTGGCTGACAGGCAGGTCAGCGATTGAAGTCGAGTATGAACCGCGGCAGCAACGTGCGGCCGACGGAGCAGTGATTCCGAGGTGGGATTCCGGGTGCGCCCCCGCTGATCTCCTCGCTTTCGTGTGGAGTCGAAGCAGTTCTACATCCAGCCGACGCGTTCGGCCACCGACTTGCAGTACGGGCACGGCAGCCGCGCTACGCCGACCGGGACGACAGCCGTCGCCCAACAACCGCGGCATTCGGCCTATGTTCCACCGAAGTCGATCGACTTGCCGCAGTGGTTGCAGATGATCGTCTTGGTGCCCGGCAGGGCGACGAGATCGCGACCGCGGCTACCGCAGTGCCGGTCCCCGGCGCTGACGGGCGGCTTTATATCGGCCTGTACTCGTCATTGATCCGCAGCCGATGCTCGAGCCACGCAGCGTCGTCCTGCTCCAGCATTGGCAACCAACCGCACTTCGTTCGCTCGTACGTTTCGTCAGTTGCCCGGCGTGGACCCGGATCTGACTGTGCGCTTCCTGGTCGAGGCGGTAGGGCTTGGTGGTGAGAGCCACGACCGCAACATGTCGGCGGGCCGGAAGGCAGTACGACTACGGCGCGCAGCCACAGCTCATTCGTCAGCGCCGCATCGCGTGGACACACCGACCGCCACCGACTCAACCGCCGGGGAGACCGACACCTCGACGCTGCGCTCCACGTCATCACCATCCAACGTCAACGCCACGACCCGGCAACCAAGACATAGATCGAACGACGCCGAGCCGAAGGCAAAACCGACCGAGAAATCCGCCGCTGCCTCAAGCTCTACATCGCCCACCAACGCTACAGAATCCTCGAATCAGGACGTGACAAGCAATACGAGCGCCCTCGTCACAGTTTGGAACCTCCGCTGAACCCGGGCGCTTCGCGTCGAAACCCCGCCGGCCGTCTGCCTCGAACGATCCAGACAGCTGATAGTCGTCGGTAGTGCCTTGTCTCGTGCAGGAACACGACCGCAACGTGACCGCGCCACCCACCCGCAGAACAGGGTCATCAGACGACCACCTGGTGTCATCGTCGGCGGGTTGACGATCGCCGAGGATGTGTTTGCTCTCCTGAATGCCGTACGGGTTCGACGAGAATTCGAGGAACCCGCCGCCGCACCGTGTCCAAATCGTCTCGATCACCAAGGACGCACGACATCCGAGGGTAGGGTTCGGCCCTGGCCATCAAGGTGCTGGTAGCCGAGGACAACGTGCTGTTACGTGATGGCCTGCGCCGCCTGGTCGAGTCGATCGGCGACTTCGAGTTGGTCGGCGTGTGCGGTTCGCTCGACGAGCTGTTGGCGCTTGTCGACAGCGGGTCGCCTGATGTCGTGGTCACCGATATCCGTATACCACCCACTGGTACCGATGAGGGGATCCGCGCAGCCGCAACGTTGCGCACGACGCACCCGATGATCGGCGTCGTCGTCCTCAGCCAGTACGCGTCCCCGGCTTACGCACTGGCGCTGTTGGCGGAAGGCTCGTCGCGTCGGGCGTACCTGCTGAAGGATCGAGTCGCCGACGTCGATGATCTGGTCGACGCCATTCGGGTCGTCGCTGGTGGTGGAGCGGTGATCGATCCGAAAGTCGTCGAGCAGATCGTTGCCGCTTCGGCCCCTGCGAGACGATCGGCGCTCGAACATTTGACGCCTCGTGAACGCGAGATCCTCGAGGAGATGGCTCGTGGGCGCTCGAATCGCTCGATCGCCGACACGTTGATCGTGTCGGAGCGAGCGGTCGAAAAGCACATCAACTCGATCTTCTCCAAGCTGCACCTGACCGAGGAGCTCGACCTCAATCGCCGTGTCTCTGCGGTCCTGCTGTTCTTGTCCGACGGTGGGGCTGCCCCCACCTCCAGCGTGGTGGCAGCACGCTTCACACGCCCGGCCTGATCGGGCAGCATGGACGCATCGTGCCAGAGCTGACCGCAGCGGACGCGTCGCCCCGTCCCGTCCGGGTGATGATCGTCGACGACCAGGCGCCATTTCGGGACGCGTCACGTGCGGTGCTGTCGCGTATTGCCGGGTTCACGCTGTCGGCTGAGGCGACCTCCGGCGAGGAGGCCGTGGCGTTGGCACGAAGTGTCCGCCCCGATCTCGTCTTGATGGACATCAACATGGGGGTGATGGACGGCATCGAAGCGACGCGGCAAATCACGGCCACCGCCCCGCAGATCGTCGTGATCCTGCTGTCGACGTATGGCCGTGACGACTTGCCGTCGACGGCTCGCTTCAGCGGCGCCGCCGCATACCTGAACAAGGACGAGTTGTCACCGAAGACGGTTCGTCGTCTCTGGGAGGAACGCGGAGACGCCGAATGGAGGTGACGGTCGCTCGGTCACGTCGTGGGCACGGGCGAACGCTCAGCCCGCAAACGGGATGTTGCCGCTGACGGTCGTGCCGCCGCCGAGGTGCGACTGGACTTCCAGGACGCCGCCCATTGCACCCATGCGATCCCGCATGTTGACGAAGCCGTGGCTCTCGCCAACCGTGCTCGTCGGGTCGAAGCCAGCGCCGTCGTCAACGACTTCCCAGTGCAACGACGTCTTCGTTTCCCACAACCGCAGTGTCGCCTGCGCTGCGGCGCCGGCGTGTTTGGCGGCGTTCTGTAGGGCTTCGGAGCAGCAGAAGTAGACGGCGGCCTCGATCTCGGGCGGGTGGCGGCGCACGTCGGCGATGTCGACGCGCACATCGATGGCGGCGCGTGACGCAGTCGCCGGCAGCGCTTCGACGAGGCCGCCGGACATCAGCAACGGCGGGAAGATGCCGTGTGCGAGTGAACGCAACTCGGCGATCGCTTCTTGGAGGTTGCCGCGGATCTCGTCGATCATCGCTTCGGCATCGGTGGGGTCGTCGGCCACCGCGTCTTTGGCCAACCGCAGCTTGACCGCCAAGGCGACGAGGTGCTGTTGCGCGCCGTCGTGGAGGTTACGTTCGAGCTTGCGTCGTTCGGCATCTCCGGCGGCGACGATTCGGGTGCGCGAGGCGCGCAGTGCCTCGTTGACCGATCGCAGGTCGTCGAGTGTCGCTTTCAGCGCCGTGTCCAGTTGCACGTTGTGCAACGCCAGCCCGACCTGACGCGACAGTTCGGTGAGCACCCGGTCGTCATCGTCGGAGAACGGTTCGTCCGGAGGGCGTTCGCCGACGATCAGGCCGAGGAGTTCTCCGCCGTGGACGATCGGCGCCACCCGCACCGACCCGCCTGATGAGCGACTCACCAGCTGCGGCAACCAGATATCGAGCCACGTCCCCCCGGACACGCCGCTGCGAGCGACGACAGCCAACTCGACCGGCTCGATATGCAGGGCCGTGTCGTCGCGGTGGGGAACCGACGCAGTCAGCTGGAGGTGGCCGACAGCGCCCGTCCACACCTGTGCGGAGGTCAACCGCATCGATTTGCGCAACGCTTCGACGAGTTGCAGGAGCAGTTCGTCCATCGGGATCGCCCTGCTGAGGCGCGAACCCCACGTCCGCAGCGCCTCGTCGGGCGAAAGGCGCTCGCCGTAGACGAAGCGGTTGGCGCGCTCGGTGAGCCAGCTGCTTGCCGGTTGGTAGGCGATCGTCGCCGCGGCTGCGGCGAGCATCGACAACAGCAGCAGCGATCGCTCGCCACCGCTCGGGCGTTTGCCGAACGCCGCCAACGCTGCCGCATAGGCGATGATGAGCACAGCGGTCAGGCCGATGAACGAGACGGTCCGCGTCAGCAGCCGGTCGACCCGAGCGGCGATGCCCGTGACGGTCGCAGCGACGAGCGACAGCGGCACGAGCATGGAGGCGATCAACGCCACCTCGACCGTGTGACCGGGCCAATCGGTGAGGGCGGTGAGCGCAGCTGACACGATGACGACCTCGACGGCGAGAGCGATCGACCAACCGAACCATTGCAGCCGTCGCCGTTCGACGGCCGCAGAGCGGCGGTAACGGAAATGGGCAGGCACGAGCGCGAGGAGCGGGGCGATCCACAGTGCGACGAGAGGCCACGCGAGCAGTTCACGCAGATCGGTCATCAGCACCGCCGCGCCGGCAAGCGCAAGAGAGTACCCGGCGGTCATCGTGCGTCTGTCGGTCCTGCGCTGCAGGCGACCATCCGGGAGCGCCAGCAGGAGATGGACGACCAGCAGCGGCAGCAACGCCGCCGCGATGCGCTCAACCACCCGCTCCGCCGCGCCGGGAAACTTCGTGGTGTGATCGAAGCGGTCGAGGCACTGGCAGAGGCCGGCGAGCGCCAACGCTGCGCCGATCGACAGCGTCAGCATCGCCAGCGCCTGCTCGGCACGACGCAGAACGACGATTGCGCTGATCGCCCAGACGACGCCGGAGGCGCACAGCACGAACAGCCACAACGGAGCTGATTTCGGGGCGGCGAAGACGCCGATCAGCCCGACAGCGACGACGGCGACGGCGACGGCGAAGACGCCGATGGCGATCGCAGTCGTCGCGCCAGCAGCGCTGGCGCCCGGCTTTTCGAGCAACGGAGCATTGACGCTCACGTCAGCGGCGGGATCGTGCGTGGCGCCGCCGTGGGACGCAGGCGCAGGCACGTCAGACGGGCGCTGCAGGCAGCCTGCCTGCAGCTCACTGATGCGCTGGCCGACCATCGTCCACAACACGTCCATCGCGCATGCGCACGATGCGCTGAGCGGCATCGGCGACGGGCTGGTCGTGGGTCACCAGCAGAATCGTCTGCTGAGCTGCGTGGAGTCGGGAGAACAGCTCGAGCACCTCGTTGCCTCCCTCGGCGTCGAGCGCACCGGTCGGTTCGTCGGCGAGGAGCAGGGTCGGCTGGTTGGCCAACGCCCTGGCGATCGCCAGGCGCTGGCGCTGCCCGCCGGACAGCGATGCCGGAGCCTGCTGCGCCTTGTCGCTGATGCCCAACAGATCGAGGAGGTCCCTCGCTCGCGTCTCGGCCGCCCGACGTTTCATTCCGGCGATCAACGCCGGCATGGCGACGTTCTCGATCACCGTCATCCCGTCGAGAAGGTTGAAGAACTGGAAGACGACGCCGATGTGGCGGCGGCGCATGATCGCCAGTTCGCTTTGGTTCAGCCCGACGAGCTGCAAACCGGCGACCTCTATTTCACCCTCGTCGGGTTGATCGAGCCCGGCGATGACGTTGAGCAGCGTCGACTTGCCGCAGCCCGACGGTCCCATCACTGCGACGAACTCCCCGCGTTCGATCGTCAGATCGGCCCCGCGAAGCGCCCTGATCGGTGCTGTCTCCTGCTCGAATGTGCGATAAATGCCTCGTGCCGACACGACCGGCGAGCCCGCAGCGCGAGGGCCAGCGTTCACGTCGCCCGCCTGCGTCACGGTGACTTCGTCCGCTTGGTCGGTCGGGAGGATTCTCTCTGCCGCTCCGGTCGGTGAGCTCGTGTTCGTCGACGGCATCGTCATCGTGAACCGCTCCCGGACGGCGCGCCGGCGGCGGGTCGGATCGTCGCCGACCCATGGGTGCTGATCCGCCGCGGATGAATGGGCAACGACCTGCCTTTTGACGAGTTGCTCTCCAAGGTCCTCGGCATCGTCGGGGGGTTGCGTCAACCGCTGCCACGTCGCTTCGCCGAAGACGATCTGGCCGTCACCCCCCAGTTGCTGGAGCCGCTGGCAGAGGTTGACGGCGTCTCCGACGATGGTGTATTCGAGGCGTTCGTCGGAGCCGAGCAAGGCGGCGGCGACATCGCCCGTCGACAGACCGATGCCGATCGGGAAGGCGTCAACGCCTTCGGCTCGCCACGAGCAGTGACATCGGCCTGGGCGCTGTGCATCTGCCATGCCGCGCTCATCGCCCGGTCGGCATGGTCGTCCGACGCCTCGGGCGCTCCGAACACGGCCATCACAGCGTCACCCACGTATTGCATCACGGTTCCTCCAGCATCAAGGATTGCACGATTCATCTCGGCGCGGTGACGATTGAGCTGCCCGGCGAGCTGCGACGGGTCGCACCGTTCGGCAATCGTCGAATAGCCACGGATGTCGCTCATCAAGACCGTCACGTCGAGTCGCTCGGTCTGGCCGATCGTCGCTCCGCGTCGCCGGACACGCTCGGCGATGCCGGTCGGCAGCAAACGCGACAGCGTCTCGCCGTGTTCTCGCGGGCGAGGATGCCGGAATGCAGCTGCTTCAGGCGTTGCAACGCTCCGGCCGCTCCGGTCGAGACCCCATCGGCGAGCCGGCGGAACAGCGCCTCGACGTCGCGTTCCACCGCAGCCGGCGTCGAGTGGTTGGCGGCGGCGATCGCCTTGATCGGCTTGCCCTGGGCGACCATTTCGAGCAATTCGTCCTCCGACGCGCTGAGCCCGCCGTACGACCGCACCGGGTTGACGAGCGCCCCGACGATGATCGGATCGAGCATCGAACCGCCGGTCGCCACCTCACGTATCGCCCGTGCCAACTGGTCGCCTTCAGCGATTCGGTCCTTCAGCAGATAGGCGTAACCGGCGGCGCCCTCCGACAGCAGGGCGATCGCGTAGTCAGGGTCGTCGTATTGGCTGAGGATCACGATGCCCGTCCCCGGCCGCCGTTTGCGGATCAGTTTGCAACCCTCGATACCTTCGCGTTCGAAGCTCGGCGGCATGCGGATATCGCTGACCACGACATCCGGCGAAGCGGCGTCGGCGCCGTTGACGAGCCCGTCGTAGTCCTCGGCGACGCCGACGATCTCGAGGTCCGCGTGACGGGTGAGCATCGCCCGCAACGCCTCGCGGACGAACACACTGTCGTCGGCGAGGAAAACAGAGATCGTGGCCATGTCGACCAGTGAACGCCCTCGTGGCGTCAGGCACGAGTGCGGAGCCATGTCTTCGACAGTGGTGCCAGCAACACCGTTGCGGTGGGCGACCCCACACGCAGTGACGCCCGGTAACCACCTCGCCTTCATGCTGCAGATGTCTGCAGGATGAGCAGTGGTCACTAGCCGGTGACACCGAAGGAGATCGGAGCACCCGATGCGCATCGAACGCGTGGTCACGACCGTGTCATGGATTCCATCCGACATGTTGCAGGGTGTCGGCCGGATGGGGACACGGCTGCACATGGTCACCAACGACCCGCCGCCGCCCGACTCGCTCGGCGCCGATCCGGAGGCGGCGATCGAAACCCTGCGGAGCTCGGATCGCCTCCGTTTCGCCAACATACTTCGCGCCTACGCCGACTTCGATGCCGACGGCGCCGTGACCGGCTGCGGATACGCCGGTGGCGGCGTCATCGGCGCGACGACCGTTGCAGTCGGGGTCGGGTCGATCACGATTCCCGCGGTGATGCTCGACGCAATCCGGGGCGAGCCAGACCGAGGCGAGGGATGGGTGCGGTTCCTCCAGACGGTCGGCGGACGCACCGGCGCTCCACTACCCCGACCGGTGAAACGACCGCCGTTCGTGCAATATCGTGCGCCGATCACCTGGACGACACTCGAGCTGACGATCCACGCCGATGGCTCTCACGAGGAGCGATTGGTGGGCGCGGCCCCGTTCCCGCGTCATTGGGTCTATGGAAACGACGGCCGGCTGATCGCCAAGAGCAGCGTCGCCGCGTACCGCCATTGGGCCGGCGCCGCCTTCGGGTCCCGGACTCCGTGGGGCGACCAGGATGCGCCGGCGATGGTATCGGCCGTCGAATCAGCGCTCGAGCGGGAGCTGTCGTCACTGATCATGCGCGGCAACGCCGGGCGGGCGCGCATCGCCAGAGCCGCCGAAGGTGCCCCCCTCGTCGAGCAGGGAGCTGTCGACGACCGCCTCTTCTTGCTGCTCGACGGAGTGCTGCGCGTCGAAGTCGATGGGCAGCCGCTTGCCGAAATAGGGCCAGGCGTCGTGCTCGGCGAACGCGCCGTCCTCGAAGGCGGCCGCCGCTCGGCGACGCTCACGGCGGTGACGCCGTGCAAACTTGCCGTCGTGACACCCGACCAGGTGGACCGTGAGCGCCTCGCCGTGCTGGCCGGGAACCACCGCCGCGAGGACCGGGGCAACACGCCGACCGTCGACGGGCAGTCGCCACGATGCCAGCTGGCCGATTGATGCGAGTCGACTTCTGCGGAGTTCGCGGCTCGACTCCCGCGCCGGGCGAAGCGTTCCTCGACGTCGGAGGGAACACCTCGTGCGTCGCCGTCACCCATCAGGGAGCCGGCCTCCCGACGCTGATCCTCGACGCCGGCACCGGCATACGGGCCGTGACCGCGCTGACCGGTGGGCGAGCGTTCCGCGGCACGATCCTGCTCAGCCATCTGCACTGGGACCACACGCAGGGATTGCCGTTCTTCGAAGCCGCCGATCGGGTCGGCGCATCGACCACCGTGCTGGCACCCGAGCAGGGAGCTGCCGTCGACAGGCTGATCGACCGGTTCATGTCACCACCTTCGTTTCCGGTTCGCCTCGGCGAACTGCGCGGCGACTGGCAGGTCGGCTCGATCTGCGAAGGGCAACAGCACATCGAACGCTTCGAGGTACTGGCGCGCGAAATCCCGCACAAAGGAGGGCGCACCTTCGGCTATCGCATCGAAGAGCTCGCCAGCGGCGCGTCGATCGCCTACCTGCCGGACCATGGCCCACGCGATGCCCTCGGCGCCGGGCCACACGGATGGGGGCCATACCACCCAGCGGCGATGGAGCTGGCCGACAACGTCGACGTCTTGATCCACGACGCCCAGCACACCGCCGACGAGTTGCTGACCGCCTTCCCGTTCGGCCATTCGGCCGCCGACTACGCCGTCGAGCTGGGACGGCGCTCGGGCGCCGGTGAAGTCGTGTTGTTTCATCACCACCCCAGTCGCACCGATCCGGAGGTCGCCGCGATGACCAGCTCGCTGCAGACCCTCGGCCAGACACGGGTGAGCGCAGCGGTCGAAGGCCGCCGCATCGAACTTGCCGGGGGTCGTTGCAGCCAGGAAGCGACGGCATGAGCGCCCCGGCCCGGCCCGGTGTCGCCTCTGTACCGACGAGCCATCACCAACCGGCCGACACCGAAGTCACCGCCGGGCTGAGCGACGCCGTCGGGTCGGCGCGCAACGGCTGGCGCCTGTGGAGTCGCGCCGATCTGCGCGTTCGCTGGCGTTCGCTGATCGTTCTCGGCATCCTCGCCGGCCTCGCCGTCGGGATCGCCCTCGCGGCCTTCGACGGCGCCCGCCGAACCAGCACAGCGCTCGCCAGGCTCCGCGCTGTGACGAACGCCAGCGACGCCATCGTCTTTCCATCGCAAGTCGGCGTCCCGAACCCAGATTTCACGAAACTCGAGCACGAGCCGGAGTTCAAGAAGGTTGCCCCGTGGGCCTCATCGACGGTTCTATCAACGGCGGCCCGTCGGACGTACTCTTCATGCCAATCGGTACCACGTGGATGGGCGACGTCGACAAACCAGTCGTCATTTCCGGCAGGATGTTCGACCCGGACGTTCCCGACGAGTTGGTCGTCAACGAGGACGCCATCGCCGATGGCACACTTTCATGTCGGCGATGTGATGCACTTCCACGCTGAGGGCAACCAATCCGACGAGACGACCGGCACGTTGACAGGTCCTGAGGTCGACCTGCGGATCGTCGGTGTCGTGCGAACCGCAGGCAACTTCCTTTTCACCGGTGGCGGAACGATCTCGCCGGCGTTCGGCACGCACCACGCCGGCCGCATCATCGTCTACCAAAATGCCTTCGTGCCACTGCGCAATGGCAGCGCAGACGTACCGCAACTCCTCAAGGACGCCAACGACGACGTCGCGCCCGGAACGCCGGTGCTCGACGAGAACGCCGCAGCCCGGCGCGTCACAACGACCACCGATGTCGAGCACACGATGTTGTTGTTGCTCTCCCTCGTGGTGCTGCTCGCTGGCAGCGTGCTCGTAGGCTAGGCATTGACCCGCTCGTCGTCCACGATCGCCACCGACGCCCCGACGTTGCGAGCAATGGGCATGACCCGGGCCGACCTCGTCACCGCTGCGCTGGTGCCCCACGCATTGGTCGTCGGGGTAGCGGTCTGCGTGACTGCGACGACCGCGTTCGTCGCATCGCGATGGCTGCCGGTCGGTCTGGCCGCACGCATCGATCCCGATCGCGGCATTCAGATGGATGGTCTCATCACACTGCTGGGGTGCAGTGCGCTCGCCCTACTCGCCGTCATCACCGTGACCGTGGCTGCCGGCGCTGCCACCCGAGCAAACGAAGCGAGCCGATCGAAGCCACGTCGCGGGCTGTTGGCCGTCACGCGACGCGTGCGCCCGGTCACGGTTGGCCTCGGCACGACGATGGCGCTCGAGCCCGGCTCGGCCAAAGCGTCAGCGCCGTCCCGCACAGCGCTGATCGGGGCGGTCGCTGCAGTGGCCGGCATCGTCGGCGCGTTGACCGTCGACCACGGGCTCCGCTACGCGGTGAATCATCCGCGGCTCGCCGGCGTCGCGTGGCAAGCGATCGTCGCACCCGAGACCGGAGCCGCGTTCACCGGAGACGCCGGCACACAGACCGCCGCACAGGTCATGGCCGAGCCGAGTGTCGCCGCCGCCTCGTTCATACGACGCGCTGTGTTCGCCGTCGACGGACTGGGCGTCCCGACCTTCTCCGGCGCACGCGCCGGCAGCGCCAAAGCGCCGATCGAATTCGTCCTGATCGATGGACGCAGGCCTCAGTCGCCGAACGAAATCGCCTTCGGACCGAAGACGGCAGCGCTGTTGCATGTCTCACTCGGCGACACCGTCACGCTGGCCGGCCACGCGACCGCGGTCGTCGTCGGGCACGCTCTTTTCCCCAGTGACGTGCATTCGGCATTCGACGAGGGAGCGTTGGTCACCCCCGAGTCGTTCTCGGCGATGCTCGCGGCCGGCGAACCCGACGGTCAGGCCTCAGCAGAGGAAGGCATTGCAGTCGACTTCATGCCGGGGCATCAACCCGCGGGAGGCCATCGACGCCCTGAGCGCTGACGTCAGCGGCAACGGAAACACCGTCACACCACCGGAGACGCCGCCAGAACTGCTCAACCTCTCCAACATCACGACACTGCCGGCACTGCTCGGCGCCTTCTTGGCGCTACTCGGGATCGCCGCCGTCGGCCACGTGCTGCACGCCTCCGTGCGTCGCCGCAGCCGTGATTTCGCCGTCTACAGGACCCTTGGTGTGACACGGCGCGGCTCACGAGCGATCCTCAATGCTCACGGCTCGACCGTCGCGCTGTTCGGTCTGGTCATCGGGGTTCCGGCCGGCCTCATCGCCGGTCGATACGCGTGGAAGTCGATAGCTGCCACCGTGCCTTTGCGTTTCGTGACACCGGTGACGCTGACGAGCGCCATCGTGCTCGTTTCCGCAGCCATCGTCGTCGCCAACATTCTGGCCGTGTTCCCCGGCCGGCGAGCCGCACGGCTGAAACCCGCCGAAGTGCTGCGCTCCGAATGACTGCGTTCGCCGGCGAGGTCTCGACGGCGACACGTAAGCGACGACGACCGCTGCACGCAGCGTGGCGCCACCGGCGTTGACGTCGACTGCTGCTCAGCGTCGCGGTCTCGGCGACCGGGGATTGGATCTATTCCGTCGCCCTCGTCGTCTACCTCATCGATCGCACGGGCTCGCCCGCATGGGTGGCAGCGTCGCTCTCCGCACGAATGGGAGCTCACGCCTGCTGCGGCCCGATCGGCGGCGTCCTCGCCGAACGGTTCGACCGTCGACGACTCATGATCACCGTCGACGGCGGCCGCGCTGCCCTGATGACCGTTGCCTGTGTCGCAGCTGCGGCCGATTCGCCGGCGATAGTGATCGTGGCGATTGCGACCCTCGCCGCAGCACTCGCCACGCCCCACGACGCAGCCGCCGTCGCCGCCACACCACTGCTCGTTCCCGAAGACGACCTCGTCGCCGCCAACGCCGCCGAGGCGACCGTCAACCAACTGGCTTGGTTCATCGGTCCTGCCGTCGGCGCACTGCTCGTGGCTGCCGGCAACGCGCCAGTCGCCCTCGCCGTCAATGCCGCTGCCTTCATCGTGTCCGCGGGGCTCATCGCCTCGCTCCGCGACCTCGGCGGCGGCAATCCCCGAACGAGCGTCACCGGTGAGACGAACGACAATGTCGAGGCCGACGCTTCCGAGCCCAGCATCGTTGGTGATCTCGTCGCCAGCGCCGGCGTGCTGCGCCGCACGCCCGGCCTGGCGGCGCTCACCGGACTGCTGGCGATCGTGCTCTTCGCCTACGGCATCGAAGAAGTCGCACAAGTGCTGGTCGCCCAACAACGTCTCGGAATGACGGCCGGCGGTGTCGGCGTCCTCAATGCCTGTCTCGGTGTCGGAGGTCTGCTTCTTGCGCCGTTCGCCGGCCGCTTCGGAGGAGAACGAGCCGGAGCAACACTGGGCGCCTCGGCAATCATCATGGGACTGACACTGGCGTTGCTCGCGACGACGGCAAATGTCGTCGTCGCCGGCGCGCTGGCGACTGTCGAAGGGGGCGCCAACATCACCTTCGACATCTTGCTGATCACGCTGCTGCAGCGCTGCTCTCCGACGACTGAACTCGCCCGCGTCTACGCACTGCAGGCCAGTGTCGGAGCCGGCTTACAACTCGGCGGAACGCTCATCGCCCCGACGCTGCTCGACCAGTGCGGCCTCACCGCGACGCTCCTCATCGGCGGCGGCGCTCTCGTCGGCGTCGCTGCGCTGATCCTCCCGGCAGTGCGCAGCATCTCCGCTCGAACCGAAGCCGAACGGCGGCGACTCGCTCCCCTCGTCGCCCAGTGGCGCAACATCGGCGTCTTCGACGGAGCCTCGGAACGATCACTGGAACGTGTCGCACGGGTCGCTGTGACCACGACGAGCCCGCCCGGATCGACAATCATCTGCGAAGGTGATCTCGCCGAGGCCTTGTTCATCATCGTGCGCGGCCACGTCTCCATCGACACCAGACACCACGGGCACGTCCGCCGGCTCGGCCCGGGCGACTGGTTCGGTGAGATCGGCATCCTGCGGCACACGCCGCGCACCGCCTCGGTGACTGCCGTCGACGAAGTCGTCACCTGCTCCATCGCCGCCTCCGATTTCGCGGCGGCGATCGACGCTCAAGTGACGATGCCCGGCCCCTTGGCGCGAACCATGGCGACGCGACTCGCCCGCACCCATCCGCTCATGTGAATCGTGCTCGCACACCAACAGCCCATGTGCCGACGACGCCGCCCGCCCGCCGGCCCGCCGGCCCGCCGGGTCGCGGTAGCGCCACCGAGGAGACGGATGGCTCCCGCCTGCCGCTCGTTCCGACCCTCCACCAGGGTCGTCTGCATGGTCGATGCCGTCGTCGTCGGAGCCGGACCGAACAGACTCGTCGCGGCCATCACCCTTTCCCAAGCCGACCGATCCGTTGCCGTGCTCGAAGCGGCAGCGACCGTCGGCGGCGGCGCCCGCTCGGCCGAACTCACCCTGCCCGCTTTGTCCACGACAGCTGCTCGATGGTGCACCCGCCTGCCGCAGGCTCACCGTACTCAGCTCCATGCACCTCGACCGGCACGGTCTGCGCTACCGCCAGCCCGACACAGCCCTCGCCCACCCGTTGGACGGAGGACGCGCAGGCGCCGGGAGTCGCGACATCCACCGCACAGCCGGCTCTCCGGGCGTCGACGGGTCGGGGTGGCGGCACATCGGACGGCTCGCTGGACAGTGGGACAAACTCGCTCGATGCTGCTTGGCCCACTCCGCCGGCTCCCCGGCCGCCCACTCGAAGCGGCACGCTTGGGTCTTCCGGCGCTCACGTCATCGAACTGGCTCGGCAACGCTGGTGCAACAACGCCGGAGCGCAGGCGAAATCTCGGTACGTGGCAGTCTCGACGACCGTGGCCATTGACCCGCCTCAGCATCCCGGCATCGGCCACAGCGCGAGTCACACCAACGGCGAAACTCCGTTGGCACCAGGTGGGCCGGGGCCGAAAGCGCAAGCGGCTCAGGTACTGCGACCCGGGCTTTTGTGGTGGAGCTGAGGGGGATCGAACCCCTTGCCTCTTCCATGCCATGGAGCGATGGCTTGTCCGTTGCCGTTCACCATGGTTCGTATATTCGCAGGTCATTGCGGGCATAGATGATTTATCCGTTCACCGATGTTCACTAGTGTTCGTGGTCTATGGGTCACCCCGTAGGTCACCCAACGGAAGGCGAACATGGAAGAGGCACCAATCACCGCACGCGCACCACGCTCTCGCGGCAACGGTGAAGGCTCCGTATTCCAGGACAACCGGGGCCGCTGGCGGGCCCGAATCAAGGTCGACGGCAAACAGATCAATCGCTTCGCGCCGACGAAGACCGAAGCGAAACGGATTCTCCGAGAACTTGTCACCGACGCAGACAAAGGCACCCCCCATGGCGACGGATCATTAACTCTCGCCGCCGTCATCGATCGTTGGGCGGAGACGGTGCTGCCGGGCCTTGGCCTCGCACCTCCGACCGTCACAGTGAACCGTTGGGCGCTCGGCGTCCTGACGACCGACCTCGGCAGCAAACGCCTCACCGTGCTCACCCCTGAGGCAGTCGAGTTGGCGTTCGGTCGCCGCGCCGACGCCGGTATGAGTCGCGAATCGTTGATCAAGCTGCGCTCCGTACTGTCGAAGGTGCTCGCCTGGGCGGAACGCCGCCAGTACGTCACCCGCAACGTCGCGAAGCTCGTCGATCTCCCGGCGGCAGCGAAACGCACCGAGGCAGGCCGTGCGCTCGACGTCGAGCAAGCAAGGGCGCTCCTGGCGGCAGTTTACGGCCATCGGCTCGCGGCACTTTGGATCGTGATGCTGATGCTCGGTCTGCGCCCCGGCGAGGCTGCCGGGCTGCAATGGGCGGACATCGACACGGATCGAGCACTCATCCACGTACGGCGCTCCCTGAAGCTCCACGACGGTGTTGCGGTCGTCACCGACCAACTGAAGACGGCACGGGCCCGTCGATCGCTCGCTGCCCCACCCGAGGTCGTCAGCGCTCTACGGACCCACCGTGTGACGCAAGCCGAGGAGCGGCTCCTGGCCGGCGCATTGTGGTCGGCGGAGTGGCCTGGACAGGTGTTCACAACAACGATCGGGACGTTGATCCGTCCGGAGAATGTGCGGAAGGATCTCGCCAAGCTGACCGCCGCCGCCGGGCTCGGTCGTTGGCACCCGAACGAGTTGCGTCATAGTTGCGCATCGATCCTGTCCGCCGCCGGCGTACCGCTGGAGCACATCGCGGACGTCCTAGGCCACGACGGGACACGCATGACATCTCTCGTCTACCGGCATGCGGTCAGCCCCTCCGTCGGCGGGGCGCTCGCCATGAGCGCTGCACTGCAGGCGAAAGCGTGATCCTTACGGTTCTCCGTCGTCTCTACGGAGCCGCATAGACATCGAGAGCTCGCAGCCGTGTCCCAAGAACCGGTGCAGGCAATCCGATGTGAAAAGCGTCACATTTAGTTGTACGTCGTGAACCGCAGTGAACCGTGGTGTACCGCCACGTATCAACTGGTGCGGCGCCGGCTGATCGCCCTGATTTCTAACGGTTGTAGCTGAAACGACACGGGTGTAGTTAGGACAGCGTGATGCACCCGGTCGTGTCGGCAAATGAAGCAGAGGAAGGCGTTCTGCTGTCGACAATCGAGCAGGCTGCGCGGCTTCCTGTAGATCGGCCAGCCACGTGCGTACGGGAAGGCTCACGAGCATCTGCATTCCGGCGGCACGGCGGGAATGCCCGTCATTCGCCTCGGACCATGTTGCCTTCATGTCCCTCGCTCGGCGTTGCTGGTGCTGGCGACGACGGGTCGGCTCGTGAGGCCGTGCGATGTGGAGGCCCAGCCGTCTGGGGCTCCTCGTGACCGCTGATCCGAGCCGACGTTCGATCCTCCTCGGACCAGAGGCGACCGTGATGCGCCGCGAGCTTGGTCCGACGTCGTGGGTCGTGCTCGAGGAGATGCTTGCTCGCTCGACCGACGTCGGCGAGTGTTGCACAGCGACGGTCTCGATCCGCACGCTCGGTGCGTCGCTGGGTCTGGCGAAGGACACCGTCGCTCGAGCGATCCGCCGGCTACAGGCCGCCGCGATCGTGACAGCGGCGCCGTCGAGGACACCAGCCGAAACGGTCGATACAGGCAGCTACAGCATCACGGTTCCATGCGCTGTGAGGTTCGAGCAGACGCACACCGTCAAGCCAGTTGACGGTGTAGCGCACACCTTCAGCCACACCCCTGTAGCACCGCCTCGCGGTCGAATCGCACGCCTCGACCCCGCGCAGCTCTCCCTCGCGGCCTGGGACTGAGGACCACCCACCATGACCCTGCGAATGAGCTACCCCTTGAATGACAGACAGGTGCCCGTTTCCAGGTGTGTGCGGTCATGATCCGGGTGACGACGCTCTATGCCGGGTCGGCTGGGGCGACCGCTGCGTATTACACGAAGTACCTGACCCAGGCCGATGGTGAGGAGCCC
>JANXUF010000044.1 GCA_025356335.1 Actinomycetes bacterium
TTTTACAGTGGGCGAGGGGGGACTTGAACCCCCACATCCTTTCGAATACTGGCACCTGAAGCCAGCGCGTCTGCCATTCCGCCACTCGCCCAGGAGTGAACACTTGACCATACAGGTGTTCACGACCACGGCCAACACGCATTTCCTGTCGCTGACCAATCGAGTATTTGCGCGAATGGAGTAGGAACACGCCCCACGGTGCAAGCGAAATACTCGTTTGACGTCGGGGGTCAGCGAAATACTCGATGCGGAGTCCGGCATTGCGGGAACGGCGAGCGCGGGCAGAGAGCGCGGGCAGAGAGCGCAGGGGGGCGGTGCCGAGCCCGGGGAGGTCTTGACCACTAGCCTGATGCGTACTTGTGTGTCGCATCATGTTGGAAAAGGCGTAGAGCGAATGGCTGACGGCGTGTTCTCACGCGCATTCAAGGGAACGGTGCGCCCGATCGAGTTGGGACGACGGCTGATCCGCGAGATGGATGAGCATCGTTCTGTCGACGTCAAAGGTCGCAGGACCGTCCCCAACGAGTTCACCGTGTGGCTCAGCCCGACAGATCATGCGGGCTTCGCCGACATCGACGAGACGTTGATCACCGAACTGCGCGAGGCAGCCCGCGAATACGCGCGCGACGAGGGGTACCACTTCGTCGGCCCGATCGTCGTCGAACTCGCCGTCGACAACGCACTCAAAGCCGGCCGCTTCGGGATCTCCAGTCAGACGAAGGAATCGCCAGGCGGCATCGGTGCCGGCGGACTCGTCGTCCCTTCCGGGGAACGGATCGCACTCACGGAAGCGACCACGAGTATGGGCAGGGCGCAGGACTGCACGATCGTGCTCAACGATCTCAACGTCAGCCGCCGCCATGCCGAAGTCAAGCCACTCGGCACCGGCTTCGTCCTCTACGACCTCGGCTCGACGAACGGCACGAAGCTCAACGGCGTGCGCCTCGACGGTTCTCGGCCGCTCAAAGACGGTGACGTCATCACGCTCGGCGCCACGCAGATCCGATTCGAAGCCTCGTGACTCGATGAGCTCACGGCTCGCAAACACCGCCACCATGCCCGCCCCGATGTTCACGCCGATGCAGGCAACCATTGCCGTCCAGCCGCTCATCCTCCAGCACGTCTCGGAGAACCATCGATGACCGATCAGCTCCTGAGCGTCTTCAAGATCTGTCTGCTCGTACTGCTGTACCTCTTCTTCGCCCGCGTGCTCTATGCCGTCTGGAGCGAGGTCCGTTCGCCCAAACGCAACAACACGGCGAACTCCGGCGGAATCCCGCATGTGTCGGTGGGTTCCTCGGCGCCGTCTTTCCACGCGCCGGCCGCAACCGCTCAGCCGATCATGCAGACGGCGCCGAGTAGCCGATCGACCCTGACCCCGGAGACGAGGAGCACGAAGTTGTCCCGCGGCCAGGTGTCGAAGATGATCGTCATCGAGCCGCGGTCGCGCAAGGGCGCGAGCTTCCTCATCGGCGACGAGTTGACGATCGGACGATCAGACGGGTGCACCGTGTCGATCACGGACGACGAGTTCATCTCTCAGGTACATGCACGCGCGTTCGTCAGCAACGGCCAGGCGTTCGTCGAAGATCTCGGCTCGACGAACGGTAGCTACCACAACGGCAACCGCCTGACAGGACCTGTTGCGTTGCAGCGCGGCGACCGGCTGCAGATCGGCAACACCGTCCTGGAGGCGACCTAGTGGCGACCCTGCGCTGGGGTGCGACGACCGACGTCGGCCGCATCCGCACGTCCAACGAAGATGCGTACGTCGCCAAACCGGGCCTGTTCGTCGTCGCCGACGGTATGGGCGGTCATCTCGCCGGCGAGGTCGCCAGCGAATTGGCCGTCGCCACGCTCGACCAACGGCTCGGCTCGGCAACGCCGTCAGAAGCCACTGTCGACGCGCTGTCGTCGGCGGTACAGCAGGCAAACGATGCGATCTTCTACGAGTCCCAATCCGACGCAACCCGCCTCGGCATGGGGACGACCGTGACGGCGATCGTCGTCATCCGTTCCGCAGACCAGGACGACGACGCTGCGGAGCTGTTCGCCATTGCCAACGTCGGCGACTCCCGCGCCTACGCCTTCCGCGGTGATCGCCTCGTGCAGCTGAGCGTCGACCACAGCTATGTCCAGGAACTCGTCGCCAGCGGGCAGATCGAGCCGGAAGAAGCCCGCACCCACCCCAACCGCAACATCGTCACCAAGGCGTTGGGCATCGAACTCGGCGTCGAACCCGATGTCTGGACGTTGCCGATCGTTGCAGGTGACAGGCTACTGCTGTGCTCTGACGGGCTGGTGGACGAGGTTGCTGACGCGGCGATTGCCTCGATCATGCGCACCGTCGACGAGCCGCAGGATGCCGCCGAGGAGCTGGTGGCCGCCGCCAATGTCAACGGCGGACGTGACAACGTGACGGTCGTGGTCATCGATGTCATCGCCGTCGAACCGACGGAAGCGTCGAAAAAGCAGACAGCGATTGCCTCCGGGGCATCGGCGCCGACGACTGCATCCGACCAGTTCGGGCCGGTTCCGCGCCGCGTGTCGGCTGCGTTGCAGCCTTCCGGGTCGATCGCCGTCGACGCGGAAGCCGGTATTGATGACTACGCAGAACTCGATGAGCGCGAGCGGGTCGGCACGAGCGATCAAGCACGCAGCGCAGGACGCGATGACACCGTCGGTATCGCCCGCTCCGGCCCGAAGACGGTGGCGACCGACGCGAATGCCGTGGCAGCGTTGCAGGCAACGAAGCAGGCAACGAAGCAGGCGACGAAGACAGGCGAGGCAGCGAAGAGAGCCGCTGCCTCGAACAACGGTGGCACGAGCGTTACGACCACGTCTCGCCCGGTCGATCACAGCGGTTCGATTCCGATTCCCCGCCTGGTCAAGGACGCCAGTAAGCCGATCCCCCGACCGAAGCGCCGCAAGATCAGC
Organism: Actinomycetes bacterium; assembly: GCA_025356335.1. GTDB lineage: Bacteria > Actinomycetota > Acidimicrobiia > Acidimicrobiales > Ilumatobacteraceae > JANXUF01. The sequence goes on from JANXUF010000044.1 coordinate 2,938, forward strand.
GTGGCGTCGGTCCTCTTTGCCACCGCCGTGCTGGCGGTGTTCGTCGCTGCCTTCGCCTTCACCGCCGCCCAGGCCCGAAGTGGCTACTTCGTTGCGTTCCGTGGCGAAGAGATCTACGTCTTCAAGGGCAAACCGGACGGCATGCTGTGGTTCGACCCGACCGTCGCGGTGGACACACAGAAAAAGCGGTCGGACATCACGCCCGATCAGATTCCGGCGATCGAAGCGAAACCGACGTTCGAGAACGTCGCCAGCGCACTGCAGTACGTCACCCTCCTCACCAACCAGACGAAAACGGTCACCACTGCACCCGCCACGACCACCCCTCAGACCACCGCAGCATCGCTGACGACTGCACCGCCGACGACCGTCATCGGTGGGTAGACCATGAACCGCAGAAATACTGAGCTCGGTCTCATTCTGCTCGCAGTCCTGATCACCGGCTGCGCCTACGTACTGTCGGCGCTCGGCAAGGACAGCAATATCCCGGCGAACCTCGTGCCGTTCCTGGCGGCGCTCGTCGGGTTGCTCGTCGTCGCCCACGTGGCGACGCGGTATCTGGCACGCGGTGCCGATTCGATCGTGCTGCCGATCGTCGTGCTGCTCAACGGCATCGGCTACGTGGTGCTCGTGAGGCTCAACGCTCATCGCTTCGCCGGACCACAGGCGACATGGACGTTCATCGGCATCGGGGCATACGTCGCCACGCTGATCGTCGTCAGGCGAGTCAACGACCTACGACTCCACCACTGGCGATTCTTCTGGCTCGGTGTCGTGCTGCTGATGCTGCCGCTCGTGCCAGGCATCGGACGCGAGGTCGGCGGCGCGCGGATCTGGGTCAGCGTCGGCCCGCTGAGCTTTCAGCCAGGTGAGATCGCCAAGATCTGCCTGGCGATCTTCTTCGCCGGCTATCTCGAGGAGCGCCGCGAGTTGATCGCCGCAGGCACGTGGCGAGTCGGCCCGCTCAATCTCCCGGAGCCGCGCTACCTGCTGCCGATCCTCGCCGCCTGGGGCGTGTCGGTCGTACTGATGGTCGGGATGAAGGATCTCGGGACTGCGTTGATGTTCTTCACGCTGTTCGTGGTGATGCTGTGGGTCGGAACGGAAAAGGGCAGTTACCTGGCGATCGGCGCGGTCCTGTTCAGCGGAGCGGCGTTCGTTGCGTGGAAGGTCATCGCCAATGTCCAGAACCGCGTCAATCTGTGGATCGATCCCTGGAGTCGCTACCGCGACGTCCACGGCGGTTATCAGATCATCCAGGCGCAGTTCGGCATCGCCAGCGGCAGCCTCGGCGGGCTCGGTCTCGGCCAGGGAACGCCTGGCAAGATCCCGGCTGCGCAGAACGACTTCATCTTTGCAGCGATCGCCGAAGAGCTCGGTCTGTTCGGTGCCACCGCCATCCTGATGGCCTTTGTTCTGATCGTAGGGTCAGGTCTGCGGACGGCGACGAAAGCCGAGCGGCCGTTTGAAAAATTGCTGGCCGTCGGACTGACCACGGTGCTCGGCATCCAGGCGTTCATCATCATCGGCGGAGTGTTGCGGGTGCTGCCGCTGACCGGTGTCACGCTTCCGTTCGTCAGTTATGGCGGCTCCTCGCTGGTGTCCAACTACGTTCTGCTGGCGCTGCTGATGCGCATCGGTGACTCCACCGCCCGCCGTATCGGTGAGCTGCCGGACGACGTATCGTGGGCTCAGCGGCGAGCGGCGAGGCGTTGGGCAAAGGGCGTCACGCGGACGAACGTAGGCGATGCCGACGGAACGGCGATCGCATGAACCGCCAGATCCGCCTGCTCGCCGTCGGGCTGCTCGTCTGCTACGCAGCGCTGTTCATCAAGCTGAACATCCTGCAGGTCGGCGAATCGAAGCAGTTGAGTGCCGACCCACGCAACGATCGCGCCGTCATCCAGACATTCAACAAGCCGCGTGGACCGATCATGAGCGCCGACGGGGTCGTGCTCGCCAGCAGTGTTGCCACGCCGACCGAGAAGTTCAAGTTCCAGCGCCAGTACCCAACCGGCGACCTGTTCGCCGACGTCACCGGCTACTACTCCTTCACCTACGGGGCGACGCAGGTCGAGAAGGTCGAAAATGCCATCCTCGCCGGCACGACGACGCAGCAGCAGGTCGGCGCGCTCGGCAACATCTTCACCAAGGACACGAACACGACCGGGTCCGTCACCTTGACCTTGCGCAACGATCTGCAGACGGTGGCGAAAACGGCACTCGGCGACAGAGAAGGGTCCGTCGTCGTCCTCGACCCTCGTACCGGAGCGATCCTGGCGATGTACAGCTACCCGAGCTACGACCCGAATCAGGTTGCAGACCATGACAGTGTCGCTGCCGCAAACGCGCTGGCGGTGATGAATGCCGACGGTCGCAAGCCGTTGCTGGCCAACGCCTACCAGGAGCGCTACATGCCGGGCTCGACGTTCAAGATGCTCACAGTGTCCGCAGCGCTCGAGAATGGAACCGTCACCACGGCGACGACGTTCCCGAGCGAACGGCAGTTCCTTCCGCCGCAGACCACCGACCCGATCCTGAACTTTGCCGGCGAGTTGTGCGGCGGTACGTTGGCCGTGTCGTTCGCCCGGTCGTGCAATACGGCGTTCGCCCGCGTTGCCGTCGACATGGGCCCGCAGGCGTGGATCGACGGCGTTGGCAAATTCGGTGTCAACAACGAGGCAGTCCCGATCGACCTGCCTGGCGCAGCGAAGAGCACGATCGGCACTCCGACGTTCCTGGCCACACTGTCGCAGAATATTCCGCTGTTGGGTATCGGTGGATTCGGGCAGGGAAACGATTCGATCACCCCGTTGCAAATGGCGATGGTCGGCGCAACGATCGCCAATGGTGGCGTCGAGATGAAGCCCTTTGCAATCGCCAATACGAAGGACTTCAACGGCAACATTCTCAGCCAGACGGCACCGACACCGTGGCGATCCCCGATTTCGGCTGCAACATCGGCGATCGTCACGCAACTGATGATCGGCGTCGTTCAGACGGGTACGGCGAGGTGCTGTTTGAAACTCGACGGGGGTATCCAGGCAGCCGCCAAGACCGGGACTGCGCAACTGAATGCGACCGGTCAGCCACCTCGTTCCCATGCCTGGATCGTCGCCTTTGCACCCGCTGAAGCCCCACGGTACGTCGTGGCTGTCATGCTGAAAGGCGTGAACGACCAAATCTCGGCGGGGACCGGCGGTACTCTTGCTGGACCGATTGCCCGACAGATGCTCAATGCTGCACTGGCGATCCCCCAATGATGCCAGACGAAATCACGCAGTTCTCCGCCCAGCAGTCCGGCCGACTGCAGTCCGAAATGATGCCGCACCCGACGCCGTACACGATCCAGAACGCCCGATGAGTCTCCCAGCAGGCACGGTCTTCAACGATCGTTATGAAATTCAACAGCGCGTCGGACGCGGCGGCATGGCCGACGTCTTCTTGGCGCGCGATCTGTTACTCAATCGCCAAGTCGCGATCAAGGTGTTGTTTCCCGAGTTCGCCACCGATCCGTCATTTGTCGAACGTTTCCGCCGGGAGGCGCAGGCCGCCGCCAATCTCAACCACCCGAACATCGTCGGCGTCTACGACTGGGGGCGCCAGGCGAACACCTATTTCATGGCGATGGAGTTCGTCAACGGCCGCACCTTGGCCGACATCCTCCACGCCAACGGCAAGTTGCGCGCCGAACAGGCTGCCGAGATAGCAACAGAAGTAGCCGGCGCGCTCGGATTCGCCCACAAGAACGGCGTCGTCCACCGCGACATCAAGCCGGCCAACATACTCATCGCCAATGACGGCAGGGTCAAGGTCGCCGATTTCGGCATCGCCAGGGCGCTCAACGCGCCCGTCGAGGAGAACCTGACGCAGGTCGGTGCGGTAATGGGCACTGCGACCTATTTCTCGCCGGAGCAGGCCCAGGGTGCGCAACCCGATCCGCGCAGCGACCTGTATTCCCTCGGCATCGTCCTCTACGAACTCGTTGCCGGTCGACCACCCTTCTCTGGCGACAACCCCGTCAGCATCGCCTACAAGCAGGTGCACGAAGCACCGATGCCGCTCAACCAGATCGTGCCGGGCCTGCCGAGACCGTACGAGGCGATCGTCGCCAAGTTGCTCGCCAAGAACCCGGCGATGCGCTATCAGAACGCCGAGGCGCTGCGCGAAGACCTCCGGCGTTTCCGTGATGGTCAGCCTGTCCAGGCGCTGACATCGTTGCTCGGCCAGACAGGCCAGGTGCCCCGCGTCACCCAGACGACGGCGATGCCGCGTTCGGGGGCCGCCACCAGCCGAACGGTGCAGAATCCCCAGGCCACACGTGCGGTCGCGCAGCCGTCAGCGCCGAGGACCGTCGTGATGCAACCGACGTCGACGATGCAGCGCACGACGACGATGCAGACCGGTGGCCAGTTGCCGCCCGCCTATACGAACTCGGCCAAGCGCGGTTGGCTCATCGCCCTCGTCGCCATCCTCGCCATTGCCGTACTGGCAGGGGGCGGCTTCCTGCTGTATCACCAGCTGTCGAAGAAGGACATCACCGTCACGCCGACATGCCCGACTGGTCCTCCTGATCCGACCTCCACGGTGATCACCGACCCCTCGTGCGCCACTGGCGCGCCGACGATCGTCCACGTTCCCAATCTGATCAACCTGACGCTCGAGCAGGCGGGGATCGCCATCAAGACGATCTCGCCAGACTTGCAGATCGACGCACAGCCTGTTCCCAAGGACGGCGTTCCTGACAATGTCGTCTATTCGCAGGATCCGTTGGCCAATATCCCGATTGCCTCGAACGGGACGGTGCACTTCCAGTACAACCCTGCAAAACAACCGGTCCTGATCCCAGACGGTCTCGCCGGCCAGCCGGAGCCGACGGTCGAAGCAGCATTGACGAAGATCGGGCTGATCGTCAAACAGGTGCCGACACCGAGCGACACCGTCGCCGCCGGATTGGTGATCAGTACCGACCCGGCCGCCGGCGCATCGGTACTGCCGGGTTCGACTGTCACGCTTGCCGTGTCGAGCGGCAAGGGTCAGGCGATCGTGCCGAACGTGCAGGGTGAGCCGGAGGCGCAGGCCCGCAAGGACCTGACAGCCGCAGGGTTCGTCGTCGGCGCCTCGCAGCAGGAGAACAGTGACACCATCACGGTCGGCAGTGCGACGCGGACCGACCCGGCGAATGGCAGTTCGCTCGACCGCGGTTCGCCCGTCACGCTGTTCGTCTCAGCAGGCGGGACGCCGACGACGGTGCCTCCACTCGTCAACCTCAGCGAGAGCGCGGCGCGCGATGCCCTGCAGGCTGCGAACCTCAAGGTCACCGTCGTCAATCTGACGGTCCCGTTCGGCGATCCGCGGGTCAACAAGGTCGTCTCCCAGGACAACGCCGCCGGCACCCAGGTGGCCAAGAACACGGTCGTCACGATCGTGGTGGGTCGCGCCGGCCCGCCGCCGACACCAGCACCGACACCAGCACCGACGCCGGCACCCACCGTTGCGCCGACGACCACCACGACGACCTCCCCACCGACGACGGCGCCAGCCCCGACAACAACGACAACCACCACCACGACTACGACGACGGCAAAACCCGGCCCCTGACCCTCATCGCTCGATCCTGACGAGTCGAAGCGGCGAACGCCTTGCCCACAACGCCCCGCTCAGTTGCTGCTCGCCGGCTCCCGGAGTCTGGCCAGGAAGTTGCGCAACAGGTCGTGGCCGTGACCGGTCAGTATCGATTCGGGATGGAACTGCACGCCTTCGATGTCGAACTGGCGATGACGCAGGCCCATGACGGTGCCGTCGTCGGTGGTCGCCGTCACTTCGAGACAGTCCGGCATCGTCTGCGGGTCGACGACCAGCGAGTGGTAGCGGGTTGCTTCGAGCGGTGACGGCAGCCCGGCGAAGACACCGATGTCGTGGTGACGGATCCACGACGTCTTGCCATGCATCAGTTGTGATGCCCGAACGACGTCGCCGCCGTAGACGTGACCGATCGCCTGCAGTCCGAGGCAGACGCCGAACAGCGGAATCCCGGCCTCGGCAAACGCTGGAATCGAGGCGCAGATGATGCCGGAATCCTCCGGCCGACCCGGCCCTGGCGAGAGCAGGACACCGGACGGGCGCATCGCCACGGCTTGCTCGACGGTCAACGCATCGTTGCGCACCACGACCGGGTCAGCACCGAGTTCGCCGAGGTACTGCACGAGGTTGTAGACGAATGAGTCATAGCTGTCGATGACGAGGACGCGCACGACGACACGCTAGCCGCGAGTGTTGCCGACGGATCGTGGAGTGAGGGCGGCGAGGCTCCGCCACCCCGTACACTGTTGCCCCGTGGCACCTCCGAAGCGAAAAGGCGGTGGCCGGGTCACCCCCAAAGGGACGCGGCCAGGCGAGAACCGACTCCCGACAGCGGGTGCTGCTCCCGTGCGGACCCAGGATTCGCCGTATCACGCAGTCGAGAAGTCGTCGCGTTACCAGCCGCCGATCCCGAAATACGTCAAGGAAAGCCCGCGATGGGTGCCGATCATGATGTTCGCGCTGCTCGGACTCGGGTTGCTGGTGATCATCGGCTACTACCTCATTTCGCCGATGCGCCATCAATATTTTCTCCTTGCCGGGCTGGCGTTCATCCTCGGCGGGTTATACACAGCCACCAAGTGGCATTGAGGTCTCGTCGTCGGTTCGGTGAATTTCGCCCTCTGTGGTTGAACACGACACCAACGCAAGGTTACGACAAAGTTACATCCATGTAGTTGTCGACAGCGTTATCCACAGGTGTGGACAACCTTCCGTGACTGCAGCGTGCCTATTCGACTGGTGCCACCATGTCCATGTCCTCCATGCAATGGCGAGGAGGTGGCGGGTCCTGCTCGGCTGCAAGCGTCATCTTCAACTCGACGCCGCAGATGCTGCAGCGGTACTTGACGTTCACACGACGCATCTCACCCTCAGGTGGAGGTGGCGGCAGCGGCTGCGTCATGCCGTGCAGCGTGTTGATCCCGATGCGGATGATCAGCCAGAACATCAGCACACCACCGAGGACCCAGATGACGGTGCTGAAGGCGGGCACGGTTTCAGTCTATGGGTGCCTCGGAGGATGCACGGGTCCGCACGAGAGCAGGGAAGATGGAGTCAGGGGATGCGTTCGATAATCGTGGCGTTGGCCATGCCGCCACCTTCACACATGACCTGCAGGCCGTAGCGACCGCCGCTTCGGTCCATTTCACTGACCAACGCCGTGAGCAGTCGCGCTCCGGAGCAACCGAGCGGATGCCCGAGGGCGATGGCACCGCCATTTGGGTTGACCCGTGCCATGTCGACGCTCGGGTTTTCCCGCTGCCAGGCGAGTACAACGGCCGCAAACGCTTCGTTGATCTCGATGATGTCCATATCGTCGATCGTCAGCCCTGCCCGTGCCAGCACCTTTGCCGTCGCCGGGATCGAGGCCGTCAGCATCAGCCGTGGATCGGCCCCGGCGAGGGCGAAATCGACGAATCGTGCACGCGGCTTGAGGCCGAGCGCCAACGCCCGCTGCTCGCTCATGATCAACACTGCCGCCGCGCCGTCGGTGATCTGTGAACTGTTCGCAGCGGTGATCCTGCCGTTCTCGGTGAACGCCGGCCGCAGCGCAGCGACCTTGTCGTAGGTCGTCTCGCGGATCCCCTCGTCCTCGGTCATCACCATGCCGTCAGAATCGATGATCGGCAGGATCTGCGTGTCGAAACGGCCTTCGTTTCGAGCGACCACCGCGCGTTGCTGGCTCTGCAACCCGTAGCGATCCATTTCCTCGCGGGAAATGTCCCACTTGTCGGCGATCAATTCGGCGGAGATACCCTGGGGCACGAGGCCACCGGACGGGGCGTACCGGGCACCGATCTTCGGACCGAACGGAAATCCGTACTTGCCGTCGAGCATCGAGGCCCCCATCGGGACACGGGTCATGACCTCGACACCGGCAGCGACGACGACGTCATAGGCACCTGCCATCACCCCTTGGGCGGCAAAATGGGCGGCCTGCTGCGACGATCCGCATTGTCGGTCGACCGTGGTGCCTGGAACGGTCTCCGGCCAGCCGGCGGCGAGAATGGCGTTGCGAGCGATGTTCGCCGCCTGCTCACCGACCTGCATGACGCAGCCCATCACCACATCGTCGACGATCCCCGGGTCGATGCCGGTCCGCTGCTGCAGTGCCCTCAGCGTCTCCGCAGCAAGGTCCACGGGATGCCAACCCTTGAGGCGACCGTTGCGTTTACCGAGCGGTGTCCGGACAACATCGACGATTACGGCTTGGGTCATAGCAGTCTCCAGAGGGTGAACGACTCGCCGGTAGTTTGCCCCTCGTGGCGCGGTGACAGCGAATCGTGAAGCGCCGTCCGTGCCGGGATGTGCGCCGGATCAGTCGACGATCGGGTTGAACTTGGCGGCGATCCTCAACAGCGCGACGACGTCCGTGTCCGTCAGCACTGCGGCGAACTCGCGTTGCAGACAGCGTCGCCACGTCGGCACCGCGCCGCGGTAGATCGCCCGACCGGCGGGAGTCACCGATACTTTGATCACTCTGGCATCGCCTCGGTCCTGTACCCGCTCGACGAGCTCTGCTGCCTGCATGCGGTCGAGTCGACGGGAAATGGTCGCACCGTTTCCGGCGATCGCACGTGCCAGCTGTCCCACCGTTTTCGGACCGGATACGACGAGTGCCTCCAGCAATTCGAACCAACCGAGCGTCAGGTCGCGCTCGGCTCGAAGCGCACTGTCGAGTGCTGCAGAGACCCGCGCCTGGGCGGTATTGACTCCCCGCCAAGCGGCGAGGCGCTCAGGATCGGGTTTCGACATCAGGCAGTTGCTTTGACCGCCGTCTGCAGCGCCGCCAGCGCCGCATCGATTTCCTGGGCGGTCACCACCAACGGCGGCATCAAGCGCAGCGTGGTTCCGTAGGTTCCGGCATTCATCAACAACAGATGGCTCTCGTGCAGGCAGTGGCTGATCACCGCCGAGACGCGGGCACCGTCGGCGAACTGCATTCCGTTCATCAGGCCGAAGCCACGAACGTCGACGATGCCGTCGTCGCCTGCCCGTAGTTCCTCGAGACCGGCTCGCAGTTGTTTGCCACGGGCATTGACGTTGTCGAGGAATCCGTCGGCGGTCAGCACCTCGATCGTTGCCAGCGCCGCCGCGCAGCCGATCGGGTTGCCGCCGTATGTGCCGCCATGGGAACCCGTCGGCCATTTCGCCGCCAGTTCCGCCGATGATCCGAGCGCAGCGAACGGAAAACCAGAGGCGATGCCCTTGGCCATACAGATGATGTCCGGCGTGATGCCGTAGTGCTCGACGGCGAACAGTTTCCCGGTCCTACCGAATCCGGACTGCACTTCGTCGGCGACGAAGAGGATCCCGTTGTCCCTGGCGATCTGCACGATGCCGGTGATGAACCGTGCGGGTGCCGGGATGTAGCCGCCCTCGCCGAGCACCGGTTCGAGGATCACGGCAGCGGTTTCCTCCGGCGACGTGAGCGCTTTGAGGACATGTCGGAAGCCGATGAGGCAGGCGTCGATCTCCGCTTCCTGATCGGTGGCGAGTGGATCGGGATATGGGGCGACGAAGACGCCGGACGGCAGCGGGCCGTGGCCGGCGCGGTACCCGGTCTTCGACGTCGTCATCGCCATCGTCATATGCGTACGGCCGTGGAAGCTGCCGGCGAAGACGATGATGTTCGGCTTCCTCGTCGCCTGCTTGGCGAGCTTGACTGCTGCCTCGGTGATCTCGGCGCCGGAGTTCGCATAGAAGAATGTGTCGATGCCGTCGGGTGTCAGTTCCGCCAGTCTGGCGGCCAGCGGTTCGAGCAGGTCGTGCCGGTAGACGTTCACCTGCGCGTGGATGAACCGTGCCGCCTGCTTGGCGATCGCCTCGACGACGTGCGGATGGGCGTGGCCGGTCGACGTCACGGCGATGCCGGATGTGAAGTCGAGGTATTCCTCGCCGTCAGCGGTGTAGACCCACGACCCCGCGCCGTGGGTGACCTGCAAATCGGTGACCTGGAACCAGACGGGAGCAAGATGAGACGTCGTTGTCATGACCCCATCGTAGATCGCAGCACCGTTGGCGGTTGTTTCGAACCTTCAGGGCAGCAGGTGCGTAGATTCCGACGGCTACAGTCGGTGCGACTGTGGGTGCAATTCGGCCGCAGCTCAGTTGAGCGGCTCTGCCATTGCATTGCCGCGACGTTCGACGACACGTGGAGGAGGTGACTACAACGATGGCATACAGCGTGGGTATCGATCTCGGTACGACGTATACCGCAGCAGCCGTGTGGCGCAATGGGCAGGTCGAAGTGGTAACGCTCGGGGCAACGGTCGCCACACTCGCCTCGGTGGTCCTGTTGCGTGCCGACGGTTCTGTACTCGTCGGCGAGGCAGCGGAGCGCCGAGGTGTCGACGAACCGAACCGCATTGCCCGTGAGTTCAAGCGCCGCCTCGGTGACCCGACTCCACTCATCCTCGGCGGAACGCCCTATGGTGCCGAAGCGTTGATGGGTCACCTGCTGCGCTCCGTATTGGCGACAGTGGTCGAGCGCGAGGGCGAGCAGCCGGCAAACGTCGTGCTCACCCACCCTGTCAATTACGGGCCGTACAAGATGGAAATGGTCCAGGAGACCGCCCGCCTCGGTGGGATCACGATGGCGAACCTCAAGCTGCTTCCGGAACCCGTCGCTGCTGCTGTCTCCTACGCCAATCGCCAACGGGTCGACCCCGGCGAGATTTTTGCTGTCTACGACTTCGGGGGCGGCACGTTCGACGCTGCTGTCCTGCGGCGCACGCCGGCAGGATTCCAGGTCATCGGTCGTCCAGAAGGTATGGAGCGTCTCGGCGGCATCGACGTCGATGCGGCAATCGTCGCCCACGTCGACGAAAGCCTCGGGGGAAGGATCGCCGACCTCGATGGCTCGCAGCCCGACGTGCTCGCCGCCATGACGGCGCTGCGAGCCGAGTGCCGCGAAGCCAAAGAAGCGTTGTCGAGTGATACCGACGCCGTTATCCGCGTCTCGCTCCCGGGCATCCAGTCGACAGTCCGCATCACGCGCTCCGAGCTCGAGCAGATGATCCGCCCGCGAATCGTCGAGACGATCGAGTCGTTGCGCCGCACCGTCGCCTCCGCCGGTATCGAGATGGACCGCATCTCGCGGATACTGCTCGTCGGCGGCAGTTCGCGGATTCCGCTCGTCGGCGAGATGGTGGGCCAGTTGACGGGTCGCCCGATCGGGCTAGACGCCCATCCGAAGTTCGCCATCGCCACGGGCGCAGCGATCATCGGTGGCTCGATGCTGGCACCGACTGCCGGCTCCTCACCCGTGACGGGCATGGTACCCGTTGCCGGCAAGTCGACACCCACCGGAGCCGTGCCGGTCATCCTTCCTCAGGGCACGCAGCCGGCGCCGATCCAACCCCCTCGCCAACCGCTCAGTCAGCCGTCGACCCAAGGACAGTCGCCGCCACCGCCACGGATCCCGACTCAACAACAGCCGCAACGGCCGCAGCATGCGCAGCAACCGCAGCAGGTTGGTCCTCCGCGCGGGTTCGTCGGCGCTCCCGGAGCGCCCAGCGGTCCTGGCGGCCCGTCGCAGTACGGGACGGGGGACTTCCCTCCGACATACGGTGGCCAGCCTGGCAGTCCTGCGGCGTCGGCTCCGAAGTCGAAAAAGAATCTGTACATCGCGCTGGCAGCCGCTGCCGTGCTGATCATTGCGATCGTGGTCTTTGCTGCGACTCGCGGCGATGACACGCAGTCGGCGACGATCACGACCACACGCCCCAGGACGACGGTCACAACAGCGACAAGGGCACCGGCGACGACGGTTCCGAGCGGTGACACGACCGAGCCGGTCACAGCCCCGGCGACCAACGTGGGGACCCTCGCACCAACGCCGGCGCCGACCGCTGCTCCGACTGCAGCGCCGACTGCTTCGCCGACGGCAGCACCGAAAGCCACGTTGCCAGACGAAGGAACCGTGCGTGCCGCATTGATCAATCCGGAGGATCTGATCGATCCTGGCTTCACCATCGAGACCTCGCCGGCTGCCGACAACACACTGTGCGGGCAGGCGCTCGCCGTACCGGCACTCGACGTCACCTCGACGATGATCAAGGATCCCAACACGGCAACTGTCGTCGAAGTCGCCAACGAGGTCTCGCTGTACAACAGCACGGCCGAGGCCAAGGCAGCGTTCGACAAGACCGTTGCGATCGTCAAGGGATGCCCGAACCCGTTCGTCTCGCCGGTCAGTAGCGGCGGAACCCAGTCGCAGCAGTTCCAAGTCGCCGAGAGCGCGTTGCCGACCTGCGATCAGAGTGGCAGTTTCCGCGTCGACAGCACGCTGTCGACCAATGGGGCTGTCGTGCTGTCGGAGGTCAGTAGCTTCCGCTGCGGCAATATCATCTCCTCATTGCTGGTCCAGCAACTCCGTCCTGGCGACGGTCTGCTCCCGCAATCGTCGGTCGATCTCGGCAACAACGCCCTGCAGAAGAGTTTCAGTCGGATCAGTGCGCTGCCGAGAATTGCGTAGTCTGCCCGTGCCGGTATTTCGTTGAGCATTGGCTGCTCTCGACCTCAAAAAACCACCATCATCACCATCACATCAGGAGAATCGACCATGTCGCAAGGCGCCTACGACTACCTCGCCGAAAACGAAATGCTCACCGTTGCCACCAGTTCGAAGGACGGGGTGCCACATGCGTCAGCGCTGTTCTACGTGTCAGAAGGCCCGATCGTCTTCTTCTCGACAGCTGAGACCACCAAGACCGGCCGCAACATCAGCGAGAACCCGTACGCAGCGATCGCACTCGGAGACGCTCCGGATCCCGGTCAGGACTGGAGCTACGCCCGCGGCATCGCCATCAACGGCACCGTCGACAAGCTCGACGGCGACGAGGCCGCCGCTGCATTGGCGCTGTTCAAGGCAAAATATCCGAACCTGCCGGACACCGTCAGCGCCGCACCCCTGTTCCGCCTCAACCCGACGGCGATCAAGGCAATTCACAAGGACATCACCGGTTCAGAGGACTTCGAGGCGCTCGGTATGACCTTCCGTCGCGACACGTTGCTCTGATCGCCAACTGACGTGCTCCGACGTGCAGTGCCGGGTCAACCGCCGTCGCGAAACGTCTCGATGTGCGCCCCGATCGAGTTCAGCCGTTCAGCGAGATCCTCGTAGCCGCGGCTGATGACGTAGATGTTGCGGAGCACGGACGTGCCCCGTGTGGCGATCATCGCCAGCAGGATCACGACGGCGGGCCGCAGTGCCGGCGGACACATCAATTCGGCGGCGCGCCATTTCGTCGGGCCCTGCACCGCAAGACGGTGCGGATCGAGGAGCCGCACCGTCGCACCGAGTTTCGTCAGATCGGTGAGATAGATCGCCCGGTTCTCGTACACCCAGTCGTGCACGAGTGTCGACCCAGTCGCCGTCGCCGCGATCACCGCGAAGAACGGCAGATTGTCGATGTTCAGTCCAGGGAACGGCATCGGGTGGATCTTGTCGATCGGCGCGTGGAGTTTCGAAGGATGAGTGGTCACGTCGACGAGGCGGGTCCTGCCGTTGGCGGCGACGTATTCGTCGCTGAGGTCGAAGTCCAGTCCCATTTCGTCGAGCAGTGCCAGTTCGATCTCGAGGAATTCGATCGGTACCCGACAGACCGTGAGCTTGGAATGGGTGACGATCGCCGCGGTGAGCAGGCTCATCGCCTCGATCGGGTCCTCCGACGGTGAATAGTCGACATCACATGTGATCTCGGCGACGCCGTGGACGGACAATGTGGTCGTTCCGATTCCGTCGACGCGCACACCCAGTTTCGTCAGGTAGAAGCACAGATCCTGGACCATGTAGTTCGGGCTGGCATTGCGGATGATCGTGATGCCAGGCCGTCGCGCCGCTGCGAGCAGGGCGTTCTCGGTGACCGTGTCGCCGCGTTCGGTCAGCACGATCGGACGCTGATGTCCGGTCGCCGGGTCGACCACCACGTCGTAGAACTGCGCCGTCGTCGTGACGTGGATGCCGAACGGTCTCAGCGCGATCATGTGCGGCTCGACCGTCCGTTCTCCGAGGTCGCAGCCGCCAGGGTGAGGCAGCCGGAACGAGGCGTACTCGTGCATCAGCGGTCCGAGGAGCATGATGATGCTGCGTGTGAGTTTCGCTGCCGTGATGTCGATACTCGCCAGATCGAGCTGTGACGGAGGCTCGATCTCCAGGTCATTGCCGTTGTCGAGCCACCGATAGCGAACCCCGATGCTCTCCAGTACCTCGAGAATCCGGTTGACCTCCTCGATCCTGGCGACCTGGCGGAGCGTCGTGCGGCCCTTGGTCAGCAGGCTGGCGCAGAGCAGCGCAACACCGGCGTTCTTGCTCGTCTTGACGTCGATACGGCCAGAGAGCCGGCGGTCGCCGACGACGCGCAGGTTCACCGGTCCGGCCGGCCCGATCGTCACGAGCTTGCTGTCCAAGGCATCGGCGATGCGGGCGATCATTTCCAGGCTGAGGTTCTGGCGGCCCTGCTCGATGCGGTTGACTGCGCTCTGGCTGGTGTCCAGCGTCGACGCCAGTTGTGCCTGCGTCCAACCGCGCTGCTTGCGGGCATCGCGAATCATCGGCCCGATCGTGCTCAAATAGTCCGTCGCCACGGACGACAACCTATCTCAGTTATGAGATACGAAGCGGCCGCTCGGGTCGCAGTCGACGCCCTCGGCACGTCGCTAGAACATCTGCGCTTCCTCCGGTGCCAGCATGCTCGGGCCGACGTGTGTGTCGAGCCATTCGGCCATCGTTGCGATGCCGAGCCACGTCTGTCGTACCGTGGCAACGACATCGGGTGTGTGGAGCCCGTCGGCAGCGAATGTCCGCCCGCCGGTCAGTCCCTTGCGCCGCAGCAGTTCGATGCGCGGATGATCTTTGCGATAGCCGCGCGGTGCCGTTTTCAGTCGGTCGCTGGCACCGATCTCGTAGCCATTCGTCGTGAGCTGCGCGCAGATGTCGGCGATTTCGTCGCCGCTTTCGTCCGCATCGATCGCCGTTCGAAAGCGGGCGAGCTGGTCGTTGGCCATCTGGTAGTAGCCGCCTCCGGCCATCAATCCGGTTGCCGAGAGGGCGACGTAGTACCCGGTGCCGCCCTCGCTCTCGCCGTATGAACCGATGTGCGTCTTGTACGGCGGCCTGTTCTTGCTGAACCGTAAGTCGTTGTATGGCCTGAAGGTGTGGAACGGCCCGAACTCCTGCAGCGCCTCGAGCATCGCCAAGGTCGGCTGCTTGACCTCCGATTCGTAGCGCAGCTTGTTCGCCAGCCAGAACGTCTTCGTGTTGTCCGCTTCCAACTCGGCGAAGAACGCCAACGCGTCCCCCGAAAATCCCCGAAATGCCATCGACAGAACGTATCGCCCCAGCACATTCGAACGAGCGTCAGCAGCGCCAGATGTGCGACTACGAGGCGAGTTTGATCTTCGAGAGGTCGGTCGTGCCGTTGGCCAACTTCGTGAGGATGTCGTCGAGCAGCGCTGTCGACATGGCGCCGGCGACCCTGGCGCGCACGACACCGGAGCCGTCGATGAAGAAGGTCTCCGGCGGCCCGGTGACGCCGAAGTCGATGGCTGCCTTGCCATCGGGGTCCAGCAGCGTGCGCACGGCGTGACCGTTGGCATCGAGGAAGCGCGTCACGGCGTCGTTCTCGCTCTGGTAGGCGATGCCGACGAAGCGCACGTTCTGTTGCGCGTAACGGGCAACAGCGTCGTTGAGCATGCGGTGCTCGCCGGCGCACGGCGCGCACCACGGTGCCCAGAAGTTGATCACGACGATGTTGCCCGGCGAATTGAGGCTGATCTTCTCGGCTGTTTCGATGTCGAACAGTGACTCGCCCGGTACCGGCTTACCGATCAGGGCAGAGTTGGTGATCGAAGCCCCGTTGTTCAACGAACGCACGGCCGCCCAGGAGAAGCCGACGATGATCATGATCCCGACGATGGCAAAGGCGATCCTCGATGTCCGCTTCATCGCCTCATCCGCTCACGGCCGGCGTCGTGGTCGAGCGGGCGGCGTCGGCCATCGCTGTCGTCAGGTCGACCATTGCAAGACCGAGCTGCTTGCGGGCGACGTTGAGGAGCGACAGTACGTCGGTACGACGACCAACGTCCATTTGCTCGCCGATCAAGCGGTCGAGGACGGTCAATGAACTCTGCGGATCCTTCAGTCCGTTCAGTTCGACCTGCGCCAGCAGCCACAGCGAATCACGGTCGTCCGGTGCCAGTGCCAGGCTGGCCCGCAGGTACTTGGCACCGCTCGCCGGCTCGCCGTGCAGGAAGGTCACCCAACCGTGCAGCTGCAATGCCTGCTCGTACTCCGCAGGTGTCGATTGCATCTCGACGGCGACGGCACTGTGCCGCAACGCCTTATCGATCTCCCCATCGGCGATGTAGCGCTTGATGATCGCCAGCCGCATCCCGACGACTGTCGGATTCTGCGAGATGACCGTCTCCATCTCGTCGTTCGTCACCGTCGACAGATCCCGGGTGGTGGTGTCCGTCGCCTGCTGCGTGGTGGGTGGCGGCGTGGCCGCCGAACTCGGGTCCGATGCCGACCGATCGCGGAAAACGACGAGCAGGACAGCTCCGCAAGCGGCAAGGGCGACGACTGAACCGACACGCAGGCGACGACGGTTCGGAGAGGTGACCTTGCGTTGGACGAGCAGTACGCCTCCGGCGAAGATCAACGGCGGCACGAGCCAGAGCACGAGGTTGCGGCCGGACGGCGGTGGATCGAGGAGTTCGTTACTGCCGTACCGGTCGACGAAGTACTGCTCGATCTGCGCGTCGGTCCGGCCCTGCGACACCTGATCTTGCACCTGGGCGACGATCTGGCGGGAGACATCGGACGGAGAGTCGGCCACCGACTCGCCCTGGCAGACCGGACACTTGAGGCGCGAGGTGATCGCCCTGACCCGATCGCGCGGACCGCTACTACCGGCGATCATCCCGAACAGCACGATGCCGGCGAGCAGCGCCGTCACGACCGCACGGATGATGTGCCGCCTGCTCACGGGCGCAACTCGGCACCGCGTCGAGTCCGAAATCCACGCAGCGCAACAGCGGCCGCACGGATCAGGCCGAGATCAGCGCCGACCGGCGTGGGAATGGCGATCTCGCCGTCGGCATCTGCGAGTGGTGCTGACGACACCGCCGGGTCGCCATCTTCATCGTCGTCGTCGAAGCCGTCTTCACCGCCGCTGCGCTTGCGCAGACGACGCAGCAGCAGGCCGACCGCACCCCCGCCGGCCATCATCAGCCCGCCGATCCACACGAGGTAGATGAACGGGTAGCGGTAGATCCGCAGCGTCGCGCTGGTGTTGTCGAGGGCGACGATTGCCAGGTACAGGTCGTCACCATGAGATGTCGTCCAGATCGAAGGGCCTGGCAGTTCCTGCACCTGGTTCGGGTACTTGTGCAGCGTCGGCTCCATCAACCGGGTGGCGTCGCCGCGAGTCACCTGGAAGAGGGCGCCGCGGACCTCATGCGTCGGTGTCCGGCGGGCGGTCGGGTGAACATAGGTGATCGTGAAGCCGTCTGCGTGGATCGTCTGCGCCGGAGTGAACGTCAACGTCGTCCGGTCGGCCATGTTTCCCGACGTGGCGATGCCGAGAGCGAGGATGGCGACGCCGATGTGGGCGACCTGCCCGCCCCAGAAACCGGGCCGCAGCGTCAGCACGTTGCGCGCCGCCGTCAGCGAACTCTCGCCGAGCGCCAGGCGCGGCTGTACGGCGCGGAAGTACTGGCGGACGGCCGTCGTCACGACGGTGCCGACGACAACGAGTACGAACAGTACGTACGGTTGCCGCAGGCCGAAAATCACCCCGACGGCGCCGGTCGCCAGTCCGCACTGCACCGACAACCGCAATTCGTCCCAGACGTCCGCCGGCTTGGCCTCGCGGTACGGCGTGACGACACCGATGGCCATCGCCACGATCAACGTCAGCGACAAGGGAATGGCCATGCGGTCGAAGAACGGGCGGCCGACCGTCACCTGACTGCCGGTGACCGCCTCGACGAAAATCGGGAACGCCGTTCCGAGCAACACCACGAGCGCGAACGTCGCCAGCAGCAGGTTGTTGATCAAGAACATCCCTTCGCGGCTGACGATCGTCTTCAACGGTGGTGCTGTGGCGACTTCTCGCATCCTGGTGACGAACAGCCAGCCGGAGATCACCGTTGCGACGATCAGGAAGCCGAGCAGCACCGGTCCGAGGTTCGACTGCGAGAAGGCGTGGACCGAGGCGATGACACCGGAACGGGCGAGGAACGTCCCGAGTAGCGTCAGCAGGAATGCCGTGATGATCAGGCCGATGCTCCATGCCGGCAGCAGTTTGCGGCGCGCGTGGGCGACAGCGGAATGCAGAAAGGCGGTACCGGCCAACCATGGCAGGAACGATGCGTTCTCGACCGGGTCCCATGCCCAGTAGCCGCCCCAACCGAGGACCTCGTAGCTCCACCAGCCGCCGATGATGATGCCGGCGGTCAGGAACATCCACGCCAACACCGTCCACGTCTGGGTGCGCAACACCCACCCGACACCTCGCTCGCGAAGCGCCAGTGCCGACAACGCGAAGGAGAACGGGACGACGAGCCCGACGTAGCCGAGGTACAGCAGTGGTGGATGGATCACCATCAGGAAATTGTCCTGCAGCAGCGCGTTTGCCCCGAAGCCGTCCTTCGGCGGATGGGCGACCGAGGCGAAGACGGGTGTTACGAACAGGACGACGGCGATGAAGAATCCGGCAACGACGGAGGCGACGCACAGCGCCCCGGCGGCGAGGCGATCCTGTTCGTCCTCACGCCGCCAACGCCGGGAGATCATCAAGACGTACAGCCCGGTGATCGCCGACCACAGCAGCAGACTGCCCTCGAGACCGGCCCACAGGTTGGCGACGGTGAAGAACAGCGACGACGCAGACGAGTGGTGATCGGCGACATAGCGGAAGGAGAAATCGTTGCCGATCAGCGCGTCTTCGAGGACAGCGACTGCGGCCAGCAGACCGAGAAACGTCACCACGGCGGCGACCCGCAACGACCGTGTCGACACCGATGCTGGACTTCGTGCGGCCTTCCAGCCGAGCGTCATCGTCACCGCCGCGCCCAGCAGGGCGACGAGCAGTGCCGCCTGACCGACGTGAACCACTAGCCCGACTGACCGGCCGGGTGCCGGCGTGGCCGCCTGGCGAACCAGATGCTGAGCGACAGCAGCAGTGCCAGCGCAACGCCGGACGGTACCGGTCGGTGGATCATCCCGGTGACGCCGGTCGTCGTGCCGGTCTTGGAGGTCGATTGTTTGTCGAGCGGGACGGCACCGTCGCCGCTGACCGGTTTGACGCACGTGAGAATCGTTGCGCTCGGGTCGTTCTGTGGTCCCTCGCAGGCGAGTTGCGGTTGCTGGCCGATCTTCGCCGAGACGACATCGGTGATGACCAGGTTGTGCAGCAATTGATTCGGATCGATCAGCGCCGATTTCGGTACGTTCGTCAACTGCTGTTGTTCAGCGGCGAGGCCGGTGATGAATTCCGGAGGCAGATGGCGGAAACGCAGCTTGGCAGTGACCGTGATCTTCGACCCGGCCTTCAGTTTCGAGGTGTCGAACGTGTAGGGGATGTCGATGGCACTGCCGTCGACGAGCGCACCGGAAGTATCCTTGACCAGGCGGGTCGGCTGCAGTGGCGCCATTGCCAGGTTGTCGACGACGCGATGGCGGGTCTTGACGATGTCGGCGAGGAACGACTGGTACGTGACTTCCTTGAAGGTGCCGGTATTGCCGGGGTCCCCGTCCGTCAGGATCTTCTGGAAGTTCGCCAGGTACGGGTCGCAGTCATCGGTGGGCAGCGCAGCAGCGAAGGCGATCGTGCCGTCCGGCACCTTGTCGACGGTGGTGCCTTCGGCCTTGGCGACGACGTTCGGGTCGCACTGCGGCAGCACCTGCTGGTCGTTCTCGACGACACCGGATGCGCATTGCGTCTTGAGATTGTCCCTCGGCTGCAGGCAGACGGCCTTGCCAGTGGCGTCGGTCGCCGAGACCTCTAGCCAGAACTGCCGGGCAAAGGCGAAACCGGTCGGGAAGGCGTGCCCGAGGAGGTTGGCCTTGACCGTGACCTTGGCGTCGTAGGTCGGGCCGTTGATCTTTCCGTTCGAACCGTCGTCGGTGACCTGCACGGTGACGGCGGACTGGATCAAGGCCTGTGTCTGGGCGATGGCCTCGTTGGCGGCGCTGGCGTCGAGGCCCTGATCCACGTATTCCTGCGGGTCGAGGTCGTAGTCGACTCCGACGAACGTGTGTGAACGGGATACGCGATCGGCCGGCGTCAGAAAGCCGGGGGCCTTGTCGACGACCGGCGCCTTCTTGCCCGGCGTCGACGGCATGTGGCAGTCGATACAGCCGAGTGGTTGTGTCACAGCTGGATTCTCGGGGGCTGTCCGCTCGGCGAAGCTGGCGACATAGTCCTGCCATTCGTCGAACGTCGTCTGCAGTACGAGGTCTTGCAATTTGCCCTTGGCGTCGGTGTCCAATTCGTTCTGCACAAGCGTGAAGTCCCCGAGGCCGGACTGATCCTGCGAGTTCGGGTCGCCACCGTCCTTGACGAGTCCGTTGCCGTTGAGATCGATCTTGACGTTGTGGCAGGCACCGCAGGCGATCGAGGTGGCGATCGGGTCGTTCCAGAATCCCTGATTGCCGCTGGCGACATCGTGCACCCTGACCGGGAGCGGGTCCGGGTCGGTGAACAGCGGACCGTAGACCGTGCCGAAACTGGCGCCGTTGCTCGTCTTGATGTCGAACCCGCCTGCACCGGACAGCTCAGGCGTGGCGACAGCCTGGCTGTGGCAGACGACGCAGCTGACACCGTCGGACTGCACCGAAGCGTTGCCGCCGGATACCGCTGCCTTGGCGCCCCCGACTGACTCCCCCAACGGCAGTACCGCTTCGGGATCGGTGACGAATTTCGAGCCGACCGGGGCGTGACAATTGATGCACGTGGGAGCGGCTGCGTCGTTCAAGGCTTGCTGGTTGCGGCCGAGCCGGGTGGACAGATCGGTGTCCTGCGCCAACAACTCGTTCTTTGCCAGCGTCACCGGCAATTGCGCTTCCATGATCGTTCCGGTCTGCGCGTGGGCCATCGACGACTGACGGAAATCGTTGGCGATCGTCGCATGACAGTCAGCGCATTGCGACACGGTCGGAGTGGCGTTCTTGGCGTCGCCGGCAAAGACCGTATGCGTCGTGCCGAGGACATCGACGATGTGGAAGGTCATCACCCCGAACAGCAGCACGGTCAGCGGCGCGTGGGCCGCCCGGGAGACCTTGAGCAGGCGCACCATGCCGGACTGACCCCCGCCGCGGGGGAAATCGTCGTCGACCTTGTTCTGGATGTCGACGACCTTGCCCCAGGCCTGCTGATCCTCTGGCTTCATCATGCTGACATCACGCTGGATGTCGGTGAGCGGTCGGCGGACCTGTTTGTAGTCGATGACGAGCTGACGGAAGTCGCGGCCGCGGCCGGCTGCCAGCTTGGAGATCTGCGCGTCAGCGTTCACTGCCGACTTGGCGACGCCGATGAGATGGTGCCTGGCGACACCGCACAGGCAGACGAGGAAGGCGACGACGAGCAGTACCTTGCCGGAGCTGAAATTCGAACGGAACGGTGCCAGTCCGGCGTGGACCCAGGCGGCGACGAGGGCGAGGATCGGCATGTACAGGTGCGCCCTGATCCAGGCGAGGGAGCCGCCGGGAAGGTGCTGCTTCAGATAAGGGATGCGCTTTCTGGCGACGAAGGCGATTCCGGGGCCGGCGAAGAGCAGGAAGGTGACAATGCCGAAGGCGACGATGAACAGCAGCACCGTCGTCGCCGACGACTTCGAGGACTGCAGGAAGTACAGCCCGCCGAACCCGAGGAGAATGAGCATGACCGACCCGACGATGCAGATGATGTTCCACACCTTCGATTTCAGTTGCGGCTTCGCCATCATGCCCTTCCCGTTGTGATGCCTCTGGTTGCGTGCAACACACTTGCGCAACAGGGACATTCTTGCACCCCTGTCACGTCAGCGACGATGTCACTCGTAGCGCGTGGCTACTGTGTATTCGATGAATGCCACCGGAACCTCAGGAGGTCGGCTCCTCGGCCTCAGCCTGGACACGTTCGGCGTCGGCCGCACACCGGTGGCGATCCTGATCGTGGTGCTCGTACTGACAGCGATCGCGGTGGTCTTCTTCGGCGGTTTGAGCCAGGTCGGAGCGAAGCTCGTCGACAGACGCTGGCCCGCCGACGAGCCGCTGACTCCGGCGGAATTGCTGTGGGGAGAGACGGGGAGCTACGTCGGCAAGACGTTTCCCGGGCTCGACCCGATCATCGCCCACGACCTCAGCCAGTACATCACCTCCAAGAAGGTCAAGCCCGGTGAGGTGATCATCGAGGCCGGTGACCTGCCGACCGAGTTCGTGCTCGTCAAGTCCGGCGATGTCGAAGTGCTCGACCCTCGCCAACCAGCACCCGTTGCAGCCAAGGCAGGCGCGTCGTTCGGCAGTGAGGCAATCCTGCGCCGCCAACCGCACGCCTTCACCGTCAAGGCGAAGAATCCGGTCGAGGTATTGACACTGTCTGCAGAGGACTACCTTGCCGGTCTGGCCCTCGGCGCGCAACGCGGAGAAGATCGTTTCGTCCTCGACCAACTCTCGACGTACCTCGCAGAACCCGGTCTCGGCATGCAGGGTCCGCCACGTGCAAAGCCCGCCGAACCAACGCCAATGCCGACGTCGCAGCAGGTCGCGCCGCAACAGGGCGTGACGCAGCAGCAACCATCGCAGCCGGCGCCACAACCGGCCGCATCGGTGCTGCAGCAGTGGCCGGCCGCCACCCATCAAATCGCCGCGCCGAACACGCCGGGTTTTCCCGAGGCCGCCGGTCGGGTACCGAGCAGGATGTTGCCGGCCGGCCTTCCCATCGCCGCCTACGAGCAGTTGCCCGGCTGGCTCCACGTCCGATCGATCGACGGCTGGGACGGGTGGGTCGCTGAAGCGAACCTCATCCGCCTCCGTTGAACGAAGTACCCGTTGACGCCCATCCCACACCCACGGCCGGCGCAGATCGAAGGAGCACATCTCGATGAACATCATGGTGATTTCGGCGATCAGCCGGGAGTCTTCGACGTGCTACATGCTCGCTCAGCAGCTGGTCGGGATGTGCGAAAAGCGCCGGGTGACGGTCGACTTCGTCACGCCGACGAACGCTGAGCTGCCACTCAACGACGGCACTGTCGCATGGGACCTTCCGGAGGCGATCGCCTGGCAGAAGCGAGTCGCAGCGATCCACTGCCATTTCTGGGTGAGCCCGGAATATCACGGTTCGATGACCGGGGCGATGAAGAATCTCTTCGACTACCTGCCGAAAGAACCGATGCGCGGGGACGCCATCGGTCTGCTCGCGCTCGCCGGAGGGGCGATGGCTGCGCTGAACACGTTGAACGGTATGGCAGTCGTTGCCCGCTCGCTCGGCGCGTGGGTCGCCCCGGAGTTCTGTGCGCTGAACTCCAACGACGTCAAGGCCGGGCTCGACGAAGCAGCCGTCGCCAGGGTCGATGCGCTCGTCGAAACGGTCATCGACATGGGGCGGCGCCTGTATTCGACCGCCCCGGAGAACAACGTCCCGTAGCGCCGTATTGCGGCGTCAGCGCACCAGCACGTCGATGACCAGGGCACCGAAGACGAGCGTCACGTAGGTGATCGAGAAGCCGAAAAGGCGCATTGAACGGGCCGGCGTCGGATGCTTGACCAGATCGACCGAGCCCCACAGGAACAGTGCACCGCAGATGGCGCAGGCAATCCCGTAGATCCAGCCGAGATGCCCGACGGGGATCAGCACGAACGTCGTCACGACCATGGCAATCGTGTAGGAGATCATTTTTCGGGCGGCGACCTCCGGGGCGACGACGCTCGGCAGCATCGGCACATTGGCGGCGCGGTAGTCGTCGGCGTAGCGGATCGCCAGCGCCCAGAAGTGCGGCGGGGTCCACAGGAAGATGACCATGAACAGGATGACGGGTGCCCAGGCGACGTCTCCGCGGACGGCCGCCCATCCGACAAGCGCCGGGACGGCTCCGGCCGCGCCGCCGATGACGATGTTCTGGGTGCTCGTGCGCTTCAGCCAGATCGTGTACACGAAGACGTAGAACAGTGTCCCGCTGATCGCCAGCGACGCCGCCAGTACGTTGGAGGACAGCGTCAACACCACGGCCGCAAGCACCTCGAGGGTGATCGCAAAGATCATCGCCGCCTTCGGTTTGATCAGCCCGGTCACGAGCGGTCTGCCCTGTGTGCGGGGCATGAGGGCGTCGATATCGCGGTCGATGACCATGTT
Source organism: Actinomycetes bacterium (assembly GCA_025356335.1). GTDB lineage: Bacteria > Actinomycetota > Acidimicrobiia > Acidimicrobiales > Ilumatobacteraceae > JANXUF01. The sequence continues at coordinate 27,363 of JANXUF010000044.1, forward strand.
GATGGCATTCGCCCCGCCGGCGGCGAGCGTTCCGCCGAGCAGCGTCCATCCGACGAGTGACCACGCCGGCCAGCCGCGCTGGGCCATGACCATCGCCGGCACGGTGGTGATCAGCAACAACTCGATGATGCGCAGTTTGGTGAGGGCGATGTACGCCCCGATCACCGTCGTCGGGGCACGACGCGGACCATGGGCGATTCCGCCGGGGGCCAACCTCGACGGCACGAGGGGGCGACTGCCGACTGCCATACGACTCACACGCTACGACTCCCGGAGGCAAACGCCCAACCGCGATTGCCGACGTCCGTCACTCGCTGCCGGCGGGCTGCGGACACAGACGTGCCAAGCGGACCGACAGATGTGGTGACATGTCGCTGATCACTCGACACAATGGGGGGATGCCCGCGGCGCCGTCTCCGGCCGAGATCGATCAAACCGAAGAGCAGGTCAGCGGCGATACCGACCTGTCTGCAGATCGCCCCTGGATCGTGCTGGTGTGGAACGATCCGATCAATACGATGTCCTATGTGACGTGGGTCTTCCAGCGTCTTTTCGGCTATACCAAGGAAAAGGCGACAGCACTGATGCTCGACGTGCACCACAAAGGCCGGGCTGTCGTGTCCAATGGACCTCGCGAAAAGATGGAGATCGACGTCTTCCGCCTCCATGAGCACGGTTTGTGGGCGACGATGCAGAAGGACGAGTGATGGCGCTGCGCAACCAGCGGATCAAATCGACCCGCCACGGTACCTACAGGCTCAACCTGCCTGCCGAGGAACGCCAATTGCTCGCCCATCTACTGCCGCAGGTGAAAGAGCTGATCACGACTCCGGCGAACGAATCGGACGATCGGGTCAGACGGCTGTTCCCTGTCGCCTACGCCGACGATGCCGCCCACGACGCCGAATACCAGCACTACATGCGCGACGAACTGGTGACATCACGGGTGAAGTCGATCGACACGGTGCTGGAATCGATCGAGGCGAGGGAATTGACCGAGCCGCAACTGATGGCATGGATGCGCAGCGTCAATGCCGTGCGGTTGGTACTCGGCACGATGCTCGATATCCAAGAGGACGAGGGTGGCCCGGAGTTGTTGCCGAACGACCCGATGTTCAGCGAGCACGCGCTATACGACTATCTCTCGTTCCTGTTGGAGACGATCATCGAGGCGCTCGGCGACCCGACCGGCTGACCGCGGCGCATCACTGCTACCGACCACGCAAACGCTGCTGTTCGACCAGAGCTGTTCGACCAGAGCTACGTGACGGGGTAGAAGAACATTCCGGCACCACAATGGCCGATGTAGGCGGCGATGCTCGGTCCGATCCTGCACCGCATGATCTCGTTGACGTGGTGCATCCCGCCGATCAGACCATGCAATTCTGCCATCATCGTCTCACCACATCGATCGGCGTGGGCGAGGACGACGTTGACGGGTTGAGCAGTCGTCGCCAACCCGGCAGCCATCGCTCTGGCGGCATCGGAACAGGTGCCGACCTGATGAACGACCTGTACCTGATCGTCGATCAGGCTCATCAACGAAATCCCTGCACCGGCGCGGCCAGATGCCGATCTGCAGGCTTCGGATGCTTCGTAGACGAACAGGTTTCCGACGCCGGCGCTGGTCTGTTCGGCAATCGTGATCGCCTCGCAGAGCCGCTCTCCGTTGGCGACAGCCCGTGCGGTCTCCCAGACGGCACAGGACATCGCGAAGCTCGGACTGGCGGTGTCAATCACTCGGACCGGAACTGCAGAGCAGCGCGTCGCCAAACGGGCAGAGGTCAGGGTTCCTTCGACACCGAAACTCGTGTGTACCGAAATGATCTGATCGACGCCGCGTTCAACGAGGCGGTCGTATGCCAGTGCGAATTGTCCGGAACTCGGCTTCGTCGGCGTAGCGGAGGACTGCGCGGCGGCGGCGTTCAAGGCGTAATACGCATCGGCGTCGAGGTCCACGCCGTCGAGGTATTCGACGTCATCGATGTTGATCGTCAGCGGAACGACCTCGATGGCGTAGCGCTCGATGATCTGCGGCGACAGCAGCGAGTGCGAGTCAGTGCAGATACCGATCACCGCAGACCGCCGGCGTGGTAACGACATGCAGCATCGTTCCACTGTGATCGCCGGGGCATGGGTGCGCACGGTAGTTGAAGATCGTCATCAAGATTTGTCGATCGGCTCATTGTCATCATTCGCTAACCTCAATGACGCTGCTCCGTCATGGAAACGGCTCAGATGAAATCTCCCGGGCGATTTTGCCGTTCGCCTGATAGTGTTTCCACGCTCTCAATGGACAAGTACCTAGCCCCCATCGTCTAGTGGCCTAGGACACCACCCTTTCAAGGTGGCGGCACGGGTTCGAATCCCGTTGGGGGTGCTGACCAGGTCATCCTGGTCCCGTGGTGAAGCTGGAGTTCACGCCGGCCTGTCAAGCCGGAGGTCGCGGGTTCGAGTCCCGTCGGGACCGCTCAAATCGAAAGATTTGAATGGTCGGGTACACGCTCGCAGAGGTCACACTCTGCGAGCGGGTATTCGTTCTTTGAGATAGTCATCTGCTCACACCCGATTTCCACGGTCCAGTAGCTCAGTCGGCAGAGCACACGCCTGAAAAGCGTGGGGTCACCGGATCGACGCCGGTCTGGACCACCAGATAAGCCGCAGGTCAGAGACCATTTCGGTCTCTGACCTGCTGCCATTTTCGGCGGCGGTTTGGAGAGTAGCCCGCGTTTTGCCGGCGCGATGAACTGGCAGCTCCTGGACGAGGCGATGTTGGCGCTCCAACTACGTGCGAGCTGCAGAGCATCCCGACGCCGGACGGAACGGTCGACTTGGTCGTCTGACGATCGTTCTCCAGCTCCTGCGTGCAGGCGTGCTTGGCGACGAGCTCGAAGCGTTGCCAGAGTCAGGGCCTGCATGGGGGAGCGGTGTCCTCGTGGAAACGACCGGGGGCAACTACGGGAGGGTGAGCCACGTTTGGCCGTCCTTCGGATTCCAACAGGTTGTACCCTCGACGGCGGTGTCGGATAACAATCACGTCTCAGCCCCGAACTCATGGCTCCGCTTCGGAGAATCGCGTGCCGTACTCGAATTCGGTGCGTTCCTCGCGGCGTCGCCGATCTTGCGTCTCGCCGGTCGCGGCGATCGCCACCCTGTGCTGGTGCTTCCCGGCTTCACCGCCTCTGACCGCTCGACGATGCCGTTGCGCGGCGTGCTGCAGGCGCAGGGGTACTGGGTGCACGGCTGGGGCCTCGGCCCGAACCTCGGTCCGACGGATCGCATCCTCGACGGCATCCAGGACCGCCTCATCGAACTGCACGACCGCCACGAGCGCACGATCACGCTCGTCGGCTGGAGTCTCGGCGGGATCTACGCGCGGGAATTGGCGCGCAACAATCCGGAAGCGGTCCGCCAGGTGATCACCCTCGGTTCCCCTTTCCGCCTCGGCCGCCAGGATCGCTCGGCAGCATCGATGTTGTTCGACCAGTTGGAGGGCAGTTTCAGTTCCCGGTTCAACGATCTCGTGGTCGGTGAAGCCGGCAAGGCACCCGTTCCGGTCCCGTCGACGGCGATCTACAGCCGCACCGACGGGGTCGTGCGCTGGCACACCTGTATCGATATCGAGAGCGAAGGCCACGAGAACATCGAAGTCCGCGGCAGCCATTCCGGGCTCGGCTGGAACCCGGCTGCCGTCTACGCGATCGCCAACCGCCTCGCCCAGCCGGAAGACGACTGGCGCAAGTTCAGTCCGCCGCTGGCGTTACGTCACCTGTTCCCGCGCCCGGCCAGCTGGGCCGAACGCGAGGCGGCGGCAAAAGTCAGCGCCGCCTGAAGTAGACCCGCGCCGAGTGCGCCGGCTGCACCGGAGTGCGGTGGCGACGACTGCGACTGTCAGGACACTCGGTTGCTGCGACAACCCTCGGGCTCAGACGATGTTGTGGTCCCACAGGCGGATGCCGCCGAGGATGCCGGCGCTGTTGTCGACGATCGTCGCCTTTGGCCCGAGGTCGATCGTGACCCGCTCGGAGTTCCCACCGCCGATGTAGACGTGGTCGTAGAACATCAGCGTGTCGAGCGCAGCGAGCGCCTTGACGACGCGCTTGCTCCAGCGCTGCTTGCCGATCTTCTGGCGGGTGACATCGCCGAGCTGCTCGTCGTACGTCTCTCCCTTGCGGAACCGGCTGTGGGCGATCTCCAGGTGCGGGGCGATGTGGCCATTGATGAAGATTGCCGTCCCGAATCCGGTTCCGAGGGTGATCACGAGCTCGAGGCCGTCGCCTTTGATGACCGCTGCGCCCTGCATATCGGCGTCGTTGGCGACCCTGACGGGTTTGTGCAGGGCTGCATCGAGCGCGCCGGCGAGGTCGAAATTGTGCCACGCCTTGACCAGTTCAGGGTCGGGTTCCGGATCGCTGAGCTGCGCGTGGGCCATGTTTGCCGCAGAGAGGATCCGGCCGCCGCGGATCATCCCCGGAAAGCCGACGGAGATGCGGTCGTAGTCCGGCAGCGGTTCGATGAGGGCGACGAGTTCGTCGACGATCATCTCCGGCGTACACGGATGAGGCGTGTCGACACGAACACGATCGTGCAGATACTTCCCGTCGACGGCGAGCACCGAGGCTTTCAGTCCGGTCCCGCCGATATCGATCGACAGCGTCGTCGGGCCCGTAGCCGCGCTCTTCGCCGGATCGTTGCCAGTCGTGCGTCTCGCAGCGCGCTTCTTTGCCGGGGAGACCGGGGCGGGTGCTGCGCTCTTCGTGGTTCTTGGCGTCGTCACAACCAGAAGTGTGCCAGATGCCAGGCCGGAGGAGCGCACCACTCTGTGGCTAGGCTTACTCGGTAAGCCCGCCTGAACGCAGGCCCGTCAGCACAGGAGTACTGATGCCCGTCACCGTCGTCGTCGGAACACAGTGGGGTGACGAAGGCAAGGCCAAGATCACCGATCTGCTCGCCAAGGAGCACGGCTACGTCGTTCGTTACCAGGGCGGGCACAACGCCGGCCACACCGTCGTCATCAACGGCGAACGCTATGCGCTGCAGTTGGTACCTTCCGGTGTTTTCTACGACCATGTCGTTCCCGTCATCGCCAACGGTGTCGTCGTTGATCCCGTCCATCTCGTCGATGAGATCGAGCGATTGGAGGCTCGTGGCATCGATTGCAGTCGCCTGAAATTGTCGAGTCACGCTCATCTCATCTTTCCCTGGCACCGGGCCCACGATGCGCTCGCTGAGGCTCGCAGGGGTGACGCCAAGATCGGAACGACGCTGAAGGGCATCGGCCCCGCGTATGCCGACAAAGCCAGCCGAACCGGCCTTCGTGCCGGCGACATGCTCGATGCCGTTCGTTTCGCCGAGCACTTCGCGTCGACCGCCAAGTACGAGAGCGATCTGCTCGTCGCTCTCGGCGGCGAGGCACTCGACGTCGACGCGTTGACGGCGTTGTACGCCGGGTCGATCGCCGAGCGCGTGCGGCCGTACATCACCAACACGGTGTCGTTGCTCCACGATGCTCTCGATGCCGGCGCCCATCTGCTGCTCGAAGGGGCGCAGGCCACGTTCCTCGATCTCGACCACGGCACCTATCCATTCGTCACCTCGTCGAACCCGACCGCCGGCGGCGCGTGTACCGGCACGGGGATCGGCCCGAAGTCGATCGACAGGGTGATCGGTATCACCAAGGCCTACTGCACCCGCGTCGGTGCAGGCCCGTTCCCCACCGAGGCGCTCGATTCCTACGGCGAGGCGATGGCCGATATCGGTCATGAATTCGGCACCGTGACGGGTCGCCGTCGCCGGACCGGCTGGCTCGACACGTTCATGCTGCGACATGCCGCGCGGCTGAACTCGCTCACCGAGATCGCGCTGACAAAACTGGACGTGCTCGACTCGTTCGATCTCGTGCGAATCTGCACCGGCTACGAAATCGACGGCGAGCCGCTGCAGCACTACCCTGACGGTCTCGACGAACTCGCAGCGGTCACGCCCGTGTATCGGGACCTGCCAGGCTGGCAGACCGAGCTCCGTTCAGCGAAGGAGATCGACGAGTTGCCGGCTGCGGCGCGGAAGTTCCTCGATGTCGTCGAGCAGGAGGTCGGTCTGCCGGTCCGCTTCGTCGGCACCGGGCCGGGGCGTGATGAACTCGTCCAGCGCCTCGCATGATCGGGCGCTATTCGCTGCCGGAGATGGCGGCCATCTTCGCTGAACCGGCTCGGTTCAGGCGGTTGTTGGAAATCGAATTGCTGGCCACTGAGGCATGGGCATCGATCGGTGTCGTCCCGCCGGAAGCCGCACGCTGGTGCCGGCAGCATGCGCCGGTGACCGACGACGAGTTCGTCGCCGCCGTCAGCGAACGCGAGGCCGTCACCGATCACGACGTGGCGGCATTCGTCGACGTGTTGCAGTCGCGAATCGGGACGGCACATGCCTCCTGGATCCACTACGGTCTGACGTCCAGCGATGTCGTCGACACCGCATGGTGTTGGATGCTTCGGGATGCCTCCGAACTCCTCGTGGCGGCGTCCAGTGAGCTCGTGGCGACGTTGAAAGCAATCGCCATCGAACACCGGTCCACGGTGATGATCGGGCGCACACATGGCGTGCACGCCGAACCAACGACGTTCGGTGCAAAGGTCGCCCTGTGGGCGCTCCAGGCCGACCGTGACCGCACCAGACTGCTCGCCGCGCAGCGGGCAGTCTCGGTCTGCAAGCTCTCTGGTGCGGTTGGTACGTACTCGAACATCGATCCGGCTGTCGAGCGATTCGTCGCCGAACGCTTGCGCCTGACTGCGGTGCCGGCGACGCAGGTGATCGCCCGCGACCGCCATGCCGAGTATCTGTGGGCCTGTGCTGCGGTCGGCAACACCCTGGAGCTGATCGCCGTCGAATTACGCCATCTGCAGCGCACCGAGGTGCGTGAGGTCGAAGAGGGTTTCAAGGCCGGCCAGAAAGGGTCGTCGGCAATGCCGCACAAACGCAACCCGATCTCCGCGGAGACGATCTCCGGCCTCTCGCGCGTCTTGCGCGGCAACCTCCAAGCGGGCATGCAGGATGTTGCCCTGTGGCACGAGCGGGACATCTCGCATTCGAGCGTCGAGCGCATCGTCCTGCCGGACTCGTCGCTGCTGGCGCACTACGTCATGCGTCGGGGCAAACGTCTGCTCGAAGGCCTGCAGGTCTTTCCCGCACGGATGCTGGCCAACCTCGATTCGAGTTTCGGGCTGGTGTTCTCGCAACCGGTACTGCTGGCTTTGGTGCAGTCCGGGATGACGCGCGATGACGCCTACCGAGTGGTGCAGGACAATGCGATGCAGGCGTGGAGGACTTCGACCTCGTTCCGTTCGTTGGTCGAGGCGGACCCGCGAGTGATCATCGACGCCAACGGACTGGATGCCGCCTTCGATTTGACTCGGTCGCTACGAAATATCGGTGCAGTCTTCGAAGCGCTCGACGCCATTCAATAGGTTTCTATTTCGCAGCGAGGCTGATACCGGCCGACTTCAGAACTGCTGCCTCGACGCCGACTTCACGCCACGTCGTGTAGCTGATGCCCTGACGTTCGGCGAAGCCCTTCGCAACGGAAACAAAATTTGCTTCGAGTGTCGACAGATCGACAGTCGAACTCGCTGTCAGCAACTCGGTCTGCAAGTCGGATCGCTCTTGGCGGAGCTTCAATTCGGTCAGTGCGTCAGCTTCTGCCAATTCCTTCTCGATCGCACCCAGCCGCTTGCTGATTGAATCGGGAGTCCGCTTGCGCCCACGCTTGGGCTTATTGGTCCGCAATGCTTCGAGATAATCCCGAACGATCTTGCCTTCGGACCGTCCTTGAACGAGTGCCGCTTTGTGCTCATCGGTGAGGGGGCCCTTAGGGCCACGTTTTGCCATGAAATCAATAGTAACGCCAAGCGAAGAGACTTGAGACCTCAGCCCATCAAATCGAGGAGTCAACCGATCAATGGAGTAATGGCAGCGGCGATGAGATCAAGATGGTGGAGGTCTGACAGGTCGACCATCTGGAGATACATCCGGGTGGCACCCGCTCCGTTCCATCGTCGAATTGGCGGCTGCCTGCTCGACTGTCTCGGCCATTGCGCCGAGCCGCACTTCGTCTGGTTGGCGCCGAATAGCTCGTGCACGCTGGGCAAACTCGGCTTCGGTCGATCCGACACAGACGATCTGGGCGGCAGAGTAGGTGAGTGTTCCGGGATCGCGTCCGATCGTCTCGGCCGCGCCGGCAACCCGATCCCGCTGTTTGACGAACGTCTCGACGGAGGCAAATGGTAGGTTGCATTGATTGGCATATTTGGCTGCGAGCGCCGGGGTCTTCTTTGGCCCCGTGCCCCCCGATGACGATTGGAATCGAACCGACCTGGGCACGCTTTGTCAACGCCGGTGAATCTTTCAAGTTGTAGTACCGACCGTGATAGTCGAACGATTCTATGGCAGGATTTGCCCATAGTCCCGTCAGTATGTCCAACTGCTCCAGCAATCGTTCGAACCGTTCGCTGAGCGAAGGGAATGGAATGCCATGGGCATCGTGTTCGTTCTCGTACCATCGGGCACCGAGACCGAGTCGACTCGGCCGTTGCTCATCTGGCCGACCTGAGCAACGGACAGGGCCAACGTGCCCGGATGACGAAACGTCGCCGATGTCACCAACGCGCCGAGGCGGATCGATGTGGTCTCCGTGGCAATCCCGGCGAGCGTGATCTATGCATCGGTCGGAGCGGGCTGGCCGCTGACTTCGCCCATTTTCAGGTAGCTACGCATTCAAACGTGGCCCTGATCCCCAGGACAGCGTCAGTTCGTCTACTGAGCCATCGCTATGGTGATTCGTCGTGACGACTGCCCACCCAGCCCTTCGCGATCACGTCCTGCGGTATGCCGTACGGCGCGGCGATTTCACCTTGAAGTCCGGTGCGAAGAGCGATTGGTTCCTCGACACCAAACAGACGGCGTGCCGGCCTGACGGCATCGTGCTGGTCGCCGATGCCGCGCTTTCCGTCATCCCTGCAGATGCCGATGCCATCGGCGGACTGACGATGGGCGCCGATCCCGTCGCCTTCGGCATCGCTGCAGTCGCCGCAACACGTGGCTGGCGGCTACGCAGCTTCAGTGTGCGCAAGGAGTCGAAGGATCACGGCGTGACCGGTCGCATCGCCGGAGCATTGCAGCCCGGGGACCGGGTGATCATCACCGAAGACACCGTCACACGCGGGACGTCGCTCATCGAGGCCGCCGATGTCGTGCGTGAGTTCGGTGCCGTGCCGGTGGCGATCGTCGTGATCGTCGACCGTGGAGGTACCTGTGCAGCGATGGCGGCCGAACGCGGCATCGCCTACCATCCGTTGCTGACGGCACCTGACCTCGGTTTCGACTACGGCTCCTGACCGTCCTGCAGTCCGAGGGCGTTGGCTTCGTCGAAGGCAGCGGTCAAGCGGTCGAGCAGGTCCTGGGGTATCGGCAACGAAACGCCGAGTTCAGCGAGCACGATGGACGTCCGCCTGATCTGCGCGAGGTATTCCCTGCACTCGTCACACCCCCGCAGGTGTTCGTCGACGGCACGCAACAACCGCTCCGGCAGGGAGCGGTCCAAGTAGCCGCCGACCAATTCGACGAACTGCTGACACGTCAGCGGCGCTGGACGAAACGGCGTCCTCACTGCCCACTTCCGAGCAACTGCGCCTCTACGTCGAGGCGTGAGCGGATCTTGCTTCGGGCGCGGTGGAGCAGCACGCGTTGGTTGATCTCGCTGATGTCCATCAACTCGCGCACTTCGTCCGACGTCCAACCTTCCACATCGCGCAGCACCAGTACCCGGCGCTGATTTTCCGGCAATGTCTCTATCGTCCTGGCGAGCGCCCGAAGCGTTTCACCGACGGCGAGCCGCTCCTCCGGCATCTCGCTCCAACGGGACAACGGTTGCGCCCACGTGCCTCGGCCATCCGGGCCGACGAATCGCTCGATCGGCACGGACCGCTCCGACTCGTCGAGTTCGGAGCTGAGCGACGACACCGGTGCACTACGACTTTCGCGAACTCCACGGTCTCGCGCCTGATTCGCCAGGATCCGAAAAATCCACGTCTTGAGCGACGAGCGACCCTCGAAGTTCTTGATGCCGCGTATGACGGCGATCCACGTGTCCTGGACGACCTCCTCGGCGATCGCCCGGCTCGGGACGAATGTCTCGGCGAGGCGGATCATCACTGCGTGGTACTGCGTGACGACCTGGCGAAAGGCACCGTCGTCCCCGTCCTGCAGCCGCCGGATCAGCAGCGCTTCGTTTCCCGACGGTGTTGCCATGCGAGCACAGTTTCGCAGACCGGCCGGTCTCGATCTCCGAACTGCGTGAACAATCGCCGAACGCCGCGAAGCGACGTACGATTTCGGCGTGACGAACGCTCGCCTGCCCTACCTGACCGCCAAATTGCAGGGGTTCGGTACGACCATCTTCGCCGAGATGTCGGCGCTTGCGGCGAGCACCGGAGCGATCAACCTCGGCCAGGGATTTCCGGACACGGATGGACCGCGGGAGGTACTCGACGCGGCGATCGAGGCGATCAACGGCGGACTCAACCAGTACCCGCCTGGACCAGGGATGGCCGTGCTGCGCGAAGCGATCAGCGAGCACCGCCTACGGTTCCAGGGCGTCAGCTACGACCCGGACACCGAAATCCTGGTGAGCGTCGGGGCCACCGAGGCGTTGGCGGCGGCGTTGATCGGACTGTGCGACTCCGGCGACGAAGTGCTCGTGCTCGAACCGACCTACGACTCGTATCAGGCATGCATCTCGATGGCCGGAGCGGTGCCGCGATTCGTGACACTGCATCCTCCTGCATACGACCTCGACATCGACGCAGTGCGCGCTGCAATCAATCCGAAGACGCGGCTGCTGCTGATCAACAGCCCACACAACCCGACCGGCAAGGTGCTGACCGCCGACGAACTGGCGTCGATCGCCGCGCTGGCCATCGAACACGACCTGATCGTCGTCACCGACGAGGTCTACGAGCACCTCGTCTACGACGGCACGAAGCACATTTCGCTGGCGACACTGCCGGGAATGCGTGACCGCACCGTCGTGATCTCCTCAGGAGGAAAGACCTTCAACACCACCGGTTGGAAGATCGGCTGGGTATGTGCATCGGCGCCGTTGGTCACGGCGGTGCGCACCGCCAAGCAGTTCCTCACGTACGTCGGTGGTGCTCCGTTCCAGCCGGCCATAGCCGTCGGACTGCGGCTCGGCGATGACTACTTCGAACGTCTCGCCACCGATCTGCAATCGAAGCGCGACCGCTTGGTCTCCGGCCTCGAACAGGCCGGTTTCGAGGTCTACCGTCCGTCCGGTACGTACTTCGTGACCGTCGATATCCGACCACTGCAGCCTGACGGCGACGGTCTGGCGTTCTGCCGCAGCCTGCCAGATCGAGCCGGGGTCGTAGGCATTCCCAACGTCGTGTTCTACGACGACAAGCCAGCTGGCAGGCACATGGTGCGCTTCGCCTTCTGCAAACGAGATGATGTGATCGACGAAGCCGTCACCCGTCTGAAGGAACTTCAGCGATGAAGACGGTGATCGACGAAGCCGTCACCCGCCTGAAAGGACTGTCCTGATGAAGGTCGCAGCGATACAGCACGACACGGTCTGGGAGGATCGTGACGCCAATTTCAGGCATCTCGCGCCGATGATCGCTGCTGCCGCCGGAGCCGGCGCACGGCTCATCGTGCTGACCGAGATGTTCTCGACGGGTTTCTCCAACGACATCGCCAAGGTGACAGAGCCGGAGGGTGGACCGAGTTCGCAGTTCCTGCTCGAGATGGCACGGACGCACGGAACGTGGGTGACGGGCTCGTGCCCCGAATTGCCGCCGGGACGTCCGGATGAGCGCCCGTACAACAGCCACGTCATCGCCGGCCCTGACGGGACGATCCACCGGTACCGCAAGATCCATCCGTTTTCGTATGCCGGAGAGGACCGCTTCTACGCCGGCGGCGACGAGCTGATCACCGTCGATATCGAAGGGCTGCGGGTCAGTCCGTTCGTCTGCTACGACCTGCGATTCGCCGATGAGTTCTGGCGACTCGCTGCGCAGACCGACCTCTACATCGTTCCGGCGAACTGGCCGGAGAGTCG
>JANXUF010000089.1 GCA_025356335.1 Actinomycetes bacterium
CATCCGCTCGAGGCGACAACGCATGTAACCAGGGATCTTTGACTGGGTCGTACTGCACCCACGGAGTACACGGATTGGATGAGTCCGGACCCACATCGGATCCGGACCCGTGCACGCCCGATCCTCCCACCTCAACTGGCCTATTCACCGACGCGGTCACGGTTTCGTTGACAGGCTGAGGTGAAGCTGGCGCGTCGGCAAGGGGAGGCGGCGGCTGTGTGTTGTCAGGCGGCCAACCTTGAGCGAATACCGGCGACGCCGAGCACATCGTGAGAACCAGGACGAACATTGCTGCCAACACACTGCGCTGCGTCACGACTTTGAAGGACATTGATTTCCCGCTCCCAATTGTTTGAGAATGGTCGTCTCAGTGACTCGCCACTCGCCGTCCACAAGAACGAGCGATTGCTGGGTTTGGCGGCTGCCGGTCGAGTCGTCGAGAACCGTGGGATTTCCTGCCGAGTCGGCCGGTCCGAGAGTGATGCCAGCATCGAATACGCAACTGGTCGCAGTCGCCGCGGCGTCACTCGGAAAGGTCACCTGCTCCACCACGATGTACGAGCCGCGTGTGTTACTCGAGAGATAAGCGCCGTTCTGAATGGACTCATCGAGAAATGAACGAAGCCCCAACGAACCCGAGCTCCCAGTCACGTACACGAGGTTGGCGTCGCACGCTTGAGGTTGCTGAAAACACTGCCCGAGCTTCTCGGTGAACGAAACGACTGCGGCGGTGACTTCGTTGATGTTCTTGGTGATGGTGTCTGGTGGTGCGCTGGGGTCGACGGTTGGGGCGGTCACTGCGATCGTGATCGAGACAACGGTTGTTAGAGGAGCGGTGGCTGCTGTCTGGAGGACGGATAACGATGGGGGCATCGTGCCCGGTGCGGCGCTGGTTGGTGCGGCCGTCGTTGCTGGTGACGTTGTAGCTGATCTCGGAGTCGAGGTGCTCACCGTCGACGACATCGGGCTCGTCGACACCACGGGGGAGGCAGTCGTCGATGCTGCTCGCCTCGTACTGCTGGAACAGCCGAGGACACCGAGCGCTGCGGCCACGCCAAAGATCAAGACGACGACCCTTGGCGACATGGTGATCACTGTAGCCGTCCCTCACGCAAGGTTAAAGCAAGCTGAACCTGGTCGGAAATTGCAGTTTCCCTGATCTCCGCCGTGGCCGACGGCGGACCGTGTTGGAGCTGGAACGAGGACATCAGAGGCGTTGGCAATGGTCGCCAGACCCGAGCTCGACCCTCGACAGGATTTCTGACGCCGTCCACTCGTCGCCGACAAGAACGAACTTCTCCTCGAGCCTTGCGCTGACGATGCTGTCGTCGATGACGGTCGGCTTCCCCCGTGCGTTTGGGGGGCCGAGCGTGATGCCGGCGTCGTACATGCAGATGGTGGCGGTGGCCTCCTGTTGGCGCGGAAATGTGTATGTCTCGACGTGGATATACGAACCACGCTCGTTCTCGGAGAGGTAGCGACCCGAGGTGATCGCGTCGGCGATGAACGTCCGCAGGTGGGTGAGCGCTGGACTGTCTGCCGCGTAGACGGCCGACGGATCGCACATCGACGGTGATCGATAGCACTCGGCGAATGCTTTGAACGCTCGCTTCGCCGCAGCCTCGACGCCCAGCATCTTGGGCACGATCACGCTCGGATCCGTCTCGTCGGGAGCGGTTTGGGCCGGCGGTGGCGCGTCGATCGACGCTGGAGGAGTCGGGACGGGCGCTGTTCGCTCGGCAACGGTGGCCGGAGTCGGGAGGGTCGTTGAGGCTGGTGGCTCGGCGTCGGTGGCCTGAGCCGTCACCGTTGTGACCGACGTCGAGAGCACCGCTGCCGAAACGGCGGTCGAAGGAGGTGAGACGACGACGATGGCCGGGAGCGGCGACGTTGTCGCAGCTTGCATCGCCACGACGCTCGGCTGCACGGTTGATCGGCGGCTGGTCGGCCCGGTCGAGCAGCCAGACATCACGACAACCCAGACGATCGTCGACGCGATGACGGCGCGTCGCCTCGAGCCAGCAGGGCAAGCGCAGGGGTGAGCGAGTTCAGGAGGCAGAAGCGAAGTCATGCGATTGATGTGTGCCCGGCGATGGCCGATTCGGAACTGTCGGACAGAATTCGGGCGCCGACTGGGGTGGTCAGTGTCACGTCTGACGTGGGAACAGGAGCGTCTGAGGTGCTGTTACAACGTGGTGCAATGACAAGCTCGACCCTCAGCGGCACCTTCGACACCAGCGAACTCCCGAAGATCGCGTCCGAACCCGTCACGGTCACAGTGGCCCGCACGATCGAGCCGGGGCGGGAGGCCGACTTCGAGACGTGGGCGGCGCAGGTGGCGGACCGGGTGTTGGAGTTCGAAGGCTGCCTCGGCGTCGGGATCCTCAAGCCTGGCGAGCCGTCGGGTCCGTATCAAATCGTCTTTCGTTTCATCGATGCGCTCAGTCTGCGGGTGTGGGAACGCTCACCGCAACGACGCCTCCTGCTCGCCGAGGTCGATGAGATGGTGATTGATATCCGCGTGCAACGGACCGTCGGAGTCGAGGACTGGTTCTCGCTCGCACAACGCGCCGAGCCGAAGCGTCCACTATGGAAACGGATCCTGCTCGATGTCGTCTGGGTGTATCCCGTTGCCGTGTTGATCTCCGCCGTCGTGGCACCATGGCTGGTCAGCCTGCCGTTGGTGCTGCGAACCTTGGTCTCTGCAGCGACGATCAGCGTGATCATGCGCTTGGCAATCGGGCCGGTACGATCGAGGTTGCACCAGAAGCGCCGTTTCGGCTGAGTTGGCGCCCCCAGACCGGGTGCCACAAGATTTCCAGGTGTGGAGCAGCGACTCCGCTGATAATCTCATCGTCCCAACGTTGTTGGCGGATTCGCCAGCGACACGGTTTGGGGCTGTAGCTCACTTGGTAGAGCGCTTCCATGGCATGGAAGAGGCAAGGGGTTCGATCCCCCTCAGCTCCAC
>JANXUF010000108.1 GCA_025356335.1 Actinomycetes bacterium
TGCCGTCGATGACCGTGTCGCCGACGGTGGCGACGAGGCCTCCGAGCACGCTCGGATCGACGACGACTTTCAAGTTGACCTGTTTGCCGGTGGCGTTGGCCAGCGCAGCCGCCAGGCGGTGCTGCTGGTCCTCCGTCAATGCCACGGCGGAACGGACCTCGGCGACTTCGAGGTTCTTCGAGCTGGAGGCACGGGCAACGAGCTTGTCGATGATCGCCGGGAGATCCCGGCCACGGCCAGATCCGACGACGAGCGAGACGAGCTGGGTGGTCGTACTCGTCGCCCTGCCGCCGAGCAGATCTTCGACGATCGCCTGTCGGCGCTCTGCTGGAATCTGCGTGTCGGTGAGCGCACTGCGAAGTGCGTCACTCGACTCGAAGCTGCGGGCGAAACGGAAGAGCTCGTCCTCGACCTCGTCGAGCGTGCCCTCCGCATTGGCGACTTCGAACAGCGCCCGAGAATAACCCTCGATGAGGTAGTCGTCACTTCTCATGCGCTGGCACCTACTCGCGAAATTCCAACCCTGGTGATGAACGACTCGATGAGCTCCTGGTGGGTGGCGTCGTCGAGCGACCCGGTCACCACGTGGTCGACCGCAGCCGACGACAGCCGCGAGATCTCCGCACGGAGTTCGTCACCGACACGGCTGTGGGCTGCGACGATGTCCGACTCCGCCTTTTTTTGCAGGTCGGCGAGTTCGGTCACCAGGCGGGCACGACCCTCTGACAACAGGGTTCCGGCTTGCAGCTCGGCTTCGGCGAGGATGCGAGCACGCTCGCTGGCGATGTCGCCCTTGGCCTCACGAATCCGCGACGCCTCCTGGGCAGCAGACGTCTTGGCGGCGGCGGCGCCGTCGAGTTCCTTCTGGATCTTGGCGGTCCTGGCCTTCATCGCCTTCATGACCGGCGGACCGGCGAACTTGAACAGCATCAAGAAGACGACGACGGCGGCGATGCCGCCGTAGATCAGTTCGGCCCTCTCCGGCAGGAACGCGCTTGCCGTCGTGATGTGCCCGTCCTTGTCGACGTGCGGCGTGTCCTCGCTGACGAGGATGCGCGAGGCGATGTTCATCAGTCCCAGAACGCTCACGATGCCATCACCTCGTTGACGACACGCTGGACGACCTCGGCACTCGGCACCCTGCCCGTTGCCAGTTCCCCCGCCCGACCGGCGACGGTGGCGACGGCGTCGTGGATCTGCCCGCGGGCGGCAGCGCGGACCTCGTCAGCCTGTGCGGCAGCGGCGACTCGCTGGTCGTTGATCCGCGCGTTGGCCTCTGCAAGTTGTGCATGGCGCTCGGATTCGAGCGTCACCCTGGCGGCTTCGATGCGGCCTGCGGCCTCGGCCTTGACCTCTGCGATCTGCTGCTCGTAGGCGACGACCTCTGCCTGCGCTGCTGCGCGTTCGGCATCAGCATCGGTGTGGTCACGTTTGATGCCGCTGTAGCGCGCGTCCATCCCCTTCTTGAGGCGGGGGAAGAGCACGAACCGCATGAGTAGGGCGAAGACGACGAAGGAGCCTGCGCCCCACGCCAGTTCTTTGGTCTCGGGAACGATCGGGCCTGGTTTGCTCGGATCGCTCGTCGTGTTCGAAGAACTGCCGGAGTCTTGCTGTACTACGACGGACCCGTGGAGATGAATGACGGCTAGCTGCACGTCAGCTCCTTCGGAGAGGGTCACTGAGAAGGGTTCTCAGCAGATACGGACGGATACGGATGACGGACCGAGCCTCAGAGGCCGATGAGGATGAAGACCACGAAGCCGATGAGGGCAAGGGCTTCGGTGAAGGCGATACCGAGGAACATCGTGGTGCGCACGAGGCCTGCGGATTCTGGCTGACGGGCCATTGCCTCGACGGACTTGCCGACGAGGAAACCGATGCCGATGCCAGGCCCGATGGCGGCCAGTCCATAGGCGAAACCGGCACCGATTGCGGCGTTGGCCTTCTTGGTCTCGTCACCGGTCAGGGCGGTGACGATGTGGGTCATTGCTTCCATTGGATGCAGTCTCCTGTGTTTCTTTGTTCTGGGTAGTTGGAGTGCTGAGCGTTGCTGGTGGTTACTACTGGGGATTCGTCAGTGCTCGGGATGAGTGGCGCCGCCGATGTACACGGCGGTCAGGATCGTGAAGATGTAGGCCTGCAGGAAGATGACCAGCACCTCGAAGGCCGTCAGGAACACGAGCATGAAGAACGGCAGGACGCCCATCGGGATGAGGGCAATCTTGTGCGTCGTTGCCTGGAACAACGACTGGCTGAGCAGCGCGAAGGTCACCAGCAGGATGTGGCCGGCGAGCATGTTGGCGAACAGTCGGACGGTCAACGAGAACGGGCGGACGAGGATCGTCGAGATGAACTCGATCGGCGTCACCAGGATGTACAGCGCTTTCGGGACGCCGGGCGGGAAGAGCGTCGACTTGATGTAGCCGAGGCCCTGGTGCTTGAAGCCGACGCCGTTGTAGATCACCCAGACGAGCAGCGAGAGGAACATCGGGATGGCGATACGCGCTGTTGCCGGCATCTGGAAGAACGGGATGATGCCGGTGCAGTTGCACAGGAAGATGAACACGAACAGGCTCAGCAGGAACGGCGTCCAGCCGAGGCCCTCCTCGCCCATCGTCTGCATGATGATGCCGTCCTCGATGAATTCGACAGAGGATTCGGCGAGGTTGCGAACGCCGGTCGGGGCGACG
>JANXUF010000123.1 GCA_025356335.1 Actinomycetes bacterium
ATCACCAGATGCGTATGCAGCTGCGGGTCATCCAACCGTGACGTCGTCTGACGAAACGCACCGATCGTCAACCCGCCAGTCTCCGGATGCAACCGCCCACCATTCGACCGGACCCGTGTCGTCGCACCAAAACGCTCCAACGTCTCCACAACCGAACGGACGGCGACATCGTGCGCGGCGAGGAGGCGGGTGTCGCCGGTCAGCGCCCACCACACCGACAACGACTTCGGCGCAGACACCGTCGCATCAAACCCGGCAACCGCACGGATGACCTTGCCGTTGGCGAGGGTGCGGTCCTTCAACGGGAGACCGAGTGTTGTCCCCGATGTCGGGTCACAGCCCGGACAGCAACAACTCCAACGCCTCCGTCGACACCACCGACCCGGCGATGCCGAATTTCTCCGCCTGCCCACCGACCCACACACCCGGCTCCTCGCCATCGGCCTGGGTCAGGTACTTCGTGTAATACGCAGCCGTCGCACCAGCGGAACCGGCGTACAGCGTCGTCACCCGGATCATGACCACACACACCTGGAAACGGGCACCTGTCTGTCAAATCTGTAAACGCACTGTTCCTGAATCCGGCTGGTCTTCACGGCGGCCTATGCGGAGAACGGCAGGGCGGGCTGCTCGACCGTCGAGGCGTGACGCTGTGCGCATGCCTTCGAAACGGGTGAGGTACTGGACGCGCGTGTAGGTGCCGTCGTCAGGTCGACGACGTTGGGGTGTTCGTCGACGGCGTGTTTCCAGGCCATGAGGTCGGAGCGGCGGACGCGTAGCAGCCGTCCGACGCGAATCACAGGCGGTCCCGATGCGCCGTTCGTCGTCAGGTACTCGTTCGCCAACCGATATGCCAGCGTCCGGCCGATCCCCAGCTCCTTGGCCGCCTGCTCCACCGTCATGTACATCGACGTCGATTCCGGCAGTTCCTTGTTCGATCTCATTCTTCTCACCTCAGCGATACATGCCTGCACGAACGCGCATTCGTGACATCCGTTAAAGAACAACGGGCAACGAACCAGCCGAAAGGTAGAAACTTTTCGACGTCATCTTGCGAATGACCTCGCAGCCCGACACGCGTTGCGTGCGCTCGGTAATAAATCCAGGGCTCACAGCGCCAGTGCGCCGCCGGGAGGCCGGACCACTGTTTGGATCTGCCTGCCTCATCGTCAAAAGGCCGAGCGACTTGCCGGCGGCGACCCGGTGCCTTCTTGGCGGGACCAACGGCTGCATCGTTCACAATCGGATGGCTCCCTCGAGCAGGTTTCGTTCCGACGGCGACCACATCGACTCCCACAACCCATCAGAAGGAGCAGCGCCACTGCATCTCGTCACCAAGTATTCGCAGAATTTTGAGGCGATCGGGTGAGCCCGAATTCGACGAGCGCGTTTCACCCAGAGCCAACACACCGCCATCACGGCAAAACTCTCAGCGTCGCCGCCGTGCCCGCTCGTACCGTCGTTGACCGTGCCGTGCCGCAACGTGTCATCTGGTGCGCACATCGGCCAGTAGCCGGGAATCGAGCAGTTGTGGTCGCACGATCGAGGGTGTAGTCATTGATCGGAGGCACGCGACACGTGTCGTTCGACGAGACAAGACGCAGCCTTCTGCTGCTGGCGAGCCGGCTACGTCGTGTTTCGTGTCGCAACGCCGAGGCATCGTTTGAGGGAGATGAACCGATGAGTACTCAAGGCTCGATCAAGCGGGACGAGGCACGGGGCTCGTGGTACTTCGTCATCGACACCAAAGCACCGAGTGGCCGGCGCTCCCAAATGTTCCGCCGAGGATTTCCAACCAAGAAGGCGGCACAGGCAGCGCTCACCGAGATACAGGCCGATCTGCAGCGCGGCACGTTCGTCAAGCCGACAAGAGTGACGCTCGGCAGATATCTCGAGGGCTGGCTTGCGGGTCTTCCGTCGTCCGGTCGTCGTCCGTCGACCGTGGCCGGATATCGGGGACTGATGGAGTGTCACGTGCTGCCTGCGCTCGGCGGCATCGAACTGCAGGCGCTCAACCCGCTTCACCTCGACGGGCTCTACTCGGATCTCCTCGAGCGCAAGCGGATGGCGATGTCTTCGGTCCGGAAGGTGCACGTCGTGCTGGGAAAGGCGTTGTCGGATGCGGAACGAAAGGGCTTCATCGTTCGAAATGTCGCCAGGTTGGCTACACCTCCGGCTGCCGCCGCATCGAAACCTCCGGAGATGAAGTTCTGGACGCCGGCGCAGCTCAGCGGTTTCCTGACGGCCAACGCCGAACATCATCACTATCCGATCATCCACCTGGCGACGATGAGCGGACTACGGCGCGGCGAGCTCGCTGCGCTGCGCTGGTCAGACGTCGACCTGCATGGCGGCACCGTCGCCGTGCGTCAGGCGACCGCCGTGGTCAAGGGCAAGCCGATTACCGGCGACGTGAAGACGAAGCGGTCTCGCCGCGTTGTCGATGTCGACCCGGGCACGGTCGCTGTCCTGAAAGCGGTGGCGAAGAAGCAGAAGGAGAACCGCCTCCTCATGGGCGCCGGCTGGACCGACACCGGGCTCGTGTTCACAATGCCGAGCGGTGAGGCATGGCATCCGGACACGATCACTCAGGCGTTCGATCGACTCGTCACGCCCGCATCGAAGGATCGGGCCTTCATCTTGCTGAAACAGCGGCCGAGGATCCGCTTTCACGACCTCAGACACACGCACGCCAGCCACCTCTTGGCCGCCGGCGTCAACGTCAAGGTCGTCAGCGATCGCCTCGGGCACGCGTCGGTGGCGTTCACGCTGGACACCTACGCGCACGTCATGCCGGGCCAGCAAGCGGACGCTGCGCTGGCTGTCGCCGCCTTGCTCGAGCGTTCTGTGATCAATCCGTGATCACGGCCTCTCTTTGCCGTGCTGGACCGTAGTAAAAATATCCTCTGACCTGGAGCCCAGAGTGGGAATCGAACCCACGACCTGCTCATTACGAGTGAGCTGCTCTACCGACTGAGCCATCTGGGCGGCTCACCGAGTGTAGCGAGCACTGCTGGACATCGACACCTACATTTCCCGCTGGCTTCGGGCGAGACTGCTGCGGTGCGATTCGTCCTGTGGAACATTCGCAGTGGCACCGACCGCAAGTGGCCGGCGATGATGTCGATGGCGCCGGACGTCGCCGTGATCTGCGAAGCCGCTCAACGTCCGCGGGCGGTGACGGCAACGGCGCTCGGTGAGCCGCCGCTGTCGTGGGAGTGGGATGGAACGAACACCAACAAGGGCTTGGCGATCGCCGGCTGGGGGTACGCACTCCGTCGCCTCGACACCACGAATGCGACGGGCCGATGGTCGATCGCCGCGAAGGTCGAGGGCGTCAACGTCGTCGGCGTCTGGTCGTGCCCGCTGACGAGCGGGGCGTACGCCGGCGAGGTCAGCAGAGCCCTCGACGCCTTCGCCGCTCCGATTTCCGCTGGCGCGCCGGTCATCGTCGCCGGCGACTTCAACGTGTCAGGCCGGCATTCGACGTTCGAGCCGTTGCGCAGGCGTTTCGCCGAACTCGGCCTCGTCAGCGCCTACCACCACGTGACCGGCGAACCCTTTGGCTGGGAGTCCTCGAGAACCTGGCATGCGCGTCACGACGCCGAACGCAGCTCGCACATCGACTTCATCTTCGTCTCCGAGTCGCTGGCCGGGTGCATCACCCATCTCGACGTCCGCGACCCATCGTCGTTGACGACGGCCGGTCTGTCCGACCACTCTCCGGTCATCGTCGACTTCGACCTCGCCCGCCGAGAATGTTACTGAGGACGCTCACCCCGGCAACGAGGGTCCTAACGTCCTCAGTAACCCGGACAGGCTGGAAGAAAGCCTCGGTACCGAGCCGATCAGCGGCCCGGGTAGGCGAGGGCGACGCAGACGACGAGCACGCCGGTGAAGGCAATCTGTTCGGCGGCGCCGAGGACGTCGCCGACCATGCCGCCGATCTTCTTCTGGGCGAGCAGCCCGACCAGTCCGACGCACACGCCGACGACGGCGATCGCGGCGATCGACCACCACCCGATCGCAACGATGGCGATGACGACCCCGGCGCCGACACCGACGTAGACGGACGAACGGTTCAGGGCTCGCGCCGAACTCGCTGCCAAGCCCCTCGTTCTCGCAGGCTGCATCACCGCCAGCAGGACGACGGCGCCGGCACGTGCGAGCGTCTCGGCGGCGATGAGCACGAAGAGCCCGTGGCGGCGGCTCAACGAGGCGAGCGAGGACACCTGGATGATCAACACGATCGCCAGCGTTACGACGCCGTAGGTTCCGTGCCGCGAGTCGTTGAGGATCTCCAGACGACGTTCCTTCGTCCATCCCCCACCAAAGGCGTCGGCGACGTCGGCGAGTCCGTCGTAGTGGAACGCCCCCGTGATCAACAGCCCGGTGGCGATCGCCAGGCTGGCGGCGACGGTCGGCGGCATGGTGCGGCCGACGCCGGCGTACACCACTCCACCGACGACCCCGAGCATCGCGCCGACGATGGGAAACCACGGCGGCGCTGCGTCGACGTCAGCAACCGCAACGCGACCCATCGGCACCCGTGTCAGAAATCCGATCGCCGCGCGTAACGTCCCCAGGAAGGCCGACTTGTTGGCCCGCACCCGTGTCACAAACGGCCTCATCGTCGGCTTCGAGGATCTGTAATGACGTCGAAGCGACGTGCGAGTGGACGCTGTGCGGGATCACGGGTCTCCGACCGGATCGATTCCTGGCGACGGATCCCTCCACGAAACGGGCGCTCGAGGGGGGCCGGTGCCGAGCGTTGTTCCATCATCGGAAGGTGTCCTCGGGTCGTTGCAATCGCAAGACCTGACCGGCGCTGACGAAGTACGACTGCGCAGCCGACGAAGCGAAGGCTCGATTGACGTTGCCGAGAATGTCGCGGTACTGGCGGGCGATCGCGTTCATTGGAACGATGCCGAGGCCGACCTCGTTGCTCACGACGATCGTCGGCGATGTTCGAACGGTCAACGACGCAGCGAGCTGACGCGCCGACGAGACGATCGACGCTTCGTCCGACGCCACCATCATCTCGTTGACCCACAGCGTCAGGCAGTCGACGACCACACAGGCTCCCAACGGAAGTGCATCGGAATCGTCGGCGGCGAAACGTGGGCTCTCGATCGTCGACCAGTGCGCCGGCCGTTCCTGCCGGTGGAGCGCGACGCGCGCCGCCATGTCGGCGTCCCCGATTACGGCCGTTGCGACGAAGATCACTGGACCGTCGAACCCTTCGGCGAGGCGAACGGCGAGCGAACTCTTTCCGCTCCGCGCTCCCCCGACGAGCATCGTCAGCCCGGCAGGAGCCTTCACCAGTCGATGCCACGTTTGGCGGCGATGCCCTGCTGATAGGCATGTTTGATCTCGCGCATCTCGGTGACCGTATCGGCGACGTCGATCAACCGTTGATCGGCATCTCGCCCTGTCAGCACGATGCTGGTCCGCTCGGGGCGATCTCGGACAGCGGCGACGACGGCGTCGACGTCGATCCAACCCCACGTCACGGGATAGGTGACCTCGTCGAGGATGACCAGCCGGTACTCGCCGGAGCCGATCAGCTCCGCCGCCTTGTCCCATGCAGTGTTGGCGATCGCTTTGTCGTTGTCGAGGTTCTCCGAATCCCAGGTGAATCCCTCGCCCATGGCATACCATTCGACGCCGAGTTGACGGCCCATCTTCTCCTCGCCCGTATTCCAATCGCCGCTCTTGAGGAACTGCACGACAGCGACCTTCCAGTCCCTGGCCACGGCGCGAAGCATGACTCCCATCGCTGCGGACGACTTGCCCTTCCCCGCACCGGTATTCAGGACGACGAGCGATTTGGCGACGCGCAACTTGTCAGGACGCGGATCGTCCACCGGTGGCTGATCGTCGAACAGTTCGCCATCGGGATCGTCGAGCATCTCACCGTCGAGCGCATCGGTCTCGAGAACGACTTGTTCGTTCTCCGCTGGCCCGGCGGGCCGTGGAGCGTCTTGCTCGGTCATGGCATCATCCTCTTCGGTCTCCGCCTGCACCTCCGCGGCGGGTCGAGTCACGGATCGGGCGCCGTCTCGCCATGCAGGCTACGGTGACGAAGTCGTCCCGATGGCCGTTCGAAAATGGTCGATCGGTCAGAGCCCTGGGTCATGGAGGTCCGCTGATGAAAGTTGTGGTCGATTACGATTCCTGTGCAGCGACGGGCGTCTGTGCCCAGGTCTGCCCCGATGTCTTCGAGGTCCGCAGTGACGGCTACCTGTACGTCCTCATCGAGGAGCCGCCGGAGTCGATGCGCAAAGCCGTCATGGAAGCCGCAGAGTCCTGTCCAACAGAGGCGATCACCGTCGAAGGCTGAGAGCCGACGGCGAATCGAGTAGTCCGTCCAGACGAGTAGTACGGGGCCCCACGGGGCGAGCGAAATACTCGATCAGGCGGTCACGGCGCAGACGAACGACCTGCAGTGCTCCCGAGGGCCGATCAGACGGCCAGCACATGGACGTTGACGATGCCTGGCGCGTTGCGCAGGCGCTCGATCACCTCGGCGGGCACCGGGCCGGTCGGTGCGATCAGCATCAGCGCCGAGCCTGGCTGCTCGCTGCGACCGACACCCATGTCGGCGATGTTGATGCCCTCTTCGCCGAGCAGGGTGCCGACGATGCCGATGACACCGGGACGGTCGTCGTTGCGCACGACGAGCATGTTGTCGGCAGGCGGGATGTCGGCGGTGTGGCCGTCGACCCTGACGATGCGCGGCTCGCTACGACGACCCGTCAACGTGGCGGCGATCTCGTGGTCGCCTCCGCGGAGGGTGATGAGGTTCACGTAATCGGGCGATGACGAACAATTTACTTCGCGTACGTCGACGCCGTGTTCCTTGGCCAACTGTGGAGCGTTGACGTAGGTCACGACGTCCTCGCTGACGGCACCGAAGAACCCCTTGAGGACCGAGAGCGTGAGGATGCGCTGGTCGTACTGGGCGATCTCACCCTCCACGCAGATCTCCAGCACCGCCGGCGCCTGCTCGACGAGGGCGGCGAACAGCCCGCCGAGACGCTCGGCCAATGGCAGGAACGGACGCATCGTCTCGTTGGCGGCGACGGCGCTGACATTGACGGCGAACGGGACGAACTCGTTCGCCAATGCCAGTTGCACCATGTCGGCGATCACGTCGCCTGCCTTGTCCTGAGCCTCACGAGTCGACGCGCCGAGATGCGGCGTGATGACGATCGAGTCGAGTTCGAACAGCGGCGACGACGTTGTCGGTTCCTTCTCGAAAACGTCGAGCGCTGCACCGGCGATGATGCCATCACGAACCGCATCCGCAAGCGCCGCCTCGTCGACGATGCCGCCGCGGGCGACGTTGATGATGCGCAGGTTCGGCTTCGCCTTGAGCAGCAGATCTCGCCCGATGATGCCGACGGTTTCCTTGTTCTTCGGTAGGTGGACGGTGAGGAAGTCGGCCTCGGCGACGAGTTGGTCGAGCGTCATCAGTTCGACGCCCATCTGGCGGGCCCGTTCTGCGGAGACGAATGGGTCGTAGGCAACGAGGCGCATGCCGAACGCTGCAGCGCGAATGGCGACGAGCTTGCCGATCTGGCCCAGGCCGACGACGCCGAGCGTCTTGTCGGACAGTTCGACACCCTCCCATTTCGAGCGTTCCCAGCGGCCGGCCTTCAGCGCCGCATGGGCCTGGGGAACATTTCGGGCCTGCGCGAGCAGCAACGCCATCGTGTGTTCGGCCGCAGAGATGATGTTGGACTGCGGTGCGTTGACGACCATCACGCCCTTGCGGGTGGCGGCATCGACATCCACGTTGTCCAGGCCGATCCCAGCGCGTCCGACGACGAGCAATTCATCGGCTGCGTCGAGGACCTCGGACGTCACATTCGTCGCCGAGCGAATGATGAGCGCATGTGCTCCGCGAATCGCTGTGAGCAGCTCGGATGGGGACAGGCCGAGCTGAATGTCGACGTCGTGCCCGGCGTCGCGCAGACGATCGAGCCCGCCGTCGGCGATTTCCTCGGAAATCAGAATTCGTGCCATTCCCCAATGATGGCGGCACGAGCAACAAACGACCCAACGATTGGACGGAAAGTCCGCAAACGCCCGACCGCAGCCTTTCGCGCGCCATCGGGGGCGATATGGTGAGCACGCTGTTCAGGGGTGTGGTTCCTCTGGCGGCGAGCCGACCGAGCGATGCAGGAGACCAGTGTGGGCCACCTCTTTTTGTCAGAAGAATGGGTCGAGGCGACCAAGGCCATTCGCACGAAGTACGAAGGCCAGACGCCGAAGGTCGAAACGTCGATCCGCCTCAGCCTGGTCATCACCGATGCACCGTTCGGCGGCGGCACGATCAACAGCTTCATCGACTCGTCGTCCGGCGACCTGCTGATGGATGTCGGTGCGCTGGACAACCCTGACGCGACGATCACCACTGACTACGAGACGGCCCGCAAGATATTCGTCGAGCAGGATCAGGCAGCGGGGATGCAGGCGTTCATGACCGGCAAGATCAAGGTGCAGGGTGACCTGATGAAAATGATGGCGCTGCAGACAGCCGTGCCCTCGAACGAATTGACGCACCAGATCGCCGACGAGATCAAGGCGATGACGGACTGAACTGCGATTCCGGCTGTTCGCTTCGCGGTTGACGTACGATCCGCAGGGTGACGAACGCCGACGTCGAGCGCACCACTGCGTTGCTGTCGCCGTCACGGCGGTACATGACGAAGCACAAGCTGCTGGTCATCTCCGCCATCAGCCTGCCGATCCTCCTCATCGTGACCGGGCTCGTACTGGTCGTCGCCAACCTCGGCGGTGATTCGAGACCTGCGGCTCGGCCGGCGATTCCACTGACGAGGACGCCGGCGGGCGTCACCGTCGCAGCGATTGCTCCACTTCGGCCGATTCCGTCTGTACTCCCGACCGTCGACCCTCAGACGCAGGCGATCGCCGTCGCCCAGGCGCTGGCGACGAACTTCGCCAGACATGACTACGCAGCGGCCCGCGCCATCAGCCCGATGACCCAGGACGACGCCTCGCTGGCGAAGCAGTACCAGCCGGTCACCAAACTCATCGTTGTTCCCGTCGACATCACACCGATCGGACCGAGCCTGTTCCGGCTGCGCCTCGGTCTCGTCTCGCAGCAGTCGTCGCAAAACACCCCGTCGACCGTCTTCTACTGCGTCGATTGGACTGTCGATGCGGCCGACGGCACCGTCGTCCAGGGCAAGTCGGCGTCGCTGAAGACCGTACCGGCACAGGTCGGAGCCACCGAGTTCCCGGCATTCGTACCGACCTGTCACCACGCCGCGCTGACCTGACGGCCGTCGCTACTCGGCGCAGCTCGTCGTCGCGAACGAACGGCCCCCGTCAGCTCGATCGCCAACATCGCCGAAGCCGACAGCGCACTGACCTGCCGGCGCAGCGCGGTGGCTCTGGCGATGTCGGCGGTCGATGGAGGATCGCCTGCACCCAGCAGCCCGCGGTCTTCGACCCGGCCGTCATAGCGATTGATACCGCCGAGACGGATGCCGAGACGGTGGGCGAAAGCACCCTCGATCGTCCCGCCGTTCGGTGACGGGTGCGACCTCGCCTGATCGACAACACTGCGCCAGACGGAGCGCCGGTCGTTCATCGGCACGATTGTCAGCGCGGATGTCAGTCGAGCGGGCAGCCAGTTGACGAGGTCATCGAGCCGGGCGCTAGCCCATCCGAAGCGCTCGTAGCGCTCGGTGTGGTGCCCGACCATTGCGTCCATCGTGTTGATCGCCCGATACGCAAGGACTGCTGGCGCCCCGCCGATGGCAGCCCACATCATCGGTGCGGTGACCGCATCGACGGTGTTCTCGGCGACCGACTCGATCGTTGCCCGAGTGATCTCCTCGGCCGTCAACGTGTCGCTACGCCGTCCGACGAGCGAGCGCACGGCGACCCGGGCCTGTTGGAGGTCGTTGCCCTGCAACTGTTCGCCGATGCGCTGCGCCTCGGTGTCGAGCATCCTGCCGGCGATGCTCAAGCTCGCCGCCACGACGCACGCCAGGCGCCGGCCGAGCAGGCGGTCGAGTATGAGTCCGGCTGCGGCACCGAGTGCAACTCCGGAGGCCGTGTACGTCACGCCGACCAGACGGGAGTCCCGATAGAGCGTCCGTTCCACCCGCAGCATCGTCGTTCCGAACCAGGCAACGGGATGCCAGCGCGCCTGGGGTTCCCCGAGGAGCCGATCGACGACGACAGCGACAGCAGCAGCACCAGGTTCGATGCGCCGATGCTAACGGGATGCTGAAATTGTGGCCCCGGCGCGGCAGGCGGTCGGCGCGGAACACCAGGTCACAGACATACTCTGCCAAGCCGGCTGGTAAATTTCAGCATCCTGTTCAGGCGTGGAGCGGGCGTTACACGCTGAGGACGGTGCAGGCGGAGATCCCCGGGGCGCCGTAGACATGGGTGAAGGCCGTCTTGACCTCGTTCTTCACCTGACGTGCTCCGCCCTGGCGGCGCAACTGGACGACAGATTCGTACACCTGTCGGAGACCGGATGCCCCGATCGGCTCGCCGTTCGCCAGGCAGCCACCGTCGGTGTTGACCGGCAGCGAACCGTCGAGTTGCGTTGCTCCACTGCGGATCAGGTCCTCCTGGCCACCGTCTTCGATGAAGCCGCATTCAGCGAGATGCATGACCTCGGCACCTGATTCTGTGTCCTGTACCTGCACGACGTCGACCTCGTCAGGCCCGACCCCGGCCTGTTCGAACGCCGCCTTCGCCGCAGCGACCGACGGCGAGTTGCCACGCTGATCGGCGAGGCTCGGGTTGAAGACCTCGAACGAGCCGAACGGTCGCGACCGCAGCACGGCGGAACGCAGCAGTACCGGCTTGTCGGTGAACTTCGAGGCAACGTCGGTATTGGCGAGTACGAGACCGACGCCGCCCTCACCGGGCGAGCAGAACATGTACTGCGTCAGCGGGTTGGCGATCATCGTCGATTCGAGGATCTGCTCCTCCGTCATCGGTGCCCTGCGCCAGGCGTTGGGGTTGAGCGAACCGTTGTGGAACGCCTTGGCGGCGACCTTGGCAAGCGTCTCCCTGGTGATACCGAACTCGTGCATATAGCGCTGGATCTTCATGCCGAAGAATTGCGTCGTGAGCATCATTCCCGTCTGGCCGTACCAGTCGCCGATCCCGTAGTCGGAGGGCTGCGGATCGAATGCGCCACGGGGGTGCTTGTCGAATCCGATCACCATCACGACGTCGGCGGCGCCGGCCTTGATGGCGTTGTAGGCGCTGATCAGTGCACTGCCACCAGTGGCGCAACCGTTGGACACATTGATGAACGGCACACCGGTGAGGCCGAGCGTGCTGACGAGCGTGTCGGCATTGCCGGCAGCCGCCGACCCGCCGAAGGCGTACTGCACGTCGCTCCACTGCGCGCCGGCGTCGGCAAGCGCGGCTCTGGCGGCGAAGGCCCCCTGTTCCATTCCACTGATGTCATGGCGTCCGAACGGGTGCATCCCGACTCCGACAATCGCTACGTCACTCATTTCAGGCTCCTGTGTTCGAAGGGTTCGCTGCGGTCGTGAAGACTGCGGGTCGGGCTGCAGATACGGGCTGGAAGGCGAAGGTGACGAGGGCGTCGTCCGTCACCGACGAGTGGAATGGGACGATGACGAGTTCCATCGGCATACCGATCTTCACATCGTCGAGCCCGACACCGACGATCAGCGTCTCGACCTTGACTTCGCCAGGCAGGGCGACATAGCCGACGAGGTACGGGGTGAAGTCGACGGGTCCCTCGTACGGAGGTGATTTCGGGCGGAAGCCCTGGACGGTCCAGGTCCACAGTTCACCGGTCGTCGCCAGCAGGTACTGCTCGGTGTCGTCGGCGGTGCACCGCGAGCATCCGCTCGTCGAGGGGAACGTCACCAACCCGCACGCCTTGCAGCGGCTGCCGATCAGGCGCGGCTGCTCGGCTGGCCAGGTGAAGAGTCCTGCCTCGATCGCCCGAGCCGTGGTATCGACCGTTTCCGTCAACACAGTCATATTCGTCCCCCTCGTGGACTTCGTCGTATTCCTCATAATATATGTCAAGACGTATTGAGTGCTAGAGGGGCCACCATGACGACGACAGAAATCCCTGCTTCATCCTCGACCGACCTCGACGGTTTCCGCCGTCAGGTCCGTGCCTTCCTGGCGAGCAACCTCGGCCAGAAGGATCATGGCCGCCCGACGAATGCCGGCAGGCCCGACCACGGCGACCTCGATGTGTCGATCTTCCACGACCTGACGTTCGAGCAGGAGCAGGCGCTCGTCGCCAGGCGTTGCGAGTGGCAGGCGCTGAAGTTTGCGGCCGGCTACGGCGCGCTCTCGTGGCCCGTCGAATTCGGCGGTGCCGGCCTGTCGAGCGCTCACGAGAAGATCGTCGAGGACGAGGAAGGCAACTTCGAGGTTCCAGACCGCCACGAGGTCTGCGGCGTCACGACCGGGCTCGTCGCACCGACGATCCGCGCCTTCGGTACCGACGAACAGAAGGAGCGATTCATCAGGCCGTTCCTCGACGGGTCACAACTGTGCAGCCAACTTTTCTCAGAACCAGGTGCCGGCAGCGACCTTGCCGGTGTCGCCACCAAGGCCGTTCGTGATGGTGAAGAATGGGTGCTGTCCGGGCAGAAGATCTGGAGTTCCGGCGCCCAGTACGCGCAGTGGGGACTCGCACTGTGCCGCACCGATTCGTCGGTCCCGAAGCACGCCGGCCAGACGATGTTCCTCGTGCCGTTGGACCATCCCGGCGTCGAAGTCCGCCCGATCCGCCAGATGAGCGGCGGGGCGTCGTTCAACGAGGTCT
This sequence comes from Actinomycetes bacterium, assembly GCA_025356335.1. Lineage (GTDB taxonomy): Bacteria > Actinomycetota > Acidimicrobiia > Acidimicrobiales > Ilumatobacteraceae > JANXUF01. The sequence goes on from JANXUF010000123.1 coordinate 12,827, forward strand.
TCCTGACCGAAGCACGCATCCCGGACTCGTTGCGCATCGGACCGATCGGCGAAGGTTGGAAGGTCGCGTTGACGACACTGAGTTTCGAGCGTTCCTCGAGCGGCAGCCACTCGACCGTCGGCGGCAACTGGGAACTCGTGCTGCAACTCGCCAGGCAGATGGGCAAGACGGATGATCCGGTGATCCGCCAGCAATTGGCCCACCTGTACAGCTTCGAGCAGGTCAGGCACTACCAGGCGCTGCGCAACAAGGCCGTTCCGGCGGGCGGCGTGCCGGGACCTGGCGGATCGTTGGGCAAGCTGACGTGGACGATCTTCCTCGCCGAAGTGTCCGCCGTGGTGAGCAACCTGCTCGGAGCGAGCATGACCGCCGATACCGGAGAATGGGGCACGTTCGCCTGGAACAAGCACCTCCTCGGTGCTCCGGGGTACCGGATTGCCGGTGGGTCTGACGAAATCCAACGCAACATCATCGGCGAGCGGGTTCTCGGCCTCCCCGGCGAGCCGCGAGTCGATCGCAACGTCCCCTTCAGCCAGGTCCCCAAGTAGTTCCACCCCTGAGCAATGGCGTGAACGCGAGGGAGGGCCCCGGCGACTTGCGTCGGCGGGGCCCTCCCTGACGTGCTCGCTTCTTCAGCCGGGAGCGGTGAAACCGTCGACCCAACCGATTTCCATCAACTTGTCACTGATCCTCCACACGCCGTCTTGCTTGCGAACCGTGTCCTTGTAGCGGGCAATGATTCGTGAGGTCGCCCCGGGTACTTCCGAGTCGATCTGATGACTGGTGTGATAGGTCAGCGTCTTTGCCTCGGTCGGGCTGACGAAGTCGACATGGTAGACGGACAGCATGTGGTGCTGCCATGTCTTCGTCGTCGTCATGCTGTCGACCCACGCAAGCAGATTGTCGCCACCGTCGACCTCGGCGCCGCCGTAGTTGCCGTGTACGTCGTCGGTCAGCGTTGCGCGCAGACCGACGTAGTCCTTGGTGTCGATCGTCGAGGCGTAGCGCAGCAGCACGTCGACCACCTGTTGGCGGTCGATGAGGTACTGCACCTTGTCCTCGAGCGAGGCATCCGCTTGTGATCCGGGATGGAGATCAGTCATGTCCTGTCGTCTTTCTCAGACGCCCCAGAGGGCTTTGAACTGGGCTTCGAAGTCTGGGACACCTGCATAGTCCGTCGCCGGAGAGGTCACGTTGTCCTGCGTGAAGATCGGGCGCGGGATGATCGTGTCGGCAATGCTGAAGTCCATTCCCTCGCTGTAGCGAGCCATCGCATCCACGACCTGCCATGCACCCTCGACACGGGGCAGTGCCAGCCAGGCAGACGACGTCTTGTCGATCAACGACTGGATCTGGTCGACGTTCGGGACCGCACCCATGATCTTGACATCGGACATGCCCGCAGCCTTGAGCGCCTGCGGCAGGCCGGTTGCCAGATCGCCGATAAATGCGTAGACGTACTTCACGTCCTTGTGCGCCTGCAGGTAGGACACGACCTGCGGGGCGATGTTGCCACCCGTGAGGTCGGCGATCGTCGCCTCGATGGCGTCGACACCACACGCCGTGAGCCCGGCGATGCCGAGAACCTCGCCGGGGAACAGCTCGAAGTCGAACGGTGCGAGCGTCGATCCCGACAGTTGCGAGACCTGCATTGTCGGTGTTGTCTGTTCCACATCGATGCGTGTATGGGCGGCCAATTCGGCCTGAAGGCGGCGACCGAGCAGCAACTCCGCGAGTTGCTCGCCACTGAGACCTGACACCGGGACCGAGGCGACGAGCTTGCCATCGCGAAGCACGGTGACCTGATCGCACAGGTCGAGGACTTCGTCGAGGTGGTGAGAGATGAAGAGAATTGCCGTGCCTCCGGCGGCGATACGGCGCAGCGCGGTGAACAGTCGTTGCGCCTCGGCACCGGGAAGCGAAGCCGTCACCTCGTCGAGCACGAGCAATTGGAACGGAACCGACGTGTCAGCTGCGTAGAGCGCCCGCGCCAGCCCGACGGCAGTGCGTTCGGATTCGGCGAGCGCAGCGATCGGCATGTCCGGAGCGATGTCGTAGCCGAGTTTCGCGAGCGCCTGCTGTGCGTCGGCACGGTCATCTACGCGGCGGACGCGGCCGAGCGAAAAGCTCGTGACGCCGAGACGAAAGTTCTCGGCGACGGTCGTCGTTTCGATCAGGCCGAGGTCCTGATGCACGAAACGCAGGCCGGCGGCGAGTGCAGCAGCAGCCGAGCCGAGCTGGAACGGCACACCGTTGACAGCGGCAACGCCGCCGTCGTCGGGTTCGTGGTACCCGGCGAGGATCTTGACGACGGTGGATTTCCCGGAGCCGTTCTGCCCGATCAATGCATGGATTTCACCGGCGCGAACAGTCAGGTCGACGGAGTCCAGCGCCTTCGTTCCCGGAAAGGTCTTCGAGAGCCCCGTGAGGGTCAATGCCGGCGAATTGTCATTGTCCTGCACGCGTCTTCACCCCCTGATTCGTGACTCCGCTCCCTGTGCGGTCCCCTGTCGGCACGCGTGCCGATGAGTCGCTTGTCACGTTATTCGTCATGAGGAACTTTGTCAACCAGTTCCCGCGAAATATCATGATGAATTGCTGGCGAGTTCCATTCTGAGCACCCGACGCAGGAGTTTGCCCGTCTCGTTGTACGGCAACTCGCCGCGGAATTCGATCGTCTCCGGCACCTTCGTCGATCGCAATTCCGCGCGTACGAACGATCGCAGGTCATCAGCGTCGAGCTGCGCACCGTCCTTGAGGACGATCGCTGCAGCGATCTGCTCGCCCCACTCCTGCGACGGTAGACCGAGTACGGCGACGTCGCCGATTGCCGGGTGCCTGCGGATGACATCTTCGATCTCGCCTGGCGAGATGTTCTCTCCACCGCGGACGATGACATCGTCGAGGCGACCTTCGACATAGAGATAGCCGCCGAGATCGAAGTGGCCGCCGTCGTTGGTCGGGAACCACCCGTCGACGGCGCGCGACGCCTTGCCGACGTACTCTCCCGATACCTGGGCGCCGCGGACCCAGATCTCTCCCGACTGTCCCGCATCGACCTCGTTCCCGTCGTCATCGCGGATGGTGACGTCGAGTCCGCCGTGCGGCCTGCCGACCGACCCGAGCCTGGCGCGGATTGCGGGGTCGTCGCTGGCAAGCGCCTCGCGGTGATCTGCGGGCCCGAGCACCGAGATCGTCGAACTCGTTTCCGTCAGCCCGTAGGCGTTGACGAAATTGACACCGGGGAGGAGGTCGAGCGCCCGCTGAATGACTTCGACGGGCATGCGACCGCCACCGTACGAAAGATGCTGCAGCGTCGACAACGACTGACCTGTCTCCTCGACCACATCGAGCACCCGTCCCAACATCGTCGGTACGACCATCGCATGGGTCACCCGTTGGGCGCCAACGCCGTCGACCCAGCCCTGCGGACTGAAGTTCTCGAGGTAGGCGACACGCCGGCCGGTGTACAGCGACGACACCGCCGAGGAAATCCCGGCGATGTGATACGGAGGAACGCTGACGAGCGCGGCCTCGTCCTCCTCGGCCGAGGCAAAATCCAGTGTCTCGAAGACATAGGACGTCACATGCGTATGGCGGAGCACCGCAGCCTTCGGTTCCCCTGTCGTGCCCGACGTGAACAGCAACACCGCGATGTCATCCGGATCGGGGATCGAGACGAGCTCGCCGCCGACACCGCTGAGCGACATCGCCAGCATCTCCGACCGCCTGACGATGCGGAGATCGGGCACACCGTCGATGCGCTGCACCATGTCGTCGTCGACGATCGCCACGCCAGGTGCCGCACGCTCGGCGATCTTGCGGAGATCGGGGTCGGTCAGCCGGTAGTTCAACGGGGTGAACGACGTCCCCGCGAGGGCGGAAGCGAACAACGTCAGTGGGACGGCCAGTGAGTTGACGCCGAGGAACACGGTGCGTTCGCCTGGCTGTTGGCCGAGGGCGACGGCGAGCGATCTGGCGCGCTCGCGGAGTTCCGCGTAGGTGACAGCGCCCTGGGCGCTACTGGCCGCAACGCGGTCCGGCATCGCCTCTGCCGCCATGTCGAGCAGGATCGAGAGGTGCATGTGCTGCTTCGCTCGTACGTCAGCGGACGGCGATGGCTTGGCCACCGTCGACCGGCAGCACCGTGCCGGTCGTGAAGCTCGAGGCATCGCTCGCCAGGTACAGCGCCGCACCGACGATCTCGTCGGGACGGCCCCCGCGCTTGAGCGGATAGCTCGATGCACCCTTGGCGAACGCCTCCATGTCCCAGGCATCGGAGATGTCGGTGAAGAACGGCCCTGGCATGATCGTGTTCACCCTGACCTCAGGTCCAAGCGCCTGGGCGAACCCGATGGTGATGACATTGACACCGGATTTCGCCGCTGCATACGGCAATTCCCCAGCCGTCGGGCGGACGGCGGCGACACTGCTGACGTTGATGATCGTGCCGCTCCCGGCGGCCTTCATTCGCTCGCCGAACAGCGCAGACAGACGGAACGGGCCCTTGAGGTTGACAGCGATCACTTTGTCGAAGAGCTCCTCGGTGACGCCGACGAGGTTCGGGTACAGCGGCGACATTCCGGCATTGTTGACGAGGATGTCGACCTTCGCGAACGTCTCGTAGGCGAAATCGCAGAGCGCCTGCAGCTCGTCCCAGTGTCCGACGTGGCAACCGTAGGCAACGGCACGGCGACCCGTTGCAGCGATGATCTCATCAGCCGTCTGCTTGCATGATTCGGCCTTACGGCTCGTGATCAGCACGTCGGCACCGGCAGCGGCGAAGGCCTTGGCCATCTCCTTGCCGAGCCCTCGGCTGCCGCCGGTGATGACGGCTACCCGGCCGGCGAGCACTCCCGTCGCTTCTGCACCCATCACTGGCCTCCTGTTGTTGGTGCCGCCGCCGAGACGGTTGTCGACAACACCGAGAGCGAATTTTCGTCGAGATGTGGCGCAGGTCCCGGATCCGCGGCTGCAAACGCCGAGAAACGGAATGGAGCGCCAGGAAACGGTACTGGACCGACCCCGTCGACGTCGACCGGAACGAAGAACTGGCGCGCAGCGAGATGTTCGTCGTCGAAGAGGTCCTCCGGTGCGTTGAGGATACCGATCGGCAACTGGCGCGCCTGGCCCTCGTGGTAGGCGGTGTTGGCGTCCATCAGCAGGAAGAACACCTCGACGACCCCTTGGATGTGCGGGAAACGCGCCTGACGATGGCTGACCTCGGCGAATTCGGGATCGCCGAGGTCGGCCTCGAGGCCGTACTCGCCGAGCCAGCTCACCAGTGAATGCCATGGTTTGGTGTCGGCGAGCACGAGCGCGAAATAGACGTAGCGCCCGTCGGCGCATTGGAACAGCGCCGGCGACGTCGGGGTCGGTTGCGCGTGGCGGCATGTCTGTCGCTGCACGTTGACACGTGGATAGAACCAGTACGGATTGGCGAGTTCGCAGGTGACCGCTGCCGCCTCGTGAACCGAGACGTCGACAACCTGGCCGAGGCCGGTCCGACGGCGGTCGAGCAGCGCCAGCAGGATACCGATGTGCCCGAATGCAGCTGCGGTGTGCGCCGACTGGTTGCCGCCTGGCAGGATCGGCGGGATCGAGTGGTCGTCGTAGCCGCAACTCATCAGCGGTCCGCCAGCACCGAGCGAGATCAGTTCGGACGCTTTGTAGTCCGCCCATGGGCCCGTCAGGCCGAAGGCAGTGACGCTGGCAACGATCAGATGCGGATGGCGCTCGCTCAGTGATTCGGCACGGAGATCGAGCGCAGCCGATTCGACGGCGGAGGTCGAGGTGATGACGACGTCAGCGCCTTCCAACAGCACGTGCAACCGGTCACGATCCGTTTCGGTCGTCAGGTCCAACACGATGCTCTGCTTGCCGCGGTTGTAGAACCAGAAGTTGAGGCTGTTCTCCGGGTCTGGCTCGTCGCCGACGAACGGACCGATGAAACGCCCTGATGCACCGCCGGGGGGCTCGACCTTGACGACGTCGGCACCCATCAGCACCATCATCTGACCGACGTCTTCTCCACCGGGCTCTGTCGCAATTTCGATGATCCTCAGGCCTTCGTATGGCGTACGGCCGGAGACGCCGGAATGGTCGTGCGAATGATCGATCGCCTGCTCTGACATCAGATGACACCCTTGTCGAGCAGTTCGCCCCGTTCGTCGGCACTCAGGCCGAGGAGCTCGCCGAAGACATAGTCGTTGTCCTCAGCGACGAGCGGCGCGGAACGCCAGTTGTCCGGAGCGGTACGCGACATCTGCATCGGCATGCCCTCGAAGAGCGCCGGACCGATGACCGGATGGTCGAGTTCGAAGAACGTGCCGCGGAAGGCGATCTGCGGATCGTGTTCGCTCAGATCTTCGGCCGTCTGCACCGCAGCGGCACGAACACCACGGGCCTGCAGTACGTCCATGACCTCGTGTGGCGTGCGGGTCAGCGTCCACGCACTGATGTGCGTGTCCAACTCGTCCTGATGGGCGAAGCGGCTCTCCTGGTCGCAGAACATCGGGTCGTTCACCCAATCCGGCGATCCGAGCACATCGACGAGCAGATCCCACTCCGATTGATCGAGCACCGCGATGGCCGCCCAACGATCGGTTCCGGCGCAGGGGTAGACCCCGTGGGGCGCGGCGTGCGGATGTTCCAGGCGGTTGCCTGTCGGGTAGTCGTCACGGCGTGTACTGCGTTTGTTCACCTTGACGTCGAGGATGACCGGTCCGAGCAGACTGATACCGGCCTCGACCGCCGAGACGTCGATCTCGGTGCCTTCTCCGGTTTCCTCACGATGCAGGATCGCCATCAGCAGAGCAGCGGAGTTGTAGTACGCCGCAAGATTGTCCATATAGGAAAGCCCCCAGCCAGACGGTTCGCGGCCCGGCAGGCCGCTGATGTGCGACAGACCGCTGACCGCCTGCACGACCGGACCGTAACTGCGGTATTCCGTATGCGGGCCGGTATGGCCGTATCCGCTCATTCGCGCATAGATGATCGACGGGTTGAGCTGCTGCAGGCGGGCGAAGGTGAGTCCCCAACGTTCCATCACCCCCGGTGCGAAGTTCTCGGTCACGACGTTGCTCTTGGTGATCAGACGGTCGGCGAGTTCCCGGCCTTCGGGGGTGCGCATGTTGATCGTCACACCGAGCTTGTTCCGGCTGTAGTTGTTGAACAGTCCTCCCATGTTCGGATCGGGGTTCGACAGCTCCTCGCCGTAGCTCAGCGCCTTACCCTGGCCCTTGTAGATCGGCAGGCGGCGCGGCATGTCGACGCGCGTGCGATCTTCGATCTTGATGACCTCGGCGCCGAAGTCGGCGAGCAGGCGGGTCGCGACGGCGCCGACGCCCATCCAGCAGAAATCGGCGACGCGTACGCCCGTCAACGGTCCGGTGCGCCGGCCAGGCGTCCTTGTGGAGACCGGGTTGGTCACTGCGGAGCTCCTTCGGTTTCGGCACGAGGGGCTGGCGCCGAACCAACAGCGCCGCCGACCCGGTCGAGCAGCTCCTCTGCACGGGCGGCCATCCTGGCGACCGGCTGCCCGCGGTCCGCCATACGCGGGTCGGTGCTCTCGCCACGCACCCATCGTTGATAGAGCTGTTCGAGCACCACGGCGGTCTTCCATGTCGCAAATGCTTCGTACCAGGCGATGCCGCTGACATCGAAGCCGGTGCGAGCCGCGTACCGCTGAACGATCTCGGCTCTCGACGGCAAGCCCATCTTCTCCAGCCCGACGACGTGGAGCGGACGGGCGCCGTCGATATCGCCAGGGTCCGGCCAATAGTTCAGCAGCGTGCCGAGGTCGGCGAGCGGGTCACCGATGGTCGCCATATCCCAGTCGAAGATCGTCTTGACCCGGTCGGGATTGGTCGGATCGAACTGGCAATTGTCGATCTTGTAGTCGTTGTGCAGCACGGACACCTGCGCCGACTCGGCGGGGATGCCGGCCTCGAGGCGGTCACCGACGACCGCCATCAGCGGCACACGACCCTCGTCGACGAGCGACCAACGCTTGCGCCACCCTGTCACCTGGCGGGTCACGAAGCCGACCGGCCGACCGAGATCACCGAGACCTGCAGCTGCGGGGTCGACGAGATGAAGATCGGCAAGGGTGTCGACGACGGCGTCGCCGATGCGGCCACCGGCGTTGTCGAACTGGGCCATCGAGGCGGGAACGTGATCCCACACAACGACGCCGCTGCGATATTCGACGACGAGGAAATCGGAGCCGATGACGCTGTGGTCGTCACAGAAGGCGTAACCCTTGGCGACCCGATCGAACACCGTCGACAGTCCGGAGACGGCGCGGAACTCACGACGCATGTCATGCGCACCTGGTGCCAGCGTGCCGAACGGTGGACGGCGCACGACCATCTGCGTCTCGCCGATACTGACGAAATAGGTGAGGTTGGCAGAGCCGTTGGGGAACTGTTTGACGACGAACTCGCCGGTGATGCCCGGAACGTGCTCGCGCAGGTACGCCTCGAGTCGATCCCATGGCTGATCTTCGCCTGGGCGCACATCGGCGAACTCGACGTCGTGTGTCAGTGCAGGCGGCGACGCCTGATGCACCGGCGTGGCACGCTCATCGTGACCGCTCACGACTCGGAGATCTCGTGGATCGCTGCCTCAGGGCACGCCAGGATGACGTCTGCGATCAGTGCTTCCCGGCCAGGCGGGACGTCGAATTCGACGTCTCTGATCGTCACGAACCCTTCGTCGTCGTAGAACAGGACGTCGGGTGCGAGCGTGTAGCAACGCCCGTGGCCTGTGCACTTCGTGCCGTCAACAGTGATCTTCATTGCTGTCCCCCTGGTCTGCTCAGGCGTCGGCCAACCCCTGGCAGACCCTATAAACTCTAATTCATCATGATGATATCGGTCAAGGCCGGAACGGTCAAGTACCGCGCTACGGGGAGACGAGAGCGTGCTCGGCTTCGACCTCCTCGAACTCGGCGAGTACGTCGGCGAAGCGCGCCCTGGCCTGCTCCCGTTTACGCAGGATGTGCCCGGTCGGGAAGAGCTCCTCGGTGCCCCTGTGGTCTTTCAGCACCTGGCGGGCGAGGGTGATCTTGTGCACTTCGGTGGCGCCGTCCGCCAAGCCCATGTGGAACGATTCGAGCACCATCGCGGCGAACGGCATCTCGTGCGAGACGCCGAGCGAGCCGTGGATCTGCAGTGCTCGGGAGGCGACGTCGTGGAGCACCTGGGGCATCGCCGCCTTGACTGCTGAGATGTCGGCGCGGACCATCAGGTAATCGTTGTACCGGTCGATCTTCCATGCTGTCCTCAGCACCAGCAGTCGGAATTGCTCGATCTGCACCCAACTGTCGGCGATCATCGCCTGCACCAACTGCTTGCGGGCGAGCAGTTCGCCCTGCGTCGAGCGGGACAGCGCACGCTCGCACATCATGTCGAAGGCCTTCTTGACCAGGCCGACGGTCCGCATCGCGTGATGAATACGGCCGCCGCCAAGACGCGTCTGGGCGACGATGAAACCCTCTCCACGTCCGCCGAGCAGGTGGTCCTTGGGGATGCGGACGTTGTGGTACTTGACGTACGAGTGGGTGCCATGGTTCTCGTCGTGACCGTAGATGCCGACGTTGCGGACGATCTCGATACCCGGAGTATCTGCCGGCACGACGAACATCGACAGGCGTTTGTGCTTCGGAGCGTCCGGTTCGGTGACCGCCAGCAGGATCAGGAACGAAGCGAAGTTGGCATGCGACGAGAACCACTTCTCACCGTTGATCACCCACTCGTCACCATCGAGTTCGGCGCTGGTCACGAAGCCCGTCGGGTCGCTGCCGCCACGCGGTTCGGTCATCGAATACGCCGACACCATCGTATTGTCGAGCAGCGGCTGGAGGTACTGCTGCTTCAGGTCCGGCGTGCCGTAGTGCGCAAGGATCTCGGCGTTGCCGGAGTCCGGTGCCTGGCACCCGAAGACGACCGGGCCGCTGTGTGTCCGACCGAGGATCTCGTTGAGCAGCGCCAACTTGACCTGCCCATAGCCCTGGCCGCCGAGATTCGGGCCGAGGTGGCAGGCCCACAGACCACGGTCGCGGACCTGCTGCTGCAACGGCGGGATCAGCCTGTTGCGGACGGGGTCGCGCAGGTCCCACGCATGGCGGATGACCATATCGACGGGCTCGACCTCTCGGGTGACGAATTCCTCGACCCAGTCGAGTTCCTTCTGGAAATCGGGATCGGTCTCGAAGTCCCACATGACATTCTCTTTTCTTGGTCGATGCTTTGTGCTGCGGGCAACTCAGTCGAGGGCCCAATTCGGCACGATCGTGCCGTCTGGCATCGTTTCCCAACGCACGTGGGCCGGCGTGCCGGCGTCAGGTGTCATGCGCCCGGGGATCGAGCCGATGAGGCGCGCCTGCGGTGCGTCGTCGAGCTCGATGACGAGCACCGTGTACGGCACGGGGTAGTTCGGATGCACCTGGTGTTCGACAATCGTCGACGTATAGACCGTCCCGTGTTGAGCGACTTCACGCCATTCGAGGTCGAAGCTGTGACACACGCGGCACATCGGCCGCGGCAGGTGGAGTACGGCACCGCAGTTCGTGCAGGCCTGCACGACAAGCCTGCGCTGCTGCGCTGCCGCCCAGAACCCGCCGGTGTCGACGTCGTCGGTGACCGGCCGGAGGTAGACGAGGTTGCTCTCGGTCATCGTCATACCGCCTTCGTGAGAATCAGCGCGCTGGGCCCTGGCGGTGGGGCCGAGGTGACCAGGCTGACCTCGGCATCGTCGACCTGCGACGTCGACGTCCCGCGGATCTGCCGCACTCCTTCGAGCACATGGTTCATCCCGTGGATGTAGCCCTCCGACATGTGTCCGCCGGAGGTGTTCGACGGGAGGGCGCCACCGAGGGCGAGTTCGCCGGCTTCGGCGAACGGACCGCCCTCGCCCGGTTTACAGAAGCCGTAGTCCTCCAACTGCAGCAGGGCGGTGATCGAGAAGCAGTCGTACAATTGGGCGACGTCGATGTCAGCGGGACCCATACCGGCTGTGCGGTACAGCACCTCAGCGCATTCGTTGCTCGGCAGGTGGGTGATACTCGGACGGGTCATCACGCCGAACTGCATGCCTGGCTGGACATTCGGACCGCTCGATTGGCAGACCGCGCGGATGCTCACGGGTGCCTGTCGCAGGTCCTTGGCGCGATCGCTGCTGGTGACGACGAGTGCCGCCGCCCCATCCGTCTCGAGGCAGAAGTCGTACAGACGCAGCGGGCTGGCGATCATGCGCGACTCGAGGTACTGCTCCATCGTCAGCGTGCGGTCGTACATCTGGGCACGCGGGTTGCGGTTGGCCATCTCCCGGAACGCCAGGGCGATCGAGCCGAACTGCTCCGGCGTCGTGCCGTATTCGTGGACATGTCGCTGGGCGATGAGCGAGAACATCTGACCGGCCGTCAGCAAACCGTAGGGCATGAAGAATTCGTCGTACGTCATCCCGCCGCCGACAGACGGTTGACTCGCCGCCGTCGGGGCCAGACCGAACCTTCTGCCGGAACGGCCGTTGAGGCTGCGGAACACCAGCACGGTCGTCGCCAGTCCCGAGAGGATCGCGGCGACCGCCTGACCGACCATCGCGCACGGCGCAACGCCGCCGGGTCCGGTCGATCCCCAGTACGTCAGGTTGCGGACTCCGAGGGTTTCGGCGAGCGCATTGTGCTGCACCAAGTCGTGATCGCAGCGGACGATGCCGTCGATTTCCGCTGGATCGAGTCCGGCATCCTCGATTGCCGCCATCGAAGCCTGAGCGGCGAGCTTCAGTTCGCTACGTCCGGATCGACGTGAAAAGTCAGTGGCACCGATCCCGACGATCGACGTGCGATCACGATGGCCGAAGACGTCGGCTGTTCCTACCCCAATCCCCATGTCACCAATCGAACACCAACAGACGGGGCTCCGTCAAATATTTCTTATGATAAATACCGCACAGACCCCCGAGACTCAACGCCACTCGACGAAATCATCCATCTTCGGGCCGATCTCGCCCTTGTAGAAATCGGAGACGGAGTACATGTGCTGCTGCGTCAACTCACGGGCCTTCAGCGCATGACCTGCGGCAACGGCCTTGGCGATCGCCCGGTGATCGGTCTCGATGATGATCCTTGCATCGCGGGGGTCTGCATTGAGGATGACATGGTGCGTGATGATTTCGCCGATCGCGCTCAGCGACAGTTGCAACACCCGATTGTCGGCCAAGGCACCCATCACGAAGTGGAAATCGCTGTGGCTCTGGACGAAATCGGCCTTCGACTCGTCGTGCAGGTGGGGCTGCTCGACGATGTACGGGGCCATGGCCGCCCTGACACGATCGCGGTCCGGATTGCGCGCCGCCAGCTCGGCGAGCATGCCTTCGGCAATCGCCCAGGCGTCGATCAGTTCAGCGTAGGTAGCACCGACGAGGTGATAGTAGAGCGTCGAGATTCGGCCGAGATTTGCCGGATCGACCGTTCCGACGATCGGTCCCCCGCCCGGTCCGCGTCGCAGGCTGATCAGACCCTGGACCTCGAGCAACCGCAGCCCTTCGCGCAGCGACTCCCTGCTCACCGCGTACTTTTTCAGCATCACCGCTTCCGACGGCAGGCTCGTTCCGCTCGGCAGATCGTTCTCGACGATGTCATGGATGATGTTCCGGGCGACGCTCTCCGATGTCTTCAACGGACGCAGCGCTGCTCCGCTGCTGAACACGATCGGCATCGACCCACGGGGCACGGACGTGACCCGCTTGAGCTTTCTCTGAAGGGGGGATGTGTTGATCGCCGGCCGTTTTGGCATGGGCGACTTTACATGCTGCAGCATTCAACGCGGACGATCCAGCGGCGAGGTACTCCACCGTATTCCTCATGCTGAATGAGGTCAGCCGATCGTCATCTGGTCTTGACCAACGGGCCACTAACGGTGTTGAATCCTCATGACGATTTCGATTCGCAGCGTCACGGGGTATCCCTCGTTCAACTGCGGTCTCAAAGGGGAAAAGATGAACGAGCTCGATGGAAAAGTCGCCGTCGTGACCGGCAGCACGCGCGGTATCGGCCGCGCTATTGCCGAGGCGCTGCTGGCCGCCGGGGCAACGGTCGTACTGAGCGGTCGCTCACACGCCAAGGGTCAGCAGGCACTCGACGAGATCGGTGCAGGCGCCGACGCGCACTTCATCGCCTGTGATGCCGAGTCGCAAACCGACGTCGAGGAGCTCATCGATCAGTCGGTCGCGCAGTTCGGCACTGTCGACATCCTCGTCAACAACGCAGGTGGCTCCGACGGCTTCGCGCTCGTCCATGAACTCTCGGACGAGGCGTGGAACAGGGCGCTCAACTGGAGCCTCAATTCGGCGTTCTGGGCGACTCGTCGTGCTCTGCCGTCGATGCTCGCCAACAAATGGGGCAGGGTCATCTTCATCTCGTCGGTCGAGAGCAAGGCAGCGATGACGCCGGCCGCCAGCCACTACATCACCAGCAAGCACGCACTCAACGGTTTCGCCAAGGCGGTGGCACGCGAGTACGGCACCGAGGGCATCACCAGCAACGCCATCTGCCCCGGTGCCGTCGAGACCGACATGATGAAAGACGCCGGCAAGTCGGCAGCCGAGGCGATGGGCATCACCTACCAGCAGTTTCTCGACAATTACGCCAAGGACTCGATGATCAAGCGGATCAACACGGTCGAAGAGGTGGCGGCAATGGCACTCCTGCTGGCCAGCCCGGCCGGCGGGGGGATCACCGGAGCGATGATGAACGTCGACGGTGGCACCTCCTCCTGGTGAACGCCAACCGGAACTGAGTCCACCGGCCCGCCACAAATGGCGGCAAACGGGCCGAGGAACTGTCACTTCACGCCGAGGCGGACGCGCCGTACGGGCACAGCAGCGGCCCGAGAGCATCCGCAGCAGAGGGACGGTTGGCGTCGTCGAGGTCGGCAAATCCGTCGAATCGATCCATGGGCCGATGCAAACAGCCTCGACGGAGGCTTCGACGGAGGCTTCGCCGAGTCGGTCGCGCATATACTGAGAACGGTTGCAACGGCACGGAACGTGGTGCAGCCAGGCGGGTGGAAATTGTTCAGCTACAACCGCGAGGCGTTGTTCTCCCGCCGACCCTGTGTTCGCGTCGTCGCAGCAGCGTTGCTCCTGGCTGCGATAATCGTGGCGGCGACATCCGTCGTGGTCAAACGAGCGACGGCACGGTCGATGCACGTCCCGTTTGCGAGCGGATGCGCTTCATCCGGACTGTCAGACCCACCGACTGCCGGCGAATTGTCGGCGCAACTGACGCGGTGCTGGCCGCGCACCGACGGACATCCGCTGGGGACTGCGCCGAGCAGAACCACCCCGAACGCACCGGGTTCCCCGACCTCGCCGGGTACGCCGACGACCACGACCGCACCAGGCGTGTCGCCGTCGTCCCCGTTGGGATTTGCACGGACGGCGCAGCCCTCCGACCGCGTGAGGTGGCTCGGCTCGGCGACGTTCACCACGGGGGTCAACGTGCCGTGGTACACCTGGCCGTACGCTGCCGGGCATGGTGACTTCGGCGGAGGCTCGACCGATGGAGTCGTCGCCGACCGGGCGCTGATCGCCAGCGGGTTTGCCAGGGTGCAAGCGACGGGAACCCACATGGTCCGCTGGTGGACGTTCGAGGGCGGAGCGTGGCAGATCAACCGAGGACCGGATGGCATGCCGATCTCGCTCGATCCGGCGATCTATGCCGACTTCGATGCGGCGGTTGCGCTCGCCGATCAATACGACCTGTTCTACGACTTCGTGCTGTTCGGTGCGGCAGACGACTTCCCGGCGACATGGCGCACCAACGATGCCCAGCGTGCTGCACTCGGTCGAGTGCTCGCGCCACTCTTCGCCCGCTACAGGGACAACCCGAGGGTGATGTCGTGGGAGATCTTCAACGAACCCGAGTGGCAGATCTGGAACAAGCCGGAGGTCACAGAAGCCGATACCACGGCGATGGCATCGGCGATCATCGCCTCATTGCGCGTCGCTGCGCCGAGCACGCTGGTGACCGTCGGTTCCGCAGTGGTCGGTTCGTACAACGGTGCACAGACGACCGGGATCAACATGTGGAAGCACGTCGACCTCGACTTCTACAGTCCGCACTGGTATCACCAACAGGTCAACCCGACGAGCGTCTGTGCGCTCTGCACCGATGCGCCTTCGCTGCAGGCGCTGTACGGAACGACCAAACCGATCGTCATCGGTGAATACGAAGAAGGTGCCGGCGCGAACCAACAGATCGACCTGGCGCGGATCGGCCAGTGGTACGCCAAGGGTTTCGCCGGGGCGTGGGGCTGGTCGCTGTTCCCGAGCCAGACGGGAGACG
The DNA here is from genome assembly GCA_025356335.1 of Actinomycetes bacterium. GTDB lineage: Bacteria > Actinomycetota > Acidimicrobiia > Acidimicrobiales > Ilumatobacteraceae > JANXUF01. Next base: position 28,179 of record JANXUF010000123.1, read on the forward strand.
GCTTCACCACCGACTTCGGTGCACTCACCGCCTTCAACGCCTCGAAGTCGGATATCGGGCCGCGAACGCCGTGATCCGGAGACGAAGAGCTCGTCGAGGTCAGTCGTCGGAGCCAACGGTTCCGAGGAGGTCTGCGCTCGCGGCCAAGGCCGTTGCCAACATCGCAGCCCGTTCGATCACCGCCTGCAGGTAGTGACCGGCAACGACACTTTTTCCGGGAAGCGGCGGATCGCCGAGCGATCGCAGCAATGCCCCGGCGTCGTGCGACGGCACAATCGGGCGGAGTGGGGGCAGTGAAGGGACCGACTTCCACATGTCCTGCAGTCGCGGCTCGTTCGGTCGCCCCGGACGACGTTGGTTGAGTTTCTTTCGCTGCTGGGTACTCACGTGGGGGCGCTCATTGATGTTCCTCTTCCGTCAACATCTCGTCAGGTCTGAGTCCGAGGGCGACGCGCAGTTGCTTCGTGTCGAGGTCGCTGAGCGAACTCGATTTCGGGAGCACCAGTTCGGCAATGTGACGCTTGCCGGCGACCACTTCCTCAACACGCTCGTCGACGGTGCCGGGACAGACGAGGCGATGTGACACGACCGTCTTGGTCTGGCCGATGCGCCAGGCGCGATCGCGTGCCTGATCCTCGACAGCCGGGTTCCACCAACGGTCGTAGAGGACGACGTGGCTGGCCGCCGTGAGGTTGAGGCCGGTCCCGCCCGCCTTCAGCGACAGCACCAGTGCACCCGCCCCGCTGCCGTTCTGGAAATCCTCGACGATTCGGTCACGGGCACCGCGGGCAAGGCTCCCGTCGTAGCAGGCAATCGGTTTGCGGTAGACCTCGCTGAGGTGATCGGCAAGGCGTCGACCCCAGGATGCGAAGTGCGTGAAGATCAGGATGCGCTCGTCGGCAGCGAACACCGACTCGATGATCTCGTGCAATCTGGCGAGCTTGCCGGAGCGGCCGGCAAGCGAGGTGCCGTCGTCGGTGTACGCCGCGGGATGGTTGCAGATCTGTTTGAGCGCGGTGATCGCTGCGAGGATCGCTCCCTGCTTCGGTGCCGTGCCGATCTCGGTCCCGTCGACGCTGGCGACGAGGCGGTCGAGGACGGCCTGATACAACCCGATCTGTTCGGGCGTCATCGAGCAGTGGTCGAGCTCGTCGATCTTGTCCGGCAGTTCGGCGGCGACTTCAGGCTCGGTCTTGGTCCTGCGGAAGACGAGGATGCCGTTCAGCGCTCTGAGCGCCGCTTCACCCTCCCCCGACATCTGGGCGATGAACGAAGGACGGGTCCCGACGAGTCCCGGATTGGTGAAATCGAGGATCGCCCACAGATCGCCGAGGCCGTTCTCGACGGGCGTACCGGTCAGCGCCAGGCGACTGCGGGCGGGGATGCGGCGCAACAGCTGCGAACTCTCGTTGTTCGAGTTCTTGATCGCCTGAGCCTCGTCCAACACGAGCCGATCCCAGGCGTGCGCCGCAAGTGCTTCGACGTCACGGACGGCCGTTCCATAGGTCGTGATGACGAGGTCGACCCCGACGAGACCGTCCTCGAATTCGTCGGCGTCCCATCGCGCCAGACCGTGATGAACGACGACCCTGAGATCGGGCGTGAACCGCGCCGCTTCGGCTGCCCAGTTCCCGACGACAGCCGGCGGGGCGACTACCAACGCCGGGCCTCTGCCACGCGTCCTGGCGATCTGCGCGAGGACCGTCGGTGTCTTGCCGAGACCCATGTCGAGCGCCAGACAGCCGCCAAGTCCGGCGACATCGAGAAAACCGAGCCACGCCAGCGCCTGCGCCTGGTAGGCACGAAGCTCCCCTTTGAATCCCTCGGGGTGCGTCACCGGATCGGTCGAAACGTCAGCGGCACGCTTGATCAGATCGGACGCCCAGCCGCTTCCGTCGACGCTGATACCACCAGAAAGTGGGGAACCTTCGAGGCCGACGCTGTGGCGCAGGATTTCTGCGCCGGTCAACTGGGTGAGGTCGGCACGTTCTGCCAACGCAGCGGCGGCCTCCGCCAGATCGACCCGATCCAGTTCGATCCAGCGCCCACGTGACTGCACCAGTGGACGTGCCTGGTTCGCCAGCCGGGCGATCTCCGCAGCGGTGAGTTCGACATCGTCGAACAGCACCGACCAGCGAACGTTGCTCAGCTGATGAGCGCCCACAACGGAATCCCCGACAGCGATCTCGGAGAACAGACGCAGCGTCGGGGACAGCTTGCGGCGCGACAGCTCCGGCACGCGGACTTCGTAGCCGACGGTCTCGAGCATCGGCCCGGTGACCGTCATCAGGTCCCACGCCTCTGCCTGACTGAGCACGACCTGACCACGGCGCAGGCCCGACACTCGTGTCAGCACCGGGAAGACGCGTTCGAGGCGTGCCAGTTCGATCGCCAGCGCTCCCCCCTTGTCCTCGGCGAGCGCCTCGCCGAGTGCGACGAACTTGTTCTTGGCGACAGAGCCCAACAACGACAGGAGCCAGGCGCCACCGGCGTCCGGAGGAGCCAACTGCACGACGAGCTTCGGCCGGCTGACCGACGTGACCGATCGTGACCATTGATCGAGTCGCCATGAAATGTCACCGGCGAGCGCCGTCGGTGACAGGAAACTGGACCCGTCCAGCCGCGAGACGAACGCTTCGGCGACATCGCCGATCGTGTTCGTCGTCGGCGGCGCTGCCGGCATCTGCATACGACGGGCCGCATCGGTGATGATCGCATCGACGACAGCGCTGAGCACGGCGATCGTCGTCTTGCGCGGATCGGCGGCAGCAACCGCCGTGACCGGACCCGGCATTGCAGCGGCGAACTCGCGGAGTTCGGCGTCGTCGATCAACGTCGGTGCCCATTTGACCGCAGCATCAGCGCGGCGGTCATTCGGCTTCTTCTCGAATCGCAGCGTCGGCACGACCGTCCCGCTGGCAACCAGCCTGGCGCCTTCGACGGCAAGTCGTGCGAGCCAGATGACACTCGGCCCGACGCCGGCGCTTCCGAGGCCGCCGGCGACGGCAACGAGCCAGCCAAGAGCATCCTTCAACGGAATCGCCAAGGCTTCGGCACGAGCCCCCGATGGCAGCGCAACGCTGGCGTGCACGGTCCACCCGAGCGACGGCCCGCCGATCGCTTCGAGGCGGTCGGCGAGGGCGTCATTGCCGTCGGGCTCCGTGCCCCGGCCGGCAGCCCAGACGACAAGCTTGCCGTCAGCCCATGACGCCTGTAACCGGACCTCCTGCGGCTCCTCGATGAGGGGGGCACCGTTCCTGGCCGGCTGTGGCGGAGGATCCGGCCGTGGCGGCGGAGGCCGCAGCCTGTCACGCACGGCCCACAACCCGTCGAGCGTGTCTTCGAAGTCGGCCACCACCTGATCACGTTCGTCGCCAGGCAACCCACTGACGGCGTCGAGGTCGTCCTCGGTCTCGTCGATCAGGCGATCGAGGATCCGAACGACAGCATCCGCATCAGCGTCGACGAGGGCATGGTCGGCCTCGGTGGCGCGACCGTCCACCACCGCCCAGACCGCTGATTGAAGATCAGGTGAGATATTTGGCATCGCTGGTTCGGCGTTCCCGGCGCCGTGGCCCCCGGCAGCAGGGGAAAGGCAGCCGAAAACAGATGGTGGACAGAGCCGGTGCTCCAAAATCGAAGCACCGGCTCTGAGCTTGACCTATTGGTGGAGGTGAGGGGAATCGAACCCCTGGCCTCAACAGTGCGATTGTTGCGCTCTGCCAACTGAGCTACACCCCCATAGGGACGCCTCACTATAGCGACGACGGACGAGGTTCACCTCGCACCGTCGCGCCGTCGCGCTGACGTCGCCACTCAGGTGAGCTCAGGCGGCCTCGTAGCCGTAGTACTCGTCGACACCGTGATCTGTGCGGCGCATCTGCGCCAGCAGGTACATGTAGCCGACGAGCGCACAGGCGCTGACAGCCAACACTGCTTTCGAGGCAGTGTTGTTGACGGCGGCGACGAAGAGCCCCGACATCGCCGTGACGAGGATCAGGAGGAACAAGACGTTCTGCCGACGCTGCTTGACGGTCGCTCGTGGACGAGCCGGCACCGTTTCACGACGGCTGGCGTGGTGGCTGGATTGGTGGCGGGCCTCGTCGCGACGCTGCAACCCGGTGAATGAACCACCCTCGACGCCGGCCTGCACGGTCCGGCGATCGATCTGTCGGGTGCTGTCGAGCTGCCGGGCGCCGCGCAGGTCGAACCGCTGCGGGGTGTTCGCCGGGGTCGCCCGCTGTGCGGGCTGGGCGTAGCCCGCGAGGCGCTGCGTTGAGCGCTGCTGGCCCGCACCGGTGCGCTGCGGTGCGTAGCGCACGTCGACCGGACGAATGCCACTGTGGCGCATGTCCATGCGCTGGCCGCCGGCGAGTGGACGTGCCATCCCACGCATCCCGGTCGACGGGACAGAGCGTTGCAGACTGGAGAGCCGACTTTGGAAGGAATCGATCGAAGAGCCAGGCCGGTTCTCCAAGCGGGAGCGCAGGAGCGGCGGCAGCAGTACCGCCACCCAGGCCGCACCGACGACCAACAAAATCACTGATCTCATGTGTTCATACCCCGGTTGCCCAAAGTTTGCCGGTCATTCATGCTCATGTGTGTTTTCGATCCTTTGCAGTGCTGCCCGGAGGCGCTCAGCTCGTTGATTACGATTCTACGACATTCGTGACGCTGTTCGCAACGATAGTCGGTCGGCGATAGGTCCCGGAGCGCCCACCGGTCTTTTCCCACAGCGTCAGTTCGCCGATCACCATCGCCCGATCGGCCGACTTGCACATGTCGTAGATCGTCAAGGCGGCCACCGAACAGGCATGCAGCGCCTCCATTTCCACCCCGGTGCGATCGACGGTGTCGACCTGCGCCTCCACCTCGATGTAGTCATCGCCGATCTCGAAGTTGATGTAGACCGAGCCGACCAACAGCGGGTGACACAGCGGAATCACGTCTGACGTGCGCTTTGCCGCCTGAATCGCCGCCACACGGGCAACGGCGAGCACGTCTCCCTTCTTGACCTCACGATTGGCGACGGCTGCAGTCGTGTCTGCGGACATGAAGACTCTGCATTTGGCGACCGCCCTGCGCGCGGTCGGATCCTTCTGAGTTACGTCCACCATCCGTGCTCGCCCGAGTGGATCCAGATGGCTAAAGGTCAAGTCCGACATCGAATCCACCGTAATCGAAATGACACGCAATTCCCGTTCCTCCGTGAACCGAGTCCGCTCGTGCACCCGCCGGCGGTGCAAAACGGTCCACGGAAGCTGGCTTCGCGCTCAGCCGCCGATCTGGCTCATGCTTCTGGCGGGACGGATGAAGTTCACCTGGTTGATCTGATGACCCGCCCATTTCAGCCCGACTGCCCGTTGGATCTCGGCGGCGATGACGTCGTCGTCTGACCCATCGCGCAGCAGCGCACGGAGGTCGAACTCGGTCGTCGCGAACAAGCATGTTCGGAACTGGCCGTCGGCCGTGATGCGCACACGGTCGCAGTCCCCGCAGAAGGGATGGCTCACCGTCGGGATCACGCCGATGATGCCAGCACCGTCGACATAGCGCCAACGGTCTGCCGGGGCGGCACCACGGGCCGGGACGAGTTCGAGCGGGAACACCGCGGCGATGTTGGCGACGATCTCGTCCTGCGGGACGACCTTGTGGCGGCCCCACTCGCCGGAGGCGTCGAGCGGCATGAATTCGATGAAGCGCACTTCGACTCCACGATCACGACCGAAGCAGGCCAAGTCGAGGATCTCGTCGTCATTCACGCCACGTTCGATGACGGCGTTGATCTTGACGGGCGAGAACCCTGCCTCCTTCGCCGCTTCGATCCCGTCGAGGACTCGAAACAGTTCGTCCCGGCGGGTCATCTGCAGGAAGCGGTCGCGTTTGAGCGTGTCGAGGCTGATATTGACGCGTTGCAGACCGTTGATGCGCAGTTCCTCGGCAACGAGCCGGAACGTGGCGCCGTTCGTCGTGACCGAGAGATCAGGCGCCTTGCCGGCCATCGGCGATCTCGACGAGACCGGAACTCGAAGGCCCGAGAGCTTGTGGACGAGGACCGGCAGGTGTGATCGGACCGTCGGCTCGCCGCCCGTCAAGCGCAGTCCGTCGACCTCGAAGCGTTCGACGAAGATGCGCGACAGTCGCTCGATCTCCTCGAAAGACAGTACTTCCGAACGTGGCAGCCACTTCATGCCCTCCTGCGGCATGCAGTACGTGCAGCGGAAGTTACAGCGATCGGTGACGGAGATCCGCAGATCTCGAATGGTGCGTCCAAAGGGATCGACAAGATCCATGACCGCATCCTACGGCGGCGGGCACCGTTGGGGACCGCCGGACGCGAAGCACGCACCCCGAGAACGATCGTCACAACGGTTGCCGCCCGCTTGCCGGTGCCGTTACAGCTCGAGGAGCATGACGTCGACGCTGTCGCCGCCGGACACGCCTTCTCCGTCTGGGACCATCGCCAGACCGTTCGCAGACGCCGACCACGACAACTGATGGCTGCCCTGCGACGCGCCCCTTCGAAAATGCCAACGTCCGTCTGCCTCGAACGCGCCGTCGACGCGGTCGAAATGCGTCTTGCCGTCACGACGACGCTTGATCGGGTCGTCGCTGATCGCTGCGACGACCGTTCGGTCGACGTTGGTGTGGCCCATCATCGAACGTAACGCAGGTCTGGCGAGCAACTCGAAACTGACGAACGACGACACCGGATTGCCCGGCAGGCCGAATATCGGAATCGCTGCACCAGCGTTGTTCGTCAACAGCCCGAAGGCGAAGGGCTTGGCCGGTTTGATGGCGATCTGCATCCATCGCATCTCGGCGATTCGCGAGAGCACCGCCTTGACCGGATCGAAGTCGCCCATACTCACACCTCCGCTGGTGACGATGGCATCGTGGTCATCGGCGGCCGCCCGCAGCACGGCCTCGAGTGCGTGCTCGTCATCGCGAACGACGCCGAGATCGCTCACATCGCAACCAGCCTGGCCCAGGGCGGCGACGAGCATCGCCTTGTTGCTCTCTCGGATCTGACCAGGACCGAGCGGACCGCCGTCGTCGATCAGTTCGTCGCCGGTCGAGACCACGGCGACGCGGAGTCTGGGGATGGCTTCGATCGTGCGGATATTGACGCTCGCCAACACGCCGAGCGCCATCGCGTTCAGCACGGTTCCTGCCGGGAAGAGCAATGCACCCTCGACGATGTCACTGCCGGCGGCTCGGACGGCCGTACCGGCGCTGACCGACGTCGAGATGACGACCCTCGCTCCCCCATCACGCGATTCGGTCTCTTCGACCATCACCGAAGCATCGGCACCGTCGGGGAACGGAGCACCGGTCATGATCCGCACGGCTTGACCGCTGGCAACGACACCGTCGAACCGCGCACCGGCGGCAACGGTCGCGATCACCTCGAGTTCCACCGCCGTCGTCGAGGCGGCCGCAATATCGGCAGCGATCACGGCGTAGCCGTCGACGGCACTGTTGGCGAACGGAGGAACGCTCTCCTGCGCAAGCAGGTCGGTGGACGTGACCAGCCCGATCGATGCGCGCAACGGCAACGAAACACTGGCGATCGGGCGGCATGCCTGACGGACGAACGAACGGGCTTCATCCAATGGGATCATCTCGCCAGAACGTACCCCGTTAGCGTTGGAACCGTGCACGAACGCAGGGCTGTGACCGGACGAGCTGCGTCCGAGGAGTGGCGACGCCATGTATGAGGAGGGTTCCGAGTTCACGGCGCAATGGGAGACGTGGGATCGTCAGCACCACGAGACCGCAGCGATCCGCTTCGAGAACGGCGCGTGGACCGCTGATTCGATCAGCAGCCGCCATCGCACCCATGCCGTGCTGCGCCTGCAGCCCGATCATCAGGTTCGCCAGTTCCTGCTGTTCCGCGACCAGGAGGACGCCGACTTGTGGCTCGGGCACGATGGGCAGGGCACCTGGGGCGAGGTCAACGGCACCTACCGCGACGACCTCGATGGCACAGAAGCGATCGTCCTGGACACACCGTTGACATCGTCGATCGTCATCCGCGGACTCCTCGACGACGGATTCGAGGTCGGTGAGAAATATGAAGCCGCCGTCGCCAACGTCGACGTCGAGACGCTCGGCATCGTCCGGGAAGATCACGTCTACGAACGGCGGGCAGATCGCTCGTGGCGAATCACCGACCCGCGAAGGACCGTCGACGTGGACGTCGACGAAGACGGTCTGATCCTCGACATCGACGGGCATTTCCGCAGGCGCAACCCCGAGGCCCAACCCGAAACTGACGTACCGACGCGACCCTGAGCGATCAGATGTCCCCTCCAATCCGGTGTCCTGAGTCTCAGCAGCTCCTCGATCAGTCGACGGCGAGGCGACGGACGAGCTCGCGGATCGCAGCTCCGTATTGCGGATGGCTCCATGCCAGTTCGACGTTCGCTGCGAGCCAGCCCGCCGGGTTGCCGGTGTCGTGACGGGCGAAGGACCCGGCGGGGAGGGCGTCGCCGACGATGCCGTGAAACGGTTCATAGGCGCAGACAGCCCGGAGCGCATCGGTCAGTTGCAGTTCTCCGCCGGCTCCGGGCGTCAGATCGGCGATCTCGCGCATCACCGCCGGCGTGCACAGATAGCGGCCGATGATGATGAGGTTGCTCGGCGCGTCCTCGGCCGCTGGCTTCTCGACCATGCCGCTGAGCGGAATTCTGCCGCTGCTGTCGCGCGGGCCGGCCGGGGTGACGACGCCGTAGGCGCTGACCTCGGAATGGGGTATCTCCTTGAGGCCGATCACCGACCCCCCGGTTTCCTCGTACGCCTCGACCATCGCCTTGAGCAGGCCGGATCCGCCCATCAGCTCGTCAGGAAGTAGGACGACGAACGGTTCGTCGCCGACAGCCTCTGCGGCCACTCCGACCGCATGGCCGAGCCCGAGCGGCTTGTCCTGATACACGATGTGGACGTCGAGCGCGTCGACGGCGCGCAGACGGTCGGCCAACTCCGTCTTGCCGGACTGCTCGAGCGAAGCGACCAGCGCGGGGTCCGGCCGAAAATACGCATCGACAGCTGTCTTCGATTCGTGGCTGACGACGACGATCCGCTCGATGCCGGCACCGAGCGCCTCCTCGATCACCAGTTGCAGACCCGGGCGATCGACGATCGGAAGGAGTTCCTTCGGAACCGCCTTGGTCATCGGTAGGAATCGTGTTCCGAGCCCTGCGGCGGGAATGACCGCCGTCCTGACGGCCTTCATCGGATCACGCCATTCCATCGAATGCACTCTGGCTCACTCACGCGTCCTCTTTCGATATACCGCAGGGTCTTCACGACTGCCAGAATACGGATCAGCACGGCACCTCGGATACTGCGCCGGTGCCCGGAGATCTGGCTCGGCGTTCTCGTGACTCGGCGTTCGCTCTGGCGACCCGCGACGCTAGATTGTTGGCACTCGCACCACGCGAGTGCTAACTGCCCTCCATCGCCCGGAGTTTCCTGATGCCGACCTATGTCTACAAATTCATCGATTCCGGCGAGACCATCGAGGTCGTGCAGACCTTCGACGAGGACACGCTGACCGAGCTCGCCCACCCGAGTGACGGCGTCGTGCGACCGGTCAAGAAGGTCTTCCAGCCCGTCGGCGTGACATTCAAGGGGAGCGGCTTCTACAAAACCGACAGCCGAGGTGGTTCCTCCAAGAGCGCAGCGACTGTCCCGGCCACCGCCGACAGCTCCGCGTCGACCTCCTCCGATGGCCCGTCGTCGAACTCGACGAGTTCCTCGGAATCGTCGTCGACGAACGGCTCCTCGGCACCGACGACGCCTGCCGCCAAACCGGCGTCGAAGGAATCGGCTGCCTCATCGTCGACGCCTTCGGCGTCGACATCTTCGTCGTCGACGCCTTCGTCGAACTGACGCCCTCGAAACTTCACATCCTGCAGATAGCGTCGACGACAGTTTCTGCATCGGCTTCCCCCCCGACTGCGCTGCTCCAGCAGTGCGTATCGAAGGAGGCCGCCCATGGCCGGATCAGTTCCACGCCACACCATCGCCCCTGGCGACAGCGTCGTTCGACGTCAGCTCGTTGCCTCGATCGCCCGGTTCAGACGCTTCTCGGCCCGGCATCGGGTGCTCGCATGCATCCCGATGTGCACGCTGGCGGTGGGGGTCGGATTCGGGGTGAACGCCCACGTTCGCGCCCTCGATCGGGCCCGGCAGTCCTGGGAGCAGCGAACGGTCGTCGTCAGTATCAGACACCCGATCAGCGCCGGCTCGGCAATCACCGCTGACGACGTCTCGCTCGTCGAGATACCCGTCGCCGGCGTTGCATCGACAGCGTTGCACGCACTCCCAGCAGGTGCGGTGGCGCTCGACGACCTGGCAGCGAACGAGGTGCTGCTCCCCAATCATCTGCTGGGGTCTGGCACGAGCCGGCTCCCGGCGGGATTCCTCGGCGTCGGCATCCGCCTCGGCGACGCTGCACTTCCGTTGCGCATCGGTGATGCCGTTGCGGTCATTGCCGTGACCCAGTCGAACGCCGGCACCGATCGCAGCTCCGGCGAGGAACCACACTCGATCGCCGACAGGGCGATCGTCGTCACCGTCTCCGACAAGACAGTCGTCGTCGCCGTCGCCGCCTCGGCGGCGGCGCAGGTCGCCCAGGCCGCCGCCCTCGATCGTGCCGTGCTGGTGCTGTTGGCGTCCTGATACCGGGGTGCTCCGGCAACGCCCTGCCAGCGCCTGCCAGCATCGCAACAGTGCCGAAACAATGCAGCGCCTACGATGCTGGCGATGCTGCTGTCACCGCATGAACAGGAACGTTTGCTCGTCCACGTCGCCGCCCAGGTGGCCCTCGCCCGCCAGGCGCGGGGACTGCAACTGAACTACCCGGAGTCGGTGGCGATCCTCACGTCCTGGGTCTACGAAGCCGCCCGCGACGGCCGCACGGTGGTCGATCTGATGGACTCCGGATGCCGCGTGCTGTCGCGTGCCGACGTCATGGACGGCATTGCCGAGCTCGTCGACGAAGTCCAGATCGAGGCGACGTTCCCCGACGGTACGAAGCTCGTGACACTGCACCAGCCGATCCGATGAGGGGCCAGCGATGATCCCCGGAGAGATCACCGGGCCCGATGGCATCCTCGTGCTCAACGCAGGCGCGGTCGCCGTCGGCATCGTCGTACTCAACGGCGGTGATCGCCCGATCCAGGTCGGGTCGCACTACCACTTCGCAGAGGCCAACCCGTCGTTGCAGTTCGACCGCGTCGCCGCGCGTGGCTATCGCCTCGACATCGCCGCCGGCACGTCGGTCCGCTTCGAGCCGGGTATCAGCCGTCACGTCTCGCTGATCCCGCTCGCCGGTGATCGCATCGTCGCCGGCCTGCGCGGCGAAGTAGCAGGCCCGCTCGACACCCCGCCCGACACCCCGCCCGACACCCCGCCCGCCAGCAGGCATGGCGCTACGGGGGGCTCGGATGGTTGAGATCTCGAGAGCGCAGTACCGCCGGCTGTACGGCCCGACCGCCGGCGACCGTGTCCGACTGGCAGACACCGACCTGATCATCGAGGTCGAGCGCGATCTGTGCTTCGGTGGCGAAGAAGTTGTGTTCGGTGGCGGCAAGGTCGTCCGCGAGTCGATGGGTCAATCCGCTCGTACCCGGGCTGAAGGGGCCCCCGATCTGGTCATCACCGGCGCGCTGATCCTCGACCATTGGGGCGTCATCAAGGCCGACATCGGCGTGCGCGACGGACGGATCGTCGGCATCGGGAAAGCCGGAAACCCGGACACCATGAATGGGGTCGACCCGACGCTGATCATCGGACCGTCGACGGAGATCATTTCCGGTAACGGGCGCATCATCACTGCGGGAGCGATCGACTGCCATGTGCATTTCATCTGTCCCCAGATCATCGAGGAAGCGCTGTGCGCCGGCATCACGACACTGATGGGTGGCGGCAACGGGCCCGCCGAGGGCACCAAGGCGACGACCGTCACGGCCGGCTCGTGGAACCTCGCTCGGATGCATCAGGCGCTCGACATGTGGCCGATGAACTTCCTGCTGCTCGGCAAGGGCAATACAGTGTCGCAGCCGGCGATGCACGAATCGGTGCTCGCCGGCGCAGGCGGTTTCAAGTTGCACGAAGACTGGGGCACGACGCCGGCAGCGATCGACGCCTGCCTGCGCGTCGCCGACGAAACCGGTGTGCAGGTCGCCATCCACACGGACACGTTGAACGAGGCGGGCTATGTCGAATCGACACTGGCTGCCATTGCCGGGCGCTCGATCCATACCTACCACACCGAGGGTGCAGGTGGCGGCCACGCCCCCGACATCATCACCGTCGCCTCCTATCCGAACGTGCTGCCGTCGTCGACGAACCCGACCAGACCGCATACCGTGAACACGCTGGCGGAGCACCTCGACATGTTGATGGTCTGCCATCATCTCAACCCGTCGATCGCCGAGGATCTGGCATTCGCCGAGAGCCGCATCCGCCCGTCGACGATCGCCGCCGAGGACGTGCTGCACGACATGGGGGCGATCTCGATGATCGGCAGCGACGCACAGGCGATGGGTCGCGTCGGCGAGGTCATCATCCGCACATGGCAGACAGCCCACGTGATGAAGGCTCGACGTGGCGCCCTCCCCGGCGATGGCGAGGCCGACAACCACCGCGCCCGCCGCTACGTCGCCAAATACACGATCTGCCCGGCCGTCGCCCACGGCATCGACCACGAGGTCGGTTCGATCGCCGTCGGCAAGCTCGCCGACATGGTCCTCTGGGACCCGCGATTCTTCGGTGTGCGGCCGCACCTGACGATCAAGGGCGGCATGATCGCCTGGGCGGCGATGGGCGATGCCAATGCCTCGATCCCGACACCACAACCTGTTCTGCCGCGGCCGATGTTCGGTGCCGCCCCTCGTGCGGCGATGGCGACGAGCATGACCTTCGTTGCCCAGGCTGCGCTCGACGACGGCCTCGCCGACCGCCTCGGCCTCGGCCGGCGTCTGGTCGCCATCGCCGATACCCGCCGCCGTGGCAAGGCCGACCTGCCGGAGAACGACGCACTTCCGTCGATCAGGGTCGAACCGGACTCCTTCGCCGTGTATGTCGACGGCGAACTGATCGAGGAAAACCCGGCCACCGTGCTCCCCCTCGCCCAGCGCTACTTCCTCTTCTGATGCTGCCGTCCGGATCTCCAGCCGAGGACCGGTGGCTGTGACGGTTTTGAACCCGTCGCTGCTGTTGCTCGCCGACGGACGATTTCCCGCCGGTGGTCACGCTCATTCCTCCGGCACCGAGGCAGCCGTGAAGGCTGGTCACGTGACCGACATCGCCACGCTGCGGGCACTCGTCGACGGTCGTCTGGCGACGAGCGGACGGGTCGACGCTGCGTTCGCGGCCGCGACGTGCTGGCGGAGCGGACAGCTCGGTGCCGTCGATTGGCGCGAACTCGATGCCGAGTACCTGGCGAGAACCGGTCCGCCGCGCCTTCGTCTGGCGGCGAGGACGCTCGGCAGGCAGTTGCTACGCGGTGGCGAACGCGCGTGGCCGTCATCCCGATACGGCGAGGCTCGGGCGGCGCTGCCGGACGGCGTGGTCCAGCCGATCGCCATGGGCGTCGTCGCCAACGCTGCCGGATGTTCGCCGGCCGAGGCGGCGCTGTGCGAGCTGCACCATCTCGTCGGAACGCTGACCTCGGGTGCCGTCAGGCTGCTCGGACTCGATCCCTTCGACGTCGCTGCACTCGGCGCATCCACCGCATCGGAATTGACCCGGCTCGCAGTACTGGCGGCATCCACCTGCGAGCATCCGGCGGCGAACCTGGCGGCCGACCTCGGACTCCTCAACGACGTGCTCGCCGAGCACCACGGAACATGGGAGGTGAGGCTCTTTGCCTCTTGATCACGACCATTCCCACCACGACCACGACCACGACCACGACCCGCTGGCGGAAGTTCCTCCGGATCCACGTGGCCGTCCATTGCGCATCGGCATCGGCGGACCAGTGGGGAGCGGCAAGACCGCGCTCGTCGCCAGTCTCTGCCGGCTGCTCGCCGACGACGTGTCGCTCGTCGTCGTCACCAACGACATCTTCACGACAGAAGACGCGGAAGCCCTGCGTCGGATGGGAGTGCTCGCCGACGATCGCATCGTGCCGGTGGAGACCGGCTGCTGTCCGCACACGGCGATCCGTGACGACATCTCCGCAAACCTCGATGCCATCGAGGAACTCGAGGCACGGCACGCTCCCGTCGAGTTGACGTTGCTGGAGAGTGGCGGCGACAACCTCACAGCGATCTTCAGCCGGGCGCTCGTCGACGCCCAGATCTTCGTGATCGACGTCGCCGGCGGCGACAAGGTACCGCGCAAGGGTGGCCCCGGCGTCACCACTGCCGACCTGCTGGTGATCAACAAGACGGATCTGGCACCCCTCGTCGGCGCCGACCTCGCCGTCATGGACCGCGACGCCAGGGCCCGCCGGGGCGAACTGCCGATCGAATTCACGTCGCTCGTCAGCCTCGACGGCGCAGCGAATGTCGCCGCCTGGGTCCGCAGCCGCCTCACCGCCTGGAGCATCGATCCCTCCCGCCGGTGAGCTCAGCCCACGCCTTTGTGCACTCGCGCCGAGCCCGATGACGCAACTGCACGAACCGGTCGGGGGATGCAGGTGAGGGCGTGTTCTGCTCTGCGCGTGGGCCTCGATTCGCGCGGCTGGCCGAGCCCGACAGTGCTGCGAGCTGAAGCTCCGCTGCTCCTACGCGTCACCGACCAGTCAGCCGATCGGTTGACGGTCCATCTCGTCGGCGGTGCCGCCGGGCCCCTCGGCGGGGATCATCTCGACTTCGACCTCGCCGTCGGCAGCGGCGCTCGGCTCACGGTCCGCTCCGTTGCCGCTTCACTGGCGCAACCCGGACGAGAATGTGAATCGGTGTCGACGGTTCGGGCGCGTGTCGCCGCAGGTGCATCGCTCGATTGGTGGCCGCAACCGCTGCTGTCGATCGCCGGGAGCAGCCACACGATACGGACCGTCGTCGACGTCGATCGGGATGTCGATGCAGAGACGGACGCCGAGACGGACGCAGCGACGGACGCAGCGACGGACGCCGGCCGGCATCAGCATGCGACGATTCGTTGGGTGGACGAGGTCGTGCTCGGACGGTCCGGTGAGAAGAGCGGGAATCTCGTGGTCGATCAGCGCTTCACTGTCGCCGGGATTCCGCTCGTCTGTCATCGCACGACCTTCGATCCACTCTGCGCCGGCGCGGGACGTCACGGTCTCGGCAGGTCTGTGATCACTGCAATCGTGCTCGGCTCAAGGGCGCTCGAGGCGCGTTCGGTGGCCTCGTCCACCTCGGCGTCGATGAGCATCGCCCGGTATCCGATCTCTGCGACGGCGACGAGTTGGATCGGACTCGGTGACGACATCGACGAACTGCGAGCCAAAATGGTCGATGAGTTCGCCCTCGGCCATCGCGAGCGATCCCCGTTCGCCGCGACGCACATTTCACGCCGGTGAACAACGGGCGACAAGACGGAGAAGAGCGACACGGTCACGCTGCGCGTGGGGCATCATGCAGTCGTGGCGACGATCGACGAACCCGATGCGGTGATGGCGAACCGCCGAGACGCTGGCAATCCAACCCGTGCGCCGACGAATGCTGTCGACGAGCGACTGTGTCCGTCGAGGGTGGCGGCGATCCCCAAGGTCGAGCTGCACTGCCACGTCGAGGGGACGATGCGTGCATCCACCGCCGCTGAGTTGGCGGCGTTGCACGGCGTCGTGTTCCCGGTCGAGAACCCGGCGGATCTGTACCACTACGGCGACCTCACCGATTTCCTCAACGTCTTCTGGCTGATCCAGTCCGTGCTCGGCGACCGCGATGCCTGGGCCCGGTTGGCGTATGAGAGTGTCATCGACGCAGCACATCATGGCCTGGTCTACCGGGAATCGTTCTTCACGCCGGCACGGCATCTGCAGGCGGGCCACTCGCTCGCCGACATCGTCGCCGGGTTGGACGAGGGTTTCGCCCGGGCGGAACGCGAGACGGGGGTCGTCAATCGTCTGATCTTCGATATCGATCGCGATTTCGGGCCGCAGGTCGGACTGCTCCATGTCGGCCAACTCGTCGATCTGCGCAGCGAGGGTGCAACCGGGGCGGAACGAATCATCGGCATCGGTATGGACTCGACGGAACGCGGTGTCGACCCGACGACCTTCCTGCGCTCGTACCGGTTGGCGGCGTCCGCCGGATTGCAGCTCACTGCGCACCAGGGAGAGAACTCGCCGGCGTCCGCAGTGGCGACGGCGGTCGACGTGCTTCGCTGCCAGCGGATCGACCATGGCATTTCCGTGGTGGAGGACGAACGACTGATGGCTCGCCTCGCCGATATCCGGCTGCCGTTCACCGTCTGCCCCAACGCCAACGTGCGGATCAACCCCGACGTCTGTTCCGATCTGTCCGCTCACGCCTTTGCGCGGATGCGCGCCGCCGGCTTGCTGGTGACGCTGAACACCGATGATCCCGGTCTCGTCGGCTTGGACCTCACACAGGAATACCTGCTGTGCGCAGAGGCGTTCGGCTTCGGCTTCGACGACCTCGTGGCAATCGCCCTCGACGGGGTCGAAGCCTCCTGGCTCGATCCGGTCGAGAAATCAACGATGGTCGCTCGGATCGTCGCCGAAACGTCCGAACCCGCCCACTGACCACCAGCGGCTCCGGCTGGCGCGCGGTCGGCGATACTTGGTCGATGACCGACACCCGCAACAACCCGCTGACAGGGCAGACCATCGAACTGTTGCAGACGCTGATCCGCAACCGGTGCGTCAACGACGGCAGCGCATCATCCGGGTACGAGAGCCGATCGGCTGACGTCATCCAGACCTACCTCGAGGGCACCGGCGTGGATATCGAGCGCTACGAGCCGACCGCTGGTCGCGCTTCGCTCGTCGCCCGTATCGCCGGAACGGACCCCACGGCGCCGAGTGTCTGTCTGATGGGCCACACCGATGTCGTGCCCGTCGATCCTCAGGGTTGGAGCCGAGACCCGTTCGGTGGCGAGTTGATCGACGGTGAGGTCTGGGGGCGAGGCGGCGTCGACATGCTCAACCTGACGTCGTCGATGGCGGTCGCTTTCCGTCACCTCATGGACACGGGCTTTCGTCCGGCGGGCGACCTCATCTATTTCGCTGTCGCCGACGAGGAGTCCGGTTCGAAGCACGGTGCGCAGTGGGTCGCCGACAATGCGCCGGACGCCATTCGCTGCGACTATCTGTTGACCGAGAGCGGAGGCCTGCACTCTGGCCCCGGCGACGCGCCGTTCGTCGGCGTGAACATCGGCGAAAAGGGCGTCGCCTGGCGGAAACTGCGGGTTCGCGGCACTCCCGGCCACGGCTCTGCACCCTTCCGCAGCGACAACGCGCTCGTCAAAGCCGCAGCGGTGATTCAGCGACTCACCGCCTATTCGCCGGCGCCGCGGTTTCACGAGCTGTGGACGCATCAGGTCTCGTCGATGGGCTTGGACGACGACACCAGACAGTCGCTGCTCGACGCCGGCCGCATCGACGATCTGCTGGCATCGATGCCCAACGCCGGTCTTGCCAGGCACCTACACGCCTGCACGCACACCACGTTCTCCTGCAACGTCATCGAGGGAACGATGAAGACGAACACGATTCCGAGTGTGATCGACATCGGCGTCGATATCCGCACGTTGCCCGGCGAAGGCCCCGACGACGTACGGGCGCATCTCGAAGCGGCGCTCGGCGACCTCGCCGACGACGTCGAGGTCGAGATCGTGATGAACGACGCCGCGAGCATCAGCCGGATGGACAATCCGATGTGGGACTCGTTGCAGCGGGCCGTCAACAAGCCGTTCCCCGCCGCTCGCCTGACGCCGCAGATGGTCGTCGGTTTCACCGACGCCCGCATCTTCCGTCATATGGGTTCAGTGGCGTACGGCGCCGGGCTGTTCAGCCCAGAGCTCGAAGCCGGCGATTACAGCACCCGTTTCCATGGCAACGACGAACGCATCGACGTCGAATCGCTGCGCCTGACGACCCAATTCTGGCTCGACGTCGTGCGCGACCTGATGGGCTGAGCGCAGCCTACGCTTGGTCTCATGGATATCGCCGAAGTGATCGCCGAGCGAATGATCCGTGAGGCGATGGAGCAGGGCAAGTTCGACAATCTGCCGGGCCGCGGCAAGCCGATCGACGACCTCGACCGTCAACTCGAACCGGGCTGGTGGGCCAAGCGCTGCATCGAAGCCGAGCGCGAACGGGCAAAAGACACGGACGCCGGCTGACTCGGCACTCCTCAGAGTTGCTGCCTCAGGGTTTTCCTCAGGCCACTTGCTCAGAAGCTCGGGACGATCCTCGAGGTCCACGGCCGTGCTTCGTCCCAGTGGTGGCCGACGATCACCGCGTACTCCAGCGACCTGAGGAATTCGGCCGGGCCGTCGAAGTCCGGCATCTCGACGAACGCCGCGCCGAGCGCATTCGGGACATGTGCGTCCGACCCCGCACCCGCACGGAGACCCCGCTCCTCGGCGAACTGCGCGGCCTTAGCATTCAACGAGGCGAGCGAGGTCTTGGCGTTGAGCACCTCGACGGCGTCGACGAGGCCGGCATCGGCGAGTTCGACGAGTGCAGCTTCGGTGATATTGCGGCGCATCGGATCGAACGGATGCGGCACGTAGACGATCGCCCCCTGGGCGCGAATGGTCTGCGCCGTCTGGACTGCGGGGAGTCCGAACGGCACGCGCTCGGTCATGAACAGGCCGATGATCTCGCCGGCGTGCGTGCGCATCTCCTCGCCGACGATCACGCGACATGGCAACCTCCGCGCCAGCTGCTCTGCACCGGCGATGGCGTGATGGTCGGTGATGCACACGACGTCGAGGCCCGATTCGACGACGGCGCGTTCGATCTCGTCGGGTGTCGTCGTCGAGTCGCCGCTCCACATCGTGTGACTGTGCAGGTCGACGCGCACCCAGCCGGGTCGCAACTGCGGCCCAAGGTGCGGATGCCTGGCGATCGCAACAGGGTCGGCGGCAGGCACCCCGCCACCATACCGACGGAGCGGCGCCCCCAATCCGTTCACGGTCTCCCGACAGAACCCACGACGTCCGGCGATCACGCCGATTCCATCATCACGGAATGCACGTGACGCAGGTACGGAATGTTGCAGGTTCTGCAACATTCCGTACCTGCGTCAGGCGGCTTGTCCTCCCTCACCTGGATGGTTGTGACAGATGGCGGCGTGGAGATCCTCGGCAATGCTGACAGCATGGTGCCCTTGCAGTCGTCCGACCGGGCGGCACGGCGACGCGTCACAACCTCGGATCTCCGGGCAACAGTCAGGGTTCGCTGTAGGTTGTGGCCGCGGAGCTATGCACGGCGGCGAAAGCCAGAGAGAAGTTTGCCATGAAGAAATTGATGACAGGTACGTTCGCGATCGGACTCATGCTGGCGGCCGCTTCGTGCGGCAGCAGTGCGGCCACGACCAGCTCTGGCGGCGCAACCACTGCGGGGACGGGCGCAGCCGGCACCGTCGCGGCTGCCACGGGCTCCCTGACGCCGACACAGACGAAGGTCGTGTCCGACGGCATCGCCTCAGCAGCAAAAAGCGGCGTGACCCTCGACGAGGCGTGCTTCAAGGCCGTCGTCGCCCAGCTCACCGAAGCAGACGCTCAGCTGATCGTCGCTGCTGGGCCCGGCGGCAACCCGAAGTTGAGTGCGGCCGGTGAGGCCCTCGGTGTCAAGGCAGCAGCATGCGCCAAGGATGCGTCGGCGACGACTGTGGCAGCGTCTGGCGACACGACTCCTGGAACCTGAGTCCCCTCTGCGTTCCGAGTCACGAGCCTTCGCCGATGGAGTGATGTCTCGTGACTCGGTTCGTTTCGTGACTCGGTTCGTTTCGTGACTCGGGTCGGGTTCGCAAGGGGTGGTTTCAGCCGTTGTGGAAAACGAGTGAGCCGAGGACGTGTTCGACGTTCGCTGTCAACTCGAGGCCGGCCGTTGCGTCGCCGCCGATGAACTTCGCCAACCCGTGTTGGAACATGCCGTCGAACATCGCATAGGCCACCGGCGAGGTGACGGTCGGCGATGCATCCGCGAGTTCTGCGTACCGACTGACGATGCGCCAGATCATCCGCTCGAGACTCCGGTCGATCTCGCCGACGTCTGCACGGAACGACTCCTCGAACAGGCTCTGTGAGCGCAGGTCGTACCACAGCCGGTGCATCGAGGCGTCCTCGCACATCGTCGTCGCCAGACCGGTGGCGAAGCCGTGCTTGAGGTCGTCAGGGGTCAGCGAGGTGCCGACGATCTCGTCGTAGCGCCGGACGCATTCGGCCTTGTACTGCTTGACGCAGTGCATGATGAGGTCGACTTTGTCGGTGAAGTAGTAGTGCAGGACGCCATGGGAGAACTCCGAGTTCTGGGCGATTTCACGAAGACTCGTGCGCGCATATCCGAGTTCGGAAAGCGTCAGCAGTGCCGAGTTCGCCAATTGCGCCCTGCGGTCTGCGAACTTGTCGACCCGGCGGCGCGACACCCTGTCACGACTGCGTTCCGCGCGCTGTTCGACCGTCACTGCATCCACGACTTGCTCCCTCGGCCACGGCAGATACACCGAGACGGTAGCAGGCTGCGAGCGGTCGAACGGATTGTCTTGGACAGATGTCCAAGTTGCTTGACACCCGTCCAGAACGGACCAATGTCGTCGGCGGCCACCGGTATCGAGGTCATCTGCGATATCGGAACACGGCGAACCATCGGGGAACGCTGAGGGTCAGCCGATGAAGGAGCACGGATGAGCGAGTCGAGTGTGTACGACCTGACGGGTCGCAAGGCGCTGGTGACGGGCGGAGCCCAAGGCCTCGGTGCGGGCATGGCCTCGGCGCTTGCCAGAGCGGGTGCTGCGGTGATGATCGGAGACATCCAGGTCGACGTCGGCAAGGCAACGGCAGCGTCGCTTTCCGAGACTGGTGCGACTGCATGTTTCATCGAACTCGACGTCACCGACGACAGCAGTTGGGAGTCTGCGGTCGCTCAGACGATCAGCGAGTTCGGCGGGTACGACATCCTCGTCAACAACGCCGGTATCGAGATCTCCGGCCTCGTCATCGACTTCGATCCTGCCGACATCCGCAAGATGAACGAGGTCAACATCGTCGGTGTCGCCCTCGGCCTCAAGCACGCCTTTCGGGCGATGCGGCCGGGCGGTCCGGCAGGAAGAGGTGGGGCGGTCGTGAGCACCTCTTCGGTCGCCGCCACCATTCCTTTTCCCGGTATCGCCGGCTATTCGGCGACCAAGTCGGCTGTCGACCGGCTGACGCGGGTGGCGGCGATCGAGTCCGGAAAATTGGGCTACGGCGTGCGCGTCAACTGTGTCTACCCTGGGCTGGTGCCGACGGAGATGGGGGCCAGGCTGGCGACCGACATGGTCACGCTCGGGTTGTGGCCGAGCGTCGAGGCGGCGATCGGCGATGTCGTGGCGCTGACGCCACTCGGGCGCCTCGGCGAAGTCGCCGACATGGCAGACGCCGTCGTTTTCCTGGCGTCCGATGCAGCCAGGTTCATCACCGGCACCGGCCTTGCGGTGGACGGGGGAATGGGTTCGTGACCACCATGTGAGCCGCCCGAGCGGCGGAGAGCAGAACCAACGGTTCGTCGGTACGTCGCCACGGAACCCGTGTGATGTGGCGAACCCGGCGGAGCGCCCTAGTCGCCTGACATCGTGACGTCGTTGACCACCAGGGTGAGGCCGGCGGCACCCATCGGCAGCCAGTCGACATCTCCTCCGACCTCGGCGACGTCGAGCAGCATGCGCTGCAAGGTCGAGGCGATGGTGAACTCTTTGACCGGTTCGGCGAGCGCGCCGTTGCGGATCATCACGCCGGAGGCACCGGTCGAGAAGTCTCCTGACACGGCGTTGACACCGGAGTGCAGGCCCATGACGGACTGGATCAGTACGGCGTCGCCGAGCCCGGAGACGATGTCGGCTTGCGACCGCGAGCCGGGCTGCAACTGCAGCGCCAGACAACCGCAGCCTGGCGTTCCCTTGAAGCCGCCACGGACGGCATTGCCGGTCGACGCCGTTCCGGCGCGGCGGCCGCTGTAGCTGGAGTGCACGAACTGCTTCAGTACGCCACCCTCGATGAGCACATTGCGACGGGCAGCAAGCCCTTCGCCGTCGACATCCGTTGCGCTGTAGGCCAGCGGGTTCGTCGGATCGTCGACGAGCGTGACGAACGGGTTGGCGACGGTCTCTCCGAGACGGTTGGCGAACAGCGAGCGGCCTTTGATCACGGCCTCGCCGTTCAGCGTCGACGAGATGACCCCGAGGAACTGGGCGGTGACGAACGGGTCCAGTACGACCGTCAGGCGACGGCTCTTCGGCTTCGTCGAACCGAGCATGCGGGTGGCTCGCTGCGCGGCTTCGAAGGCCGCCTTCTCGAGGTCGAGATCGCCGGGGTTGCGATCGACCGCGAAACCGAAGCCAGTATGGGTTTCCGGTCCGTCGTCGGCGAGCGTGCCGATCGAGACATAGCAGCCGTTCTCCCTGCCACTGGTGCGGATGCCGGTGGTCGAGGCGACAGCGACTTCGCCGCTGCCGTCCGCGTAGTTCGCCTCCTCGACACGAATACGCGAGTCGGCAGCGAGCGTCAGCCGTTCGAGTTGCTGGGCGAGGAATATCTTCGACTGCGTGCCGTAGGCGGCGAGCGCCTCGTTCCACAGATCGATCGGCTGTACGGGGACGCCGTCGGGCGTGGCGAGTGCCGCCCATTCGTCCGGCGTGCCGAACTCGACGTTGTCACGGGCTTCTGACAGCACCTCGTCGACCGATGCCGGATCGAGCGTGCCGGCGTAGGCGAATCCGGTGCGACCGTTGCGGATCACGCGGATGCCGATGCCCTCCGACTGGGCGCTGGTGAACTGCTCGACCTCGCCCTCGTAGACGCGCACAGACGTTTCCTGGCCTCGGCTGACGTATGCCTCGACCTGCTCTCCGGCTTGAGCCTGGGCGACGATCTTGTCGGCGAGTTCGATCAGTGCCGGGTCGACGGCGTGGGCACCGCGAGCCGTGCTCACGACGCCGTCCCGCCGATCGTCAGCGACTTGACCCGCAGCGTTGGTTGGCCGTCGCCGACGGGCACGCCCTGGCCGTCTTTGCCGCAGGTGCCGGGGTTGCCCATCTCGAAGTCGTTACCGAGCATGTCGATGTCCTGCAGCACCTTCGGGCCGTTGCCGATGAGGTTGCCGGCTCGAAGCGGCTCGGTGATCTCGCCGTTCTCGATCAGGTAGGCCTCGTTCATGCCGAAGACGAAGTCGCCGCTGGCGGTGTTGACACTGCCGCCGCCGAGCTTGGCGACGTAGACGCCCTTCTCGGTCGAACGGACGATGTCGTCGGGATCGTCGGTGCCGTTGGTGACGAAGGTGTTCGTCATGCGGACCATCGGCAGGTGCATGTAGCTCTGGCGGCGACCGTTGCCAGACTGCGGCCGACCCTCTTTGCGGGCACGAAGGTAGTCCCACATGTAGTCGGTGAGGATGCCGTTCTCGATGAGCACGTTGCGCTGGCTGACGTGACCCTCGTCGTCGAAGCCGATGGCACCCCACTCGTCCGGCATCGTGCCGTCGTCGATCAGCGTGATGAAATCGGCGGCGACACGCTCACCGACGCGACCCTTGTAGACCGAACTGCCCTTGCCGACGAGATCGGCTTCGAGTCCGTGGCCACAGGCTTCGTGGAACAGCACCCCACCGCTGCCGGCCTTGATGACGACGGGCATCGAGCCACTCGGCGCCGGGCGGGCTTTGAGTTTGGTCAACGCCTGCTGCGCCGCGCGCTGGGCGACCTCTTCGACGTCGTAACGGTCGAACAGTTCGAAGCCGATGGTGTGTCCGAGCGAGTCGAAACCGGTCTGCATCCCGGCGTCACCGTTGGCGACGGCGCTGATGCGCAACAGTGTGCGGACCTGCTCGTCCTCGGCGAGGACACCCTCGGAGTTGGCGATCAGCACCTGCTTGCGGCTGTCGCCGTAGCCTGCCGACACCTGGACGATGGCGGATCCGCTGGTCCTGGCTGCTTCGTCGACCCGGCGCAGGATGTCGACCTTGGCGGCCTTGGTGATCGTGTCCGGATATTGCGTGACCGTGCCGACGCGGTGGTCCGCCTGGCGGGTCAGGGCAACCGTGCGGGTTCCGCCGCCGCCCTGGCTGGCAGCGGCACCGGCCGCATCGGCTGCGGCGCGCAAGCCGGCCTCCGACAGGTCTGCGGTGTGGGCGAATCCAGTGGTGTCACCCTTGACGACGCGGATGCCGGCCCCGCGGTCGCGACCGGATGTCACCTGTTCGATCTTGCCGTCGTCCAAGCCGGCAGACGTGGAACGCTTGTCCTCGGCGTAGACCTCGGCGAACTCGCCACCGCTGCGCAGCGCCGACGACAGCACCCGCTCCAAGACATCATGGTCGATCAACGAGCTACTCATGGGTCAACCCTACCGACGCATCAGCCTGGCGAAACCGGGCGAAACCGAGCGATGCCGGATCCACGTCGACGGGGCGACCGCCGGCATGGCGAGGCTTGCGCTCCGCTTTCCCGTAACCTTCGACGTCGTGTCGGTGAAGTCGGTGGAACCCCAGGAGGTATCCGCCGACCACGACCGTCAGCCGGTGCTGCGCTGGTGGAAGGAAGCGCTCATCGTCGTCGCTTTCTACGTCATCTACAGCTTCAGCCGCAACCTCTTCGGATCGGCGCATGTCGCCAAGGGATCACTGCCGCTGAAGGCGTTCGACAACGCCATCCGTGTCATTCACCTCGAGCAGCGCCTGCACATCTTCCACGAAGCACAGATCCAGGCGTGGTTCGCCGGCGACAAGCTCTTCTTCCAGTTCTGGAACACGTTCTACGGGACGGCGCACTTCTTCGTCACCATCGGCGTTTTCATCTGGATGTTCTTCCGTGACCGCACCCACTTCACGCACTCGCGCAACGCACTGGCGTTCACCACGGCGATCGCCATCGTCGGGTTCTCGCTCTTTCCGCTGATGCCGCCGCGCCTGCTGGAGAACACCGGCCGCTACGGCGGTGCCGCAATCGCCCAGCAGCAGGGCCGCCCTGCCTACGGATTCCACGACACGATCGAGGAGTACGGCGGCCCGTGGTCGTTCGACTCCGGTGCCGGCGCCAAGGTCTCCAACCAATACGCAGCGATGCCCAGCTTGCACATCGCCTGGGCGACATGGACCTGCATCGTCGTCTGGCGCATCGTCAAGCGCAAGTGGCTCCGCGGCCTGCTCCTGCTGTACCCACTCGCCACGCTGTTCTGCATCGTCGTCACCGCCAACCACTACTTCACCGATGCCATCGGAGGATTGCTGCTGCTCGCGATCGGTTGGCTCAGCGGGATGCAGTTCGACCGCTGGAACGACCAGCGTCTGGCCCGTAAATACGGATAGCGTAAAAACTCGCATGGAGCTCGAATCGATCAGTCAACCCTCAGATTTGCGGTCACTGAACGAAACTGATCTGCAGGAATTGTGCGGCGAGATCCGTGACTTCATCGTCCAGGCGGTCTCCGAGCACGCAGGTCACCTCGGTTCGAATTTAGGTGCCGTTGAACTGACGTTGGCGTTGCACCGTGTCTTCGACTCACCGACGGATGCAATCCTCTGGGACACCGGCCATCAGTCGTACGTGCACAAGCTCGTCACAGGGCGACAGAAGGGTTTCGAACGTCTTCGTCAGGCAGGCGGGCTGTCCGGGTACCCGAGTCGCGAGGAGAGCAAGCACGACTTCGTCGAGAACAGCCACGCGTCGACCATCCTGTCGTACGCCTACGGTCTCGCTGTCGCCCGTGACTCCGGAGCGGACCCGGGGCGCCGTCACATCGTTGCGGTCATCGGCGACGGCTCGATGACCGGCGGTATGGCATACGAGGCGCTGAACAACCTCGGCCACAGCAAGCGCCGGGTGATCATCGTGCTCAACGACAACGGCCGTTCGTACGCACCGACGATCTCCAATCTGACGGCGTCGACACCGAGCCGCGAGATCAGCGAAGCGTCGGCTGGGCCGGAGGGTCTGACGTCCCGAGTCGGCAGCAAGCTCACCCACACGCTGACCACGATCCGCCTCAACCCGACCTATGTGCGCCGGCAGCGCCGCCTGGAAAATTTCCTGCGCGGACTGCCGGTCGTCGGCACTCCCGCAGAGCGCGGCATGGAGGCGTTCAAGGCAGCCGTTCGCGAGTTCCTGCAGCCGCCTGCGTTCTTCGAGGCGCTCGGTGTGCGCTACGTGGGCCCGATCGATGGTCACAACATCGAAGAACTGGAGACCGCCTTCGGGAACGCCATCGAATTGTCGAACGAAGGACCGATCGTCGTCCACGTCGTCACCCAGAAGGGCCGCGGCTATCCGCCGGCGGAAGACGACGACGAGAAGCACCTGCACGACGCACCGGTGTTCGATCCGCTGACCGGGCCGCCCAAGGCGTTGCCGACCGGGTACACGCAGGTCTTCGCCGAGTCGATCATCAAAGAGGCGGAGGCAGACAGCCGCATCGTGGCGATCACTGCTGCGATGCCGGGCCCGACCGGATTGTTGCCGTTCCAGGTGCGCTTCCCCGATCGCTTCTTCGACGTCGGGATCGCTGAGCAACATGCCGTCACCGGTGCTGCGGGGATGGCGATGGGCGGTCTGCGCCCGTTCGTGGCGATCTACTCGACGTTCCTCAACCGTGCGTGGGACCAGGTCGTCTACGACGTCGCCCTGCACCGCCTCCCGGTCGTCTTCTGCCTCGACCGTGCCGGGATCACCGGCGACGACGGGCCGAGCCACCACGGCGTCTACGACATGGCGCTGCTGACGAAAGTGCCGGGGATGACCGTGCTTGCTCCGTCGAGCGCCCAAGAATTGCAGCAGATGATGCACGATGCCGTCAGCATCGCCGACAGCGGCCCTGTCGCGATCCGCTATGCCCGCGGTTCGGCTACCCAGGTCGGCGAGCACGACGTGGGAAGCGGGCTGCTCGCCAGACAGGTAAGACAGGGCGACGGTTCGGTGTGCGTCCTCGGCGTCGGCAAACTGCTGAACAACGCCGTCAAGGCTGCACAGACGCTGGAGGCCGAGGGACTGTCGGTCACCGTCTGGGACGTGCGCTGCTGTGCGCCGCTCGACGACCGCATGATCGCTGATGCCGCCCGTCACGACCATGTCATCACCGTCGAGGACGGTGTCCGCGAGGGCGGCGTCGGGATGAGCATCGCCGACCGCATCCACGAGATCGCCGACGTCCACGTCGAATCGCTCGGTATCCCGACACGGTTCGTCCCGGCCGGCAAGGCGGAGCGAATTCTTGCCGGGCTCGGCCTCGACGCTGACGGTATCTGCAACGCGATTCGTGCCGCCGCCGCCCGCTGACGCAACGACGCCGGAGCCACGATGACCCTCGATCCCGAACAACTGCGCGCCGAATTGGCGTTTGCCGTGCGGCTTGCCGACCTCGCAGATGCCGAGACGCTTCCCCGCTATCTCGCCAAGTCGTTCACCGTCGATCACAAACGCGATCACAGCGAGGTCACCGAGGCAGACCGCACCGCAGAACAGGTGATTCGTGACCACGTCCTCGCCGAACGGCCGGCGCATGCACTCTTCGGCGAAGAGCACGGGCTGATCGGGCCGCAGGATTCGCCATGGAAATGGATCATCGATCCGATCGACGGCACGTCCAACTTCGTACGCGGCATTCCGGTGTGGGCAACACTGATCGGCCTCACCTACCAGGGTGAGTCGGTGATCGGTGTCGTCTCCGCCCCGGTCTTCGGCCGGCGCTGGTGGGCTGCTCTCGGCCTCGGCGCGTTCGTCGGGACATCGGCGATCGGCGACCGGGGGACACCGATCCACGTCTCGGCGATCGACCGGCTCGAAGAGGCACAGGTGTCGGTGACGCTGAGCAGCGGGTGGGACGATCTCGGGCTGACCGAGACGATCGTCGACTACCAGGCCAAGGCGTGGCGAACACGCGGATTCGGGGACTTCTGGCAGCACATGCTCGTCGCCGAGGGGGCCGTCGAGGTCGCCGTCGACGCAGTCGGTCTGCAACCGTACGACCTCGCAGCCGTCAAGATCATCGTCGAGGAGGCCGGCGGCACGTTCACCGACCGTCATGGTGTTTCGACGTATCTGTCCGACACCGCCATCAGTACGAACGCCAGGGTCCCCGGTCCGTTCTGAAACAGGCGGTCAAACACAACGGCGGTCGCACCGGAGTGTGGTGGCGACGGCTACGGGTGTCAGGGCACTCGGGTGCTGCGATGACACTCGGGTGCTGCGATGACACTCGGGTGCTAGGTGACAGCGGCGCGGACCTGGAACTCGTGGCGCTTGTACGTCCCGTCGACCATCAGTTGTTCGAGTCGATCGACGGCTGCTTCGAGGTCGGCGATCGTCAGGTACAGCGGTGCGAAACCGAAGCGGCAGAGGTTCGGTTCACGGAAGTCGCCGACGACACCGACGCTGATTGCCGCCTGCACGATCGCATAGGCCTCGTCGTGGGCGAGCGAGACATGGCTCCCGCGTTCGGCTGCAGCTCGCGGGGTGGCAACGATGAATCCGTGCCGGCGAAGTCTGGCATCGGCGAGTTCGATGAATCGCCCGGTGAGCGCCGTACTGTGCGATCGCAGCGCCGCCATGTCGGCGCCGTCGAAGGCGTCGAGCGCATGGTCGAGGACTGCCAGCGCGACCACCGGTGGCGTTCCGGAGAGCATCTTGCGGATCGAGGGCGCAGGCCGGTGGTACTCGTCCATCGAGAACGGATCGGCGTGCCCGACCCAGCCGGAGATCGGCTGCTCGATCGCCTCGACGTGACGGTCGGCGACGTAGGCGAATGCCGGTGATCCTGGACCGCCGTTGAGATACTTGTATGTACAGCCGACGGCGAGATCGACGTTGCACTCGTCGAGGTGCAGATCCATCGCCCCGGTCGAGTGCGACAGGTCCCAGAGCATCACCGCACCTGCCTCGTGCACCGCAGCGGTGACCGCACGCATGTCGTGACGCCGGCCGCTGCGATAGTCGACATGACACAGCGACACGACCGCCGCCTGTTCGCTCACTGCCGATGCGGCCTCGGCCGACGGCACGGCGCGGACACTGGCACCGAATTGCCTGGCAACGCTGTCGATCACATGACGGTCCGTCGGGAACTGCCCCGTTTCGGTGACGATCTCCAACCGGCCTGGACGCAGGTGCATCGCCGCCGACAGCAGCTTGTAGAGCCAGATCGTCGTCGACTCACCCACGACGGTCTGCCCAGCGGCGGCACCGATCAACGGAGCGATGCGCTCTCCGACGGTGATCGGCGCGTCCCACCAACCACGGCTGTTCCATGCACCGATGAGCTGGCCGTCCCATTCGTCGGCGACAAAACGGGCGATGCGGCCGAGCACATCGCCTTGCGGTGGGCCGAGTGAATTGCCGTCGAGGTAGATCCGCTTCACCGCCGCGAAGTTAGTCCGCGCTCCGAGGCCTGCGACTCACCCGCTGGAGACGACCTTCGACTTGACCGTCTTGTGGCCCTTGTTGACGGCGACGACGTAGTACGTATGCGAGCCATTGCAGTCGCGGCTGAAGGTTTCCGAACCCGTCGCCGGCAGGCCGCTGCTGTTCGCGCCGTCGACATTGTCCACTGCGTCGTAGATCATGTCGAACGGCCCGGTGATCTTCCAGCTGACCTTCACGGTCGGCTTCGGAGGCACCACCACGAAGCTGACACCAGGAGCGACGGTCGTCGAAGGGCAATTGTCGGCGCTGACGGAGAAGGATGCGAACACCGGCCCGGAGGCTGACGTCGGCGGAGTGGTCTTGGCGGTCGTCGTGGTCGTTTTCGCAGAGGTCTTCTGGGTCGTCTTGGCGGTCGTCGGCGGTGTCGTGGCGACGGGCGGAGAGGTGGAGTCATCCGTCGGGGCCAGCGTCAGCGGAACGGTCGCCGCCGGGGTCGATTCACCGACGGTCGTGGCGGCGACTGTCGTGTCCGGCAGGGTCGTCCCCCCGAGCGTGGTGGCGACGACGGTGGTCGCCGGCAGCGTCGTTCCCGCGAGCGTGGTCGCAACTCCGGTGTTGTCCGTCGCCTTCGAAACAAGGCTGCTCGAACACGCGGCGAGCAGCACCCCGATCGAGCCGAACAGCAGTACCACGCGGATTTTCCTCATGTCCCTCACCTCATACGTCAAGAGCGAGTGTGCCACGTCCGGATACGCGCGGCGATGACACCCGCGTCACCATCTCGTGAACGCCGTCAGCCTCGTGGCGGTCGGCTACGAGTAGAAAGGGTTCTCGCCGGTGGCGTGATCGGTGATGTCGCGCACCCGTTCGATCTCCGGGATCTGCTCCGTGAGCATGGTCTGCACGCCCTCGAGCATCGTCATCTTGCTCATCGAACACCCGTGGCATCCGCCACCCATCGTCAGATAGGCGGTGCCTTCGTTGTCGTGACCGACATAGGTGACGAAACCGCCGTGAGCGGCGAGCGCCGGATTGACCTCGGCTGCAACAACGGTTTCGATTCGTGCCGAAACCTCGTCGTCGAAGACCAATCCCTCGGGACGCAGCGTCGCCGGTGTATTCGGATTGCGCAGCACGAGACCCGTCGAATCGGCATAGTCGAGCGTTGCACCCGACAGGAATTCGACATCCTCTCCGGGGACGATGATCCGCAGACCGTCGATCGTGCGGACCTCGTCGGAGAACAGCGCCTTGCGGAACTCGTCGAAGCTGAGGTCGTAGCGGAAGGCCTCGCCAGGTTCGGAAATGATCTCGACGCGCAAGCCATATTTCTCCGGCTCGGTTTCATCGCTGCGAAGCTCGATCAGTTTCTCCTGCGCTGCTGCGGTGATCGCCAAGATCGGGTCGCTGATCACGGAACCGGCAAACGGCGAGGTCGGTGCTGCATCCAAACTCATATCCCGAGGCTACCGGCGGGCGGCTAGCGTTCGCCGCGTGACGCAACTCGACTACATTGCCCACCTGCGCTCCGACGGTGAGGCGCTGGCCGCCGCCGTCGACACCGGCCCATTGAACGCTCCGGTCGCAGCGTGCCCTGGCTGGGATCTCGCCGACCTCGCTCGTCACACCGGTGAGATCCACCGCTGGGCGACGGAGACCGTGCTCACCGGCGCCCGGCCTGAGCGCGCATCGTTCCAGCGGCATCCTCCGGAGGGAATGGAGCTGTCGGCATGGATCCGTGAGGGCGTCGCACTGTTGGCGACCGCTCTCTCGGACATCGATCCCGAGGCCCCGACATGGCACGTGTTCCCGGTCCCGATGGTCGCCGGCATCTGGCCACGACGCCAGGCGCAGGAGACGCTGGTGCACCGATGGGACGCGCAGAACGCAATCGGCGTCACCGCGGAGATCGACCCTGTGCTGGCGAGCGACGGGATCGACGAGTACTTCCACGTCATCCTCCCGCGCCTCGAACAACGCCAGGGTGTCGACTATCCGAGCGGCACCCTCCATGTGCACTGCACCGACGTCGCCGGGGAATGGCTGATGTCCACCGAGGACGGGCGCCTGGTCATCGAACGAGCCCATGCCAAAGGGGACGTCGCGCTACGCGGTCCTGCCGCCGATCTACTGCTGCTGCTGTGGGGCCGGTCCGGTGGGCCGGTGGACCCGATCGGCGATCCGCAACTCGCCGCCCAGTGGATTGCGCTCGGCGGCATCTGACAACGCTGAACCGCTACTTCTGCGTGCCGACCTTCAGCTCACTGAAGGGCGACTTGCTGTCGATGCCCGGTTCCTTCGGCAGGCCGAGGACGCGCTCGCCGACGATGTTGCGCATCACCTCGTCGGATCCGCCGGCGATCCGCAGACCTGGCGCTCCGAGCACGAGTTCGTGCCATGCCCACGTTCCCCATTCTCCGGTGTCGGCCTGCAGGCGGGGCCCCAGTGCGAGCACGAGGAACTCGTTGAGCTTGCGCTGGTTGTTGACGAGCGCCATCTTGGAAATCGACATCTCCGGTCCGGGCAACTGCCCGGCACGCATCTTGGCGAGCGCCCTGGCGTTGTTGTACTCGGCGACCCGGTACCCGACCACCAGGTCGGCGAGCTTGTTCCGCACGATCGGATCGGTGTCCAACCCGTAGTGACGGACCATGGCGATCACCCGGGTCAGCATGCCGCTCGCCGCCGAACCACCGGAGTCGCCGGCACCGATCGAGGCGCGCTCGTTCATCAAGGTGGTGAGTGCGACGTTCCAGCCGTTGTTGACGTCGCCGAGGCGATGGTCGTCAGGGACACGCACGTCGTTGAAGAAGACCTCGTTGAAGTTCGCTCCACCGGTCATCTGGCGCAGCGGACGAATCTCGATACCGGGTGCGTGCATGTCGACGATGAACCCGGTCAGACCCTTGTGCTTGGGCAGGTTCGGATCGGTTCTGGCGATGACCTCACCGATATCGGAGTAGTGCGCGCCGGATGTCCACACCTTCTGTCCGGTGAGCACCCACTCGTCGCCGTCACGCAGCGCTTTCATCTGCAGCGACGCCAGATCGGATCCGGCGCCCGGCTCCGAGAACAACTGGCAACCGACGATGTCGGCGCGCCACATCGCCCTGAGGTAGGCGTCCTTGGCCGTATCGGTCGCGTGGGCGAGGATCGTCGGCGCGACCATCCCCAGACCGATGCCGAAGAAGCTCTGGCTGGGAACCCGATACCGCGACTCCATCGCCCCGTAGGCGCGTTCGTAGGCGGCCGGCAGTGCGCTGCCGCCGAACTCGGCTGGTCCGCTGATCCAGCCGAAACCGGCATCGAACTTCTTCTGGCGCCACGCCTTGGCGAGTACCAACTGCTCCTTCTCCGCCGATTCGGAACGCTCCTCGAACATCGAGACGTTGTCGCTGCCCTCTCCCCAAACGAACGTCTTGGCCGGCGTGCGGCGCTCGGCGTTGGCGTCGAGGAATTCACGTGCCTGTTGCTCGAATGCTTCGAGGGTGATGTCAGCCATTGCCAGAACGTACCGAGCGGTAACGATCCGTGGCGAAGCGAAGCCGGAGTTATACCGATCAGGTGTCGATTCGCTAGCCTGCGGACCCATGGGTCAGCCAGTAGCGGTCGTCGAAAAGCAGTCAGCGACGCCGGGTGTCGTCCGATTTGAGGCCAACCGCAGCCTCACCGGCATGGGTCACGAGCGTTTTGCCAGCAAGGTCGATGCCTACGAGTCGACGCCATCGGCAGAACTCGCCAGGCGGCTGTTCGATACCGGACGCGTCGCCAGCGTGCACGTCTACGCCAATATCATCACCGTCGACCTCAATAAGGGCTTCGACTCTGCCGGGCTGTCGAACGTCATCGAGGGCCTCTACACGTTCTGGACACCGGGCAAAGTGCCGCCGTCGCCGGAAGAGCTGATGGCCGAGATGCCAGCGGGCGGGGCGGGGGGCGACGTCGCCCCCGCTGCGATCGGAGCCGGCGGTGCCGTCGCCGACTCACGCGTCCCGGCAGCGCTGCTCGCCCGCAGCCAGGCAGCGCTCGCCAAATGGAAGAACAAGCAGGCCACAGCCGAATAGTCCGGCGTATCGGGCGGAAACCCTCAGGCGAAGGATTCCACCGCTGCCTTCAGCCGGCGAGCGGCCTCAGCGAGGCTGTCGGGATCGAGGGTGGCAAACGACAGGCGGAGATATTCGCGCGACATGGAAGCCTGTTCCGGGACGAAGAACGCCGAGCCGGGAACGAAGGCGACGCCGTGCTCGATGGCCCGCTGCAACAGGATTTCGGTATCGATGAAGTCTGCCGTCATCCGTGCCCAGAGGAACATGCCGCCAGCGGCCGGCGCGACGTCGATCGCCGAGCCGAGCTCACTGACCAGCGCAGAATGCAACGCCATCGCCTGCTGCTGATATCTCGCAACGGAGGCGCCGAGACGCGCCCGTTGACCAGCCACATCGCTGAGGAGTTCGTGGGCGAGATACTGATTGAGCGTCGACGTGTGCAGGTCTGCGCCCTGTTTGGCGCGGACGAACGGGTCGACGAGCCACTGCGGCATCGCTGCCCAGCCGACGCGTAGACCCGGGGCGAGGATCTTCGAGGCGGTGCCGAGGCTGATGACGCGTTCCGAACGGGCACGAAGCGGCGCCGGTTCAGTGCCCTCCCATCGGAGTTCACCGTAGGGATCGTCCTCGACGATGACGAACCCGAAGCGGTCGGCGAGATCGGCGAGGTGGACGCGACGGGCGTCGGACAACGTCGCTCCTGACGGGTTGGAGAAGTTGGCGACGACATAGACGAACTTCGGTTCGAGTCCACGCCGCAGGCGTTCCTCGAGCAGATCAGTACGCAGGCCATGACGATCGCCCGGGATACCGACGAGTTGCGGATCCCACCCGTTGAAGGCCTGCATCGCACCGACGTAGGAGGGCGATTCGACGACGACGACGTCACCGGGATCGATGAGCGTCCGCCCGATGAGGTCCAACGCCTGCTGCGAACCGGTGGTGATGATCACACCTGTTGCTGGACAGTTGAAGCGCTCTGCGACCAGGTGACGAAGCTGCTCGACGCCTTCTGTCGGTCCGTATTGCAGTGCCTTCGCAGCGATTTCGCCACTCGGGTCGAGGAGGCGCTGCGTTGCTTTGCGGATCTCGTGAATCGGAAAGCCGGCAGGGTTCGGCAGGCCGCCGGCGAGCGAAAGAATGTGTGGCTGCTCCGTGAGCTTGAGCAGTTCGCGTATGACCGATGACCGCGATTGGGCCGCCCGGTGTGACAACAAAACTGGGGTGTTCGCTGTACCCATCATCCTTCGATCCGACCACCTTTGGCTCGACCCGCCCGAGTTCGGTTCCATTGTACGACAACGTCTTCACCTTGACAGGCCGAGTTTCAGCCGTTCACGGCAGGTGCCGTCGTCGTCACTCCGGCAGCACCCGCCCACTGTTCGATATCGACTCGATCGATGGCGGCAGCGATCAGATCCGGGAACTGATCCGGTGTGCAGGCGAACGAAGGGACACCGACTGCTGCAAGCGCACCGGCATGGTCGCGGTCGAACGAAGGGGCTCCCTCGTCCGACAACGCCAGCAGCGCGATGCAGGTGACGCCCGAGCGCACGAGGTGCGCCATCCGATTGACGAGCCCATCACGCACACCGCCCTCGAAGAGGTCTGACAACAGGATCAGCACCGTGTCGTTCGGCCGGGTGACGAGCGACTCACAGTAGGCGACAGCGGCGTTGATATCCGTCCCGCCGCCGAGTTGCACACCGAACAGTACGTCGACGGGATCGTCCATCTGCTCGGTGAGGTCGACGACTGCCGTGTCGAAGGCGATGACCGACGTTCGCAGCGTCCGCAGGCTGGCGAGCACCGAGCCGAGCACGCCCGCGAAGACGACCGATTCGGCCATCGACCCGCTCTGATCGATGGCCAGGATGATGTCCCTGGCAATCGAGTTCTGCCGGCGACCGTAGCCGATCAACTTCTCCGGGATCACCGTCTTGTGCTCCGGCAGGTAGTGGCGCAGGTTGGCCCCGATCGTGCGGTTCCAGTCGACGTCGTTGAGCCGTGGCCGCCGAGATCGGGCGGAACGGTTCACCGCACCCGTCACCGCCTGGCGGACCGAGTCGGCCAGCCGCGCGTGAATCTGATCGGCGACGATCCGCACGACCGCCCTGGCCGTTGCCTTGGTCGCGTCCGGCAGCATCGAGTTCAGTTCGAGCAGCGTCGCCACCAGGTGGATGTCCGGTTGGATCGATGCCAACATTTCCGGTTCGAGCAGCATCTGCTGCAGATGGAGGCGTTCGATGGCATCACGCTGCATGACCTGGACCACCGAACTCGGGAAGAACGTACGTATATCGCCGAGCCATCTGGCGACGCCAGGTGCCGATGCTCCGAGCCCTCCCTGGCGTGCACGCCCGTGCCGGCCTGACGGCGTGATGTCGTAGAGCGCCGAGAGGGCGGCATCGATGCGCACGTCGTCTCCGCCGAGACGGACGCCGGTCCCATCCGGCTCTGCTGCGCTGCCGCCGCCGAGGACCATCCGCCACCGCCGGACCCGTTCTGCGTCGGAGACACGGCGATCCGCAGGACGACCACCCGATCCGCCCGCGCCACCCGATTCGCTCACGACGATGCCCCGAGCAGCAGGCCGACGGTCGCCAGACCCCGTCTGGCGCGTTCGGGATCGATGTCCCAACCGAATGGTGCCGGCGGTCGACCGTCGCCATGCCCAGCGACGAGCAGGCCGAGTTGACGGCGTTCGGCGAGTTCGAAGCTGCCGAATGTGCGGCGCAGCAGGGCGACGACGTCGACGAAGGATGCAGCGTCGAGACTGCCGAGCCACGAATCGATGAGTTCCAGCAGACGGGAATCGTGGAGCAGCACGGTGCCAGAGCCGGCGAGGAAACCCTCGACGAAGGCGGCGCCCGCGGGTGCAGGAGTTCCCCCGGACAACGCCCGCGACAACGCCGCGCCCGCCTGTTCTGCGGACCATCGCTCGCTGTCGACGAGCAGCCGGATCGCCCGGCCGCGTACGACTCCGTGGCCGCCGTGTCTGTTGGCAACACCTTCGAGCGCACGCGGCCACAGGTCGTGGCGTGCTGCATGATCGACGAGCGCGAGTGCCGCCTGGGTCGCACCGAGCCGGTCGGCCGCACTCGCCGCAGCGTCGTCGTCGAGGGAGGCGAACGCTGGGCCGAGCCCTGCACAGATACGTACGATCAGGCCATCGAGCGTCGTCGCCAGTGAACTCGCATCGGTGCCGCGTACATCGCCGTAGCGCGCGACCCTGGCGAGCGGTGCGAGCGCATCCATGAGTTGGCTGATGTCTGCATCGAGTGCCGCTCGGCCGGCAAGGCGTTCGATTGTCGGGGCGACCGCCCGCGGGAGGTCACCGAGCAGCGCCAGTTCGACGAGCGCGGTGAGGTCGGCGAGTGCCGTCGCCGTTGTGCTGCGCTCGATGATGCGGGCCGTGGCAGCGGCCTCGACCGTTGCACCGTAGGCCGAAGCTGCGATCAGGCCCACCGACATCTCGGGCTCCCACCGCAGCGTCCACGTTTCGCGAAAGGTGCCGGTACTCCCTCTGCTCTGCTGCGGTCGACCCCACGGAACATCGAGTGCCCAGAGACGGTGCAGCAGCTGCGATCGCACTCTGCCCGTCGATGCACGGACGTCGATTTCGATCGCCCGTTCGACAGCGTCGGGCTTGAGGCGGGCGCGTTTCTGTTGGAGGACGAGGTCCCGGGCGAGCGGCACCATTGGCGTGGACGCAGGGACCGATCCGATCTCATCGCCGATCACGAGGCGCTCCTGGATCAGCGCCAACGGGCCCAACCTGCCGGCGGCGAGCGCCGCCTTGGCGGCGTCGACGACTTCGAACAGGCCGGCGCTCGGACGCCCGCGCATCACCGCCAATGTCTGCGCCAGCCGCGTTGCTCCGATCAGATGATCGGGCGAGACGGCGATGTCGTGCTCGCGCAGCAAGGCGGCAATGCGGGCGAACCATGTCGTCGTGCTCTCGTGGCCCTCCATCGCGAAGACGTGGGCGTACCATCCCGGCGAGGTCACACCGGCGCCGTACCCGCTGGCGTTCGCCAACCGCCGATGTGTCCACGGCACCCACGTGGTGGCCACCTTGACTTTCGCCAATCCTCGCAGCAGAGCGGCATCTGCCGCTGCGTGGCCGAGTGGTGCCGCCAACGCCGGCACGTGCCACGCCCCGCAGACGACGGCAATCCGCTCGAACCCGTCGACCTGCGCCCGGCGAAGGGACTGGCGCATCGACGCCTCCCGTAGCGCTTCGACCCCGATTGGGTTCGGCTCTCCGGCGCGAACGGCGGTCATCGCCTCGGCGACCGCTTCGAATGTCGAGATGCTCTGCGAATCGGGGTCGCCCGATCGGTGCTCGACGACATCTTCCCACCAGCGCTCGGGATCGTCGTAGCCGGCAACGTCGGCGAGCTGGCCGATGGCGTCGATCGATGGGATGCGGCTGGTGCCCGTCGCCAGCGAGTTCGCCGCCGGCAGATCGATGCAACGCACTGCGACCGCTTGCGACGTCGCCCATCGAATCGCCACCCATTCCGGGCTGAAGTTGGCGAACGGATAGAACGCCGCCCGCTCCGGCTGATCGGCGACGTAGGCGAGCAGGGCGACAGGGGGAACCATCTGCGGATCCGCTGCCAGCCGCAGCAGTGGCTCCGCTTCCTTCGGTGCTTCCAGCAGCACCACGTCCGGCTGTACCTCGTCGAGGGCTCGACGGAGCGAGCCGGCAGATCCCGGTCCGTGATGACGGATGCCGAACAGATGGATAGAAGCAGCCACGGTGATACTAGGAATCGGCAGCCGACCGCGCCGCTGTATAGAAGTCAGCCCATCCCGGACGGTCGCGGACGACCCCTTCGAGATATTCTCGCCAGACGACGGAGTCATGGATCGGGTCTTTGATCACCGCTCCGACGACGCCGGCAGCAACGTCTTCGACGGTCATCTGCCCGTTCCCGAAGTGCGCGGCGAGGGCAACCCCCTGGGTCAGCACCGAAATCACCTCGGCGGTCGACAGCGTCGCCGAGCTGATCTTCAGCGACAACCGACCGTCCTCGGTCACGCCGTTGCGAAGTTCGCGGAAGATCGTCACGACCCGCCTGATCTCTTCCGCCGCCGGCGGAATCGGCGGCAGCTGCAGGGCGTCGCCGAGCTCACGTACGCGGCGGCGGACGATGGCGACCTCTTCCTCGGCGCTGGCCGGAAGCGGCAGGATGACCGTGTTGAAGCGCCGCCGGAGGGCGCTCGACAGTTCGTTGACACCGCGGTCACGATCGTTCGCTGTGGCGATGACATTGAATCCGCGCTCGGCCTGGACCTCGCTGCCGAGTTCGGGAACCGGCAACGTCTTCTCCGACAGCACGGTGATCAGCGCGTCCTGCACGTCTGACGGCATTCTCGTCAGCTCCTCGATGCGCACGATGGAACCGGAGCGCATGCCGCGCATCACAGGACTCGGGACGAGCGCGGCCTCCGAAGGGCCCTCCGATAGGAGCCGCGCATAGTTCCAGCCGTAGCGGATCGCCTCCTCGCCCGTGCCGGCCGTCCCTTGGACGAGCAGTGTCGAGTCGCCGGAGATCGCCGCCGCGAGATGCTCGCTGACCCACGTCTTGGCGGTACCGGGGATGCCGAGCAGCAGGAGTGCCCTGTCGGTCACGAGGGTGGCAACGGCGACCTCCATCAGGCGGCGGCTCCCGACGTATTTCGGCGTGATCTGCATCCCGTCCGATGTCTCGCCGCCGAGCAGATAGGTGACGACCGCCGCCGGGGAGAGGCGCCAGCGAGCGGGCCGCTGGCGCTGATCGTCTGCGGCGAGCGCGGCAAGCTCGACGGCGTATTGCTGTTCGGCATGTGGGCGCAGGACGACGATGGAGTCGCTCTGTTCCGGCATCGCAACGGGATGGGCGCTCACTGTCATCGATCGAACTCCTGGATCATCGTCAGGCGGAAACGGGCGAGATCCCCGAGCGACAGCGCCAGGCCCATCGTGTTGGCGTTGGTGGCGCCACGTTCGAGCGCAGCGGCGAGCGGACCCAGGAATACCTTGTCCAACTGCCGCACGAGTTGCTGCAACGACGCCCGGTTGCGGTTGCCAAGGGCCCCGGTCTGCAGGCGGCGGGCGAGTTCGCCTGCCATCGCAGCCGGCTCGCCGATGTCGAGCAGGTCGGCGATGTCGGCGGGTATCGCCGGGCCGGCATCCACCAGGCGCTGCACCGGCGCTGTCAAGACCGCCGGCGGAGTCGGCGCGATCTGCGCTGTCGGCGAAGTCGGCGAAGTCGGAGGTTTCGACGGTTTCGAAGCGCGGAACTGCGCAGGGAACAGTTCGAAGAGCCAGCTCGCCAGCGGCCCCGTCAGGGCGATCGTCTTGTCTCGCAGCGCGCCGTTGACCCGCAGGCGGGTGAGCAGCCCGACAGCGCTGTCCGGCGTCAGCCGCCACCCGCCGGCATCGACTCCATCGAGCCACTCCTCGAGCAGATCCGGCCACGCCGTCAGCACTTCCCCGAGTCGGGCGTTGAGCACCGGAGGGCACACCGGTCGCTGATCGCCGGGAGCAGGGTGCAGCAGCGCCAGCGCCGGATTCGGTCGTAGACCCGCCCGCCGTGCGGCGCTCATGGCAGCGACCTGAACGAGCAGCAGACGGGCGGGATCTGGTCGATCGAGGCGATCGAGGCGATCGAGGCGATCGAGCAGCGCCGCGATGTCGCCGTTCGGAGCCGCCGGGACGGGGCGGCGGTCGGCACCGAGCAGGGCGATGGAGGCCAGTTCGTTCCAATGATCGGCGAGTGTCATCGACGATCCCAACGCCGCTGTTCGAACCCGCCACGCGGACCGACGTCGACGACTCTGTCCGGAACCGCCACGGCGAGGGCGACGAGACCGGCACTGGTCCATTCAGCCATGACATCGACCGGATGGCCTCCGGATTCGGCAACCACCGGCGCGAGCGCTGCCGGGTTCCCGACGAGCGGCAACGAACCGGTGTGGTCCGTGAGCATCCACCTGGCACCGTCCACCGTCGGCGCCGCACGGATCTCGACCGGCCAACGCTCGATCCACGGGACGTCACCGAGCGCTGCACCGATCTCCTCGCATGCCCCGGCGATCGTCGTCGGGCGGCACAACCCAGGGGTGTCGCGCCTTGCCCCGATGACGCGATCCCCTGTGACCTGATCCTCGGTGCAATCGATGCGGACGACGTTGTCGACCAGTACGCGGACCTCACGCCTGCCCGGATACCGGTGGAGGTCCGCCTCGACGACGAAGCCGGGGCACAGTGCATCATCGAGCGACTGCCCGTAGGCGGCGAACGACAGCGAAAGCCCCCATCGGCCCGTGACCTCGGAACGTAACCAGGTGCGGCGTACGACGATCCGGTCCTCGAGCGTGTCACTGCGGCCGACGACTCGCCAACGGCCGGACTCTGGCGCGTTGGCGATGACGTCGGCTTGACGGACGTTCCAGCCGATTGCCGCCCTGACGCTGTCTGCGAGGTCGAACGGCAGCGAGTCCAATCTGTTTCCGGCATCGCTGATCAGGTGGAGCACGGCCAGTTCCGAGAGCACCTGCTCGTGCCATCCGGCGCCGACGCCGATCATGCCGGCGACGCGTTTGACGCGGTTGGCCAATGATCCGGCCTGGGCGTCGACGAGCCTGGCGGCGACGATGTCCCAGGTCCGGTACTGCGCGAGGTCAGGCCTGGTGAGACCGCCGCGAACCGTGTCACAGAGCCATCGGTCGAGTTCCTGCAGTCCAGCGGACACTCTGGCCGCACGTTCCGCAGCGCGCTTGTCCTTCGACCCTGATGGTGGCGGTCCGTCATCGAGCGGTGCAAGCTCGGTGCGCCCGGCGCGAGCTGGCTTGTGCGTCGACACAGGGTCATCGACGTCGGCTGGCGGGTCGGCGTCTGCCTCCCTCGCAGGAACGGCTGCCCGCCGGGAGGCCCGACGAGAGAGCCATTCAGCGGCAAACGCCGGACGCGAGCCGCCGGTCGCGACATGCCCGGAAGCCCACAGCAACATCAACGCGAGCGAGTGCTTGCATGGCAGTTTACGGCTCGGGCACGAGCAGCGAAATGCCGGCTCCTGCAGTTCGACGACCACCTGATACGGCTCTGCGCCAGTGCCTCCGTACAGGCCCCATACCGCTTCGTCGTCGGCGCCAGACGTTCTCCACGACGCGGGGGTCGCAGCTCGTTTGGCCGCTGCAGCGGCGGCCGGATCGGGCGCTAGTGCGACGACGTGCTCCACCGGCCAACGAGTCATCTCCACACCAGTGACAGTACTCAGGGGGTGTGGCAACAAGGCGAGGTGCGGGTGTTCACGGCATCCGGGTGCCTGACGGTGGACCCTCGGATCTCTCGGAAGATGTATCCGGTGAGAGGCCCATGGGCTCAGCTGACATGCTGGTGTGCCCGCTCGCCGAACAAAGGATGTCCGATGAAATCCACGACTACGTCACGCCGGGGCCTGTTCGGTACGGGGCGCACCGGTCTCGTGCGCACCGGTCTCGTGCGCAGCGGTCTCATGCGCAGCGGTCTCATGCGCAGCGGTCTCATGCGCACAGTGCTGGCCGGCGGGCTCTGCGTGGCGGTCACCGCATGCAGCACGTCGTCCCCGCACGTTGCCGCCACCTCTGCGAACACCACATCCGCACCACAGGTACCGGCAACCGGTCGGTCATCGCAGCCCACGCCCAGGACGCCGATCACCAACCCGTCGGTCGATACAACCACCGCATCGACCGCCGCCGCGACATCTGCCGCCTCGACGGCAGCCTCCCCCGCCGTCGCCTCCGCAGCGGTCTCGAATACGTCGACGGCTGACGCTACGGACGCCACTCAGGCCACTGACGCCACTCAGGCCACTGACGCGACGACGGCTGACCCCGACGCCACGACGCTTCCCCCCGGGGCAACAGCAGGGCTCGACGACTACGACGGCGACGGCCAACCCGATCCGACGTGCGGGACCCAGGACTTCGGTGCAGGCTTGGTGCTCCGAATCCCGTGCACGATCATCTCGGCAAACGAGCCGCCCCAAGGCACGACACTGCTGCCCAACTCGCTTTTTCGGCTACCGGGCGAGTCCAATGCGGAGTTCGCGAATCTCTCCGGCAGCCTGCTCGATGCCCGTGACGCCGGCGGCGCCAAGGTGAGGATCATCGTCTTCAACACAGACGGCCTGTTCGCCAGCGGCAGCGGAGTGATCAACAGCTTCGAGACGATGGACGCAGCGATCCGGGCGATCAACACCGACTTCCCGAACGGGGCTGTCCAGTTGCGCGGCCACACCGACGGCGTCGGGACGGTGGCTGCAAACCAGGCACTGTCGACGAAGCGGGCAGAGACCGTGCAGGCGTACTTCCTCGCCCACGGCATCCTCGCAACGTCGGTCACCGCGGTCGGGCTGGCGAACACCGAGCCACTCGTCAGCGAGACACACGCCGACGGAAGTCCGGATCTCGAAGGCCGCCACTTCAACCGCAGGGTCGAGATCGTCATCCGCCTCTCCGCTTGACCGTCATCCGCCTCCCCATTCGACGCAGGTACACAAGGTTGCAGATGCTGCAACATTCGGTGCCTGCGTGAAGGCAGGCTTGGCACGATGGCGAGACGGATGACACGTTCGAGTCGGTTGGCCCTCTGGTCTGGCGCCCAACTAACTTCGTGAGTCCCCCCGCCCACTCCAGAAAGGCGTTCCGTGGCTGCAACGTTCACGCCTCGCACCATTGCCGATGCGATCCCCCGTTCCGCCAACCGCACCACGCGCATCGCGACCGAGGTCGCCACCGTCATCGGTTTCACGCTGCTGACGGCACTCCTCGCGCAGGTCCGTCTTCACCTCGGTTTCACCCCCGTACCGATCACCGGCCAGACACTCGGCGTGTTGCTCGCCGGTACCGCACTCGGCTGGAGCCTCGGCGCACTGAGTCAAGGCCTGTACTGGGTACTCGGCATCGTGATGCCGTTCCCGTGGTTTGCGGGAGACAAGACCGGCTCCAGCATCCACGCCGGCTGGAAGGTCGCAACCGGCCCGACCGCCGGCTACCTCGCAGGTTTCGTCGTCGCCGCCGCAGTCGTCGGCTACCTCGCAGAGCGCGAGCAGGACCGCGATCTGGCCACCTCATTGCCGGCCATGCTCTTCGGCACAGCCATCATCTACGCCTTCGGCGTTGCATGGCTGGCGCATTCGCTCGGCATCCCGGTCGCCAACGGCCAGACGAACGCCATCAGCCTCGGGCTGACGCCGTTCATCGTCGGCGACTCGATCAAGGTGCTGATCGCCGGTGGCGCCGCACCACTGGCCTGGAAGTTCGTCACACGCGCAAAACCTCGGGCCTGACTGCCCCGAACGACCAGCGGCGCGACCACATCGCTCCACCAGCAGGATGCTGGAATTGATATCTCGGCGGGCGCACTTCGCCGCAAATGCCCAGCTCATCGACGCGCTCAGCCGAGCCGACTGGTGTATTTCGGCATCCTGCTAGCTTCGAATCATGAGCGGATCAGCTACTGAGCAGTCACCGGCGCGTCGTGAGGGCTTCGTCTCGGAGATCTTCGATCCCCTGCTGTGGCGGGTGGTCGAGGGGTTCGAGTTCACCGACATCACCTACCACCGCGCTGTCGCCCACGGCACCGTCCGTATCGCCTTCAACCGGCCGGAGGTGCGCAATGCCTTCAGGCCGCACACGGTCGACGAGCTGTACATCGCCCTCGACGATGCCAGGCAGCGCACCGATGTCGGTTGCGTCCTGCTGACCGGGAACGGCCCTTCGCCGAAGGACGGCGGTTGGGCGTTCTGTTCGGGCGGCGACCAGCGCATCCGCGGCAAGGACGGCTACAAGTACGCAGAGGGCACGACCGCCGCAACGATCGACCGCGGCCGCGCCGGACGCCTGCACATCCTCGAAGTCCAACGATTGATCCGCTTCATGCCGAAGATCGTGATCGCCGTCGTGCCCGGCTGGGCCGCCGGCGGTGGCCACAGCCTGCATGTCGTCGCCGACATGACCTTGGCGAGCCGTGAGCACGCCAAGTTCAAGCAGACAGACGCAGACGTCGCCAGCTTCGATGGCGGGTTCGGATCCGCCTACCTCGCCCGGCAGGTCGGTCAGAAGTTC
Organism: Actinomycetes bacterium; assembly: GCA_025356335.1. Classification (GTDB taxonomy): domain Bacteria; phylum Actinomycetota; class Acidimicrobiia; order Acidimicrobiales; family Ilumatobacteraceae; genus JANXUF01. The sequence continues at coordinate 72,832 of JANXUF010000123.1, forward strand.
GCCAGGGAGATCTTCTTCCTCGGTATGGAATACAGCGCAGAGGAGATGCACGCGCTCGGCGCAGTCAATCGCGTCGTCCCGCACGCAGATCTGGAGACGACGGCGCTCGAGTGGGGACGTCTGATCAACGGCAAGTCCCCAACCGCGCAGCGCATGTTGAAGTTCTCCTTCAACTTGATCGACGACGGTCTCGTCGGCCAGCAGGTCTTCGCCGGAGAGGCAACACGCCTCGCCTACGCCACTGACGAAGCTGCAGAAGGGCGCGACTCGTTCCTGGAAAAGCGCGTCGCCGACTGGTCCCCGTACCCCTGGATGTACTAATTCTGTGGCGGGTTCGTCGTCCGTCGCTGGCGCTCACTTCCTCCTCGCTCCGCTGGGCCTTCGGCGCGCGACCTGCGTTCGCTCCTGGACCCGCCCGCGAACCGCACGTGGGCTCCGCTCACTGATTTGCCGCCTCGCCGAACAACCACGACGCTCACTTCCTCCTTGCTCCGCTGGGCCTTCGGCGCGCGACCTGCGTTCGCTCCCGGACCCGCCCGCGAACCGCACGTGGGCTCCGCTCAATGATTTGCCGCCTCGCCGAACAACCACGACCCTCACTTCCTCCTCGCTCCGCTGGGCCTTCGGCGGTCGTCGTGGGCAGCGGGGGCGAGGTCCGCGACTATGAGCGTGTGCGTGCGGCTGCGGGAGACGTCGTCGGCTCGGGTGTTGTCGCAGCGGTTGGGGAGGCCTCGGATTCGAGGGCCGGGCGAGTTGACCAGGCTGGGCCGACGCAGGCCAGACCGATGCCGACCAGCATGACCATGCCGATGGCGCAGGCGGTGTAGGCCGTTGCTCGGCCATCACTCTGGTACAGCCGTCCGGCGACGATGGCAGCGATACCGCCGACCAGCGTCTCGACGCCGCCGAGCAGGCCCTGCGCGCCGGCCTGGCGCTCCTTCGGGGCGATCATCCCGACGGCGACACCGGAGCTGGAAACGGTCATCCCGTCACTGAAGGCGTGCACCATCGACACCACGAACATCGCTCCGCCGGTCGGCAGGCGGCCGTAAGCGAACATGAAGCCGGCGCCCGCCAGCAGTCCGATCGTCCCGATGCGGAACGGTCCGACCCGTTGCGACATGCGCCCACCGATCGATCCGAGGAAGATCAGTGGCAGGGCGAACAGGGTGATGCCGAGGTTGGCGATCCAGTCGGCGGTCCTCAGATCATCGAGAACCAGCACCCACAGCGAATCGAACGTGCCGATCATCAGGAAGACGGCAGCACCGAAACAGACCGCGCCGACAAAGGCACGATTGCGCAGCAGGTCGAAGGCGAAACGTGCCTGCGGCTGATCGGCGAGCACCGTCTCGTTGACTTTCACACTCGTGATGATCGGGATGCAGGCGACGGTCGCTGCGGCGATGACCAGGAACGGGGCCGGGATTCCGAAGGGGCCGACGAGTATTGCCGAGATCGCCGGACCGGCGGCGAATCCGGCGACGTCGGCAGCGAGCAGACGCCCGATGTTGCTCCCGAGATTGTCGGGATCGGCGAGGATGATGATCCTGCGCAACGCCGGCTGAGCACATCCCGCCCCGAGACCCATGACGATCCGCGCGAGCATCAGCACGACGACCGTCTTGCCTGCGGCCATCGCCATCAGCCCGGCGATATTGAGCACCATGCCAACGAAGACGAGCTGGCGGGCGTGGCCGCGATCGGCGAGCGGAGCGAAGAGGACCTGGGCGGCGAAGGAGGCGAAGAAGCCGACTGCGACGATCAATCCAAGTGAGCTCTCGGCTATGTGGTAGACGTCGCGAAAGTTGTCGAGCACCGTGAACATCACGCCGTACCCGGCGGCGAACAGCGCCGTCAGCAGGCCGAACGTGAGGACGAGCCGACGGTGTTGCACGACGGACCACGCTATCCGAGCCAACTCACGTGACGCCGCGGAGTTGTTCGCAACGCCGACAAGGACATGGCCTAGCTGCAATACCCTTAAGTTAGTGGGGGTGGGAGGATTGTTGCTTCGGGGGCGTGTAGCGGGTTTGGCCAGTGTTTGTGGCGGGTTCGTTTGACTTGCCAGTTCGACATCTTGCGTTTGATGACTCTCGGGTTTGCTCGGAGTCG
>JANXUF010000021.1 GCA_025356335.1 Actinomycetes bacterium
GATCCGACGAACCCGCTGATCACCGACCTCTCGCTGACCGCCGAGCCGGGCCAGACCGTCGCCATCGTCGGGCCGACCGGTGCCGGCAAGACCACCTTGGTCAACCTGATCATGCGGTTCTACGAACTCGATGGCGGAGCGATCCGCCTCGACGGCCACGACATCGCCAACATGACCCGACGTGAGCTGCGCTCCAACATGGGCATGGTGCTGCAGGACACCTGGCTGTTCAACGGCACGATCCGCGAGAACATCGCCTATGGCAACCTCGAAGCGAGCGACGAGCAGATCATGGCAGCAGCCAGGGCGACGTTCGTCGACCGCTTCGTCCACTCGCTACCGGACGGCTACGACACGATCATCGACGACGAGGGCGGCAACGTCAGCGCCGGCGAGAAGCAGTTGCTGACGATCGCCAGAGCGTTTCTTGCAAACCCGACGATCCTTATCCTCGACGAAGCCACCAGTTCGGTCGACACGCGTACCGAAGTGATGATCCAACAGGCGATGGCCGCACTGCGATCGTCGCGCACGAGTTTCGTCATCGCTCACCGGCTGTCGACCATCCGCGACGCCGACATCATCCTCGTGATGGACGAGGGCGACATCGTCGAACAGGGCAACCACAGTCAGCTGCTCGCCGCCCATGGAGCGTATTACGACCTGTACAACGCCCAATTCAGTGGTGCCGTCGCCGAGACGTGATCGACGTGGCTATTCATCAGGGTAAATAGGCGGAGTTGTGAATTGATCATGATGAACTACTTGACAGCACCAGGTCCGAGGTGATCTGATAGGCGCAGGACAACGTGACCAGTGGGGGTCTTTCACATGCTCGCTTCAGACGTCGATGCATACCGCGTCATCGACACCGATACTCACGTCATCGAACCGTACGACCTGTGGACGTCGCGCCTCGATGTCGGCAAATGGGGCGACAAGGTGCCGCACGTACGCTTCGACGAGAAGTTGCAGGAAGACGCCTGGTACTTCGGCACCGACCGCGTCGGCGCGGCTGCTGGCGCAGCGCAGGCTGGTTGGCACCAATACCCGCCGCAGCATCCACCGAGCCTGTCCGTCGTCGATGAAGCCACCTGGGATCCGACGCAGCGGCTCGCCCGTATGGACCAGTACGGGATCTGGGCCCAGGTGCTTTATCCGAACGTTGCCGGTTTCGGCGCCGGAAAGGTGCTGGCCCTCGGCGACCCCGAGTTGATGCTTGCCTGTGTCAGAGGGTACAACGACTTCCTCACCGACTTCTCGTCGATCGACTTCAAGCGATTCGTGCCGATCACCGCACTGCCGTTCTGGGATCCGGCACTGATCGAGAACGAGGTGCTGCGCTGCGCTGCGGCAGGCCACAAGGGCGTCATCATGACCGGTGAGCCGACCCACTGGGGCCTGCCGCACATCGCCGACCCGTACTGGGACCGGCTGTGGGCCGTTTGCCAGGACAACGGTCTGTCGGTCAACTTCCACATCGGCTCCGGCGACATGTCGATCTTCGACACTGCCTACCCGCCGGCCGGCCTGCACACGAACTACGCCGGTTTCGGGGTGCAGTTCGGCATGGCCAACGTCAGAGTCATCGCCAACCTCATCACCGGCGGCGTCTGCCACCGTTTCCCGGATCTGAAGTTCGTTTCTGTGGAGAGCGGCTGCGGCTGGATTCCCTTCGCCCTCGAGCACCTCGACTGGCAGTGGAAGAACTGCGGCGTTCCCCAGGAACACCCCGAGTACGACCTGCTGCCGAGCGAGTATTTCCAGCGGCAGATGTTCGGCTGCTTCTGGTTCGAGAAGGGGATCGAGCAGACGATCGCCCAGTTCGGTTCGGACTGGTTGTTGTACGAGAGCGACTTCCCGCACCCGACGAGCATGGCGCCAGGGCCGGCATCGTCGGCGGTCGAACCCCGCGAGTACATCGCCACAGACCTCGGGCATCTGCCGGAGATCCACCTGCGTAAGATCCTCCACGACAATGCTGCAAAGCTGTACCACCTCGATTGAGCGGACGGCCTGACCGTCCACGAGCGGGCAGCAATGCCGGGCACACCGCTTCGGCGTGCTCGACGAACGGGTGTGGGAACCCAGGCGTTCAACGAAGTCGAAGTCACTGAAGCCGAAATCATTGTCTTATGGAACAAGGAGTAGTGCAATGGGGGATTACGGGACCGTCGAGGTCGATCTCAGCTTGAATGTCGCGCCGGCAGGTAGCCACTACCTGGAGATCGACCGCTTACGCGAAGAGCACGAGATCTACTGGAATACGTACGCGCAGGGGTATTGGGTGCTCAACCGGGCGGCACACGTCCGCGAGGCCTCACAGAACCCGGAGGTCTTCTCCAATCATTCGATCGTGGCAACGGACCCGGACCCGGCGTACCGCTTCCTGCCGTCGTTCGTCGATCCCCCGCAGCACATGAAGTACCGCTTCCCGCTGAATCGCTGGTTCAGCCCGCCGAATGTCGCCAAGTTCAGCCCGGCGTTGCGCGAATCGGCACGATTGACGGTTGCCGAGATCGTCGCCGACGGGGAGACCGACTTCACCACGACGTTCGGCGACCGCTTCCCGGTACGCGTCTTCCTGACGTCGATGGGTCAGCCGCTGGAACTCGCCGACTTCTTCGTCTCCTGTGTCAGGCGGATGTCCGGTGCGACGAGCGGGCGGCCGGAAGACGTCGAACGGATGATGGGGGCGTGGGGCGACATTGCTGCGTTCTGGACCAAGGAACTCGCCGATCGCCAGGCAAGCCCGCTCGATCCGGACACCGATTTCGTGACCTACCTCGCGCAGTCGACGATCGATGGGGGGCCGTTCACCGACCAGGACATGGTCGACACGCTCGTCACACTCACCCTCGGCAGTCTCGACACGCTGAAGAGCATGCTGAGCTGGTGCATCTACCACCTCGCCAAGTTCCCAGAGGACCGCCGACGTCTGCTCGACGACCCTTCGATGATCCCGACCGCCGTCGAGGAGTTCCTGCGCGCCTACTCGATCGTACCGATGGCTCGTAAGGTGACCCAGGACGTCGATTTCCACGGCTGCCCGATGAAGAAGGGCGACATGGTGATGCTCAACATCCCGGCCGCCGCCCGTGATCCGCATGAGTTCGTCGACGCCGACAAGGTGATCATCGACCGCAAGCCGAACCGTCACATCACCTTCGGCGCCAGCGAGCACCGCTGCGTCGGCTCGCACCTGGCGCGCGCCGAATTGGTCATCGCCGTCGAGGAGTGGCTGAAGGCGATCCCCGACTTCCACATCGCCACAGACGAGCCGCTCATGGCTCACGGCGGGCAGATCTCGCTGATGAGTCTGCCGCTTGCCTGGGACGTATGAAGCCGGCCCCGTTCCAGTACCACGCCGCCAACTCCGCAGCTGACGCCGCGCAACTGCTCGGCGACCTCGGCGACGACGCCAAACTGATTTCCGGCGGGCAGAGCCTCGCCCCGATGTTGGCGATGCGGCTCGTCCGGTTCGATCATCTCGTCGACATCAGCAGGGTCGCCGATCTCCGAGGTATCGATCGCAACAACGGCACCCTGATCGTCCAGGCGGCAACGCCCGATGTGCTCGTCGAGCGCAGCGACGTCGTCGTCGCTTCCGTTCCGTTGCTGACCAAGGTGACCCCGCTGATCGGTCATTTCCAGATCCGCAACCGTGGCACCATCGGCGGATCGATCGCCCATGCAGACCCGGCAGCCGAATATCCGGCCGTCGCCGTGGCGCTCGGTGCGCAGATGGAATGCCTATCGGTCAGGGGCACGCGCATGATCGACGCAGCCGACTACTTCGTCGGCATCTGGTCGACGAGCATGGAATCGGACGAACTGCTGAAAGCGATACATTTCCCGGTCTGGAGCGGACGCGTCGGATTCGGAGTTGCCGAGTTCGCCAGACGCCACGGTGACTTCGCCATCGCCGGTGCCGTCGCCGCCGTCGAACTCGATTCCGGCAACGTCATCTCCCGTTGCTCGATCGCCATGTTCGGCGTCAGCGGTCAGCCGGAGCGCGCGCTGTCCGCAGAATCGCACCTCCTCGGTTCGAGCGTCGGCGAGATCTCGCCGGAAGAAGTCGGCAGATTGGCGATCGCCGACGTCGAATCACCCTCGGACGATGCCAACATGCCGGCGACGTACCGGATGAGCGTTGCCGCCTCGACCGTGGCGACAGCGTGGACCAACGCACTCACGGAGGCGCACCATGGCTGATACCACCGTCGGAATTCCGACCGTCTCGGTGACGGTCAACGGTGTGCTGCGGCGCGGCACGCCCGAGCCACGCAAAACGCTCGCCGACTTCCTCCGCGACGACTGTGAACTCACCGGCACGCACCTCGGCTGCGAGCACGGCGTCTGCGGAGCATGCACCATCTTCATGGACGGAGAAGCCGTCCGTTCCTGTCTCGTTTTCGCCGTACAGGCCGAGGGTGCCGACATCACCACGATCGAGGGGCTGTCGGCACCGGACGGCACCCTGAGCGTGGTCCAAAAGGCAATGAACGAAGCCCACGGTCTGCAATGCGGCTTCTGCACTCCGGGGTTCGTCGTCTCGATCACCGCCTTGCTGCGCGACAATCCGGACCCGAGCGACGAAGAAATTCGCCAAGGCCTGTCAGGCAACCTGTGCCGCTGTACCGGCTACCAGGGCATCATCAAGGCCGTCAAGATCGCCGCAGGCCAGTCTGTCGACGCGAATGGGAAGGCGCACTGATGACCGACACCCTCGCCGCTCCGACCGCCAACACCGGTGGCGCACGTTTCGTCGGCCAGCGCGTCCAACGCCGTGAAGACCTGCGCCTCGTCACCGGCCACGGCCGTTACACCGACGATGTCGTCGTGCCCGGCATGCTGCATGCCGCATTCCTGCGCAGCGACATCGCCCGCGGTGTCATCAACTCGATCGACGTCTCGGCAGCCCGCCAGCTCGACGGTGTCGTCGCCGTCTTCACCGGTGCCGACTTCAACGCCGAGATCCGCGAGCACTGGGTCGACTTCGAAGGGCCAGGCGGGGATGCCTCGCCGTTCCGAGTGCTCGCCGACACCGATGTCCGCTTCGCTGGCGATCCGATCGCCGTCGTCATCGCCACCTCGCGCTACATCGCCGAGGATGCCTGCGAGCTGATCGAGGTCGACATTGAACCATCGACCCCCGTCATCGGCGCCGACGCTGCGCTTGCCGCTGATGCCCCCGTCGTGCACGCCGGTCGAGCCGACAACATCGCCGGTGCGATTCCAGCCGCCGCCGATCCGGTGCTCGACGAGATCTTCGCCAACGCTGCGCACGTCATCACCGAGACGATCGATCAGAACCGCTACCTGTGCGTGCCGATGGAGACCCGCGGCATCGTCAGCCAGTGGGATCCGTTCAACCAGGAACTGACCGTCCACATCTCGACGCAGGGCCCGCACGGTGTCCGCGCCTATATCGGGCGGGCGCTCGGCATCCCCGAGAACCGCATCCGCGTGATCATGAAGGACGTCGGCGGCGGCTTCGGCCAGAAGATGTTCATGATCCCGGACGAGGTCGCCGTCGTGCTCGCCGGCAAGCGCCTCGGTCGTCCGGTCAAATGGATCGAGGACCGTCGCGAGAACCTGATGTCAGGCCTGCATGCCCGCGACGACCGCATGACGGTCAGCTTCGCGGTCGACGACACGTTCCACATCCTCGGCGTCAAGTGTGACCTGATCGAGGACGTCGGCTCGTTCAACGCCGCCGGCAGCAGCTCGATCGGGTTCGTCGGCCTGCTGTTCCCCGGCCCGTACAAGATCCCGCGGGTCGGATTCTCGGCCAAGGCAGTGTTCACCAACACCTGCGGGCGCTGCTCGTACCGCGGCCCGTGGATGATGGAGACCGCTGCCCGCGAGCAGATGATGGACATCGCCGCCCGCCGGCTCGGCATCGATCCGCTCGAGTTCAGGCGGATCAACGTGATCACCTCCGCAGAACTGCCGTACACGACGGCAGCCGGCCTGGTCTACGACGCCGTGTCGATCGACGGTTCGCTCGAGCAGGCCGTTTCGATGGTCGGCTACGAAGCGTTCCGCGCCGAGCAGGCGGCTGCCCGCGCACAGGGTCGGTTCATCGGACTCGGACTCGGTCTCTACGTCGAACCATCCGGCATCGCCATGGGCAACATGTCCAGCGAGGCGGCGATCGTCAGCATCAGTGTGAACGGCGATGTCACCGCTGTGATGAGCAGCGGCAGTCATGGCCAGAGCCTCGAAACCACTGTCGCCCAGGTCGTCGCCGATCGGCTCGGTGTCGACTTCGAACGCGTCACCGTCGTCCAAGGGGACACGGCCGCAACGCCGTTCGGCCCCGGTACCGGCGGCAGCCGCAGCGCCGTCATCCTCAACGGAGCAGCGAGCCAGGCGTCCGGAGACGTACGGACGAAGATGCTGGAGATCGCCGCCCATGTGTTGGAAGCCGCAACCGACGACCTCGAGCTCGAGGCCGGCAACATCTCCGTCCGTGGCACGCCGAGCAAGGGGATCAGCGTCACCGAGGTCGCCCGTATCGCTTACCTGCGCCCGCAGGAACTGCCGCCCGGCATGTCCCTCGGTCTCGAATCACACGCCCGCTACACGCCGAATGCGCCGTTCACCTTCTCCAACTCCTGCCACGCGTGTGTCGTCGAAGTCGACGCCGTGACCGGTGGCGTGAAGGTACTGCGGTTCATCGTCAGCGAGGACTGCGGCGTGATGATCAACCCCGACGTCGTCGAGGGGCAGATCGCCGGCGGAGTCGTGCAGGGAATCGGCGGCGTGCTGTACGAGGAAATGGCCTACGACATGTCCGGCAACCCGATGAACACGACGTTCGTCGACTACCTGCTGCCGACCGCCACGGAAGTGCCGATCATCGAGTACGGCCACATCGAAACGCGCTCGTCCACCAATCCGGGCGGTTTCAAGGGTATGGGCGAGGGTGGCGCCATCGGCTCACCGCCGGCGGTGATCAACGCCGTTGCCGACGCATCGCCCACCTCGTCGACGGGCCGATCAAGCAGCCGATGTCGCCGACGAACATCCGCGCCGCCATCGACGCTGCTCGCTGACCCGGCCGAGTAGGCAACGCAGGCACGGATTGTTGCAGAATCTGCAACAATCCGTGCCTGCGTCAACTGGTGCGGGTCGTCAGGTGAAGTCGAGTTGTCGGCCGACGCCGACCTTCGCTGCTTTTTGCAGTAGGGCGTGGCCGAGGGCGATGTCGCTGAGGCTCAGCCCGCGGTGCCAGAACAGGACCGTCTCGTCGTCTGATTCACGGCCAGGCCGCAGACCGGCGACGATCTGGCCGAGTTCGGCGTGCAGGTTGGCCTCGGTCAGGCGATCACTCTCGACATGTTGGCGCAGAGCCCCGAACGGCAGGCCCTTACGGCACTGTCCCCAGTCGTCGACGACATCTTGTCCATGATGTCGGTGAGGCTCAATTCGACGGCGCTCATGGTGCCGTACGGTACGACGAGCGCCCCCGGTTCGATCCACGCGGTCAGCAACATCGGCGTCGGTTCCGGCAGGCGCGACGCCTCGACGACGATGTCGGCACCACGCACGCACGACTGCCAGTCGGTCGTCACGATCACCGGTTTGGCGAGGTCTGAAGCGAGCCTGTCGGCGAACGCATCCCTGCTGTCCGATCGTCGTGAATGGACGCGGATCTCGTCGAAGTCGAAGAGGTGGTCGAGGAGCCTGACGTTCCAGTACGCAGTCCCGCGTGCGCCGATGTGGCCGAGCACCTTCGAGCCTGGTCTGGCGAGATGCTTGGCGCCGATCGCCGTCGTCGCTCCGGTGCGCATGTCGGTGATCGAGGTTGCATTGAGGACGGCGATCGGCATCCCGGTGCTCGGGTCGAAGAGGTTCAGCAGCGCCATCTCGGACGGCAGGCCACGCTGATAGTTGTCGACGAAGTCACCGACGACCTTGACCCCGGCGAGTCCGAGTGGGTTGACGACGCCGCGAAGCACGTTGAAATGTCCGATCGAAGCGCTCTCCGGGATGAGGTGGACGCGTGGTTCGATGACCGTCTGACCGTTGCCCTGTGCCCGCAGACCGTCCTCGACCGCCGCAAGGATTTCGTCGTCGGTCAGCGCGCACGCTGCGACGTCCGAGCCGCTGAGATACGTGAATTGGACGGTCGGTTCGTGCCGGCTCATCTGCTGCCTCTCGATCGTGGTGCTTGACCGTAGCGTTGCGGGCGTGATCCCATCTCCGCAAAGGCCGGCTTCGATTCAACTGCGGTGCGCAGAGGATCTGACAGCAGAGCTCTACGAATCGATGGTCTACGAGGGCACAGCGTTCGAACTGTCGAGCGAGGCGCTGGAGACGGTCGAGTCGAGCCGCCAGGCGTTGCTTCGCCACCTCGAAACGGGTGTCATCTGTTACGGCGTGACGACCGGAATGGGGGCGATGTCACAGCTCGACCTCACCACCGAACAACGGGCCGCGCTGCCGCGCCACACGCTGCTCGGACGGGCGTCCGGCACCGGGCCGCCGTTGCCGGCTGCAGTAGGGAGAGGAGCGCTACTGGCCAAGCTCGTGCAGTTCGTCGGCGGGCGGAGCGGGGTTTCCGCTGATCTGTGCGTCACCCTCGCCGATCGCTTGAATCGGGGCATGACCCCGATGATCCCGAGCCGTGGCTTCGGCATGGCCGGCGAGATCATCCCGCTCGCTCACGTCATGCAGACGCTGATCGGCGAAGGCCGCGTGATCCGTTCCGGCGGCGACATCGGAACGGCTCGGCAGTGGCATCTCGACCACGGCGTCGAACCGTACGATCCCGGCGTCAAAGAGGGATTGTCGCTCATCAGCGGTACAGCGGTCGGTCCGGCGTTGGCGTGGGATCACGCCAGACGAGCCGGAGCCGTGCTCGACCTTGCAGGGCTGGTCGCGGTGTCGAGTGTCGAAGCAGCAGCTGCCCCGGTCGATGCCTACTCGGTCGATGCCGCATCGCTCAACCCGGACCCGTTCGTTGCCGCTGTCTGCGAAGCGTTCCGGGCAGTGCTCAGCGGCTCCGAGGTGCGGCGCCGGCAACGTCAGGCCCCGGTGTCGTTCAGGGTGACCCCACAGGTTCACGCCGTCGCTCTCGGAGCGATACAGGCTGTTCGTGTCACGGCGCTCGCTGACATGCGATGCAACGGCGACAATCCGGCGTTCTTCTCGGATTCCGATTCGCCGGTCTTCGGCAGGCTGGTGAACAGCGGAAACTTCCACGGTGCAGCACTCGCTTCGGCTGTCGAGAACCTCAGCCGCGCCCTCGTACACGTGGGAATACTGTCGGAGAAGCGCCTGTACCGGTTGCTCGACGAGCGCGCAACGGGCTTGGCGCGGCAATTGGCCGCAGACCCCGGCCTTGATGCCGGGCTGGTCACGGTGCACAAAGCGGCATCGGCATACGGTGCGAGTCTGCGCATGCTCGCTGCGTCGGTCAGCGTGATGCAGCCGGACTCGTCGTTCGGGCAGGAAGATGCGGCGACGATGATCTTTGCTTCGCTCGAACGACTCGGTGAAGCGGTCTCACTGCTCTCGATCATCCTCGCGCACGAGGCATATGTCGCAGCGGTGGCGATCGATCAACGGGGGGAGGTGCCGGGCGATGGGGTTGCGGCGTTTCACAGCCGCCTCCGGACACGGATCCCCCCGTACTCCGGCGACCGCCCATACGGCACCGATCTCGATTTGCTCATCGAAATCATCGATGAGCTGGTGACGGAGATCGTTGATGGGAAGGGCAGCGAAATCGTCGATCAGATCGGCGAGGGAAATAGGAGTGCGTGTCGTGAGGTTGACGAACGATGTGGCCTGAACGACACGAAGCGAATGAGCGTTTCGACGACACCCGGCTCGGGTGCGGCGATTGCTCGAGTGACGCGGTGAGGCGATGACGCGGTGAGGCGATGAAGGCGGCGGCCCACGCCAGCACGCGGCCGATCCCGGCACCTGCGCCTGCCGAGGCAGGCAGATGGCTCAAGCGGCTCGGCCCGTTCCTGCGGGTCCATCGGCGCAACGTCAGCATCGCTCTTGGCGCGGCGATCGCCGGGCAGGCGGTCGCCGCACTGACGCCGATCATCGAACGGGCGATCGTCGACCACGTCCTTGTTGCCCACCAGCGCTCGTTGGCCCCGCTGATGGTCATGCTGATCGGTGCCGGTGTGTTCGGCTTCGTGATGGCCTTCATCCGACGATTCCTCGGAGGGCGCGTCGCCCTCGACGTCAGCTACGACCTGCGCAATGCGATCTACGAACGGCTGCAACGGTTGGATTTCGCCACCCACGATCGGATGGAGACCGGCCAAGTCGTCTCACGCGCCTCCAGCGACGTCGGCATGCTGTTGTCGCTCCTCCAGATCCTTCCGCTGTTGCTCGGCAACATCGTTCTGCTGCTCGTCTCGCTCGTGGTGATGCTGGTGCTCTCGCCGGCGCTGACGCTGGTCGCTCTCCTCGTCATTCCGGCCCTGTTCGCCGTCGGGGTGAAGATGCGCGGCTCCGTCTTCCCAGCGACGTGGGACGCACAGCAGCACGCCGGCGAGGTCGCAGGTGTCGTCGACGAAGCGGTGACCGGCGTCCGCGTTGTGAAGGGATTCGGCCAGGAACGACGAGAACTCCAGCACCTCGCCGACGTCAGTGGTGACCTGTATCGATCGCGTACACGACTCGTGAGGATCCAGGCGAAGTACACGCCGACGCTGTCAACGATCCCGGTGCTCGGACAGGTTGCCGTGCTCGCCTTCGGCGGCTGGTTGGCGTTGAACGGCCATATCAGCCTCGGCACCTTCCTGGCGTTCTCGTCCTACCTGCTGCAGATGGTCGCCCCCGTGCGAATGCTGGCGACGACGATGGCGGTCAGCCAACAGGCCCGGGCTGCTTGCGTGCGGCTGCTCGACATCCTCGATTCCGAACCGATCGTGAAGCAACGCGCCGACGCGATCGAACTCCCGCCGGTGAGCGGCGAGATCCATTTCGACCACGTCAGCTTCGGATACGGTGGTGATGGCGGCGAGATGATCCTCGACGATGTCGAGATGACGATCCGACCTGGTGAAACGGTCGCCCTCTTCGGTGCGAGTGGTTCAGGGAAGTCCACAGCAGCGATGTTGATCCCGCGCTTCTACGACGTCGTCGGCGGGCGGGTGACGATCGACGGTATCGACGTACGCGAGTTGACGTTCACCTCGCTGCGGCGCGAAGTCGGCGTCGTCTTCGAGGAGTCGTTCCTGTTCTCCGATTCCGTGAGGGCAAACATCAGCTATGGCCGTCCGGATGCGACCGACGACGAGATCGAGGCGGTTGCCAGAGCGGTCAGTGCCGACCGTTTCATCCGCCATCTCCCGAACGGATACGACACCGTCATCGGTGAACGGGGCCTGACCCTGTCCGGGGGGCAGCGACAGCGCGTCGCCCTTGCCAGAGCGCTGCTGACGAATCCGAGCATCCTCATCCTCGACGACGCGACGTCGTCGATCGACGCGGAGACGGAGGAGCAGATCCACGGACAGCTGACGGCACTGAACAGCCGGCGCACCACCATCGTCATTGCCCATCGCCGATCGACGCTGCGCCAGGCGTCGCGCATCGTCCTTCTCGACCACGGCAAGATCGTCGCCCAGGGTTCACACGAAACCCTGATGCGCACGAGTGTCCTCTACCGCCAGCTGCTGAGCGGCCCGACCGAGGATGACCCGGTCGAGTTGGACGAGTTGCCGGACGAACAGCTCCCGAATGCGTGGCCGTACGAACGGGTCAGCGACTCACCCACGGCGCGGCTCGCCGTCGCCACTGGTTCGGCGACATCGCGGGGACGTGGCGGCATGGGTGGTATTCACGATGTCGCATCTGCGCTGTCGGCGACGCCGAAATTGCTTGCCGCGCTCGACAACCTGCCGCCGGCGGACGACGACGCCGAGATCGATGTCGAACGGGAGATGAACACGGGTGCAGCAGCATTCTCGTTGCGGCGATTCAGTGCCCCGTTCCGCGCTGCGTTGACCTTCGGTCTCGGCCTCGTACTGTTCGATACCGGCTTGACGTTGCTCGGGCCGTTCCTGATCCGCCAGGGCATCGACAACGGCATCCGCATCGGCGACGAGCGTGCGCTGTTCGGTGCCTCCGCACTGTTCCTCGCTGTCGCCATCGCCGACTGGGTCACGACACGCGGGTACACGTGGGTCACCGGTCGCACGTCTGAACGAATGCTGTACGCACTGCGGATCCAGATCTTCTCGCAACTGCAGCGCTTGTCGCTCGACTACTACGACCGAGAACTCGGCGGGCGGATCATGACACGCATGACCACGGACGTCGACGCATTGTCACAACTCGTACAGACAGGACTGATCTCCGCCATCGTCAGTATCTTCACCTGCGTCGGGGTGTTGGTCTGGCTCGTCGTACTGTCCCCGCCGCTCGCACTCGTCGCTGCAAGCGTCCTGCCGCTGTTGATCGGGGCGACGCTGTGGTACCGATCGACATCGTCGAAGAGCTATTCGCTCGCCCGCGACCGTATCTCAGCGCTCAATGCCAATTTCCAGGAGAGCCTTTCGGGCGTCCGAGTCGCCCAGGCGTATCGGCGAGAGGACGTCAACCTCGAGCGTTTCCGCGACGTCAACGGGTCCTATCTCGACGCCCGCCTGTCCTCGCAACGACTGATCGCCCTGTACTTCCCGTTCGTACTCTTCCTTGCCGATCTCGGAGCGGCCATCGTCCTCGGTTCAGGAACGGTCTTCGTCGAACGCGGAACGATCACGACCGGCATCGTCATTGCCTTCCTGCTGTACCTCGATCAATTCTTCTCCCCGATCCAGCAACTGTCCCAGGTCTTCGACACGTGGCAACAGGCGGTCGTGTCGATGGACAGGATCACCGAGCTGATGCTGACTTCGACGGGGACGCCGCAGGCCGACGATGCCGTCGAGCCCGGCAGGTTGCGCGGCGAGATCACCTTCGACGATGTCGATTTCGGCTATCCCGTCGATCAGGCGGGCGACGTCCTCACGGGCGTCAATCTGACGATTCCGGCGGGTCAAACTGTCGCCTTCGTCGGCGAGACCGGCGCCGGAAAATCCACGATGGTCAAGCTCATCGCCAGGTTCTACGACGCCAACCAGGGTGCGATCCGCGTCGACGGACACGACGTACGCGATCTCGATCTCGCCGCGTTCCGGCGACAGCTCGGCATCGTCCCGCAGGAGGCGTTCCTGTTCAGCGGAACGATTCGTGACAACGTCGCCTACGGCCGGCCGGAATCGAACGACCACGAGGTCGAAGCGGCTGCCAGAGCCGTCGGTGCTCACGAGATGATCGCCAGGCAGTCGGAGGGCTACCTCACGGGTGTGACGGAGCGCGGCCGCAGTCTGTCGGCGGGGGAGCGCCAGCTCATCGCCCTGGCCCGCGCCAGGCTCGTCGACCCGGCGATCCTGTTGCTCGACGAGGCGACGTCGAACCTCGACCTGGCGAGCGAATCGCGGGTACAGCGGGCGATGACCAAGGCGGCGAGTGGACGCACGACCATCCTCGTCGCCCACCGACTACCAACCGCCCGAACTGCCGACCGCATCATGGTCGTTGCCGACGGCGGCGTCGCCGAATCAGGGTCGCACGACGAGCTACTGGCAAGAAATGGTCTCTATGCCACGCTGTGGGATGCATACCAGAGCGCAGACCACGCTCCGCTCGGCAGTTTGACAGACGCGACCCGGCGATCAGCGGGCGCGACGTGAACGCCGTGCACTGGCGTCTTCTGAAGACATGACTGTCGGTGCCGAGTTCGTCAATGCACCGAGTTCAGCGACGATCTTCTCCATGTCCGGAACCGATCCGTCGGCCACCGGCTGATCGAGCGTTCGACGCATCGCCGCGAGGTGCTCAGGCGAGGTCCCGCAACACCCGCCGATGATGCGTGCGCCACTGCGACGGGCAAGATCGGCGTAGCGTCCCATCAGCTCAGGAGTACCGGAGTAGACGCACTCGGCACCGACGAAGTGAGGGATGCCGCAGTTGCCCTTGGAGATCAGCGGGTGGTCTCCGGCAGTCGCCCGCATCGATTGCAGCGTGACGACGATGTCAGCGGCACCGACTCCGCAGTTGGCCCCGAAGGCGACCGGTGCCTCCGGAAGTCCTTCGAACATCCTGACCATGTCCGCCGGGAGGATGCCCATCATCGTGCGTCCCGCAGTGTCGAACGAGCAGGTTGCGGTGTACGGCAGCCCCGCCTTGATCGCACCGAATGCGGCAGCCCTGACTTCTTCGACCGATGACATCGTCTCGATCCAGGCAACGTCCGCACCGCCTGCTTTCAGACCTCCGATCTGCTCGGCGAAGGTATCGATCGCCTCTGCCTCCGTCAGTGCCCCCAGTGGTTCGAAGAGTTCACCGGTAGGCCCGACGGAACCGGCGACGACGACGGGACGCTCCGCCGCGTCTGCCACGCTCCTGGCGAGCACCGCCGCCTGCTTGGCGAGGTCGAACGTCCTGCTCTGCGCACCGTGCAATTTGAGCCGGTGGCGGTTGCATCCGAAGGTGTTCGTCAGGATGATATCGGCGCCTGCATCGACGAACTGCTGGTGCAGGCTGACGACCTTCTGCGGGCTGTCGGTGTTCCAGAACTCCGGCGGCTCGCCTGCCATCAGACCCATGGCGAAGAAATTCGTGCCGGTAGCACCGTCGGCCAGCAGGACGGCCTTGGTCGTCAGCAGGTCGGAAAGCGTGCTGTGCATGTGCGGATCCCAACGTCGAGCAAGAGGACTGCCAGAATACGGGCCGGCGTCGCCGAAACCGCCGCACGTTCATGACGGTGTGGGACACTGTATGCGAACATGTGCGGATGAAACCCAGGATGAAGCGCTCGCGCATGCACTGGTTGGTAGCGCCGATGGTCGTGCTTGCAGCGTGTTCGAGTTCGTCGAAGACGACGACACCGACTTCCACAGCCGCTCCGACGACATCGACCGCAACCACGACGGCCGTCTCGACATCGGTCGCCTCGACATCGGTCGCCTCGACGGCGGCCGCCTCGACGGCGGTCGCCTCGACATCGGTCGCATCGACGACGGTCGCCTCGACGACGGCCGCCCCGACCGTTCCGCCGTCGACCGCCGCCGTCACGACGGTCGAGGCGGGTCCCGCTGGCGACGCGTTCTACGTGCCGCCGTCACCGCTTCCATCGAACACCCCGGGTACCGCGATCTGGCAGCAGCCGCTTCCCGGCATCGACGGCGCTTCGGTCGCAAAGATTCTCTACGTCTCGCAGGCCGACGACGGCACGCCGCTCGCAGAGTCAGCGGTCCTGGTCGTGCCGAACGGACCTGCTCCTGTTGGCGGTCGTCCGATCGTTTCGTGGGCCCACGGGACGACCGGCAGCGCTGACTCGTGTGCTCCCTCGAAGTCCGGCAACGCATCGTTCATCCCGGCCGTCGCTCAACTCGTCAGCGCCGGGTACGTGGTCGTCGCCACCGACTATCAGGGCCTCGGCACGCCAGGACCTCATCCGTATCTCGACGGTCAGAGCGAAGGCCGTGCCGTGCTCGATGCTGCCAAAGCCGCCCAACAGCTGTCCGGTTCGTCCAACCGGGTCGTCGCCTGGGGTCATTCGCAGGGTGGCCAGGCAGTCGTCTGGGCTGGCGAGATCGCCAAGGCCTACGCGCCACGTCTCGACGTGCTCGGAGTTGTTGCGGCTGCGCCCGCAGCGCACATCAGCCCGATCGGGGCGGCGGGCGGAACGAAGGCGATTGCTGGATTCTGGGTTCCGGCGATGGTAGGCCTCGCTGCGGCGCACAGCGAACTGAACCTTGCCGACGTGATGACGCCGGAGGCCATGGCCGAACTGCCGCTACTCGAGACCGGCTGTCTCGGCGAGTACTTCTCGGCGTTCGGGGGCCTCGCCAAGGCGCCGGAGAAAACCAATCCGATGGACGTCCCTGCATGGAACGCGGTACTCACGAAAAACGACGCCGGCCAGCAGCCGTCTGCGGCACCGCTGTTCGTCGCCCAGGGAGATCAGGACACGACCGTTCCGCAGGCGCTCAACGACATCTATACCAAAGCCGCCTGCTCCATCGGCGACGTCGTCGACTACAAGGTGTATCCCGGCCTGACCCACACCACGGTGATGGTGTCAGGTGTGCCGGACATGCTGGCGTGGATCGCCGATCGCCTTGCCGGAACGCCGCCACCGGACACTTGCCGCAGCTGAGCAACCCATGCGACGCCTTCGATGACATCCGCGAGAACGGCACGATGACTGCTGACGGCGACGTGCAGGCCTATCTCGCCCGGCTCGGTCTCGAGTGGGAGCAGCCGTCTGTTGCGGCGTTGATGCGCATCCACCGCGCTCAGGTCGAACGTGTGCCGTACGAGACGACGTGGATCCACATGAACGAGCCGTGCGGGATCGACAGGGCGAACTCGATGCGCCGCGTCGCCAGGCTGCAGCGCGG
This sequence comes from Actinomycetes bacterium, assembly GCA_025356335.1. Classification (GTDB taxonomy): domain Bacteria; phylum Actinomycetota; class Acidimicrobiia; order Acidimicrobiales; family Ilumatobacteraceae; genus JANXUF01. The sequence goes on from JANXUF010000021.1 coordinate 16,434, forward strand.
CGGATACTGCTTCACGTTGAACGGAGGGCTCAGCGCGCTGCTCGAAGCTCTGGGCTATGACGTGACGCTCCATGGCGGCGTCGTCCACGGCCCAGAGGGTCCTGTGCCGGAGGCGATGGTCAACCACCTGGTCCTGCTCGTCCACGGCCTGGCGACGGAGAGCAACCCTGGCGGCATCTGGTACGTCGATGCCGGCCTCGGCGATGCCTTGTACGAGCCGGTGCCGCTCGTCTCCGGCCCGTTTGCGCAGGGCCCACTCACGTTCCGGCTTGTTCCGTCGGACGGCCCCGACGACGGCTGGCACTTCCTGCACGACCCGCTCGGCTCGTTCACGGGGATGGTCTTCAGCGAGACGCCGACGACGATGGAAGCGTTCGGCGCCTCGCACCTGCAGCTGTCGACCTCGCCGGAGTCCGGATTCGTCAAGACGGTCACCGTGCAACGACGTGACGAGACCGGCGTCGACATCCTGCGCGGTCAGGTGCTCAGCCGCGTCGGCCGGCCGGCGACGGTCGACCGAACGTTGGAGACTCGGGGCGAGTGGTTCGACACGCTCGCTGAGCAGTTCGACCTTCCGCTCACAGACGTGGCAACCGAGGTGCTCGACGCTCTCTGGACCAAGGTCCACTCAGCACACGAACGCTGGCATGCAGGGCTGACCGATTCCGGCAGCTGATCAACTCAGCTGATCAACTCAGCTGAGCTCAGCGTTCTTCGCGGATCCGCCTGGAGAGCTCGTCGAGTTGCTTGCGCTCCGGTCCCGACAGTGAATCGATACCCCCCGAGGCAACCTTGTCGAGGAGCCGGTCGAGCAGCTGGTGGTCGACGCCCGCTGTCATCGGCGTCCCCGCCCACGGCCCGGCGACGACAGCGGCTTGACGGCCTCCCCTGCGTTTGGGCCCCTTTGGTCCTTTGACACCCCTGGCAACGCCGGGGCGCTTGGCGACGCTCGGCCGCATTGGCCTGGTCGACGGCTTGCGACCGGAACCGGGTAGCGCCAGCCGTGGCACCCAGCGGAGGTCATCGGCAAACCCGAACGAACGAACGAGTACGAGTGACAGTGAGACGATCAGCAGTTCGTGGAGCAGACTGCCCCAGTCACGGATGCCGATGAACTGCAGGATGTCGAGCCCGAGGAACACCAGCCCGAGCACCCACGCCCGGATTCCGAAGAAGAATCGTGCCGTCAGATGCTCGGCGACGAAGACCGCGAAGACGCCCATCTCGATGAGGCGCATACCGGTGCTGGCGGTGTGGAAGGCGTCGACGCCGGGGATCAGGGTGATGATGAAGACGATCGCCGCAGGGATGATCGTGATCGCTGCGAGAAACCCGAGGAATCGGTTGCGCCCGAACATCGCCTCGACGTCGCGTCCGAAATACCAGAAGATCGCCAGCGTGATGACGGCCCAGATACTCGGCTCGTTGACGAGCGGCCAGGTTGCCAACCGCCAGATCTGCCCGCTGCGGACCGATCCGATGGTCCCGATGTCATTGGTGAGGAAATAGAACGGGTTGAAGAAGTTCGGGTTCAGCGCCCAGATGAACATCGACAGCACGCCGATGCCGGTGACCAGCACCGTCGTCGTGACCTCGAACTCCCCGATGCGGAACCACGGGTTGGATGGATTCCGCCAGCCGGACGAGCTGAAGTTGAACCGTGCTGACACACCATCCATTCTAGAGTCGAAGTGCAGCTCAGGACTCGCGCCCCGCCGACTTGCGTCGTGAAGCCGATCGATGCCGGTGTGTATTCCGACAAAATTTGACGGCGCATCAACTTTGATCGGCGCGCAGCGGCTGAAGACGCGTTACGTTGGTCACACACAGTAGAGAGGTGAGGTCCGGCCGAATTGGGCGTCGGACTTGACGATGAACAGGGGGATTTCCTTGAAAATGAGACATGTACGCCTTGCCGCCGGTTTTGCGGCGGTGGGCTTGTTGCTCGCAGCTTGCTCCGAAAGTGACACCAAGACGGCGACGACCGCAATCACGCCCGCAGCCACGGCGACGACAGCTTCCGCAGCTGCCACGACCGCTGCGGCCGGTGCCACCACGGCTCCGACGACAGCCGGCACGACAGCAACGACCGCCACCGCAACAACGACCGGTGCCACGACGCCGGCCACCACGGCGACGACAACGGCAGCGACCACTGCGACGACGGCGGCAGCCCAGGACGTGAACGCATGGGCGCTGAAGTACACCGGTGGTAAGGCCGGCGCCGCTGCCGGCAGTCCGATCAAGATCGGCTACGCCAATGACGAGTCGTTCTTCCCCGAGAACACGATCGGTGTGAACGCCGCCGTCGCCTACGTCAATGCCGAACTCGGTGGTGCAGCCGGCCGTCCGCTCGAAATAGTCGCATGTAGCGTCACCGACGCCAGCTCGGGCTCGAAGTGCGGCGCGCAGTTCGCCAACGACGCCAGCATCACGCTCGTCGTGACGGGCACGATGCTCGCCGGCAACGCCGAGCTCTACAAGGTCCTCGACGGGAAGAAGCCGGTCATCATCGGTAACGGTCTGACGACAGACGACTTCACCACGACCGCTGGGCAGACCTTCACCGCCGGTTCCCCGGCCGTGATCCCAGGGATGGCGCAGTTCCTCCTCACCGGCCTGCCGAGTGTGCCGAAGAACGTCGTCATCATGGGCCAGGACAATGCCGGCAGCAAGACCGCCGCCCAAGCATTGTTCGAGCCAGTGATGAAGAAGGCCGGCATCAATGTCACCGAAGCCTTCGTCGGTGACTCCGCCGCCGAGTCCGACGTACAGACGGCGCTCACCGCAGCCGGTGTCGACAAGGCAGATGTGATCGTTTCGCTGAACACGATTCAGCAGTGCATCAACCTCGACGATGCCATCAAGGCGCTGAACCTCAAGACCACAGTCGTCGCCACCGGCCTGTGCTTCGGCACGCCGATGACAGATCACATCAAAGCCAATGGCGACACAGGCGACGTGCCGGATGGTTGGTATTTCGGTGACTACGGCTACAGCTACTTCACCCCCGACTACGACAGCGGCATGCTGACATACGTCACGAAGGTCAAGCAGTACGGCAAGCCCGCCCCGGGTGCCACGACATTGGAGTACACCGGCTTTGCCGGGCCGTCGTTCGCCAACATCTTGACGGCCACGAAGTTCTTCAACGCCGTCGGCCCTGACAAGCTCGACTACGCCAGCGTCAATGCACAGATCCGTGGGTTCAAGGGACCGATGATGATCCAGGCAGGACCGCTCGACTGTGGCAAGCTGACGATCGTCGGCCTGCCGATCTTCAAGTCGGCGTGCGCCCCGGATATGGGCATCCACCAGTACAGCGGTGGTAAGTGGATCGCCAAGAACGACGGCGTTCTCGGTAACTCGATCGACGCAACCAAGGTTGCCGTCTAAGTAATTCGGTAGTGATGATCCCGTGCGGTTTCCGGCATGCCGGCAACCGCACCGCC
>JANXUF010000028.1 GCA_025356335.1 Actinomycetes bacterium
CTTTCCCGTTGGCGAGGGTGCGGTCCTTCAACGGGAGCCCGAGTGTTGTCCCCGATGTTGGGTCACGGCCGGACAGCAACAACTCCAACGCCTCTGTCGACACCACCGTGCCGGCGATCCGGAATCTCTCCGCCTGACCTCCGAGCCACACACCCGGTTCCTCACCATCGGCTTGGGTCAGGTACTTCGTGTAATACGCCGCGGTTGCCCCGGCGGACCCGGCGTAGAGCGTCGTCACCCGGATCATGACCACACACAGCTGGAAACGGGCACCTGTCTGTCATTCAAGGGGTAGATCATTCGAACGCTCATGGTGGGTGGTCCTCAGTCCCAGGCCGCGAGCGAGAGCTGCGCCGGATCGAGTCGTACGACTCGACCGCGAGGCGGTGCAACGGAGGTGTGCGTGACGGAGGTGTGCGTCGCGACGTCGGCTGGCTCGGAGGTGTGCGTCAGCTCAAAGGCGATGCCGTGCGGAATCGTGATGCGGTAGGCGCCTGCAGCGAACGTTCCCGCTGGCGTCCTCGATGGCACAGCCGTGACGATCCCGGCGGCCTGTAGTCGGCGGATCGCCCGAGCGACAGTGTCCTTCGCCAAACCCAACGACGCTCCGAGGTTGCGGATCGAGACCTCCGTCGTGCAGCAAGCTGCATCGCCGGTCGAGCACAGCAGCATCTCTTCGAGCACAACCCACGCGGTCGGACCCAGCTCACGCCTGAGACCGCTCACCGCGGGCTCGATGACGATCGAACGACGAGCCGGGCTAACGAACACGAGGAGCCCCAGACGTCTGGACCTCCGAATCGCAGAGCCTCACAACCCGGCCCGTCGTCGCCAGCACCATCAACGCCCATCTCGGAACACGGAGGCATCCCGGCCCGAAGCGAATGACGGGCATTCCTGCCGTCCCGCCGGACTCCAGATACTCGTGAGCCATCGCATACGCACGCGAGCGACCGATCTGCAAAATGCGTGCCGCCTGCTCGATCGTCAGCAGCAGACAGCCATCCTCTGCCTCTTCGAACGACAGCGGGTGCATCACCCTGTACTAATTACACCTCTGTCGTTCCGGCTTCAACCCTTGAAATTCAAGGGTTTCCGACTTGGGCGGACCGGATGATACGTGGCGGTACACCACGGTTCATCGTGGTTCACAACGGACAATCGACCATGACGAAAGTCACATACGTTGCGGCTGTGCTCATTCTTGGGACACCGTCATATAGAGCCTATTTCTAACCAACGTCCGCCGCATCCGCTGTCGCTCCGGTGAAGGCCTCGCCTGCGGGTTGTAAGTGGCGGGCGATCAATAGGTGGGCCGCGATTCCGCTGACGGTGTACAGCGCCGCCTGCACGTTGAATAGCGCCTTGGCGCCGACGGTGTCGATGAGTAGGCCGGCGACTACCGAACCGATGATCGCGCCAACTGCGGTGGTCGCAGCGAGAACGCCTTGCAGGCGACCGAGGAGCACTGGCGGGCAGAGGCGCTGGGCTGCGCCGGTTGCGCCGACTTGCGAGGTCGTATTCGGCAGTCCGCTCAGCGCAAACAGCACGTAGAAGATCCATAGCGCGATCGAGATGTTGCTCGCGTTGACAAACAGGAACACCACTGCGCCGAGCCCGACGTATCCCCAGACCATCAGCGTGGTCGGCCTTGTGTTGCGGGCAACTCGCCCGACGACGAAGGCTGCAAGTAACCCGCCGAGCGCGGCGACGCCGCGGATGAGTCCGACCGTCGCTGCGTTCCCTTTCAAGACGCCGATCACGAACGCGACGAAGATCACCGGGAACATTGCAAACGCCACACTGGCGAGCGTCTGAACACCGACGTAGCCAAGCAGCGTCCGTTGTCCGCGGATCTCCCTCCATCCCTGCATCACACCGCCGCCGGACGCAGCATCATCAGTCTTGACAAGGAGGCTGCCCGTCGGTGCTCGGACGAGGAATGTGGCGACCGCTGCGCTGAGGAATGTCAGGCCGTCGGCGATCACTACCGCTGAGAGACCACCGAGCACTACGAGGATGCCGCCCAGTGGTGCACCGACGAGACGGGCGATGGAAGACCCGGCGGCGTTCGCTGCGTTGGCCTCACCCAATTGTTCGCCCGTCACGAGCCGTGGCAAAAGTGCGAACGAGGCCGGATCGTTCACTTGTGTCAGTAGTCCTTGTAAACCAGCGGCGATGAACGCTGGCCATATCCGGTGGCGATCGACGGCGAGGAGCGGGATAAGCGCCAGCGCTTGGAGGAGGCTGGTTGCAGAGACAGTGCGCCGCAGATCCCATCGATCGGCGAGACTCCCGCCATACGGCCCGAAGCCGACACCAGCGATCATCTGGATCACGATGATCACAGCCGTCGATCGCCCCGAGCCTGTCTCGGTGTAGATGAACGCCGGTAGCGCAGTAGCGAACAACCAGTCGCCCGTGTTGTTGACCAGCCCACCCCAGAAGACGAGCTCGAAGTCTCTACTCCGCCACACGCTTCCCGACGGCATTCGGGCAGTCTGTCATGATCGTTGCGGCCATCGTCGAGGAGTTCTTGACTTCACGACGGTGACCTCGATCGATGTCAGTTCGCGAAGACGCGTTCGATCTCGATGCGATAGATCAGCCCGTCCCAACCCTCCGGAACGAAGACACCACCTTTCGTCAGGGCGGCGAGTCGGCCAACGAGCTCGGGGTCATCGAGCGCGTTTGCAGCAACGACCGCCTTGCCGCGTCCCATGATGGAGTGTGCTGCGTCGCTGAAAGTAAAGGCAATCTGGTCGCTGTTGCGAAGGTTGCAGCTGAGCGCCGACTTCGGAGCGGCCGTAAAGTGAAGGTCACCGTCGAGACACACGGCGATCACCACCGCCGCGTGTGGAACCCCTTTTGCTGAAACGGTCGCAGCGGTCATGTTCCGAACCGAGTTGATGAATTCCGAGACCTGCCTCGCATCCCAATGGTCTTCGCCGAACAACGATCGAGTGAACTCGCTCGCCTGAGCCAGGGAACGGTCCAACGCGGCCTGCAGTTGCTCCATCGCGCCAGCCTGACTCCGTCTGTCCGGCGTGTCAAACGACGACGTGCCACTGGTCGCCGTCACGCGAGAATGGCGTTGATGGATCGTCGTGTGCGTTTGCCCAGTCGTCCAACTGGAACGCAGGTGTTGCGTTCGGCCCAGGGTGTGCATCGACCGAAAGGCCCTTGGACTCCCACCGTTCACGCGCTGTTGAATCATCTTCAGGAGACAGGGTTTGACGGAGCCCCTCGTGTCGTCGGAACCGACGAGGACGATCATGAAGTGCTCACCTTCATCGAGGGCGACGTACTCGCCGATCCACATTGGAAACCGGGAATGCCGGGGCCATGGCCCGACTTTGCAAGAACGCAAGACGCATTGATCGCAGCGGCCGGGCTGCTGCGTATCTGGATTCCGTTGCAACGCCCAGGCGGTGGCGAACGCATCAACCACCTCTTCGTCTGTTTGGTTTCGATAAGTCGCGAGCTTGCGAACTTGTCTGATGAGTCCATCGAAGTCGGAGG
>JANXUF010000133.1 GCA_025356335.1 Actinomycetes bacterium
GAGGTCCCATGGTGCCAGACGCCTCAACACCCACTCGGCGGGAGAGACGTCGATTACGACGCGTAGGTCACCGAGGTGGGACATCACGAGCGCAGATTGCACGATGTGGCGGTTTTACGCAAGTGCAATACTCGTCACGACGACCGCCGACGTCCGAGAACACCGGATATACGGGCGGTATACAACGGTTCGTATCTGGAAGGTCGGCATAGGCCATCTCGCTGGCGTCGGAGAGAACGAACATGAGCTGGCATCTATCTCGAGGTGACGGACTTGACTTCGGCAGTCAGCAGATTGCGCGGGTTGCTCTCGGTCGTCGATTTGCCCGACGGCGTGTACGAGCCTTACGTAACGCTCACGCACCCTCGAACGGCGTCGTCCGAAGTTGCTAACGCCGCGTGGGCTGAGCTCAGCGGTTGGAATCTCAACGAGAATGTTCAGATCGAAGTCGTCGACTGATCGAACAGGATGGCGTCGCCTGGCGCACCGTGCACCGAGTTGCTTCCCCGCAGCCGCGTCGCCGAGCGGCGCACGCCGAGCCGCCCCGATCTGCCGCTCGGTGTTGATTGTTCTTTGCCGACCGTCGCTCTTGCGCTCGAAGCGAATACCGGGCAAAGTTCGTTGCATGGCCATGTTCGACTGGTACCAGCCAGACCGTCGAAGCGGGCGCAGCGCAGCAGTCGATACGGCCAATCAGACTCGATCGAGGCGACCAAGAGCGTGGTGCGTATTCGCTGTCGCCGCGGCGTTCGTGCTCGCATCGTGCGGCTCCGATTGGGCGCAGGTACAGGCCTATTGGGCGCGGGTACAGGGCGTCCATGCACACGATCGCTCCGACATCATCATCGCCGTGGACTACGGGATCTGTTGGGGGAGGAACGACCCGATGCCAAAGGCGAAAATCGTCGAGTCTGACGCCGATGTCCGTATCACCTCGGTCCTCCCCAGCCTCGCGCGGCGTCTCACTGGCGTGTTTGAGTTTTGAGACCGTCACGCTGGCGAAGCCCATCGGCGACCGGGTGGTCATCGATGCCAGGACTGGCAAGCGCTTCAACGTTGCCTTCAACGGGTGACAACCATTTAGATCTGGTCGGTGCGACCCGCAGCGAGCAACGTCACCGGATGTTCGAGCGAGGCCGAACACCACGCCGACTCGTTCACGCCCATCTCAGAGTGCGGACCGCGAGCCATGCGCTCGTCGTCATGAAGATGTCCAACAGGCCGCACAAGTTGAAATTGACCTGGCTCTGCGAGCCGCTCACATGGAATCGAAACAGGAACACCATCTCAAACACGCCGACGCCGATCCCCGCCATCGTCAGGGGCAGGTTCCCAGACACAAGCGCGCCGAGCACAAATCTCACAACCACGACCGCGATCAATCCGACGAACAGTGAGTTGGAAGCGCAACCGGCTCCGGCGCGTGAGTGAGTCTGGATGCGAAGGCAATGACCCCGACCACCGCAAACACGACACCAGGCGAGGCATCTCGGAACTGCCTGATCATCGCTGTCCGTTCCGCCTCGGACCCGAGCAGACCCGTGATCACAGCGTGATCACGGAATAGGCACCACAGGGCGATATTGGGCGACACGGGGCGTCACGGGCGAGACCTGAAAAGATGCACTGAGCAGCACGAACTGACATTGGGCGACATCAGACGACATGGGCGAACGCTCACTCGTAATGAGCAGGTCGTGGGTTCGATTCCCACTCTGGGCTCCATGGTGAGCGAGACGAGCGTCGGTCGTCGTCAGCGCGAGCTGCTTGCGATCCGGCCCGGGTTCTCCTACGAGTGCACACGGGCCAAAAGCGCTGCGTGATGTAGACGACTGTGCCCCTGCGCCGAGGATGAAGTTGAAGATTTCGGAATCGTCTGAATAACCGGTCATACCTCGACCGGTTCACGGGTCGATGATGTAGGACAGAGCGGCACCAGCGCCGCCAAGCGCCACGGAGGTTGCCATGAATTGGAAGCTCGAATTGATCATCATCCCGGTTACCGATATCGATCGCGCCAAAGCCTTCTATGTCGATCAGGTCGGCTTCAATGCTGATTTCGACCAGACGGTCAGCGAGGAGATCCGCTTCGTGCAACTCACTCCGCAGGGGTCCGCCTGCTCGATCGCCTTCGGCAAGGGTCTCACCGATGCCATTCCCGGCTCGGTTCGTGGGATGCAGATCGTCATCGATGATGCCGATGCTGCCCACCACGAGCTGTCGGGGCGCGGCGTCGAAGTCAGCGCCGTCGATGATCAACCGTGGGGACGATTCGTCTATTTCGCCGACCCGGATGGCAACAAGTGGTCACTCCAGCAACTACCGAAACGCTGAGTCGTCGGCCTCATCGGCAGCGATGGCGTGCCCGTGGCGGTGTGGGGGAATCAGCTCGCCGACGGTGTAGGGGAGCGCCGTGCTGGCACCGGACGCCGACAACGCTGTCAACCTCGTCAACCTCGTCAGTGTGGCTCCGCCGTTGGCACTCCCGTTCTCGCACCAGGCCAGTCGATCACGATCGGCCAGGTCTTCGGCGGCACCGAGCACGCATCAACGCCGATCGGCGTTGGTCGAATGCGGACGAACACTCTGTGACCGAGGACCGTCAGTTCGTCGCGTTCCAATCTCGATCGAGCAGAACGGTAGTGCAGTCGACGGCGACGACGACGCCATCGGTGATCGCCATCGACATGTTCGAACGCATGCTGGTGACATTGCCGATCGCCCACACCCCGCTCACGGTCGTTCGTTTCATCGAGTCGACGACGACGTAACCGTTTTCGTCAGTGGTGCATCCGAGGTCGACGGCGAGCGCGTTGTTCGGAATCGGCAGCTCGCCGGAAGAACAACGCCCCGATGGTGACATCCGTTCCATCGGTCAACTCGATCGATGAAGCGGCCTCGCCATCCCCGTGACCCTGGCAATCGGCCGCTCCTCGACCCATACGCCGTGGGCTTCGAGGTCAGGACGGACGGCCTCGTCGAGGCCGCTGACGAATGCCGTGACCCGACTGCTCCAGCCTTTCGACACGCGTGCCATATGCGGCAGGAACATCGGCGCGCCGGTGAGCGCAAGATGCATGTCGCTGTGCTCGAACCCATCGCAATACGGACATGTGAACACACCCCGTCCCCAGTGGTCGCCGAGGCCTGGAATCGGCGACGGAGTGTCGTTCACCCCGGTTGCGAGGATGACCATGCCAGCTGTCGAGCTACGTTTGCCGATGCTCGCACGGAAGCCGCCGTCAACGTTCGCCAGCGATGTCACGCGATCATCGGCGAGTTCGATCGTCGGGTACCTCTCCAACTCGCGTTCCGCCGTCGCGATGATCTCGGCGGGGGATGCCGTACCGGGTGATCAGCCTGTGTACGTGGGAAACCGAGTCGTTCCGCGGGCCGCCGCTGCCGACGACGAGCACCGACCGGCGCGCTCTGCCGAGGTTGAGGCCGGCGCCGAGCCCGGAGTAGCTGCGGCCGATGATCAACACGTCCCAGTCGACGGACATCACGTCCCGCCGATCGATCTGGCGATGACGATCTGACAGGACGAAGCGATGAACACGTCGGAGCGATGCAGCACGCTGCGCGGATCGTCCGGGTCGCTCAGCACGGCGAGCGTTTCGAGATCGTCGAGGTCGAGTAGTTCGCCGAACTGCTCGCGCACCCTGTGGAGATGACCGAGCACGAAGCGGCGGGCGGATTCCGGGAGCGGGGCTTCGACTCGTTCACGGGCAAGTCGCGATCCGACCACTTCGAATCCGGCCGACGCCAGCATCGCCAGCAGGTCGGTCGACGACACGGAGTCCGCCAACCCGTTGCGCATCCCGGCGAACCATTCCGCACCTGCACGGTCGAGCCGGTCGGCGAGCCCGGGCCGTCCGAGGTCGGGATCGCCGAGATCGTCCGGCAGTACGCGCATCGGCTCGGCGATCTCGGCAATGGCGATCAGGCCATCCGAGGCGAGCACGGCGCCGAGGACCCGCAACGCTCCGACCTCGTCGCCGATGTGGTGTAAGGACATCGAGGCCCAGATCACGTCGGCGCAACCGAAGCCGTCGAAACCACCGGGCAACTCGGCGAGACGGGTACTGACCCGTCCGGACAGGCCGTGCTCGTCGACGCGATGTGCCGCCCGCTCGAGCATTGCAGGTGAGCTGTCGACTGCGACCACGTGCGCGTCCGGGAACACCCGCGCCAGCTCGCAGGAACCGACGCCGGGACCGCTGCCGATGTCGAAGACCCGCTTCACCGCTGATGCATCGGGCCCACGCAACTCGGCGATCCATGCCGCCGTATCGGTCACGTAGCCGAGCGTCAGTTCCCCTTGGAGTTCGGTCTGCAGCGCCATCGCCTTCCAGGCCGTTTCGTCGAGATGGAAGTGCCCGTGTCCGTGACGTTCATGTCCGCCGGTTTCGTGTGTGGTCATGCCAGCCAGGCTAGGAACGGTTCTCGATTCAGCATAGGCTCTTGCCAATGAAGCAAGAGACGGTCGTGAGTGAGACTCGTATCGAGGACGTTGCGCGGCGTCGGTTGCGCAGCCTGCGCCTGGCGAGAGGCTGGACGCTGGACGATCTCGCCCGGCGGTCGCACATCGGGGCATCGACGATCAGCCGCATCGAAACGGGTCACCGCAGGCTGGCGATCGACAACCTCGCGGAGTTGGCGAAGGCACTCGAGACCACCGTCGACGACATCCTCGGTGACGACAACGAAGAAGACGTCGTCATCCGTCCGACGCGCCGCAGCGGTTGGAACGGGGCGGTGCAATGGCCGCTCACCAGGCTGCACGATCCGTCGGGGCGGACCGTCGCCAAGATGCGCATCCCGGCATCGAAGAAGCGCTCCGACCCGCAGGTACACCCTGGCCGAGATTGGTTCTATGTGCTGCAGGGCACCGCCCGGTTGGTGCTCGGTGAGCGCGAGTATCTCGTCGAAGCCGGCCAGGCCGCAGAGTTCAACACGATGACACCGCATTGGATCGCCGGCTTCGGCGGCCCGGTCGAGGTGTTGACGATCTTCGACCGCCACGGTGAGCAGGCTCACCTGCGGCCATTCGGGCCAACGGACACCAAGACGTAGCCCTGGCGGCTGATCACCGTTACAGGGTGCACCGACGCTCGACCGTTCCTACACTCGTTGGCTCAAGTCACCTGATGATATTCGAGAGACCGGTTGTCGAAGATGGCGATGCGTTGCAGGTACTGCGGAGAGCACCACGACACCGCCGCGCAGGTGCGTGAGTGCTGGCAGCGGCACACTGCCCATGGTCAGGCAGTCGAGGACCGCACGGATGACTTCGAGCCACAGTCTGAGCATCCGTTCGACTTCGAAGAGATCGAACGTGCGCCGTCGATGCCCTCCCAGCGTTCTTCGTCGCCACGAAACCGTCCGTCACCGGTTGACAACCTCCGGACGTACGCGTCGGCCGACGCGATCGCCGGGCCAGATGAGCTCGGGCGGAACCTCGTCGTCGACGCTGCGAATGCGGTCGTCGCAACGGCCTGGACTGATGCCAGGCGATATCGGATCGCCTCGCAGATACTGACTGATTCATCCGCCTTCGCCGAACTGCTGGCCACCCTTCGTCAGGCGGCGATCAGCCGCGAGCGGTTGGTGTTCGAACTCGATGAGCAGTTCGAGCTACCCGCTGTTTCGGAGCGGCGCGAGCCGTACCTGCTGGGGCCGATGTTCTCGTTCGACGTTGACGAGTTGTCGGCGCTGATCTGGTCGAACAGCGTCGATGCGAGGGTGCCGGATCGGGCGACGTGGTCGTTGATCGGGTTGGCGGCGGCTGCCGGCTGCACTGCCGCCGGGCCCGCTGTGAGGGGCGATGTCATCGATCGCAGCGGTGCGCCGCTGTGGCTCGATGGTGGTGCGATCACATCATGGAGGCTCGACGACGATGTCGCCGTCGTTCATCGCATTGCTCTCGAACACGGCAGTCCGCGAGCGTTCGGCGACGGCGATTCTGCGGGTGAATTGGCACCCGATCAGCGCGCTGCGGTGACCCACCCGAGTGGTTCGGCGCGCATCATCGCGCCGGCAGGGTCCGGCAAGACGAGGGTGTTGACCGAGCGCGCCCGCCACCTGCTCGGCGTCTGGCAACTTCCGCCGGGAGCGGTGAGCCTGGTGGCATTCAACAAGCGTGCACAGCAGGAAATGAGCGAGCGGACCGGCGACCTCGTCGGGTTGCAGGTCCGCACGCTCAACGCCATCGCCCTGGCCATCGTCAACGGTTCCCGACCGTTCGCTGCGCAGCCGAAGCGCTTCACGACGATCGACGAGCCGGAGGTCCGCAAGCTCATCGGCGAACTCGTGCAGTTTCCCAAGCGACGCAATACCGACCCCGTCGCCCCGTGGATCGAAGCGTTGACGCTGTGCCGCTTGGGGCTCGTCTCGCCGATTTCTGTCGAACGCCGATACGGCGGCGACATCGACGGATTCGCGGCGATGTTCCCGTTGTACCGGCAGCGGTGCTACGAGCGCGGAGTGCTCGACTTCGACGACCAGATCTACCGTGCGATCGAGGTGCTGCTCGCCGATCCGGCCGCCAGGGCAACGGCGCAGATGGCGTCGCGGATGCTGCTCGTCGACGAGTTCCAGGACCTGACGCCTGCGCATGTGCTGCTGGTGCGCCTGCTCGCCGGTCCGCAGGGGTCTGTGTTCGCTGTCGGCGACGACGACCAGACGATCTACGGCTACAACGGCGCTGATCCTGGCTGGCTGATCGACTTCGCTGACCTCTTCCCAGGCGCAGGGGATCATCCACTCGAGGTCAACTACCGCTGCCCGGGCGGCATCGTGTCGGCTGCGGACCGCCTACTCCGTCACAACCGCCGCCGTATCGCCAAGACGATCCGCAGTGCCTCCTCGTCGCTCGACGGATGGTCGGCCATCGTCGGCGACGACACCCTGACGGCGACCCTCGACGCAGTGCTGCAGGCGATCTCCGGCGGTGCCGATCCGCAAGAAATCGCCGTGCTGACGCGCGTCAACTCGCTCCTTGCGCCGGTCCAGGTCGGGTTGCTCGACGCCGGCGTGGCGGTGGCCGGTGGGGTCGGCAGGGAGTTCCTCAACCGCACGTCGATTTCATCTGCACTGTCATGGCTGCGCATTGCCGCCGGTCGGGGGGGCATGAACCGCGACGATGTTGCCGAGGCACTCCGACGTCCATCGAGGCCGTTGCACCCGCGCATCGCCGAATGGGTTGCCGAACAGCAGTCAGCCGCAGAACTCCTGCGTCTCGCCGACCGTCTACAGACCGAACGCGATGCACAACGTGTACGCGAGTTCGTCGGCGACCTCGAACGACTGCGGTCGTCGGCCGCCAGCGGTGCGACGACAGCGGAACTGCTCGTCGAATTGCGCGACCAGGTCGGTCTCGGCGGAGCTGTCGCCACCCTCGACACGCACCGTACGGGCATGAACCGAGCGTCGCAGAACGACGACCTGACAGCGTTGATCCAGCTTGCGTCGTTGCACCCGGATCCGGCGACGTTCCCCGGATGGCTCGCTGAACAACTCGACCGACGCACTGCCAGATCAGGCACGGGAGTCACGCTGTCGACGGTTCACCGCGTCAAGGGTCAGGAGTGGCCGCACGTCGTGATCCACCACGCGGCGGCCGATCAATTCCCCCACCGGCTCGCCGAGGACCACGAGGAAGAACGCAGGCTCTTCCATGTCGCGCTGACCCGGGCATCGAAGTGGGCGACCATCGTCTCGCCACCCGAGTGCACGCCGTTCCTCGCCGAACTCGTCGAAGAACCGCCCCTCGACACGGCCCCGCCGACGCGCCCGGGAGGCGCTCCGAACCGTCAGCATGCGGGAAGCGGCGCATCGGACCGACGAAGCGCGCACAGCGCGTCGGGCAGCACCACATCGTCGTACCCGTCGCGCCCGTCCGCATCGACCTCCGGCGGGTCGTCGTCGAAGCCGGACCGTCCCGGTAGGGGGCTGGTCTTCGCAGGCGTCGGCCTCGTGCTCATCGATCAGGGCAAGGAATGGCATATCGAGGCGGTAAGAGACGACGGCGTCGTTGCCAGCCAGGGTGAAGCGACCCGACAGTTCGCCTTCGGCACGTCCGTGACAACTGCCGGCGCGCGCAAAGGTGCGTTGACGCCGCCAGGTGAGCTCACCGCGGCGCAGGTCAGAGCCGACGATCTGTTGCGCAAGGTGCGCAAGACACTCGCGGCAGGACGTCCGGCATACGTCGTGCTCGACGACGCGACGACCGATCTCGTCGCCAGGGCGCTTCCGCGAAACGCCGCTGAGCTGGCAGCGATCCATGGAATCGGCCCGGCGAAGATCGACAACTACGGATCGGCGATGCTTGCGGCCATCGAAGCAGCGCTCCAGGAGCCGTGAACTCGCGTGTGATCCAAAGTTAGACTCGCTACCGAAGGACTAGTGATGGCTACCACGATCGAAAAGTTTCAGGAACAGGGCGGCCGGCTGAAGACGGACGACATCGATTTCGAGCGCTTCCGCACGGAGCCGCTCGATCCGAAGGTGCTGCGCTGTATCGCCTACATGCACGACATCGAGTACCACACCGTCATGTACACCCGCGAGCTGTTGCTGACGCCTGCGTGGAAGGACCCGCAGTTCACGTCGTTCCTCACGCTGTGGAACTACGAGGAGTACTGGCACGGCCAGGCACTGGGACGCATTCTGGCGATGCACGACATGCCGGCTCACGACGAGCGGCTGAAGGCGATGCGCGTCTACAAGAAGCGCATGCTCACCGTCAGCCCCGTCATCTTCTGGGCGATCGGCCACGGCGTGCGGCAGTTCCCGGCGGTGCACATGACCTGGGGGGCGATCAACGAGTGGACGGCCAACGCCGCCTACAACCGCCTCGCGCAGATCGCAGACCATCCGGTCCTGACCGAGTTGCTCGGGCGGATCATGCGCCAGGAGGGCCGCCATGCGGCGTTCTACGGCAACTGGGCCAGGGACCTGCTAGCGGACAGCACACGTGCGCAGAAGGTGA
Source organism: Actinomycetes bacterium (assembly GCA_025356335.1). Classification (GTDB taxonomy): domain Bacteria; phylum Actinomycetota; class Acidimicrobiia; order Acidimicrobiales; family Ilumatobacteraceae; genus JANXUF01. Next base: position 8,993 of record JANXUF010000133.1, read on the forward strand.
CCTCATGGTTCCTCCGCCATCAGTGGGCCCCCGTCGGCAGCGACGATGTCCCGGAGATCGAAACCGCCTTCGCCTGCGCCTTCCTGTTCGGTGAGGGCGAAGGGATCGAATTGATCAACCGCGTCGACGAGCGTGTCAAAGCGCTGCCGGGGTTGTCCGGCCTGACCCTCGTCGGTCCGGCAATCCGCGAGCAGACGAAGTTCGTCCTTGCGCACGAAGGCCCGAACGCCCTCGCCTACGAGCGTCCGCTCGCCGCAGCAGTCGCCGAGGATTTCCACCACACCCACTGATCGGTCCCCTCCGACCGACGTCCACCCGACGTCTGTGCAGTTGAGCCAGCCTGCGTCGCTGTTGTGCACAACGTAGCTGTTGTGTACAAACGCTCGGGGCGGGCGATCTCTGCGGGTGGATCTCGATCAGCGGGTCTCGATCAGCGGGTCTCGATCAGCGCGTCTCGATCAGCGCGTCTCGATCAGCGGGTCTCGATCGGTGGCGCCGGGTCAGTGGTGTTCGACGACGTGGTGGATCGGGTTCGGTGCTGTCAGCTCCCAGACCGGGTTGACCATCGTCATCCGGCCCCGATGCCCGACGGCGGTGCCGGAGGCCTTGACTTTCGATCCGAGTTGCAGCCCGGCGATCTTCGTGCGGCCGAGGAATTGCAGATCGATCGACCCGGAACCGTCGACGATGGTGACGACGAGACTCGAGGTGTGCGCCGACGTCTCGATGGCGATCTCGTCGACCCTGCCGGCGATGGCGCCAGGCTGACGCCAGACGAGATCTCCGATCGGCGAGGTTGTCGAGACCGGGACGGGTGCCCTCAGCGCAGCGGCGGCGGCCTTCTTGGAAACGGGGACCTTCGGCTCGACCTGCGGTGCGGCATCGATCAGTTCGTTCTCGCCGCCCAAGTGGAACGGCACGAAGGTGACGTTGACGTTCGGCAGTTTCTGCAGCGCGTCAGCGAGCGACTGCGACGTCGCATCGTGCAGCAGGGTATGCCAGCGGCGTTTGTGCGTCAGCTGCGGAATCAGCACATTGACCTGGGTGCGGCCATCACCGATCAGGTCGGCGACGTACGATTGCGCACGGCTTTCGAGCTTGCGGTCAGGGCAATCGATGATGCGCAGGCCGATGTGCTTCGGGCGCACGCCGTCCCAACGTTCCTGCAACAGATGTGCTCGGCCTTCGTCGATGGCGATGTGCACGGCGTCGGTGCGGTCTCCGTGGAGTGACCTGGCGACGGTCAGCGCCCTGGCCGCGGCGTTGTCGAGGTGGTCGAGCAGCACGATTGTCACGGTGGTCGAGGCGGCCGGAGCCGCAAGTGCCTCGACGACGTCGTCGCTCAACTCGTGCTTCTCGCTCTCGTACTTGTGGTTGAGGCGCACGAGTACCGTCACCATGACCGGAACGAGGACGATGATCGCCCAGGCACCGTGGGTGAACTTGAAGATGCCGATGATGATGGTGACGAGACCGGTGGCGACGGCGCCGAGGGCGTTGATCACCAGGCCGAGCTTCCAACCCTTTTCCTTGTGCGTGACGTGGTGCTTGGACATCCCGGCCTGTGACAGCGTGAAGCTCGTGAACACGCCGATGGCGTAGAGCGGGATGAGGTGGTCGACGCTCGCTCGGAAACCGATCACCAGAACGGTTGCCGACACCGAGAGGAAGACGATGCCGTTGGAGAAACCGAGGCGGTGGCCGCGCTTGGTCAACTGCCGCGGCATGAATTCGTCCTCGGCATGGAAGCTCGCCAGTCGAGGGAAGTCGGCGAAGGATGTGTTGGCGGCGAGTACGAGGATCAGCAGCGTCATCGCCTGCAGCAGGAAGAAGAGGAACCCGCTACCGAAAACGCCCTTGCCGAGTGCGCCGATGACGGTTGCCTTGTCGGTCGGGTAGGGATGCAGACGGGAAGCGAGCCACGACATGCCGAGGAACATCGTCGCCAGCAGTGTTCCCATGACCATCAGCGTCGAGCGGGCATTCTTCCACTCGACCGGCTTGAATGCCGGGACACCGTTGGAAATCGCTTCGACACCGGTCATGGCGGCGCCACCCGAGGCAAAAGCGTGCAGCAGCAGGAACAGTCCGGCGCTCTTCAGTTCACTCGACTGCTTGAGGTCGACCGGCAGCGTATGCAGGTTGCCGGTCGCTGCCTTGATGACACCGACGATGATCAGCAGCAGGACCATGGCGATGAAGCCGAACGTCGGGGCAGCGAAGATCTTGCCGGACTCCTTGACGCCGCGCAGGTTGCCCCAGGCGACGAGGATGATGAAGCCGACGGCGATCGGCACGCGCCATGCGTACGTCGCTGGGATGGCGGTGTAGAGCGCTCCGACGCCGGCGGAAACGGACACAGCAACCGTCAGCACGTAGTCCGTGAGCAGGGCGACACCGGCGACCTGAGCGGGAAGCAGTCCGAGGTTGTCCTTGGTGACGATGTAGGCGCCGCCGGCGGACGGGTAGGCCTTGATCGTCTGGCGATAGCTGAACATGAGGATCGCCAACACGAGGACGAGGGCCATCGTGATCGGGATCGCGTAGCCGAAGGCGGCAGCACCGAGGCCGGCGAGCAGCAGCGTCTTGAGGATTTCCTCGGTCGCGTACGCCGTCGACGACAGTGCGTCAGACGAGAAGACGGCAAGCGCCGTTGGCTTCCCGAGGCGCTCGTGAGCGAGGTCGTCGTTGTGCAGCGCCTTGCCGAGAGCGATGTCCTTGGCCCTGGCACCGAACGACTGCTTCACAGCCTTGCGGCTCCGGTTGGTCTGAGCCGGCTGCCAGTCTCCGCGCGTCGACGACGCTGATGTTGCTGGTGTCGCCGCCGATGGTGGGGCCGCCGCCGATGCCATCGCCGGTTTGGGTGTCGAGGCAGAGTTCTCGAGCGTGCTACTCATACTCGCATTGTGCAGAACTGAAGATGACACGACGATGACAACTTGCGGCCCGATGACGTGTCCTGCGTCTCACCGCTCACACGGGGACGCGAGTTCCTCGGCCCGTTTGCCGTCAGAAGTGGCGGGTAGGTGGACTCAGTTTCCTGGGGGTCGGTCGATGGACCGGCGTACCCTGGGTGGTGATGCGATTACTGGTGGTCGAGGACGAGCCGAAAATGGCCGACTTCCTGTCGCGCGCCCTCACCAGGGCCGGCTACGTCGTCGATGTGGCGACGACGGGCGAGGAGGCGCTGTGGGCGACGAAGGAGAACGACTACGCGGGCGTATTGCTGGACGGCATGATTCCCGCCCCTGACGGATTCGAGGTCTGCCGCCGGTTGCGGCGCCGCGACCAATGGGTCCCGGTGATGATGCTGACCGCCCGTGATGCCATCGACGACCGCGTGACCGGGCTCGACGCCGGTGCCGACGACTATCTGACCAAGCCCTTCGATCTTGCCGAACTCTTCGCCCGCGTTCGGGCGCTGGTGCGCCGTGCCCCCGAGAAGAGGCCGACGATACTTCGGGTCGCCGAGCTCGAACTCGACCCGGCGACGCACATCGTCTTGCGCGCCGGGCAACGGGTCGACATCAGCACCAAAGCCTTTGCCGTGCTGGAATATCTGATGCGCAAGCCTGAACAGGTGGTGTCGCGGACCGAGCTGCTCGACAACGTCTGGGACGTTGCCTATGAGGGTGGATCGAATGTCGTCGACGTGTATGCCGGCCGCGTCCGCGATGCGATCGACCGTTCGTTCGACTGGCCGATGCTCGAGACGGTCAGGGGTGTCGGCTACCGTCTCCGGTCGTCGCCTCCAGACACACCACCCGGCGTCTGATGCGCGGTCTGCCACGGTCGATGCGCGGCAAGCTCACCTTGCTGTTCGGCGTGTTCATCAGCCTGATGACCGTCTCCGGCGGGTTGCTGCTCAATCGGCTGGCAGCGAGGGAACCGACCCACCTGCCGACTGTGCTGTGGATCGTCCCGCCGGCGATCGTCGTGCTGACGTCGTTCGCCTGCTGGAATCTGATCGGCGCAGCGCTGCGGCCGATGACCAACTTGACGAGGGAGGCAGCGCGCCTGTCGGTCCACGAGCCGACCAGGCGGTTGGGAACGCCAGACCGCGATGACGAACTCGCCGAGCTGACGCGACAGCTCAATCTGTTGCTGGCGCGGACATCCGATGCGCTGTATTCGGAGCGATCGTTCGTCGACGATGCGAGCCACGAACTGCGTACACCACTGGCGATCCTGCGCGGCGAGCTGGATCTGGCGTTGATGTCCCTGGCGGACGGCAATCTCGACGACGTCAGGGCCTCGGTCACTGCAGCGGCCGATGAGGCGAGACGTCTCACCCGCTTGGCGGAGGACCTGCTCGTCCTCGCTCGTCTCGACCACGGTGAGCTGACGATGCGAAACCGTGCGGTCGTCACCTTCTCGCTGATCGAGAACGTCGTTGCCAGACTCGGCGCAATCGCTCCCAGAGTGACCGTGAACGGGGACCACAACCTGATCAGCGGTGATCCCGACCGGCTCGAGCAGGTCTTCACCAACCTCATCGCCAACGCCAGGAGGTTCGCCAGGGGCCAGGTGCGAATCGAGATCTTCGACGAGTATGCGGCCGGTCAACGCGTCGTCATCGCCGACGACGGTCCGGGTTTCCCTGCGAACATGCTGCCGGGAGCCTTCGACCGCTTCCGCCGGGCGGATCGCGCCAGGGGACGCGGGAGCAGCGGGTCCACCGGCCTCGGACTGGCGATCGCCAGCGCGATCGTCTCGGCACACGGCGGCACGATCAGCGCCGACAACGGCGGCGAGCTCGGCGGCGCCATCGTCAGCGTCCATCTGCCGCTCGAAGCCCTGAGAACAAGAAAGTGAGAGGATTTCGTCGGCCGCTGCCTTTGAGAGACGTGGGACTTGTGGAAACCTCCTGGACGATGTCGCACGAGGAGGAGTTCGAACGATTCGCCAGAACCGAGGCCGAACGGCTCCGTCGCGTGCTCGTCGCTCAGCACGGCGTCGACCTCGGCAACGATCTCGCATCCGACGCAATCGCCTATGCATGGGAGCATTGGGACCGGGTCGGCGGGCTGACGAACCCGGTTGGTTACCTGTACCGCGTCGCTCAGACATCGGGTCGGAACCGTCGCCGCTGGCTCCGACCGGTACCGTTCCTCGCCGAACGTCCCCCTGACGTGGAACACGCAGATCCGGCACTGGCGCAGGCGCTGATGCGACTGGCACCGGTTCCGCGAGCGTGTGTCGTGCTCGTGCATGTCTACGGATGGAGTTATGGCGAAGTCGCCGAGTCGTTGAATGTGTCAGAAGCGAGTATCCGCAATCACCTGCACCGCGGTGTGCGCAAGCTCCGAGATCTGTTGGAGAACAAATCATGAATGATGATCTGGAACAGCGCCTGTGGGATTTCCAGCCGGCGATCGAGGAATCGATCCGGGCCGACCTCGAGCGCAAGGCGCATGTCGGTGAGCGCACACCGAACGTCTCGCCGCTGATTGCCGGAACGCCTCGCACCCCGTCTCGGCGCCTGGCGCACGAGGCAACCGGTTTCGGAGCCACGATCGGTCACGAAGTCGCCGACGGTGACGAGGACGCTGACGGCTTCGAAGACGCACACGTCTATGCGGGCGGCGGGGGTGCCGGCGGTACATCCCGGCGGACGCTCCTGTTCGCCGCTGCGGCGAGTGTCACGATCCTCGGAGGTGTCGGATGGGCGCTCGTCGACCGCGATCGCGAACGCAGCAGGACGACTGCGTCGCCAGAGACAACGGCATATGCCGGCACCACGAATGCCGCGACCGATCCTGCGCAGACCGCTGCCACGCCGGCGTCGGCGACGACGGCCACTGCAACGACAGCCACACCGACGCCACCGCCGACCGAAGCGCCCACGGTTCCGCCGACCGATCCTGCGACCGTGCCGCCGACCGATCCTGCGACGGCGCCGCCGTCGACGATCGTCGAGAACGTCATTGCCGCGTCGCCGCCCGTGCCGTTGACCAGGAATCTCAAGGAGGGCAGCTCAGGAGCCGATGTGACGCTGTTGCAGCAACGACTGACGGATCTTCGTCTGCAGACCGGTGGCACCTCGGGATCGTTCAACCATCTGACGACGCAGGCCGTGTGGGCGTTCCAGAAACTCGTCATGCAGATCCCGCCGAGCAAGGCCAACGGCGTGGTCACACCTGATGTGTGGACTGCGATGCAGGGTGCCGTGACGCTCGCCGCCCGCAAGCCCTCCAGCACTGCGACGCATGTCGAGGTCTACGTACCGGAGCAGGTGCTGGTCGTGTTCAAGGCAGGTGTTCCGGTACTGATGAGCCACATCTCGACCGGATCCGGGAAGTCGTGGAAAGCGGCGATCGTGCTCGACCCCGGGACCCCGGACAACCCAGGGGCGACCCCGCTGACGCAGCACATCCTCGGCTCGTCGATCACGCCCGGTGGCTCGTACAAATTCGTCTGGCGCTATACGACCGGCGACGGATGGCGCACGGGCAAGCTCGGCAAGATGTACAAGCCGATGTACTTCAACCAGGGCGTCGCCGTGCACGGAATGACGGATGTGCCGGGCTATCCGGCATCGCACGGATGCGTACGCCTGCCGATGGGGGCGACGGACGGGAACAACGAGCCGAAGGGGCCGAATCCGGCAGACATGTTCCCCACGCTCGTGAGCAACGGCGATCAGATCTTCGTGTTCACCGACACCAACCCGACAGCGCAGGGGAACGAAGCCCCACCGTACGACAAGCCCGACCCGGCGTTCGCGACCACGACGACCACCGCTCCGCCGACGACGCCTCCACCCCCCACTTCGCCGGCGACGGCACCGGTCACCGCGCCGGCGACGGTCCCGCCAACGGTTGCGCCCCCGACTCCGGCGGCGGCAACTTCGACGACTTCGGCCGCTCCGGTTGTGACAACGCCTCCGGCAACATAGGCACCACCTCCGCCGCCGGCGCGACTGCGGGATGGTGGTGGGGCCCGGTTGCGGTCACGCGGATTCCGTGATGGCGGAATCCACGTGACCGGCGCTGTCGCCGGCCCCTGTCAGGTACAGCGGACCGCCGTGGCCACGGCGTCGACCGGCGACGATGCGACCTCGGCGAGCAACGAGGCGAACTCGCTGATGTCGATGGCGTACGCACGGGTATCGGCCTGCTCGCTCCGTGCCCATACGACGCCGGTGACGGCGCCGGAGACGATCAGACCGGCCCCGCTGTCGCCGGCGACGGTGTCGGACGTCAGTTCGTATCCTGCCCGTGGATAGTCGCCGTCGATGTAGATGTCCTCGCTGTCGAGGGTGATCCGGCGTTTCACGGTGAATGGTTTGACGCCGGGTGTCAGCCCTCCGAAGCCGAGGTAGCTGCCCGTTTCGTCGGCCACCGCCGACCGCAACTCGACGGGCGAGCGGTCCATTCCGTCGACGCGAAGGATGGCCAGATCATGCTGGGTATCGATCCCCGCGATCACCGCATCGAAGGTCAGGCCCGCGACTCGAACCCCGACGGTTTTCGCACCCGCTACGACATGCGCGACGGTCAGGACGAGCGGACCACCGATGGCCGTGCCGGATCCGACCTCCGACACGGGGCCGCAACCGGAGGCGACGATCTCCACTCCACTCGCCGCCGCTGACGTATGGGCGTCAGGCGGATCTGCTGCGCAGGCGGCAAGCGCGACCGTCAGCCAGGCGGTGAGCAAGCGATGAACGACCCTGCGTCCAGTTCGAGCGGCGAGTGCCGGAGAGGTGACGCAGGCCAGCCGGACGTCCACAGTGACGGACGACCGGGTTGTACGGCGGGGCACGGCGGGGAATGGGTGGGTCACTTCGAGCGAGGTGCGGCAGTGGTCTTGCGGACGACGAGTGACGGTGCCAGCACGTGATGCTGACCGGCAGGCCGGCCTGTCGTGATGCGATCGATGAGTGTCTCGACCGCCAGGCTGCCGATGGCGACGCGTTGTTGGTCGATCGTCGTGAGCGACATCCGCCGCATCGTGGCGAGCGCCGTGTTGTCGTAGCCGACCAGGGACAGGTCGCGCGGCACGCGTATCTTCGTGTCGTCGAGGCGATCGAGCACGCCGGCGGCGATCAGGTCGTTGGCCGCGAAAATCGCCGACGGCATCGGCTCGGCGGATTTGAGGAGCCTGTCGGTTGCCCGCTCCCCGCCGGCCTCGGTGAACTCCTCTGCGCTGATCCTCGGCCCTGGATCCAGGCCGTGCATTTTCATGACCCGACGAAAGGCGCGAAGGCGCATGGTGGCCGCCGGGCCCTCCCCACCGTCGATATGCAGGATCCGCCGATGGCCGAGGCCGACGAGATGATCGATGATCAGGCGCGCGCCGACGCGTTCGTCGTTGCTGACGGTGTCGATGTGGTCAGACTTGAGCGGTTCGGCGACGGCGACGACGGGTAGGTTGACGGCGAGCGACTCGATGATCGTCAATGGGAAGCGAGGGCTCAGCAGGATCAGACCGTCCGTCTGCATACCGAAGAGCGTCTCGATGGCGCGCTGCTGTTCGTTCGGATGCCTGCGGCCCGTGGTGATCAAGGTGTGATAGCCGTGCCCGTAGGCGGTGGCCAGCAGGCCGTCGGCGATTTCGGCGTAGTACGGGTTGTGCAGGTCGTCGAGGAACACGCCGATCGTCATCGTCCGATGGCTCGCCAGATTGCGGGCGATGAGATTCGGTCGGTAGCCGATTGCCGAAGCGGCAGCGAGTACCGCCGCGCGGGAGCCATCGCTGACCTTCGGCGAATCGCGCATCACCAACGAGACCAAGGCGCGCGACACCCCGGCGCGGTTGGCAACGTCTTCCATTGTGGGCAGTGACGAACCCATGGATCCCCTCATCCGCCGAGCCCCCGGTCTTCCGGCGTCGGCCGAACTTTTTCCGAGGCAACTCTTGCTTTTGACATTAGAGCGCTCTAATGTGCAACGCGCAAGGGGGAAGTTGTGACAAGTCTTTCTCGGCCGCTGTCCAGTCGAATGGCCGGAGCGCCGATCTCATGGGGAATATGCGAGGTACCGGGCTGGGGTCTCCAGCTGCCCGTCGACCGCGTCCTCACGGAGATGAACGAAGTCGGGCTGACCGCCACGGAACTCGGTGCCGCCGGCTGGTTGCCGACGTCCGCTGCGGACATCAACACCGTGCTCGGCGGGCATCAACTCGCTGCCGTCGCCGCCTTCCAGCCGGTCGTGCTGCACGACGAAGCACGATTGAGCGAGACCTTGCACCACGCGGAGATCGCCACCCAGTTGTTGCAGGACGTCGGAGCATCGAACTTCGTCACCTGTGTCGTCAGCGATCCGGACAACTGGCAGCGTCCCGAGTTGACCGAAGCGCAGTGGGCGTGTCTGTACGACGGGCTCGATCGACTCGACGTCATCTGTGCGGCCCACGGTCTGATGCAGGTCGTTCACCCGCATGTCGATTCCCTGATCGAGCAAGCCGACGAAGTCGAACGTGTACTTGCCAACACGACGGTGCAGTTCTGCCTCGACACCGGTCACCTTTTCATCGGTGGTACCGACCCGCTGGTCTTCGCAAAGCAGCACGTCGATCGCGTCGGTCTGGTGCACCTGAAGGATGTCGACGCCGATGTCGCCCTGCGATTGCGTGCAGGCGAAGTGACCTTGATGCAAGCCGTCGTCGACGGCATCTTTCCACCGCTCGGCGAGGGTGCAGTGCCGCTCGCCGACGTCGTCCGCACCGTCGAGGCCTCCGGTTACGACGGATGGTACGTATTCGAACAAGACGCCGCCCTGCTCGACGGAGAACCACCCGTCGGCAGTGGCCCGATTCGCGACGTTCGCAAGAGCGTTGCGTACATCCGGTCCCTGATTGCACCGCTCCCAGGAACCGAAGCAGCGGTCATCCCCTGAACGTTGCCTCATCCGGCAGCACACAGGTCGACCGATCAACACCACATCAACAACCAGGGGGAAGACCCAAGCATGAAGAAGATGCGTTTTTCGGTAGCAGCGTTGGCTTCGGTCGCGCTGTTCGCCGCGTGCAGTAGCAGTACCAAGACCACCGCCGGATCGACTGCCGGTGCCACCACCGCGGCAGCCGGTGCCACCACCGCCGCCGGGGGAGCGACGACCGCAGCCGCCGGGGGAGCGACGACCGCAGCCGGAGCCGCTGCAACCACGGGTGCAGCCGTCACGGCAGCAGCCACGGCGGCCGGCGCTTCCACCGCTGACACGGTCAAGGCCACCCAGGCCAAGGGCGACATCACGATTGCCGTCATCACCCACGGCGATGGCGGAGTCTTCTGGTCCGTCGCCCAGAAGGGCGCTGAAGCAGCAGGCAAGGACCTCGGCATCAAGGTGCAGTACTACGGTGCCAACAACAATGCCCAGGACGAAGCGCAGCACATCGACCAGGCAGTTTCCGCCAAGGTCAGCGGCCTCGTCGTATCGCTTGCCGACCCGGCAGCGTTGTCCGACTCGATCAAGGCAGCGGTTGCTGCCGGCATCCCGGTCATCACCATCAACTCCGGTGTCGACAAGTTCAAGGAGCTCGGCGCGCTGACCCATGTCGGTCAGGACGAGGAGCAGGCCGGCAAGGGAGCTGGCGAGAAGTTCAAGGCCGCAGGCGTCAAGCATCTCCTCTGCGTCAAGCAGGAGCAGAGCAACGTCGGTCTCGAAGCCCGTTGCACCGGTGCAGGCGAGACCCTCGGTGGCAAGATGGACGCCATCACCACACCTGGCGACAAGGACCCGACCGGTTCTGAGGCTGCGATCAAGTCTGCTCTGCAGGCCGACCCGTCGATCGACGGCGTGTTCGCCACCGGCCCAGTCGGCGGCCACCTCGCTGCTCAAGCTGCCGGTGAACTGAACAAGAAGCTGACGATCGGTTCCGTCGACTTGTCGACGGACATCCTCAACGACATCAAGGCCGGCACGGTTGCCTTCACCATCGACCAGCAGCAGTACCTGCAGGGTTACCTGCCGGTCGTGTTCCTCTACCTCGACATCACCAACAAGAACGTTGTTGGCGGTGGCCTGCCGGTTGCAACCGGTCCTGGCTTCGTCGACAAGACGAACGTCGCAGCGGTCGTCGCCCTGGTTGCCGCTGGTACTCGCTGAGTTCAGCACATCGCCGACAGGAGAACTCCTCCTGTCGGTGAATGCCGCCGGCCGGGGCTCGTGCTGAGCCCCGGCCCCGGCGGTCACACACGATTGCCCCGTTTTGTATCGGTGCACTATTTGTCGAGTTGCAGTGTTCATCCATGATCTGAGTCCGATGGGGGACCGATGAGTGTTGTTGTCGAAGCCAGCGACGCGGAGGCGCCGAAACCGATCGCAAGCGATGAGCGTCTCGGCCACCGTGGTCCGATTCGCCGGCTGCTGATCTCTCCTGAAATCGGTGCGCTGACCGGTGCCATCCTCGTGTGGCTGCTGTTCTGGAGCGTTGGTGATCAGTTTGGTACCGCCGCTGGATTCGGCAACAGCCTCGACGCTGCGGCACCCATCGGCATCATGGCGGTGGCCATTGCGCTCTTGATGATCGGCGGAGAGTTCGACCTCTCGTCCGGGGCGATGACCGGTGCCAGCGCCGTGATGGTCGCTCTGATGACGACATCGTGGTTGAAGAACGGCTCGAACATCTGGCTCGCCGTCACAGCATCCTTCATCGCTTGCGCAGGTATTGGGTGGTGGAACGGAACGATGGTCAACAAGACCGGTCTGCCGAGCTTCATCGTCACCCTCGGCACCTTCTTCGTGCTCAAAGGCGCCAAACTCGTGTTTGCCAAGCGCCTGGTCGGCAAAGTCCTCATCGGTCCGACGGACAAGGCGGGCGGCTTCAAATCGCTTGCCAACATTTTCGTCAAGATCCGCAAATACCAGCCGTTCGACGGGCGCGACAAGATCTTCGTGGTCGCTGCCATCGTCGCAGTGGCGGTGCTGATCTTCGGCCTGCTCGAGCAATCCTTCATCCGACGCCGAACCGCTCGATCGGCCTCGCTCCCGATTGCCGCAGCAGGTGCGGCGGCTGCTGCTGTCGGATTCATCATGCTGCTCAATACCAACGGTGTCGGTAACAACATCCTCTGGGCGACCGTCTGCCTCGTTGGTGTCATCGCCCTGATCGTCGGCTTCGCCCGCTGGCGCTATGTCACCGTCGAAAGGACTCCGCTGGTCACCTCGCCCGAGGTGCTCAAGCGGCTCGGAATCGGTTGCGTGCTTTTCGTGCTCGGTATCGTCGCTGCCTACGTCATCAGCCGGCACGACAAGACGGTGATCCTGACGTTCCTCCCCTCCGGGCTGCGCGTGGTCGTGGCGATCGCCGCAGGCCTGATCGGAGCGGCGTTGGCCGGTCGCACACTCGTGCGCACGTTGAAGGCGAAATTCGTGATTCTCGCTGCGGTACGAGGCAGCATCATGGTGTTGGCGACGGCACTGGTGATGTCGGTGACGGTCCTCGCTGCACTCGAACTGGCGACGATCAGGGCGTTGCGCGCCGGGCTGTTCGTCAGTCTGTGCATCCTCGGATTGCTGCGGTTGCTGTCCGCACGCTCCGCTGCACTCAAGGTCTCGTCGGCCTTCGGTCTGGCTGTCGGGCTGCTGACGAGTGTCGCCGTCATCGTCTTTGCACTGGTCGTCAGGGCGACGTCCCACGTCCATCGATTCCGGTCCGGTCTGCTCTGCGCGCTGCTGCTCGGCGCAGCATTCCTGGCAGCGAACGCCTTCCTCGAGTCCTACAACTTGAAACGGACCGTCGCTGATCCATCTGCCGATACGTGGGGACGCAGGGCGACGATCGGTGGTGCCGCCCTCGGCGTCAGCGCAATGCTCTTCCGTCTGCTCTACAGCGGTCAGGGTTTCCGTACGTGGGTCATCTGGTGGATCATCATCACGATCATCGGCGGCATCGTCCTCAACCGCACGAAGGTCGGAAACTGGATCTACGCCGTCGGCGGGAACAAAGACGCCGCCAGGGCGATCGGCGTCCCCGTGGATCGTGTCAAAGTCGGCATGTTCGTGACCGTCGCGCTCGCGGGATGGTTCGTCGGAACGATCACGCTCTTGCAATTGAAAACCGTGCAGGCGTCTCAGGGCGACGGCCAGGAGTTCGTCTTCATCATCGCCGCCGTCGTCGGTGGCAACCTGCTGACCGGCGGCTACGGGTCGATCATCGGGGCTTCGCTGGGGGCGCTGATCCTGGCAATGGTCAGCCAGGGTGTGCCGTTGGCGCTGTGGAACACCGACGGACAATTCATCTTCCAGGGAGCGCTGCTGCTGGCAGCCGTGCTCGTCAACAACTTCATCCGCCGCAAGGCTCAGGAGGCACGTTAGGTGAGTGACTCGATCACACCCCCGTCCACGATCGATGTGAAGACGCCCCACTCGGAGTCTCCGCCGAAGTTCGCCCTGCTCGAACTGTCGCACATCTCCAAATATTTCGGCAATGTGACGGCCCTCGAGGACATCTCGACCCACGTCGATGCTGGGGCCGTGACGTGCGTACTCGGCGACAACGGTGCCGGCAAGTCGACGTTCATCAAGATTCTCTCGGGCGTGCATCAGCAGTCAACTGGTGACTATCTGATCGATGGCACGCCGGTGCATTTCAGCTCGCCGCGCGACGCACGGCTGGCCGGAATCGCCACTGTCTTCCAGGACCTGGCGATGTCACCACTGCTGTCGGTCTGGCGGAACTTCTTCATGGGTTCCGAGGCGATGGTCGGACCGTTCCTGAAAGCAAACTTCATGCGCAACACGGCGAAGTCGGAAATGAAGAAGATGGGTATCGACGTGCGCGACATCGACCAGCCGGTCGGCACGATGTCCGGAGGTGAGCGGCAGTCCGTTGCCATCGCCCGTGCGGTTTACTTCGGTGCACGCGTGCTGATCCTCGACGAGCCGACCGCAGCGCTCGGCGTCCGCCAATCGGGCGTCGTACTCAAGTACGTCAGGGCTGCAGCCGACCGCGGTCTCGGTGTGATCTTCATCACCCACAACCCGCATCATGCCTATCCCGTCGGCGATCGATTCATGCTGCTCAACCGTGGGCACTCACTCGGCGATTTCGCCAAGAGCGAGATCACGCGTGACGAACTGACCCGGTTGATGGCAGGCGGCGCAGAACTCGAAGCGCTGCAGCACGAACTCTCGCAGTCGCGCTGACCGGGTACTGCCGATGAGCCGACCGTCCGCCGCAGCCACTTCGGGACCACTCGACCTGCTGACCGTCGGGCGGATCAGCGTCGACCTGTACTCCAACGAGCCGAATGCCGGCTTCGGTGACCCGCAGACGTTCGTCAAGTCGGTCGGCGGCAGCCCGACGAACGTGGCGATTGCCGCGGCACTCCTCGGCCACCGGACGGCTCTGTTGACGAAGGTCGGCAGCGACCCGTTCGGCGACTACGTGATCTCGAAACTGCTCGGCTTCGGCGTCGACACGAGCTTCGTCGGACGGCATCCAACGTTTCGAACTCCGCTGGCGTTCGCTGCCATGACACCGCCGGAGGATCCGGTGCTGATGTTCTACCGCGAGCCGGAGGCGCCGGACATGACGATCGCCATGGACGACGTCCCACTCGATGCCGTTCGGTCTGCGGCGGTCTTCTGGGTCAGCGCATCCTGCCTGTCGAAGGAGCCGATCGCTTCCAGTACCCGAGCGATGTTGGCCGAACGCAACCGGGCGACGCATACGGTGCTCGACCTCGACTACCGGGCGATGTTCTGGGCTTCGCCCGACGCTGCCCACTCGGCGATCAGCGCCGCCGTCCCCTTTGCCACCGTCGCCCTCGGAAACCGTCAGGAATGCGAGGTCGCCGTCGGCTCGTCCGACCCCGCAGAAGCGGCACGCAGGCTGCTCGCCGAAGGCGTCGAATTGGCGATCGTCAAGATGGGCGCCGAAGGTGTACTGGTGGCAACGAATGTCGGATCGGCAATCGTCGCCCCGACGCCGATCGAAGTGGTGTGCGGCCTCGGCGCAGGGGATGCCTTCGGCGGGGCGCTCGTGCACGGTCTTCTGAGCGGATGGTCGCCGGAGCGAATGGTCCGCTACGCCAATGCCGCCGGCGCCATCGTCGCCGCCCGCCTGCTGTGTTCTGACGACATGCCGACCGCACGTGAGATCGGGGAGTTCGAATCCACCGGCGTCGTCCCCGTACGCGTCGGCGACCGATCGGAAGTTTCATGCGCCTGACCGATGAAAAGTTCCGCGAGCTGATCGAGATACGCGTCAGCGATCCACAGCGCATTTCGCAGGCCTACGCGGCCCGCAAACGCCGCAGCACGCTGACCCGTGACGGTGTGATGTTCATCGTCGCCACCGATCACACCGCACGGGCGATGGTCGGCCTCGGCGGCGACCCCTATGCAATGGCCGACCGGCGCTCGATGCTCGATCGCCTGCTGACGGCGCTGGAGAACCCGAGGGTCGACGGCGTGCTCGCCAGCGCCGACATCATGGACGACCTCGTCGTCCTCGGAGCGCTCGAGGACCGGGTTGCGGTCGGCACGATGAATCGCGGGGGTCTCGCCGGAGCGACGTGGGAACTCGACGACCGCTTCACGGCCTACGACACCGCCCACCTCGTTCGCTCGAATCTCGATGCCGGCAAGATGCTCCTGCGTATCGACTACACCGATGCCGGCACCGTGCCGACGCTCGCCGCCGCCGCCCAAGCGGTGCAGGAACTCAACGACCAGCACATCATGGCGATGGTCGAACCGATCCCGTACACGAAGAACGAAGCCGGTGCAGCCGTGTGGGACAACGATCCGGTTCGCCTCGTTCAGGCCGTCGGAGTCAGCGCGGCACTCGGAGGCTCGTCCGCATACACCTGGCTGAAGATCCAGGCGACGGCCGACATCCACCGTGTCGCCCAGGTCACGACGCAGCCGCTGCTGATCCTCGGCGGCGCTCCAGGCCCCGATCCCGAGGCGACGTTTGCCAGTTGGGAGCAGGCGCTCGCCGAGCCGACCGTCCGCGGTCTTGTCGTCGGCAGAGCCCTGATCTATCCACCTGATGGCGACGTCGCAGCAGCCGTCGGCCGCGCCGCAGACCTCGTCACCTCCGCAGCGAAGGCCCGCTCATGAACGCTCCCTCCACGCTCGCTCCACCGAGCATTTGTGCAGTTCGACCATCATACGTGTCGGTTGTGCCCACACCCGAGGAACGTGGTATCGACGGCGGACGTCGGCAGGTCGGACGATGACCGCTTCCCCTACACATGCTCGACCGGTGATCGGCATCGGCGTCATCGGGTTCGGGTGGATGGGCCAGGCGCACAGCCGTGGGTTCCGGCGTATCCCCTCGTTCTTCCAACAGCGCCCGGCTGATCCGCGCCTGGTGATCTGTTCCGACACGATCGCCGAGCGGCGTGCCGAAGCCGTCGACGGTTTCGGCTTCGAGTCGGCCACCGGCGACTGGCACGACGTCGTCGATCATCCTGACGTGCAGATCGTCATCATCACGACGCCGAACATGCTCCACCTGCAGATCGTCCAGGCTGCAGCAGCCAACGGCAAGCACGTCTTCTGCGAGAAGCCCGTAGGCGGCACGCCGGCGCAGACCGTCGCCGCCGAACTCGCAGCACGCCAGGCCGGTGTGATCTCCGGCGTCGGGTACAACTACCGCTGGGTGCCGCTCGTCCAACACGCCAAGGCAATCATCGACGCCGGCCGCATCGGTACGATCACCAACTACCGGGGTCGCTTCCTGTCGAACTACGGATCGGATCCGCTCGGATTGCTGTCATGGCGATTCCTCGTGGACCAGGCAGGGTACGGCGTCAGTACCGACATCCTCAGCCACTCGATGGATCTGGCGATGTTCCTCAACGGCCCGATCTCCAGCGTGACCGGGCTCGGCACGACGTTCATCACCGAGCGACCGCTGCCGTCGGTCGGCGGCACGCACTACGACCGCGGCAAGCCCGGTGACCCCACCGGCACCGTCACCAACGAGGACTGGTTCGGGGCGATCACGAAGTTCGCCAATGGTTCCGTCGGGACGTTCGAGGCGTGCCGTTCGATGGTCGGACCGGAGAGTCAGAACGCCTTCGAGATCTTCGGGACCGAGGGTTCGATCACCTGGAATTTCGAGAAGATGAACGAGTTGCAGGTGTACTTCGCCAATGGCACGAAGGAGACCGGCTACACCACGGTCTTTGGCGGCGACCGCTTCCCGTTCCACGGCAATTTCGTGCCCGGCAATGCCAACAGCATCGGATTCGAGGACCTCATCACGATCGAGGACAGCGAGTTCCTGCGGGCCGTCGCCGAGCGCCGGGCCTACAACCCCGGCTTCGAGGAGGCGGTGGATTTCGTCAGCGTGCAGGACGCCTTGCTGCGCAGCTGGGAGTCGGGACGGTGGGTCGACGTGATCTCGCTTCGTGTCCCGGCCGGAGCACCGACGTGAGTTGCGCACCACTGCCCTCCCACATGTTTCTCGGCCCGTTTGCCGCCATATGTGGCGGCCCGGTGGACTCAGTTTGCTCAGGGGTGGGTTGATGGAGACGGTTCGGCTCACCACGGCGCAGGCGATCGTCAGGTTCCTGATCGCGCAGCGGATAGAGGACACCTCCGGCGGGGATCTGCCGCTGTTTCCCGGGGTCTATGCGATCTTCGGCCATGGCAACGTGACCTGCCTCGGTCAGGCGTTGCAGGAGGCTGCTGCTGAGTTGCCGACGTGGCGCGGGCAGAACGAGCAGGGGATGGCACTCGCCGCCATCGGCTTCACCAAGGCGAAACTGCGCCGACAGATCATGGTCGTCACCTCGTCCATCGGACCGGGAGCGACGAACATGGTGACCGCCGCCGGGGTCGCCCACGCCAACCGTCTGCCCGTCCTGCTGCTGTCCGGCGAGACGTTCACCAGCCGAGTTCCCGACCCGGTGCTGCAGCAGGTCGAGCACTTCCATGATCCGACACTGACGGTCAACGACGCATTCAAAGCGGTGACCCGGTACTGGGACCGGATCGTGCGACCGGAGCAGATCGTCCACTCGCTGCCGCATGCTGTCGCAACGATGCTCGATCCTGCGTCGTGTGGTCCGGCGTTCCTTGCACTTCCGCAGGACGTGCAGGCCGAGGCGTTCGACTTCCCGCTCCGTTTCTTCGAGCGCACCGTGCACCGCATCGCTCGTCCACGTGCTGATCGTGGACAACTCGCCCACGCCGCGGCGGCACTCACCGCTGCGCGCCGGCCGTTGCTGATCGCCGGTGGAGGCGTCCGATACTCAGGAGCGTCGGCGGAGTTGACGGCATTCGCCGAGCGTCACAACATTCCGGTCGTCGAAACCGTCGCCGGCAAGGCCTCACTCGTCGCCGCGCACCCGCTCAATGCGGGGCCTGTCGGAGTCACCGGCTGCACGTCGGCCAATGCACTTGCCGCTGACGCCGACGTGGTGATCGCCGTCGGCACGCGGCTGCAGGACTTCACGACCGGTTCGTGGACGATCTTCCGCAACGAAGCGGTCCGTTTCGTCGGCATCAATGTCGCCGGCTTCGACGCCATCAAGCACCGCGGACTGGCAGTCGTCGGCGATGCCCGTGAGACGCTGAGCGAGCTCACCGGCATGCTCGGCGACTGGCGCGGCGACGACGATTGGACGCTGAAAGCGAGCAACGAGCAAGCGCAGTACCAGTCCTACATCGACAAGATCGCCGCCCCGGCGCCCGATCCGGCGACGCCGGACAGAGCACCGACGTATGCCCAGGTCGTCGGTGTCGTCGACCGCGACGGCCGTGCCGACGACTACGTTCTCACGGCGGCGGGCGGGTTCCCCGGAGAGCTGCTCAACGGGTGGCGCTCGAAAGGCCTCGACACCCTCGACTGCGAGTACGGCTTCTCCTGTATGGGTTACGAGATCTCTGGAGCGTGGGGGGCGAAGATGGCGATCCCCGACCGCGAGGTCGTCGTCTTCGTCGGCGACGGTTCGTACATGATGATGAACAGCGACCTCTACAGCAGCGTGCTGTCCGGTCACAAGCTCATCGTCATCGTCTGCGACAACGGTGGGTTCGCCGTCATCAACCGTCTGCAGATCAACCAGGGCGGCGTGCCGTTCAACAACCTGATCGCCGACTCGCGCATCGTCGAAGAAGTCCGCGTCGACTTCGCAGCCCACGCTGCGTCGATGGGTTGCCGAACCGAAACCGTCACGACCGTCGCCGAACTCGAAGCAGCCTTCCAGCGCGCCAGGGCTAGTGACCGCACCTACGTGATCGCCTTGCAGACCGACGCCTATTCGTGGACCGAGGGTGGTGCGTTCTGGGAAGTCGGGGTCCCGGAAGTCAGCGGCCGCCCTGAGGTGGTCGCCGCATATCAGGCGATGCAAGCCGGAAAAGTCGATCAACGAGTGGGATGGTGACGGCTGTGTCGCACGACGAGAGCATGGACGCAGCTGCGACGGGGGCATCGCGGGTCGACGGCAAGGTGATCCTCGTCAGTGGCGGGACGCAGGGGCTCGGCGCGGCAACAGCCCGGCTGTTGGCCGCGCGCGGCGCTGCCGGTCTGGTCCTTGCCGGGCGGAGCAGGGCAGACGGGCAGGCACTCGCAGCGGAGTTGACGTCTAAGACGACGAAGGCGATCTTCATCGAGGCAGAACTCGCGGACCCCGATGCCGTTGCCGAGGTGATCGCCACGACCGACGAGACCTTCGGCGTCGTGCACGGATTGGCGAACATCGCTGCCTGCACCGACCGCGGCGACGTCTGGAACACCGACGTTGCCCTGTGGGACCGGTTGATGAACCTCAATGTGCGCACACCGTTCCTGATGCTCCAGGGCGTTGCCAGGATCATGGTCCGCGAACAGGTCGCCGGTTCCGTGGTGACGATCGGCAGTATGACCGGTCACGGCGGGCAGCATTTCCTGTTCCCGTATGCGGTGTCCAAGGGAGCGCTGCATACCTTCACCAAAAACGCCGCCTATGCGTTGATGCGCGATCGCATCCGCGTCAACCTGCTCAACCTCGGATGGATGGATACTCCGGCGGAACACAGCATCCAGGTCGGCTTTCACGGACTGGCGCAGGACTGGCTCGTCGAGGCCGAAGCCGCCCAACCATTCGGACGGCTGATCAAACCGCAGGAGGCAGCGCGGGTCATCACCTTCTTGCTGAGCGATGAGTCGGGGATGATGACCGGCGTGTCGCTCGACTACGACCAGGCCGTCGAGGGCGCCGGCGACGCGCCGAAGCCGCCTCCGAACCTCAATACGCACTCCACCTGACAACTGCGTCCATTGCCAGTTGCCAGTATCGAACCACTGAATCGAAAGGGACTCATGTCTGATCCGGCTGTTGCCGTCGAGCCGGTGCGCATCGGCGTACTCGGCGTAGGAAGAATCGGGGCGATGCATGCCGAGTTGATCGCCCGCCGCATTCCCGGTGCAGCACTGGCGTGCGTCTACGACGCCCATGCCCCCAGCGCCAACGCCGTCGGCACCCAACTCGGAGTCCCCATCGCCGAGACGGCAGAGCAGATGTTGTCGAATCCCGACGTCGACGCTGTCGCCATCTGCTCGAGTACCGACACGCACGTCGATCTGCTCATCGCCGCGGCGAACGCCGGAAAGGCGATCTTCTGCGAGAAGCCGATCTCGCTGAATCTCGCCGAGGTCGATCGTGCTCTCGCCGTCGTCGACGCCTCGGGCGTGCCGATCCAGATCGGCTTCAATCGGCGCTTCGACCCGTCTCACAAAGCGGTCCACGATGCTGTCGCCACCGGCCAGATCGGCGACGTCCACATCGTACGCATCTCCAGCAGAGATCCAGCCCCGCCGCCGATCGCCTACATCAGGGTGTCTGGCGGGATCTTCCTCGACATGACGGTGCACGACCTCGACATGGCCCGCTATCTGACCGGCAGCGAAGTCGTCACTGTCTTCGCCCGTGGTGCCGTGCGGATCGATCCGGCGATCGGTGAGGCCGGCGATCTCGACACCGTGGTGTTGGTGTTGGAGCACGAGAACGGAGCGATCACGACGATCGACAACAGCCGACAGGCCGTGTACGGCTACGACCAACGCGTCGAGGTCTTCGGCTCCGCAGGCGTTGTCGCTTCCGACAATCCGCGCACGACGACGACGACGTTGAGCAACGCCGCCGGAGCGCACATGTCGACGATCCCGTACTTCTTCCTCGAGCGGTACATCCCCAGCTACCTGGCTGAATGGGCTGCGTTCGTCGACATGGTCAGGGACGGTGCGCCGTCTCCCGTCGTCGCCAACGATGGTCGCGCCCCGCTCGTGATCGGCTTGGCGGCGTTGAAATCGGTGCGCGAATCCCGCGTCGTGCTGATCAGCGAGATCGGCTGATGTACCGCTTCGACGAGATCGGTCTGGAGACGATATGAGCGTGGGACAGCATCTCCTGAAACCGGATTCGGACGCACAGACGCGTCTGTCGATAACGCCGGCAACCGCCGGCTGGGAGTACCTCAGCTTTGCCGTGATCTCCCTCGCCGCCGGCGAGACCCACATGGTCATGCTGCCAGACCAGGAACTGGCGATCGTTCCGCTGTCCGGCGCTGGGATCGTCGATGTCACCGGTGGGGCATCGGTGTCGCTGTCGCGTGACAGCGTGTTCACCGAGATTCCGCGGGTGCTCTATGCCCCGCCGCGAACGGCACTGACGGTTTCGACCGGAGACCGCTTCGAGTTCGCCATCGGCTCGGCACCTGCAGTGGGCAAGTATCCGCTGCGTGTCTTCGAGCCTTCGGAGATGAAGAGCGAACTGCGCGGCGGCGGAACTGCTTATCGGCAGGTCAATCACATCCTGGCGATGCCGCTGCCGGCGGAACACCTCATCCTCTACGAGGTCTACGTGCCCCGAGGCACCTGGGGTGGCTGGGCACCGCACAATCACGATGGGCGCGATGGATCTCCGTATCTCGAAGAGGTCTACTACTTCCGTATGGATCCGCCGGACGGTTTCCTGATGCAGCGCAACTGGCGTGATGACGAGGACTTCGATGAGGTCTTCGTCGCCCACGACGGCGACTGCGTGCTGGTCACCAAGGGGTATCACTCGACGGTCGCCTGCCCGACGAGCCACCTGTACTTCCTCAACTATCTCGCCGGGAACCTGCTCGACGAGCAACGCATCACGCCGCCCTGTTTCAATGCCAGATACACGTGGATACAGGACAACTGGGACAAGGATGCGTGGAAGTTGCCGGTGGTGGCGGTGCCATCGACGTAGACGATCGAGGGTGGTGCCCGCCTACGGACCGGTGCCGGCGACTATTCTGTGCTTCGTCGCCTGGTATGGCGGTGCTCCTTGATCCGCCTGAGTCGGGATTTTCCACGTGGTCGCTCGAAATTCCAACCCAAGCCAGCGCCGCCATCGGCTGAACGTGCTGCTGTCCGGCGCCGCCGCACTCGTGGCCGTCGGGGTCGTCGGCGGGGCGATCGCGCTGCCACATCTGCAACGTGATCTGACGAGTACCGCCCGGTCGAAGCTCGCCGACTCCGGCATGTCCGGAGTGGCCATTCATTTTTCCGGCCAGGACGCAACGCTGACCTGTGCGGCACCGCTGAGCGACCCTGCCAAGGTACGCCAGCTCGTTGCCGCTCTGCCCGGTGTCGGTGTTGTCAGACTCGATGCCGGCTGCCTTGCCATCGCCACGATCGGCCCGCTGCCGACCGTCTCCGCGCCCGTATCCGTTGCCGTTCCCGCATCTGTTCCCGCTCCTGCATCGGTGCCCGCTCCCGACGCGACGGCAGCCAGCGTCACGACGCCGGCGACGGCGACTCCACCGGGAGCCGCGGCTGTTCTTTCGACGACGGCTGTGACGGTGGCGGCACCTGTCGTCACAACGACCGTGACAGCGGCAGCGGTGACGACGACGGAACCGATCGAGCCGACGACAGTTCCTCCGCTCACGGCCCCGGCGGTGACCGTCGCGACAACCTCGGTTCCCGCTGCCACGGTGCCGGTGCCGGTGCCGTCAGCCATCGCCTCGTTCTCTGGTGGCACAATCACCGTGACCGGGACCGTGAGGTCCGATACGCAGCGGCAGTTGCTGGTGACGGCGGCTGCAACCGTGGTCGATCCGGCAAATGTCATCGACCAACTCGTGGTCGACCCGACTGCTGGATCGAAGATTTCGGACATCTCACGCCTCGCATCGCTGATCGACGTGATGGCGCTGAACCTCGTCAGTGGCGAGGTCGGCTTCGTTGATGCCGGTTTCTACGTCAACGGAGTCGTGCTGTCGTCTGCCTCGCAAAATGCGGTCGAAACCGTCGCTGCCCTGGCAGGCGCGACCACCGTGCTCACGGCGAGACCGCTTGCCACCCCGGCGCAGGCAGGCCGACTCGGTGCATATCTGAACGCCATCGTCGCACAGCGCCCGACGCTCTTCAACAAGGACAGCACGCTGACGGCGTCGGCGAACGCAACGATCGATCAACTGGCGGCGCTGAGCAACCAGTTCAGCAACCTCACGATCAGGGTCCGCGGCTATACGGATTCCGACGTTGCCGTCAGGAACAACAAGAATCTCAGCTACCTCTACGCTGCCGGTCTGATCAGTGCACTGCAGGCCAAAGGAGTGACCGCGACGATGCTGCCGGCCAGCCTGGGCGTCAGCATGATCACGGTCGGCGGAGTTCCGGACAAGTCCAAGAGCCGACGCGTCGAATTTGCCGTCACCGCCAACTGAAGCATCGAATCACCGCACACGTCGAGCAAAGGAGTCATCACACGTGCCGTACCTCGTGAGTCAATGGATTCTCTGGCTCGTCGTCGCAGCGCTGATCGGCGGCGTCGTCGGTTTCCTGCTCAACCGCACGACCAGCGCGGCGCCGGCTGCCGAGACTGCTGCCGATACAGCTGCCGACATCGACGCACAGCCGGACGCAAATGCGGACGTCCGTGCGGACGCAAATACGGACGTCCGTGCGGACGCAGATGAGGGTGGCTCGGCATCGTCCCCTCAACCGGAACCGGCGGCGGACCACGAGCCACAACCCGCGCCGCAGTCCCGCCCGGTTCTCGGGATCCCACGTCCGCAGCACGACGAGGTCGTTGCTGAACGAGATGAACTTCGAGAACTGCTGGCGGCACGCGACGCATTGATCGACATGCTCTACGACGCAGTCGAGCAGCGCGACGCGAAGATCGCCGACCTCGATGCCGCTCTCGACGAAGCACAGGCGCCTGGCGTGCCACGAGAGGAATTCGAAGCGATTCGTTCGGCGCTCGAAGAACACGAGGCCGTACTCGACGCGCTGTACAACGCCGTCGACGAGCGTCAAGCGGCGATCGACGCCTTGAACGACGAGGTGCAGGCGCGAGATTCCGTACTGGATGCGCTCTACAACGCTGTCGACGAGCGCGATCGGCGTATCGAGGAACTTCGTCGCCGCGTCACCTCCGACGACGGCGGTCGATAGCGCGCGGCGTCCTCGTTTCTGAGGTAGCAGACGTCAGCGCGGCGCCCAGGCGAAGCGGTGCGTGTGGATCCCGAAGTAGATGAACGACTCGACGCTTCGAACGCCGTTGATCGCTCGGACTTCGTCGTTGATCATCCCCAGGAGCGCCGCTGAATCCCCTGCGAGCACCTCGACGAGCAGGTCGAACGATCCGGACGTGAGCACGACATAGATGACGCCCTCGATGTCGGCAATGGCATCGGCAATGGAGCGGACGTCGCCGCTGACCCCGATGCCGAGTGCCGCCATCACCGGGTAGCCGAGCGCCAAAGGATCGGTGACACCGACGACCTGGACAACGCCACTGGTCGTGAGTCGTTGGACGCGTTGGCGGGTTGCCGCAGCAGACAGGCCGATGAGCGGGCCGAGGTCGGCAAAACTCGCCCGTCCGTCGCGTTGCAGTTCGGTGATCAAGCGGCGGTCGATGTCGTCGAGTGGGATCGTCTCGGCGGCTTCTCGTAGCTCGTTGGGGTTCTTCATCGCTCACTCACGTCTGTGCGCACACTCCTACTCGACTCGCTGCTCGGAAACAGTCCGGCACACCGATGCAGCGCATGTGTCGCCCTCATCGCAATATCGAAGTCTGATGACTCGTTGTACCACCCCAGCGTGTGCGGCGCACTGATCAGCCCGGCAACCACGGGCGCGCCGACGTGGTCTGTCAGGTCGAGCCACTCGACGAAGTTCGTCGGTTCGTCGAACCAGCGCAAATAGCCGTTGTCGTCGTGCGGCCACCAGCGTTCGGCGAAACGCAGGACGACCTTCTCGACTGTCCCGAGCCCGATCCGATCCAGCGCCCGGCGGTGGCGGTGCGGCAGCGAGGGTTCGAAGGTGATGGCACCCGCCTGGAGGACGCTGATCGGGACGGTGACGACCGCCCGATCGGCGCACAACGTCCCGCTCGGTCCACTGACGACGACGCCTTCGTCGATGCCGCCGCCGTGTTCGATATGCGTGACGGGCCAGCCGAGGCGGACGTCGATCCCTGCGACGAGCCGGGACAGGACATCGCCGTATCCACTCGGCAGCCAGCAGTCGCCCTCGCCGACGCCCGGCTCCGAGAACACCCATTTCGAGGAGATATCGGTGGTCGGCGCGCCGGCTTCGATGACGATGTCCCCCTCGATCATCCGCACTGCAGCCGCCCGTTCGGCCGGTGCCAGTGATGCCAGCCACGGACCGGGATCGAGCGGGACCGAACCGTCCCAACCGTCACCGCCCGCTTCGGCTCGGATGAAGGCGGCGCAGGCCGCCTTCAGCGCCCGATAGTTCTCGTGGACGACCACTGCGTCGTTGTCGATGCGGGCGCGAACGATGGGTCTGGCGAAGTCCGTCGGGACGCTGGCGATATCCAAGGCACGGACCCGCTCGGCGATCGCGTTGTCGCCATACTGCTGCATCCATGCAGCGCCGAGGTCGGCAGCGGCATCACCCAGCATGACCGTGTCGATCCTGCCGCCGATGCGGTCGCGCGCCTCGACGACGACACAACGATCGCCCAACACCTCGGCGGCGCCGATGCCGGCGGCACCAGCCCCGACGACGATCACCGACGAGGCGTCGCCACACCATTCGGCTGCGGCCCGACCCGTCTCATAGGCGCCGTGGACCATCGCCGGACGCGTCCGGTGAACGGCTTCCCCGGCGAGGATCACACCATCGCTGATCGGCTCCGCAAGGACCGCACGATCGTCCGGCGATCCGCCAGGACGCACGTAGGACCACGAACCTCGTGAGTAAGGATCCGCACCCCAGCGGCTCACGGCCCAGTGCGTCGGCGACGGGAAAACGTCTGGCGGACTGGTCATCGGACCGTCACGAGATACCCGCTGACAGACCGAAGTCGATCGAGATGTTGGCACCGGTGATCGGCACAGCGGCCGGCTGGCAGAGATACCAGATGAGCTCTGCAACCTCGGCCGGCTGGATGAAACGAGCCAGTGTTCCCTGCGCGTATCCGTCGAGCAGCTTCTGGCGATAGGCGACGGGATCGGCCGTGCCGAAGATCTCCGCCTGAGATCGCAGCATCGGTGTTTCGACGTCGCCAGGGCATACGGCGTTGACGCGGATGCCACGTGGGGCCAGTTCCAGGGCAAGTGCCTTCGTGAGGATCGAAACGCCGCCCTTGGAAGCGCAGTACACCGCTGCACCGGCATTGCCCTGTATCCCGGCATCGGAGGAAATGTTGACGATCCCGCCGCCCGTCGCTTCGAGGTGCGGAATCGCCTCCGCACACACGAAGTACAACCCCTTGAGATTGAGGTCGATGACACGGTCCCATTCCTGTTCAGTGGTCTCGTCAGCCGGGCCCTCTGTCCATACACCTGCAGCGTTGATCACCGCATCGAGCCGGCCGCCCCACCGCACCGCCTCGAAGACGGCCCGACGACATTCGTCGACCTGGCGGAGGTCCGCGGCGATGGCGACAGACCGGAAGGTCGATGGCTCGATCGTGGCGATGTCGACCATCGCCACGCGCCAGCCACCTGCCAGAAACCGTCCGGCGGTGGCGCCGCCCATACCGCCGGCCGCACCGGTGATCAAGGCCACGGGCAGCGGTGCTGCTGCGGAATCCGGCGTCGTCGTCACGGCCGTCGGCAGCGGGGCAGCTGTGTCGATCGCTGGTGTGTCTATCGCTGGTGTGTCTATGGCTGCTGTGTCTGTCGCTGCTGTGTCTGTCGCTGCTGTGTCTATCGCTGCCATGTGCGGTCCTCCGGAAGTGCGTTGCCGCCGTCGATGACGAGCAGTTGACCAGTGATGTAGGCCGCTGCCGGCTCAGCAAGGAAACGGATGGCAGCGGCGATTTCCGCCGGTGTACCGGAACGTCGCATCGGCGTTGCGTTCCCGGCGGCGACCTCGCCCGTCGTCTGCGATCCCGTGGCGATCCATCCTGGCGCGACCGCATTGACCGTGATGTTGGCGGAGGCGACCTCGAGCGCGACGGCACGCGTCAGGCCGCTGATCGCCGCCTTGGCGGCGTGATAAGCGGCGTCGCCGGCGAATGCCTGCACCGGTCCGCTCGTCGAGGCGACGTTGATGATGCGCCCGTACTGTGCGTCACGCATCATCGGGATGACCGCCCTGGTGACGTTGAAGCATGTCGTCAGGTTGCGGCTGATCGTGTCGTCCCACTCCTCGTCGCCGATCGTCTCGACGGAAGCGTCGAGCATCGTGCCGCCAACTGCGATCATGCCGGCGTTGTTGACGACGATGTCGAGGCGTTCGAGGCCGGCGAGCACGTCGCCGAGCACCTCCCGGACTGCTGACGAGTCGGTGAGATCGGCGATGATCCCCGTCGCCTCGATACCTGCGCCGAGCAGTTCGGCGACCCGCTGGTCGATACGGTCTGTCGTCGAGGCGATGATGACCCGTGCCCCGCATTCGCCGAGTTCCACCGCAGCGGCGAAGCCGATCCCCGTGGCGCTGCCTGCGCCGGTGATCAAGGCGACCTGTCCAGCCAGCGGTGCCGCCCGGTTGTGTCGGTGGCGGGAGTCGAATGAGGTCACGCCAGCAATGCTCCCACGGCGTCACCGAAGACGTTGCTATGGACGTCGACATCGTGCTCGGAATGATGGGGCGAGAACAGCGCCATGTTGTGGAAGGGGGTCAGCAGCACACCACGGTTCAGTGCCCACAGGTGCATGAAAGCGTCGAGCTCGGGGTCGCTCGCGGCAGCGGCCTCGCCGCCGTTTCGCGGCGGAGGGCAGAACCAGTACTCCGCTCGGCATCCGAGTTGCTGTACGTGCCAGTCGAGTCGATGGTCGTCGATGACACCTATGACACCGGCGGCCCACCGCTGAGCCAAGGGAGTGGCGAGGGCGAAATCCTCGTCGCGCAAGGCATTCGACAGCGTCGCCCTGACAGCGGCCATCGCCAGCGCGTTGCCCGACAGAGTTCCCCCGACGCCGCTGACATCGACCGCTTCGTCGCCGAGGAGCGGTGCCAGGCGGGCGGCGAGCTCGTCGGTCATCCCGTAGGCGGCGACGGGCATGCCGCCGCCGATCGGCTTGCCGATGACGAACAGGTCCGGTTGCAGTTCCCAGGCCCGCGTGGCACCGCCGGGTCCGACGCAGATCGTATGTGTCTCGTCGATCGCCAGGAGCGTTCCGTACTGTCGTGTCAGTTGACGCAGTGCGGTGTGGAAACCGGGATCCGGCATCACGATGCCGATGTTCGTGAGCGCCGGCTCGGCAAGTACGCAGGCGATCTCGCCTGTTGCCAACGCTGCGTCGAGCGCAGCGATGTCGTTGAACGGGACGACCGTCGTGGTGAGCGCGAGGTCGAAGGCCGCACCGATGTTGCCTGGCCGAGAGATCTGTGTGCCGTTCGAACCGATCACGGCGAGGGTCTCGTCGACAGTGCCGTGATAGCAGTAGTCGAACACGAGCACCTTGTTGCGCCCGGTGAGGTGGCGGGCGAATCGCAGGATGAAACGGTTGGCGTCGGTTGCCGTCATCGCCATCTGCCACGTGGGCAGACCGAATCGGCTGGCGAGTTCACGTCCGACCCAGGCTGCGTCGTCGGACGGCAGCATCGTCGTGATCCCGCGCTTGGCCTGCGCGTACAGCGCCTCCGCGACGGCCGGAAGTGCATGGCCAGTCATCGCCCCGGTATCACCGAGGCAGAGATCGATGTAGTCGATGCCATCGACGTCGACGACATGGGCGCCGCGCGCTTCGGCGACGGTGATCGGAAACGGTCCGGGCCACCGTGTCATCCACGCCATCGGTGCGCCGCAGAGGAGATGCCGCCCGGCGTTCTTCGCATGGTCGGCCGATCGCAGATGGAGGGCGATGAACGACCGCACTTCCCGCTGGTACAACTCAGACAGGCGATGACGATCGATTCGTGACATCAGAACATCATATACAAGCGATTCGATTGCGTAAGCAGCTCATGGTTGAGAAAACGCTCGCCCGACGCGCCGGTCGCGGTCAGCGTCACCGCCAGAGGGATGCGGCGATCAGTTCGGCAACGGTCGTCTCGGTCAACAGTGCGACCAACGGGTCGTCTGATCCCGGATAGTCGATCGTCAGCCGGGAACCGGGAAAGTCGCCACCGATCGAGACGACGGTCGAGCGTCGCTTCGTCAGCCACTCTGCGGCCTGTCGATCCCACCGCGATCCAGCAACGATCAGCGCGCGATAGTCGAGGGTCGAGGTCAGGTAGACGTGAACGTGGCTCCAGTCGCCCGTCTCGCACCCGACCGCTGCCCGCCGAGGACCCTCGCGCATCATCAGCGCTCCCTGCAGCGCGGACGACACCCGCTCGAGCGGGGCGAGCAGCCAGGTGCCATTCGGCCCGGCGAGCAGTTCGGCAGCGCTGTCGAGCCACTGATCGCGTCGTTCGAGTAACGACTCTGTTGCGTCCGCTGCTCGTCGTACGATCCGTGCGAGCTCGGAGTCGGGGCGCTGATCGCTCGTGCTCTGGTCCTCGACTATTCCGCGATCGTCGCGTGGTGCTGCGATCAACTGTCGTTCGAGCGCCAGCAGGGCGACCACCGTGTGCACATAGGTCCGGCAGGCGACTTGCCCGCGTTCGTCTTCCGCATGGATATCGATCGTCGACACACTGGCATGGGTCCCCGCCGCGGCGGCAATCCGACTGATCCCCGAGCCGGGGCTGTTCGTCACGGCGATGCGTCGACCGCCGTCGGCGGCCGCGAACAGTCGATTCGTCTCGATCGATTCGCCACCTGCGGAGATGCCGATGACGAGTTCTCCGGGACCGATCGGTCCGATCGACTCGGCGGCAGAACTCTCGGCAACAGCATTGACACCGGCAACACGCAATCGCTGTGCGGCCGCCGTCGCTGCGTAGAACGACGACCCGATCCCGATCAGCACGACCCTCGACGGAGGACGCACGATCGGCCACTGGAGTGCGCCGCCGTCGATCAGATCGGCGAGTGGGCGCAACACCTGCGGCTTGCGTTCGATGTCGTCGAGAAAGTTTTCGGGATCCATATGGTTGTCGGCAGTTCCATCGGTGTTGTACGTGGGTGGATCGGCGTGGGCGTCGAGTCACACGGCCACGGCACTGGATGCGAAGTTCGCTATCGGCGCGGCAGCAGCGACGCCAGTGCAGCTGCCGGGACATAGTTCCAAGACGGTAGCGAGCGCCTGGCGTAGACGAATTCGTGCAACTCCTGGATGATGCAGAGGGTGAACAGTGCTTCGACATCGATCGGTTGTTCACCTCCGAGCTCGCCGTTGTACCCACCGAGTGCCCGGATCGGAGCGTCCACCAGGAACGCATCGAGCGCTCGGGCACAGCAGGGTCGGCGGCGGGAAACGATCCTGGCGACATGGTCGATCGACTGCAGCATCGAGGCGAGGTCGACGAGTGTGCTGCGCGGCTGGAGGCGCGTGGCGGCTTCGGCGACCGGGCTGCCGTCGAAATCGTTGACGAGCATCGACGTTGCAGTGCGCAGGATCTGGCCGACATGGAGGTCGCCGTGCACCGGCTGCACGGGCAACGGGTGCGTCGTGAGCCGGTCCAGCAGGCCGGTGATCTCGTCCGCCCGCTCAGCGACGATGTCCGTGCGGACGGCCTCGATGTCCGTGCGGACGGCCTCGATGTCCGTTCGGTCGCCGCCGGTGACTGCTCCACGGTCGGTCATCGCGTCGTCCGCGACGCGGATGGTCGGCTCGAGCGCCTCGGCGAGCAGCAACATGCCGCGGGTTGCCTCATCGCTGAGGGAGCCGGTCTGGCGCGGCATCGGGATCGTCGGGCTCGATGTTGCCAGTGAACGATGCAGCCTCGCCGTCAGTGCGCCGATCCGCTCGGCGGACGCCAACGGCACCGAGACATCGCCGGATTCCACGGCGATCGACAGTTCATCGACGTACCAGTCCCAGCCGTCCGACGCGCCGGTCACGAACCCGGTGATGATCGCCGTCGTGAACTCGCCCTCGACGAGCGCCCCATAGAAGATCGGCATCTCCGTGAAGCCGAGGGAGCGCAGATGTGTCATCGATCTGACCGCCGGATGGGTGCCGTGAACAGGCGGCAGCAGCCACTTGACGACGACGAGTTCACCGACGATCACGCTGTAGTTCGTCTGGTCGACAGTGATCTGACGTTCGACCGCCGCTGCGCCGACCGTTCCGGGGGCAAACGCTGCGGCGACCGCCGCTGAACGCCCCGGTCGCGGCAATTCGGTCATGCCGGGCGGAATCCCTGTCGCTCGGCAGGTTCCGCGTGCTTCATCATCACGTGGTGCGCGACCGTGAAATCGATGACGCTGTCACGACCCATGTCCTTGCCGAATCCGGACGCGCCCTGTCCGCCATGCGGCATCTCGCTGGCGATCGGCAGATGATCGTTGATCCAGGTGACGCCCACCTTCAGTTGATGGGTGACGCGCAGCGCTCGGTCGATCTGCGGTGTCCATACGGAGGACGCAAGGCCATACGGCGTGTCGTTGGCAAGGGTGATCGCCTGTGCCTCGGTGTCGAACGGGACGACGACGAGGACGGGCCCGAAGATCTCGTCGCGCACGATCTCGCTCGACTGCGCTGCGTTCGTCACGAGTGTCGGCGGATAGAACCAGCCGTCCCGGTCCGGCACGGTGCCACCGGTGATGACAGTGGCGCCGCCGGCCTGTGCCCTGGTGACGAAACCGTCGACCCGCCGGCGATGAGCCTCGCTGATCAGTGGGCCGATGTCGCACTGCTCGTCAGGCCCACCGAGGGTGACGCCGCCCATTGTTTCCGCCAACGCCTCGACGAGTTCGTCGTGCATGCTCCGTTCGACGTACACGCGTGTCGCCGCCGTGCAATCCTGGCCGGAGTTGTAGCTGGCAGCGAGCGCGGCGGCCTGTCCGACGGCATGCGGATCGGCATCGCCGAAGACGATCAGCGGTGCCTTGCCGCCGAGTTCGAGATGCACCCGCTTCGGTCCGGCCGCCGCCAGCGCCATGATCCGACGTCCGGTCGTCGTCGAGCCGGTCAGCGTGATCATGTCGGTGAGCGGATGCGAGACCATCGCCTCGCCGACGTCGGCATCGCCGGTGAGGATCGTCAGCACGCCGTCCGGAAATCCGGCCTCTGCAGCCAGTTCGCCGAGCCGGATCGACGTGCCTGGCGTCGCCGGTGCCGGCTTGAGTACGACCGTGCAGCCGGCGGCGAGCGCCGCGCCGACCTTCCAGATCGCCATCACCAGCGGGAAATTCCACGGCGTGATCGCTGCGACGACGCCCGCCGGACGGCGCAGCAGCATCGATGTGTAGCCCGTGCTGAACGAGCCGGCCGCCGTGCCGTCGACGTTGCGCGCCGAGGCGGCGAAGAACCGAAGGTTGTCGAGCGCGAACGGCATCTCACCGTCACGCATCACCGTCCACGGCTTGCCGGTCTCGGCACATTCGACGCGGCTCAACTCGTCGGCATCGGCCTCGACCGCAGCGGCGAGGCGCAGCAGCGCAGCGGCGCGGTCCGACGGGAGCGAACGTCCCCACTCGGCACCTGCCGCCGCCGCCAGACGGATCGCCGAATCGACCTCGTCCATCGATGAGTCAGCGACCGTCTTCAGGGCTCGCCCGGTGGAGGGATCGATCAGTACGCGTTGCATCGACGCCGACCGTAGCCCAGCCCGGACGGTCTGGGTTCTATGGTGAAGGGGTGCAAGCCAAGACGTTCCTGTTCATGCCGGAGAGCGCCTACGGGCCGACCAACAACTGCATCGGGATCGGAAACGTACTGCGCAAGCACGGCCATCGCGTGGTGTTCGCCGCCGAGGCATCGTGGGCCGGAAAGCTCGACGCGCTGGGCTTCGTGGAGGATCTCGTCGACCTCGCGCCGCCTGCGTCAGCGGATGCGCCAGAGCAGTCGGCCGGACAATTTTGGACGGATTTCATCCGTGACACCTCCCCGGAATTCCGCAAGCCGACCATCGAACAACTCTCGACGTTCGTCCGACCGACGTGGCAGGCGCTGATCGACGGTGCCATGTTCTGTGAATCACAACTTCGCCAGATCATCGACCGCCAGCAGCCCGACGTGATCGTCGAGGACAACGTCAACGCCTTCCCGGCATTGCTCACCGCCGGGGTGCCGTATGTGCGCATCGTCAGCTGCAATCCTCTGGAGATGCGCGGACCCGATCTGCCGCCGGTCTTCAGCGGCTATGCGATCGACGACCGTTCAGACTGGGACGAGTTCAGCGCGGAGTACGCGGCGACGCACGAGGACATGTGGCGGCAGTACAACGACTGGGTCATGTCCTGCGGTGCTCCGTCGTTGGCCCCACTCGACTTCGTCCACGTCAGCGAGCACCTCAACCTCTACACCTATCCAGAGATCATCGACTACACGGCTCGACGACCGCTCGGCCCGACGTGGACGCGCGTCGATTCTTCGGTCCGTGGCACCGACGCCTCGCTCGAGTTGCCCGAGCCATTGCGAAGCGGCGATGGCGCGCTGATCTACCTGTCGTTGGGATCGCTCGGCTCGGCGGACACCGGTTTGATGCGCCGCCTCGTCGACATCCTCGCCACGACGAGGCATCGCTTCATCGTCAGCAAGGGCCCGCTCGCCGACGACTATGGACTACCGGACAACATGTGGGGCGCAGCGCAGGTTCCACAGACGTCGGTGCTGCCGCTCGTGGACCTGGTGATCACGCACGGCGGCAACAACACAGTGACGGAGTGCTTCCACTTCGCCAAGCCGATGATTGTCCTGCCGCTGTTCTGGGACCAGTACGACAACGCCCAGCGGGTGCACGAGACCGGCTTCGGCCGTCGCCTCGCCACCTACGACTTCGCCGACGAGGAACTCACCGGGGCGATCGAGGAACTGCTCGCCGACCAGGCGCTGCGGTCCCGGCTGAGCGAGATCGGCACCGTCATCCGCAGCCGTGACGGCGTCGTAGCCGCGGCCAAAGCGATCGAAGCGGTATAGCCCCGCCACGGGTGGTGTGCCTGACGGGTTTCTTCGGCCCGTTTGCCGCCAGAAGTGGCGGGTCGGTGGACTCAGTTCAGCGTTTGCGGATGAGTGTCAGGCCGTCGGCGATCGGGAGGATGTAACTCTCGACGCGTGCGTCGGTGGCGATGAGATCGTTGAAGACCTTGATCGCAGCGGTGTCGGCATCGTCGTCCGCGCTCGCCGGTTCGGCAGCGGTGCCACCCCATAGCGTGTTGTCGACGAGGATCAATCCGTTCCGGCGCATGCGTGGCAGCAGCGCTTCGAAGTAGGCGAGGTACGACGACTTGTCGGCGTCGATGAAGGCGATGTCGATCGCTTCGTCGAGTGGCAATGCCGACAGTGTTTCGATGGCGGGGCGGATCTGCAGGTCGATGCGATCGGCGACGCCGTCACGCTCCCAGTAGCGGCGTCCGATCGCTGTCCACTCCTCGCTGACGTCGCAGCACAGCAGGTGGCCGTGCGGTCCGATCGCCCTGGCAATGCACAGCGCTGAATAGCCGGTGAAGGTGCCGACCTCGACGGCGTTGCTGGCGCCGATCAACCGCACGAGCAGGCTGATCGCCGCACCCTCGTCACTGCTGATCTGCATGCGCGACCTGCCGCCGAGGGCGGCAGCGGTTTCATCGATCAGCTCCTGTTGCAGTGCGTCCGGCTCGGCGGTGTGGCTGGCGACGTAGTCGGCAACGACCTCGGTCGTCCACGGATTGCGGTGCTTCGTGCTCATGCCAGCGACCGTAGCGGTTCACCGTCGAGCGAGGTGCCGTTCATCGGCACCCGGCGCGCAGTGCGCTTCGTCGGGCTCGCAATCACGTGACCGTTTTCATAGCCGCTGTCGGGGTATTTCTGAAATAACTCTCAGCTCAGGAACGTAGAACTGGTACGAGGAAACAAGGAAGGTGCACACGATGAGCACAATGTTGAAGGCGCAGATTGCAACCGGCGACGTGATCGAAATGGTGATCGGCGGCGAGTGGACGACGGCGATGGTCCTGCTGGCCACAGAAGAGGCAATCATTCTCGACCTCTGCGACGGATCGACGCCGGTCGTCAGCCGTGCAGACGAGCTCGGCGACTACCGACTGTTCGACGCAGCCGCCTGACCAACGCCAGAACATTGCCTGGGGCAATAGGCTCCACACGATGACAGCGCCGCCGACACTGTTCGAACATGTCGGCGGTTTTTTGTTTTTCGAACGCCTAGTCGATGCCTTCTACGACGGCGTTGCAACCGACGAGGTGCTGTTGCCGCTCTACCCGGAGGCGCCCGATCTGACCGGCGCCCGGCATCGATTGACGCTCTTCCTCGTGCAGTACTGGGGCGGCCCGACGACGTATTCCGAAGAACGCGGCCACCCGAAGTTGCGAATGCGCCACATGCCGTTCGTCGTCGGGCCCCTGCAACGCGACCGCTGGCTCGTTCACATGGCATCAGCCGTCGCCGCAGTCTCGCCGGACGACGACGTCGCCGCCACGCTTCTGCAGTACTTCATCCCCTCTGCTGAACACATGCGCAACGACACCGGCCTGCCGATCTCGACAAAACGTCCGTGACGGGAGCGAACTGCAGCGAACTTCAGCGCCGGCGAAGGGCGTAGCAGGCGATCGCCGCTGCGGCAGCGACGTTCAACGAATCCACGCCGCGGTGCATCGGGACGCGTACGAGATGGTCGGCCGCCGCCATTGTCGCAGAACGCAGCCCAGACCGCTCCTCGCCGAGTAACAGCGCGACCGGCGTCGATGCTGCGAAGTGCAGTGTGTCGAGGTCCGCTGCCGACTCGTCAGGGGTGAGGGCGACGGTCGTGAAGCCGGTGAGTTGGTCGAGGGAGTCATAGCGAACGCACGGCAACTCGAGCGTGGCACCCATCGACGTCCTGACGGCACGCCGTGCGTAGGGGTCTGCGGATGCGGCGGCGATGACGAGCGCGTCGAAGCCGAGCCCTGCTGCGGTGCGGGCGATCACGCCGAGGTTGACGGGATTGTCGACGGCTTCGAGCACGACGATCCGTCTGGCGTGTTGCAGCGCGAATTCGACACCGATCGCCGCACGGCGATGGAACAGCCCGACGACGTCGAGTTGTACGCCGTAGCCGGTCAACGAAGCACGGAGCGACGGGTTCGCCGTGTAAATCGGAACGCCGGGGTCGCACCCTTCGACGGCGGCGACGACGCTCGCAGAGAGCGTGGCGGCGCTGAGCACGGCGTACGGTTCGTAGCCGAGTTCGATCGCTTTGACGACGACGAGGTCGCCCTCGGCAACGAACAGGCCGAGCGGCGCTTCCGGCTTCGGTTGACCGGGAGCGAGTTGGCGATCACGCGCCCGGAATGCAGACACGCGATCGTCGTCCGGGTCGGCGATCTCGACGATCATCGGGATGTCACGAGCGGTTCACGGGAAAGTCTCTTGGCGGTCACGAGGTTCACGATTTACTCACGACGAGAGCGTACGACGAGAGCGTACGACGATCCCGACTCAGCCGCTCCGGACCGGAGTCAGGGGGCGCGCGAAGCAGGGGTGCCACGCTGCTCGGACGTGAGCAGAACAGCACCCCTGCGTGGCACCGGTTCCGGGCAACGGACC
Source organism: Actinomycetes bacterium (assembly GCA_025356335.1). GTDB lineage: Bacteria > Actinomycetota > Acidimicrobiia > Acidimicrobiales > Ilumatobacteraceae > JANXUF01. The sequence goes on from JANXUF010000133.1 coordinate 45,863, forward strand.
GATGTCGCCGTTGATCTGCTGAGGGATCAGGCGGTGGTGGCCACCGGGGCCTGGCTCGTGGCCGCCCCAGCAGGGGTGCTCGTCGGGGCACCGGCGGGCGCTCCACCCCCGCCGCCGTGGCGGCCACCCATGCCGCCCATCCCTGGGCCGCCCATGCCCCGGCCGTGGTCGTCGCCGGCCATGGTCGTGGTGCTGTTGACGAAGGTCGTGATACGAGTCGTTGCGTCGGCGATCTTCGTATCGGCTTGCGCCTGGGTCTGGGTGCCGGCAGTGACCTCTGCGGCCTCACGGGTCTTGACATCGGCGACCAGAGCGTCGATGACTGCCTGCGGGGTGACTCCCTTGCTCGTGGCGACGGCGGCAATCGTCTGGCCGCCCTGCACGGCGGTCCTCAGATCAGCCGTGGTGATGCCAATGGCCTTGGCAGCGACGTCGAACTGCATACCGCCGCCGAAACCTCCGTGGCGTCCGCCATCAGGTCCGCCGACCGGGCGGGCGGCGTCGAGCGCCTTGATGACGGCATCCTCCTGAGCCTGCGTGATCGTTCCATCAGTGACGAGTTTGTCGAGTGCCGTTTTCTCGGCCGCTCCGGGCTGGGGCCGGTTGGTGTCGGCTGCAGGGGTGGGGGACGGAGCCGTGGTCGACCCGGTCGAGCCGGCAGCGGTCGTCGGGGTCGAATCGTCTGTCGGCGCGACGGCGGCCTGGCGGGCCGTCGTGGCGGTCGCCCCGCTCACCTGGCTGAGCACCAGGCCGGCCCCGCCGCCGATCGCCAATCCGGCGACGATTCCGACACTTGCGATGCGTTTGTTCATGACGTGGTTCTCTTTCGTGTTGCTGCGATTCGAGTTGCCTCGTTGCGACTCGGCGGCAGTTGGGATGCTCATCACGATGACGCCGGTTCGTGAGCGACTCGTCAGAGACGTGCAAGAACCACGTATGAATCCGTCGTCACGATGAGCCGGCCTTACAGTGGTCTTGCAAAGCGTTCCTATGCTCATCACCGTGAGTCAGCCAGGTGCACGAGTGTTGATAGCCGAAGACGACAGGGGTGTCCGCGAGTCGTTGACCAGGGCGTTGCGCTTCGAGGGGTATGACGTTCAGGCGGTCAACGACGGCTCGCAGGCGTTGGAAGCGGTCATGGGCCAGGTGCCGGATGTCGCCATCCTCGACGTGATGATGCCGTATATCGACGGGCTGACCGTCTGCCGCCAACTACGCCAGCGGAACCACCAACTGCCGATCCTGATGCTGACGGCGCGTCACGAGGTCAGCGATCGCGTTGCCGGACTCGATGCCGGTGCCGACGACTACCTCGTCAAACCGTTCGCGATGAGCGAACTCACTGCCCGTTTGCGTGCGCTGCTGCGTCGCACCGGCCTGTCCGGCTCCGACGAGCTGCTGTCGTTCGGCGGACTCACCCTCGATCCGAAGGCACGCGTGGTGCGGCGCAGCGAGCGGACGTTGGACCTGACGAAGACGGAGTTCGATCTGCTCGAACTGCTGATGTCCAACGCCGGGATCGTGTTGACCAGAGAGACCATCTACGAACGGATCTGGGGCTACGACTTCGAGACCAGTTCGCGGTCGTTGGACATCTACGTCGGCTACCTGCGGACGAAGACCGAAGCGGCCGGCGAGCCGCGGGTCGTGCAGACCATCCGCGGCATCGGTTACGTGCTGCGAACCGCATGAACCTGCGCCTGCGTATCGCACTGGCGCTCGGTGCGGTGGCGGCAGTCGTCGGAGCGTTCGCCGCCTTCGGTTCCTACATCACGACGGAGCGGCAATTGGCGTCCGGCATCGACTCGTCGCTGCGGGACCGGGCGGAGCTGGCCAACGGCGTGATCCAGCCGCGCCAGCCGACTCTTCCCGGAGGTCGCCAAGGGGGCTTCCCGGGAGGTTCGTTCCCGCGCCGTCCCGGCGATGGAGCAAACGGCACCGACCCGGCCGGGGCCGAGGCGAACGGTGCTGATTCGCCGGTGAGGACCATTGTCGGGTGTCCGGCACCCGGTCTGTTCGAGTCAGCCTCTGCGGCGCAGATCGTCGACGCGGGCGGCCAGATCAGCCCGTGCATCGCCGGAGCGCGCATTCGTATCCCGACGGACGGCTTGAGCAGTCTCGGCAAATCGGAATACCGCATGCAGACCGACTCGATCGACGGACAGACGTATCGCGTCGTCAGCGCCAATTGGAAAGAGGGGGGCTATATCCAGATAGCCCGCAGTCTCGAGGAGTCGGACGCAGTACTCAACGGGCTTCGGCTGCGGCTCGCTGGTCTGGCGTTGATCGGTATCGTTGCCGCCGCCGGGGCCGGATGGTTGATCGCCAGACGCATCGTCAGACCGGTGGTCCGCCTGCGACGCGCCGCCGAATCGATCGCCTCGACGCAGGATCTCTCGACACCCATCCCGATCGAGGGGGTCGGGGAGGTCGGCAGTCTGGCGCGCAGTTTCACGACGATGGTGGGTGCGCTGGCATCGTCGCGGGAGCAACAGACCCGACTCGTCGCCGACGCCAGTCATGAGATGCGCACACCGCTCACCAGCCTGCGAACGAACCTCGAACTCCTCGACCACTTCGAGCAACTGTCGGCGATCGACCGCAGCGACACGTTGGCCGCTGCGCAGATCGATGTCGCCGAGCTGACGAACCTGCTGACCGAACTCGTCGAACTCGCCGCAGACCCGACGAGCGACGTCGAAGTCCTCGAAGCCGTCCGCTTGCGCGACCTGGTCGACGATGCGGTCGGAAGAGCGCGTCGCCGCAGCGGTCGGGCCATCGAGGTCACCCCGTCAGCAGCGGCACCGGACGCAACGGTGACGGTACGCCCGCAGATGCTCGAGCGGGCGATCGCCAACCTCGTCGACAATGCCATCAAATACGGCGACAAGGTACAGCCGATCGAGATCGCTGTCGACGCCGGTTCGGTACTCGTCAGGGATCACGGTGCCGGAATCGCCGCCGACGATTTGGCGCACATCTTCGAACGGTTCTACCGGTCGACGATCGCCAGGACCGAACAGGGCTCAGGACTCGGTTTGGCGATCGTCCGCCAGATCGTCGAACGCCACGGTGGGAAGGTCTACGCCGGAAACCACCCTGATGGGGGAGCGGTTGTCGGTTTCATGCTTCCCGTCGACCGTTCGGTCCAACCGTGAGCGCTGAGCCGGCAGTGTCCGGCTCGGTGCGGCGGATGCCCTTGGGGCATCGAGCCGGGACCCGGGACGGTCAAGGGGGGTGACTTCCAGGTCCGGCTCGATGCACTGCCAACGGTAGACCCCGAAGGTTTCCAACAGATGACGACGAGATGAAGGGCAAGCGAGCACTGGCGTGATGATCGTCACCCGAGGTCACCCAATGTGGGTAGAGCCGCCCGCTCGTCGTCGGGGTCTGTGCCGTCCTTGCTGGTCGTTGGTGTACGTGGACGAAAGATTCCGTGGCTATCCTCTGGCGGAATGGCTGAGCCGCTCCTGCATCTCATCACGCTGGACGAATGGGCCAGACGGCGGAGCTGGGAGCCGTTGCGGTCGGCTTCGTTGGCGACCGAGGGATTCGCCCACTGCACCGTCGGCGACGAGCTGATGCTGCACGTCGCCAATCAGTTCTATCGCCACGTGCAGCGTCAGTTCGTCGTGCTGTCCATCGACCGCATGAAGCTGACGTCTCCACTTCGGTGGGAGCGGCCCCAGGGCGCCGACGCGCTGGCGCACGTTGCCTTTCCCCACATCTATGGCCCGATCGATGTTCGATCGATATCTGCACATCGTCGGCTGATGCGCACGGACGACGGCACGTTCGTCGGGTATTCGTCTTCGCGAGCGTTGGTACGAGGCATGTCGATCGTGGTCCCGGTCAGCGATATGGGCGCCGCGCTGGTGGCCTACGAGCAACTCGGATTCGTGGCGATCGACGAGACAGTCGATGGGACGGAAGTATCCCGCGACGGCGTGAGATTGGTGTTGCAGCCCGTCGCCGCCGGCGTCAGTCGGTCAGCGCAGGTGGTGTTGCGGGTGACCGACGCAGACTCCCTGTTCGCCGAATGGTCGTCGCTCGACCAGCTCGGAACGTTGATCGAACCCGTCGATGCCGAACAGGGTGGGCGCCAAGGTTCCTATATCGACGTCGACGGCAATCTCATACGCTTCGGCAGTCTTGCGGACGATCGCTGAAATCCCGCCGGCCGGGAAACTCTGCCACACCCGTTGTTTAGGGTGGGCGACGTGCATGTTGTTTGGACCTCGTCTGCCAGGGACGTCGTCGACCAGGTGGCGGCGGCGGTTCGGGACCTGCAAGAGGGCCACCCGCTTCGACGCGTCTACGTGCTGACCCCGCCGGGATCGACGGCGGCGACCTTGCGCAGACTGCTCCCCTCGACAGTGGCTCGCCATGGCGTTGGCGCCACCCCGGTCACGGGGATTGCCGGCATCCGTTTCACGACGATTCCCGACCTTGCGCTGGAACTCGCGCCGGCAGGGATACGCGCCGCCAGGCCGATCACGCCGTTGCTGCTCAGTGCCGGCGTTCAGGCCCAGTTGGACGGGCATTGTCCTGCCGCCCTTGCCGATGTCAAAGACCACCCGGCGACCGTCGATGCGTTGGTGCAGGTTGCCAACCGGCTGCGTTCGATCCGCCTTGCAGACCCGCTCGGCCAGATCGTCGGGGCGCTCGCCGGTCACAGCGCCGTTCGCAGGGCAATCGTCGAGGTCGCCGTCAATGCCAGGGCGAGCCTGCTCCGAAAGGGTTTCCGCGACGAGGCGTCGGTGCTGGCGGCGGCATCCGCAGCGCTCGCCGACGGATCAGCACGGCTCGGCGGACCGCTCGTCGTTGTCGCCACCGATGCCGTCCATCCAGCGCAGATGCCATTCGTCGAGCAGCTGATCCGTTCGGTCGCCAGCGTCAGGGTCGTGGCGACACGACCGGAACCGTCCGATGCCGACTTCATCGGCCAGCTCACGCGGCTCGTCGGCGAACCGCAGCTCGGCGGTGCGCCGGCCGCGGTCCGTGCCGTTTCGAGCCCGGACCAGGACGAGGAAGCCCGGTGGGTCGTCAGGCGGATCCTGTCGATGGTGACCGGGAGTCTGGCGACGATTCCCGAAGACATCGTCGTGCTCTACCCCCCTGGCAGCGGTTACGCCCGCAGCCTGCGCGAAGAACTCCAGCGCGCCGGTGTGTTCACGAGCGGACCGGCGATCGAGACACTTGCCGGGTCGATGGCCGGCCAGGCTGTGCGCCTGCTCATCGGACTGATGCTCGACGGATGTGATCGCGATCGCGTGTTGCATCTCGCCTCGATTGCGCCGATATGGCCGAGCCAGGCGGGGAGACGGCGCGATGTCGCCCGTTGGCGACGTCTGTGCCGCCAGGCGAACATCGTCGTCGCCGATGATTGGGGAACGGCGGTCGATCGTCTCGGTCTGGCGCAACGTGCGAGCAGGCTGCGCAGGCAGCGCTTTGAACCGACGTTCGATGTCGACATCGCCGGTCCGCGTGACGAAGCGGATCTGCGCTCGATGGAATCGCTCGTCGGTCTCGTTCGGACGATCCAGCGCAGCGCAGGTGCATTCGCCAAAGCGACCACGTGGCAGTCCGCTGCGGCGGCGCTGCTCGATGAGCTCGCCCGTCAAATCGGCACGCTGCAATGGCGCCTCGATCACTGGGCGGATGTGCCGGTGTGGCAGCGGAGAGCCGGCGAACAGGTCGAGGTCATGTTGACCGCGCTCCGCCAGTTCGACGACGAGGACACGAAGTTGACGTTCTCGGCATCGAGCCTACGACGGATCATCGCCGCTGAGCTGGATCAGCAGGTCCGTAAGGCCGGTGACACGACGGTCGGCGTCCGGTTGCTGCCGCTGCAACACGGAAGCTGTATCGATGCCAGGCACCTCTTCATCACCGGGGCCAATGAGGGCGTGCTTCCGCCCGGCCGCACCGAGGACCTGGTCATACCGAGCGAACTCACGCCGGCATGTGCTGCGGTGCTGGAACACGGTGATTGGCAGCGCCATCGGCTGCGACGAGCCTGGTACGCGTCGATCCGCAGTACTGCCGACATCACCGTGACGCTCGCACGCACCGATCTGCGTCGCGGCGGAGAACTGTTTGCCTCGCAGTGGCTCGGTACCATCGAACCGGCCGAGCACGCATCGCATCGTGTCGGTGTGATGGAGATGGCACCCCTGACCGCCGGGGAATGTGCGGCCAGACGCTCGGGTGACGCCGACAGCGCTTCGGCTTCCTCGACGTTGCACAGACGGGCGCTTGCACTGGCCTCGCGGTCGCAGCCGGCGCCGACCGTTTTCGATGGACTCATCGGACATCACCCGGAACACGATCCGTACGATCGTGTTCAATCGATCACCAACTTCGAGACGCATGCGACCTGCGGTCTGCAGTATTTCATCACCAAGGTGCTCCGGGTCGACACCGACGTCGATGCCAGCGAGATCACCGAGATCCAGGCCCGCGAGCGTGGCATCGTGGTCCACAGCGTGCTCGAACAGCTGGTGGTGGAGTGGCTCGGGATCGATCCGAAAATCCGGCCGGCGTGGATGCAGGGCGATCAGTTGGATCGCAGCATCGCCCGCGCTGCGGCGCTGCTGGACGAGGCGGCGGTGCGTCTCGATGCCGAGCACAAATTGGGGCACGCGACGTCATGGTCGATCGAACGCTCGATGATCCTCGCGGCAATCGGTGACACGTTGCGTATCGATGCACAGCAGCAGGTCACGCCCGTTGCTGTCGAATACCGATTCGGCGACGACGGCGGCAATGTCGGCGCCTACCCGGTCGACGTGCCCGGTCCGGCACGCGTCGTCTTCCAGGGCAGTATCGATCGCATCGATCGTCTGGGCGACCACCTGAGGGTCACCGATTTCAAGACGAGCAATGCCGCGAAGGCCAGAACGACGGGCAGGGCGGAGATCGAAGCGGGGTCGAAACTGCAACCCAGCCTGTACAGCGCGGTCGTCAGCGCTCATTCCGATTCGTTCGTCGATAACGACCACCTTGGCGGTGACGGGTCGGCGATCGTCGCCTGGCAATACGTGTACCTGCGACGGGGACGGGTCGAGCCGAGGGTGATCGATGCGGCGTTACTCGACATCCTCTCCGAGCCGGTGGCGTCGACTGCCGTCCGGCTGTCGATCGGGGACTTCAAACCGGCGATCGCCGGGGATTTCCGCTGTCTCGTCTGTACGCCCGATGGGCTCGGACGGGGCGATGTCGATGCACGCGTGCAGCAGTGGAACGCCTTCGCCGCCGAGCAACGTGAAGCGCTGGACACGGACACCGACACCGACACGGACACCGACACCGATGCGGACACGGACAGCGATGCGGACACGGACACGGACAGCGATGCGTACTCGACTGCACGTCCCTCCGCTGTCGATCAGGGCGATGTCGAATGAGCGCGGCGACGTCAGACGATGCAGATCGGCAGCGGATCTCGTTCGGGGTCGACCGGAGGTGCGTCGTCGTCGCCGGTGCCGGCTCCGGGAAGACGACGCACCTCGTCCAGCGCGTCGCCGAGACCATCGCACGAGGTGTCGAACCAGCGAACGTGGCGGTGATCACCTTCACCGACAAGGCCGCCCGCGAACTCGTCCACAAGTTGCGTGCTGCAGCGATCGCCGAGGTCGACGATGCCTACATCGGGACGATCCACGGCTTCTGCGCCAGGATCCTGCGCAGCTATCCGATCGACGCCGGCCTGCCGCCGAAATTCACGACGGCCGACGAAATCACTGCACGAACCGAGGCGGCCGATCGACGTCGCCAGATCCTCACCGATGTCTATGACGCCGCGCAGACCGACGGGCCGTTACTCGAGGCGTTCGGGGCAATCGCCTCCGAAGCCGGGCTCGGCGTGCTCTCCAGCGTGGTCGATGTGATCGACAGCCAGTGGCACCGGTTCGAGCACGTACCGATCGATCCGCCGTCAGCTGACTCGCTCGTCGACCTGGTCGAGGCGTATTTCACCGCCTTCGACGCCTTTTGCGGCGGTATCGCCAAACCGGCGCCAACGCTTGTCGACTCCATCGCTGCACACGAGACGGTGCGGTCGGCGCCGACGACGTTGCGCTCGGCGCTGACCTTCGGTCCGCTCGGTGTCAAGGGCAACGGCGGTGCTTCCAAGAAGCCTGACCGGGATCGGCTGACAGCATTGCGCCTGGCCGTCACGCGTTCCGCCGCAGAGATCGTCATCAGGCGTGTGGTTGTCGCCTTCCGTGACCTCGTCGTCGCCAGGGCGCGCCAGCGTATTCGTGACGGTCGACTCGGCTATGACGATCTGCTGATCCTCACCGAACGTCTGATCGCCACCAACCCCGAAGTCCGCTCCGAGCTCAGGGCCCGGTACCGCCGCATTTTCGTCGACGAGTTCCAGGACACGGACGCGGTGCAGTTCTCGATCATCGACCAGCTGACGGCCCCAGGTGCCGATTGTCGCGCCGCCGACGGGTCCGACGGGTCCGACGGGTCCTTCGGGTCCGACGGGTCCGACGGGTCCGACGGGTCCTTCGGGTCCGACGGGTCCGACGGGTCCGACGGGTCCTTCGATGGGCACGAGGACGGATGCGACGATGGCACCGCTTCGCTGTCGCCGAGACTGTTCGCCGTCGGCGACCCGAAGCAATCGATCTATGGATTTCGCAATGCCGACGTCGAACTGTTCGGCTCACTCGCCGACGCCGCCGGCGCTGGCGGGTACCTGGCAACGCTGACGGCAAACTTCCGCACGCGCAGCGATGTAGCTGCGTGGATCAACACGACGATGCAGCGACGGTTCGACAAGCCGGCGAAGGTCTCCAAGACCGTTCAGGAGGCGTTGAGCGACGATGGCTCCTTCGAAATGCCGGAACCGACGGTTCGGTATGAAGCGCTGCAGCCAACTCGTCCGGCGCAGGCCGATGACGAACTCGACCCGGGACCACCCGTTGTCCTGCTCGGCATCGACGAGGGCGGAACGCCACTGCTGCACGCCGACACGGCAACAGCGCAGGAGGCCGAAGCCCGGGACGTCGTCGGGTTGGCCCAACGGGTGATCGACGAGCGTTGGCGGGTGTTGGAGCCCGCCGAATGTGACCCAGACGGACGGCCGCTCACCTGGGCCAGTCGTCCGGCGAAGCGCTCCGATATCGCTGTGCTGGTGGCCAGGCGAACCGGTCTGGCGACGCTGGAATCACGCTTCAGGCAGGCGGCAATTCCGTTCAGGGTCGAAGGGGGCACGCTCGCCTACGAAAATCGTGAGGTCTACGAGCTGCTACGCGTCGCCAGGGCGATCGACAACCCGTCCGATGAACTGATGCTGGTGACGGCGCTTCGTTCGTCGATCCTCGGATGCTCCGACGAGGACCTCTTCGCCTATCGCTATCGCCGAACTGCTGGTCGCGGGTTGTGGCGGCTGCCTTCGACATCGCCGGAGGTTGAACCGCCGGCGGCGCTCGATGATAGCGAGGCCGGCGGCGTTGCCAGGGTCGAAGCAGCGCTCTCGCAAGTGGCACGCTGGGCCGCCTCGGTCCACCAGATGAGTCCGGCGATGTTGCTCACAACGATCTACGACTCGTCGATGGGTGTAGCGGCCGCCCGCTTCGAGGGCGCTTCGGCCGAGGTCGAAACATGGCGGCGCGTTCGATTCCTGGTGGACGAGGCGCGGGCGTGGACCAACGAAGTCGGGGGCACCCTCCACGAGTACCTCGCCTGGGTCGAGGACAAGGTCGACGCAGTCGATCGCTCGGAGATCGCCCCCGACGAGACCGATGACGACTCGGTACGGATCCTGACGATTCACGCCGCCAAGGGTCTCGAATTTCCGATCGTCATTGTCGCAGCTCTCGGTTCCAAGGACAATGGGCTCGAAGACAGTTTCACACTTGCGGCGGTCGACGGCCGCGCCGAATTCAAGCTCGGGTCGTTGCGTTCGCCCGGGTACCCCCGAAAGAACTACATCGCCGCCTTCGCCGAGGAGGCACGGCTGCTCTACGTGGCGATGACCCGCGCCAAGGATCATCTGGTGCTCTCGCTGCACACATCGCGCCGCTCGTCTCCGAACGCGGCGGAGCGGCTCGCTCCGTATGCGGACCTACAGTCCGGCCAGCGGTGGAGTGCAGAGTCGAGCAGCGCCCTGCAGCTGCCGTTCAGCCTTGGCGACATCAACGGCATCGTCGACCTCCGTCCTGTCACCTCCGACGAGCTCGCCGAACGACCAGATCCATACAGGCGTACGGTGTGGACCCCGTCTGGCCTCGCTGCCCGCCAACGGCAGTCGTCGTCATCGGCGCCTGCGCACGAGGTGGTCATCGAAGGTTCCTTTGCCGAACAATCGATCGAAGACGATGACACCGACCGGGAGGGCGACGAAGGGTTCGCGGCGCGGTCGTTCGGTCGCGCCGGCAACGCTGACAGCACCACGGCAGGCGACGAGGATGGCGCAGACGCCGGCCTGCACAAGGATCCGCAATCCGGCAGAGATTTCGTTCGAAGCCGCGGTCGCTACGGAACCGATATCGGTATCGCCGTGCACGAAGTCATGCAGCTCGTCGATCTCGCCGACCCGCTCGTCGGCTTCGACGCGCTCGTCGCCGGCGCCTGCGACAATGTCGATCTCGTCGGACCGGCTCGCCGGCGAGTGGCGGTGCTGGCGCATTCGCTGGTCGCCAGTCCGCTGTTCACGAGAATGCGTTCAGCATCGGTGTGCGAGCGCGAGGTGTACGTCGGCACGATGGTGGGCGACTCGGAACCGATTGCGCTGTGGGGGTACATCGACGCCGTTTTCCAGTCTGTGGACGGCTCATACGTCGTCGTCGACTTCAAGACCGACAGTGTGGCGACGGCGCCGCATGAACTCGCATTGCGCTATGGAGTACAGCTCAACGCCTACGGCGTCGCCGTCGAGCGATCGACAGGTGGTGTCGTCAGCGAACTGTGGTTGCTCGTCGCCGACGCCGGCGGGGCAGCCCAGCAGGTCGCCATCCAGCGCCGTCAGCCGGAATGGCCGACGATCGATCGCTCTGCCGCACCCGCAGATCTGGTGACCGAGCAGAACCCACCTACAGCGGCCCACACCGCCCGCTGACCGGGTGATCAGTGACACGATGCCAGTCCGCCCGGAGCAGCTCACGCTGCTGTGATGGCAACGTTGCACCGAGGTCATCGGCTGCTCCGGGTAGCTTCGTCACCGTGTTCTCCGAACAGCAGCCGTTGTGGATCCGGCATCTCGACCACCTACACCTGTTGACACCGCTGCGCATCCTGATCATCGTCTCGGTCGCCATCGTGGCCACCTTCGTCGTCCGCGTGCCGATCAAGCGCGCGCTCAACCGCATGGTCGGTCACCCGGGAGGGCGCGACAGTGGTCGGGCGGGCTCCCGACAGCGTGCGTTGACCTCGGTGATGCGCTCGACGCTGATCGGTGTGATCTGGACGATCGCCGTGATCACCGTCGTCGGAGAACTCGGAGTCAACATCGGCGGGGTCATCGCCACGGCGACGGTCATCGGCGGCGCCATCGCCTTCGGCGCGCAGACCCTGATCCGCGATCTGATCGCCGGATTCTTCGTCCTCGCCGAGGATCAATACGGTGTCGGAGATTCCGTCGACCTCGGGCTGGCGACGGGCACCGTCGAACGAATCACGCTGAGATCGGCGCAACTCCGCGACGGCGACGGACGGGTATGGCATATCCCTCACGGCAACGTCCAACGGTCCGCGAACAACTCCCGCTCGCCGATGGTCCACCTCGATGTCGAGGTTGCCCGGATGATGAGCGTTCCGGACGTCACCGCCGTCGTCGAGTCGCTCTCGGGTGAACTCGTCGACAGTGTCGGCGATGCCTTGACCGGTGCCCCGAAGACGGTTGGCATCACCCGGATCGGCGACGATCGCATCGTGCTGCGAGTCTCGGTGAGCACGCAACCGAGCCGCCAGGAGGACGTCCGCAGAGCGTGGAGGGTGCTCAGCCTGCACGCCTTCGAGCGCGGTGAGTTGGTCGTCCCGGGTCTCGTGCCGACTGAGTCCACCGGGCCGGACACCGCCGAATCGGTGGCAGGCGTCGGCGACCCTCCAGCGTGATCCACTCGGCGTGACGGTTCGGCATCGACAACAGCGTGAGCCGAAGCGGGTGATGGTCCGGCCCCCGGCTCCGGCATTTAGCATGCAGGCGTGACGTTGCCAGAGACCCGAGAGGCACCCGTCGACGTCGTCGCCAGCGAGCGCCAGTATTTCCGCCTGCTGGTCTCGCTGAGTCCGTGGAGTTCGACCAGGACGCGTCGGCGCTGGCGAATATCGCTGACAGTCGTGTCCTTCGGGATCGCCATCGCCATCGCGCTGAGCTACGGCTCGGATGTGACGACGGCGCTCGGACGAATTCGTCGCATCCATCTCGGCCGGCTGGCGGCAGCGGTCGCCTTCGAAGTGGCGTCGGTGCTACTCGTCGCCGCGTTGCAACGCCGCCTGGTCAGACGAGCCGGCGCAACACTGTCACGGCGCAGAGCGGCAGCCGTTGCCGCCGCCGGCAGCGCCATCGCGCTGTCCGTGCCTGGCGGTCCGTTGATCGCCAACGCCTACTCGTACCAGCAGTATCGGCGTCGGGGACTCGATCAGGTCGTCGTCGGCTGGGTGGTGACGACGATGACGATCATCTCGACCATCGCCCTCACAGTCTTCTCGATCGTCGGTGCCAGAGGTACGTCCGGCCTCAACATGACGAGTGTCCTCGCCTCACTGCTGGTCACCGTGCTGCTGGTTGTCACCGTGCTGCTGGTGACCGCACCGGAGCATCTCGACCGGGCGGTGCTTCCATTGCTGCGACTGTCACGGCGGGTCAGCGGTCGGCCTGGTGATCCGGTCGCTGCGTGGGCGTCGTTCGCCGCCAAGTTGACCGCCGTCGACATTCGCAGCAGGGACTGGCTGGTGCTGTTCGGATTCTCACTCGGCAACTGGACGACGGACTGCGCCTGTCTCTATCTCTCGGCGAGGGCGCTGAACGCCCATCTGACGTTCACGAGCGTGGTCGTCGCCTACGCCATCGGCCAGGCGATCCTCGCACTGCCGTTGACCCCTGGTGGTATCGGCATCTACGAGGCCGGCGTGACGGCGGCATTGACGCGGGTCGGCATCCGCCGGGGCAAGGCGTTGACGAGCGTGATGATGTACCGCTTCATCTCGTTCTGGGGGACGCTGCTCGTCGGCTGGAGCTGCTGGATGGTGCTGCACATCATCGACGGCCGTGCCGATCGACGACTCGCGGCGGCTGAAACCACGTTCGCCTCGGAGTCCTCGCCCGGCTGAACGGCGATGCCATCGCGGCTACAGGCTTTCGGAGCGATACGGAGATACGCTCGCCGAAATCGTTGCCCTCGTTCCCGCCCTCTCGCTGCGTACGCGCTTGTGGCGCCTCGTGATCTGTTGGCCGCTCGTCGCCCTCGGTATCGCCATGCTGCTGCGGGCGCACCTCGGCGTTGCACCGTTCGACGTACTGAGCACCGGGACGACCAAGGCACTCGGCTGGCCATTCTCGGTCGTCTACCTCGCCGTGTCGCTGGTGTTCTATGCGGTCGGCGCGGCGCTCGGCGGCAGGCTCGGCTGGGCGAGCGTCCTCGGAACGTTCGTCATCTCGCCGCTGATCAGCGTGTTCCAGGCGCTCGTGCCGGAGAGTCAGGCGCTGGCGGTCCGCATCCCGTTGATGGCAGGGGCGACCGTGATCCTGGCGGTCGCCGTGTGCCTGGTGATCACGACGGAACTCGGTGCGGGGCCGACGGAGGTGTTCATGCTCGGGCTGATCAGCCGAGGGACACCGCTCGTCGTCGCCAGATGGGTGAGCGATGGACTCCCGTTGGTCGTCGGTGCGGTGCTCGGCGGGGCAGTTGGCGTCGGCACGATCATCTTCGGATTCGCCCTCGGGCCACTGATCAAACTCGGCTTTCGCCTGTTGCACTACGTGCCTCCGCGTCGCGCCGATCTCGACCTCGTCATCGCCGTCCAGGCGCCTCCGGTCTGAAGCGAACGCCTCAGCCGCTGAACTACGCCGGACCGGGGACCACGAGTGCCGGAAGTATGTCAGAGAGTTGCCCGAGGAGTAACTCGTCGGCGAAGTGGTCCATCGCCGTGGGCTCCCCGTTGACGATGATGATCGTCGCACCGTTCGCCCTGGCCCGCGGCACGACATTTGCCGCCGGTCTGACCGACAGCGTCGAACCAGCGGCAATCAGGACGTCGCAGCATTCAGCGGCAGACAACGCAGCATCGATGACCTCGGGAACGAGCGCCTGGCCGAAGGAGATCGTGTCACTCTTGATGATGCCGACGACTCCGACGTCGGCGCAACGCTCGCACTTCGGATCGTCGTCTCCGTTGCGGACCCGTTCGAGGATCGCCTGCATCGGCTGGCGGTCTCCACAGTTCCAACAACGGCTCCAGCGCATCGTGCCGTGGACCTCCAACACTTTCGATGGGGAATTGCCGGCCAGTTGGTGGAGTTCGTCGATGTTCTGGGTGACGACTCGGTCGAGCTTGCCCTGACGTTCGAGTTCGACGATCGCCAGGTGACCGGCGTTCGGCTTGGCATTCCACGTCGGTGAATGCAGACGGTTCTGCCAGGCGAAGCGCCTGACGTCGGGATCGTTGAGGTAGTGCCGGAGATCCGATGCCTTTTCGGCCGCCGGATTCTTCGTCCACAGCCCATTCGGGCCGCGGAAGTCGGGAATCCCGGAATCCGTGGAGATGCCTGCGCCGGTCAGCACGACGATCCGGTCAGCATCACTGACGAGTTGGCGGGCTTGCTCGATCATCACCCCATTCTGGCGTTCTCTGCTCGTAACTCAGCGGTGGACGAGCACTACACCTGCGAGCGAGGCGACGGCGATCAGCAACCATGATGCCAGGCCGAGGATCAGTGGACGGACGCCGAGCAGGCGGAGTCTGGCGAACTGCACCGCAGTGCCGAGGCCGACGAGTGCTCCAGCGAGGAGGAGCGTCTCGAGCTGTTGGATTTTCGGGAACCAACCGGTGCCGAGC
This sequence comes from Actinomycetes bacterium, assembly GCA_025356335.1. GTDB lineage: Bacteria > Actinomycetota > Acidimicrobiia > Acidimicrobiales > Ilumatobacteraceae > JANXUF01. The sequence continues at coordinate 60,875 of JANXUF010000133.1, forward strand.
ACGGACGACGAGCGAACCGCTGCGGCCGCAAGGAATCCGAGCACGAACAACGGCACGAGCGGAGGGCGACCGGCTTCGGCCGCGCTTTCTGCATCCGTGCCAGACGTGCCATCCCGGCCATCCCGGCCATCCCGGCCATCTGTGCCCTCTGTGCCAGTCGTGGCGGGTCCGCAGGCCCCGGTCGCCATCATCCTGCGCCGGCGAACGCTGACGATCGCGACCATCGGGGCGAGCAGAGCGACGCGGGTCAGCTTGACGACGATGGCAGCACTCAGCGCCTTCGGTCCGCTCGTCGAAGCGGTGGCAACGACCTGGCCGACGTCGTGCACGCTTGCGCCGACCCAGGAACCGAACACGTCAGCGCGCAACCCGAGCAGATGACCGATTCCCGGCAGGGTGATGATTGCCAGGCTGCCGCATAGCGTGACGAGGGCGATGGAGAAGGCGACGTCCTCCTCCGAGGCGTCTGCCAACGGCTCCATCGCTGCGACCGCCGACGCACCGCAGATCGAGAATCCTGTGGCGACCAGCAGCGAGAGCCCTCTGCTGATGCCGAGCCGCTTGCCGAGCCACTGCGTTCCGGTGAACGTCAAGGCGACGACGCCGAGCACGACGCCGAGTGCAGGGGCGCCGAGCTTCACGATGTCGTCGAGCGCGAGACGAAATCCGAGCAGCACGATCCCGATACGCAGGAGGCGCTTCGTCGACCAGCGCAGACCGGGTCGGCAACGTTCGGGGACCATGCGCATGTTCGTCAGGACTGCTCCGACAGCGACGGCGACGACGAGCGGCGAGATGGTGGTGAACAGCTGGTTGACGATGTATGCCACGACGACGCAGACAGCGACGAGCAGCAGACCGGGGAGCAGCACGACGATGCCGGTCGTCACGCTCGACGTCGGAGTGGAACGATGCAGCTGCACATCGATCAGTGTTCTCCGGAGCACAGTCGGGCGCTACCGACGATTCCCTGTCGCGCTATAGGATTTGACTATGGACACGCACTCGGACTCTCACTCGGACTCTCACTCGGACTCCGACTCCGACTCCGACTCCGACTCGACGGTGTTGGGTGTGATCGTGATCCGCTGGTGAGTGTCAAACCGCCCGATCTCGTCTCGCTCGAATTGCTGTGCCTGACGGTGCGATACGCCAGCGTGAGTCGCGCCGCCGCCGAGTACGGCATCAGCCAGCCCTCTGCAACGGTGCGGTTGCGACGGCTCGAGCGCGATCTCGGCGTGCAACTGCTCGAACGCAGTTCAGCGGGATCCCACCCGACGCCCGACGGCACGTTGGTCGCCGAGTGGTCCGAGACGTTACTGGCAGCGGCGCGTGAACTCGTCGGCGCTGCGGAATTGTTGCGATCGCGGTCCGGTCCGGCCTTGCGGATCGCCGCCAGTTACACCATCGCCGAATACCTCATTCCCGGCTGGCTCGCTCGCTTTCCTGACCAATCGGAGCGCGTCTCGATCGAGATGGAGGTCGTGAACTCGACCGGGGTACTCGCCAGGATCCACGAGGGTCGTGCCGATCTCGGCTTCATCGAATCGCCCGTCAGTATCGGCGGTCTCTCCAGCCGCTTCGTCGGCGATGACGAACTCGTCTGTGTCGTCGGCCGTGACCACCCGTGGGCCAGACGCCGAACACCGGTGTCGGCATCGACCTTGGCGTCGACGCCGCTCATCCTGCGAGAACGAGGCTCCGGTACCCGCGAGTCGTTCGTTGCCGCGCTCGCACGGGCAGGGTTCGGCGAGCCGTCGACGTCGATGGAACTCGGCTCGACCGCTGCCGTGAAGGCGGCGGTCGTCAGTGGCGCCGGTGTGAGCGTGCTCTCGCGTCTCGCCATCGTCGATGACGAACGACTGCGGATCGTGCCGGTCACCGGGCTCGATCTTGCCAGGCGACTACGGGCGATCTGGCTGCCGGGGAAGGCCACGAAGGACCCCACGACGCCGGCGCGCCAACTGTTGGGCGTGATCGGTGTCCGGTGAGCCGACGATTCAGTCGCCGGTCGCGCCGTCGATGCCTTGACGAATGAAATCGGCGTGCCCGCAGTGGCGGGCATACTCCTCGATCAGATGGACGAGGATCCACCGCAGGTTGTAGTTCGTGCCGTCGGACTTCCCGATGACCGCCAGTGCGTCGAGCGACGAAGCACCGCTGACGACCGCATGTGAACGAGCGACCGACTGGCGGTACTGGGCGAGGATCTCGGCAGCCGACCAGCTCGCAGCAATGTGATGTTCCCAGTCTCGGTCGTCCTGCCACGGAGCGCTGGCCCACGGTTCGACGTCGGGATTGCCGAGGAAACGGTGATCGAGCCAGTCGTCCTCGACCAACGCGAGGTGCAGCATCAGCCCTCCGAGAGTCAGATCCGACGGGGCGATCGTCGTTGCCAATTGCGTGTCGGTCATTCCCCAGATCTTGCGGACGACGACGGCACGGTAGTAGTCGAGCGTCTCGACGAGTGTCGTGCGTTCTCCGGCGGCCTCGTCGAGCTTCGGCAAGTCGGGGGCTTCAGCTGCTGTGTCCATCACCAAACGATAACCACCTCGTGGACGGACGTCGCCGGGGCGGTGCCGCCCGGTCAGGAGTGTGCGAGGAGCAGCCCGGCAAGCAAGAGCGGCTGTTCGACCTGGGGAAGGCCGCTCGTGACCCTGACGAGGCGCGCTCCGCCGGCAGCCCACCGGTCGGCCTCGGTGGCGGCAACGAACGTTTGGCCCCCTGCCCAGACGACGGTCGGCTCGACGGATTTGATGTCGTCCGTCGACACATCGATCGACAGCCGGTCGAAGACGAACGCGAGCTGCAGGTGTCTCGCTCCGGCGAGTCTGCCGGCACGTCGCGTTTCGACGACTTCGGCATCGGTCAGGACGGTTGGATCCCGATACGTCCGGTTCTTCTGGAACCACGTCACCGATGGCTTGGAGGTGAGGGCGTCGACGAGCAGGCCACCAGCCGGGGTGTGTCGAACAATGTCGTACAGCTTGCGGGAGCGCCGTTGTCGTTGCTGCTCGCGTTTGGCGCCGAGGCCTGACGGAGTGATCAACGTCAGCGAGGCCGCGTGCACGCCTCGGGCGAGCGACCTCAACGCGTACGCCCCGGTCAGCGAACTGGCGACGACATGGACGTCGGGGCCGGCATCGTCGATCAGCCGGTCGACGACGGCCTGCACGATGTCGCTCGTGTAGTCGAGATCCGGGCGGTCGCTCTCACCGGCACCGAGAAGATCCGGCACACGGACGCGGGCCTGCGACGCCAGCAGCGGTACGAGATCACGCCATTCGTACGAATGGGCACCGGCGTAGATGCCGTGGAGCAGGAGGAACCGTCTGGCGCCCTGTGGGCCGCTCTCGGCCCATCTCATCGTGAACGGGCCGAACGGGGTGCTCCCCAAACCGGACGTCTCGGTCGTGAAGGACGTAGCGGACGCAGGGGAGGTGATGGTGTTCACGCTCGTCGACTACCCGGAAGCGGGCTGCCGGAAACGGTGTTGGCATGACATTCTCGGCGAGGTTCACCTGCTGGCCGTCGTCGCCAGCGCCGTCAGCACCCGATCGAGGTCGGCGAGTCGGGGGAGTGCGAGGCGATGGACGCCGCTGAGTCCGAAGGATGCGCAATCCCGGACGACGACGCCGTGCGGCGCCAGATCGGACCGCAGTCCCGGCGTCGCCGCGAGCAACACCCACGGCGCTGCGCCGGGGAGGACCGAGAAGCCGAGGTCCGACAACTGCTCGGCGAAGGCGGCACGATGGGCACCGACACGAGCCGCGGTCGCCGCAAGGTCCTCCTGTTCGAGCAGCGGGACCAGCATCTCCGCCGCGAGTCCGTTGACGGACCATTTCGGCTGACGTTCGACGACGGATCTGGCAGCGGCGGCGGTCGGCACGATGACATATCCGAGTCGCAGGCCAGGACATGCCCACAGCTTCGTCAGCGAGCCGATTCGCCAGGCGTCGCCGTCGCCACGGGTCCACGTCCCGGTCGTCATCGGCCAGAACGCCTCGTCCCATACCGTCGCCGTGTCATCTGGGTCGGCGAACTGACCGAGCGGGCTGGAAGGATTCGCCTTCCATGTGCCGCAGGACGGATCGTCTCCGGTGCGTAGGTGGCGGCGGTACAGCGAGAACGCCGGCTCGACGACAGCGCCATCGACGAGGTGGTCGGCAACGAGGGCGATCGCCTCGGCCCCACCGTTGGTCAGTACGAGGCGTTCTGCGTGCACACCGACGGCCTCTGCCAGAGCATCTGTCGCCCGCTGTACATCCGGGTACCGACCGAGGCTCGCGAGGGCGCGTGCGGCGATATCAGTGATGTCCGGAGCGAAGGGGTTGAGGCTCGCTGACAGGTCGATGATCTGCTCGGCGGGGATGTCCAACTGTCGTGCGATGCTCAGTCCATCGCCACCGTGGTCGCCTGCGGGGCCGACCCGGGTGGCCTTCTGGATCATGCCGCGAAGGTAGCGACCGCCGGCGCAATGCGCAACGGGTGCCGTCGTGCGCCATCATGGGGACATGGCGCGCCAATCGATCATCCTCTTGAACACCGGTCACGGCAAGGGCAAGAGCTCCGCCGCGTTCGGCGTGATGACCCGTGGCTGGGCGCGCGGCTGGAATGTCGGCGTCGTTCAGTTCCTCAAGAGCGGGAAGTGGAAAACAGGTGAACGCAAGCTCGCGGAGCACCTCGGTATCGAATGGCACACGCTCGGCGACGGCTTCACCTGGGAGTCGAAGGACATGGATGAGACGATCTCCAAAGGCCGCCACGCGTGGGATGTCGCCAAGGAGAAACTGGCGTCCGGCGACTACGACCTGTTGATCCTCGACGAATTGACGTACGCCGTGAAATACGGTTGGGTCGATATCGCCGAGGTCGTCTCGCATCTTCGGGACCGCGCTCCGAAGACGAACGTCGTCGTCACCGGTCGGGACGCGCCGCCGGAGCTCATCGAGGTCGCCAACACGGTGACGGAGATGCGCAAGATCAAGCACGCCTATGACGAGGGCATCACTGCGATGAAGGGCATCGAATATTGAACGCTGCCGATGAATCGCCCGTGTTCGGACAAGTTGCCGTCAGCGTGAGTCGCGGCATGGTGCTCGGCCCTCGGCTCGTCGTCGCCGGTACGCACTCCGGCGTCGGCAAGACCACCGTCGCCACCGGTTTGATGGCGGCACTGCGGGCACGCAGCCTCGACGTCGCACCGGCGAAGGTGGGGCCGGACTTCATCGACCCGAGCTACCACGCGCTGGCCTGCGGCCGGCCCGGTCGCAACCTCGATGCGTGGATGAGCGGTCCGGCGTTGATCGCCCCACTTGCCGCTCGCGCCGCAATCGGTGCCGACATCCTCGTCGTCGAGGGTGTCATGGGCCTGTTCGACGGAGCAGCCGACGGCTCGCTGTCGTCGACTGCTGACATCGCCCACTTGCTCGATGCGCCCGTCGTGCTGGTCGTGGACTGCTCGGCGCAGGCCGGGTCGGTGGCCGCGCTCGTCCACGGGTTCTCGACGTTCGACGAGCGGATCCGCATCGCCGGTGTCGTGCTGAACCAATTGGGTTCTGCGGGCCATGAGACGATGGTCCGTGAGGCACTTGCGGCTGCGCCTCATCCGATCGCTGTCGTCGGTGCGCTGCATCGTGACGAACGGTTCTCGTGGCGCGATCGACACCTCGGCCTCATCCCGGTCGCCGAGGACCCGGAGCGCATCGCTGCATCGCTGGCCGCGTTGTCGGCGGTGATCGAGGCCGGCTGTGACATGGAGGCCGTCGAAGCGATCGCCCGTGCTGCCCCGACGATTGCCGCCGGCGACATTCCGGCTCCGCGTCGCGTCGGTTCGGCGCGCATCGCTGTCGCCACCGGCAGGGCGTTCACGTTTTCGTATCCCGACAACAACGAGGCGCTCGCATCCGCCGGCGCCGAGATCGTGCCGTTCGACCCGTTGCACGACACGTCGCTGCCCGCCGACATCGATGCCGTCGTCATCGGAGGTGGTTTCCCCGAGGTGATGGCTGAGCAACTCAGCGCCAACGCCCCGCTCCTCGCCGAAATTCGTCGCCGGATTGCCAACGGCCTGGTGACATGGGCGGAATGCGGCGGCCTGCTGTGGCTGGCGCAGTCGCTCGACGGCCATCATCTCGCAGCGGTCGTGCCGGCGCAGGCGCTGATGACGAAGCGGTTGACGCTCGGCTATCGGACCGCAGTTGCACAGGTGGACAACCCGCTCGGTCCGGCCGGCACCGAGTTGCGCGGTCACGAATTCCACTACTCGGCGATGACGCCGCCCGGCGATGCGCTCGAACTGGCCGGCCGCTTCGGTCAGGGTCCTGAAGGGTTTGCCACCTCGACGATGCTCGCCACCTACCTGCACATCCATCTCGCTGCCAGGCCGGACATCGCCGAACACTTCGTCAGTGCAGCAATCGCCTCTGGCGCCGCCGAGCGCGCCGCCGTCGTCACCGTCACCTGACCGCCGCCGTCCACCTGACCGCCGCCGAGCGATGGGTCACTTCTGCGTCGTGACGTCGACAGACTGCTCCATCGCTCCGGGGCGCGTCGAGGGTTGGAGCAGTACGTGGACGTGATGTCCGTTTTCTGCACCATCGCTCTGTTCCGGGGCGGGTGAGGGTCTGTGACGGGCTACGTAGGGCACGGTGCCCTACGTCAGGCGGCGATCGGATAACGTCGGGGACTGATGGCCCTGCTCTTCGAAAAGCGACTCGCAGTCGACGACATTTCGCACGGCCGCCGAACGGGCCTGTGTCCGACGCTGACGCTGCCGAGCAGCCAACGCGATGGCCTGCTGATGCGGATCTCGTTGGTTGGCGGAGCGGTCGGCGCAGTCGAGTGCGGCCTCATTGCCGACCTCGCCGAACGTCACGGCAACGGGATGATCGAGCTGACCAATCGCGGCAACCTGCAACTCCGTGGGATCGGTGAAGCGAACGTCTCGGAGGTCGTCGACGAGCTGGTGCGGCTCGGTTTCGGTACCGACGGCGCTCGGACCGTGACGATTTCGCCGTTCGCCGGATCTGTCGAGCGGCAGGCCCGAAACGAGATCGTCGCCGCACTCGATCTCGCCGGCTACGCCGGTCTCTCCAACAAGTTCGTCGTGCACATCGACGACTCGGCCGGCCGAACGGCCTCGCAGCGCGGCGACATCGTCGTACGGCTCCGCAGAACCGGCACGGCGACGGTCAGGCTCGATCATCTCGGTGAGGCCGAACTGCCGGTAGATGATCTCGCCGGCCTCATCACCGCAGTCGCCGCACGCTGTGCGGATCACGGACGGCGGTCGCGCCTCGGCGACGCGCTGGCCGCTTCGACGCCGAGGCAGTTCGTCGCCGAATTGGCGAGCGCACTCGGACATCCACTTCGTTTCACCCAGCTCCCGGAGTCCGATGTCGCCTCGTCCGATGTCGCCTCGTCAGGTGCTGCTGCCGCCGACCCATCCCCCTCTGCGGTCGCAGTGATCGCCGGCCCGGCGACGGCGCGGCTCGACCCGATCGGCGTGTTGGCGATGAGGCGGACCGACGACGCTCCCTTCTTCGCCATCGCCTCGGTCCCGCTCGGGCGACTCGACCCGACGACGTTGAGACGGCTCGGCGTACTGTGCGCCGACCACGCGATCGCAGAAATGCGGCTCACTCCGTGGAAGGCGATCGCCTTTGCGTGCGCCACCGAAGGACAGGCGACGGACCTCCTGGTCGGTGCAGCGCAGCTCGGGCTGGCGATCGATCGCTCGCACCCGAGCCTCGGCGTCGTCGCCTGTATCGGTGCGACGGGATGCTGGCAGACGGAACTCGACACCCTCTCGACAGCTCGCGCGATCATTGCCGAACGTTCGGCGCACGGACTCCGATCGACTGTCGCGGCGACGGTCACCGCTGCCAGCCCGACGACAAATGGCACCGTTCATGTCAGCGGCTGTGACAAGTCGTGTGCCTTCTCCGGTGCGGCGGTCACCTTCGTCGGCCGCAACGACGCGTCTGGCTTCGAGCGGATCGATGCGGGTGATCGATGACGACGTACGACTATGTCCGCGAAGGTGCGGCGATCTACGAGCGGTCGTTCTCGATCATTCGCGCCGAGGCCGATCTGTCGGCGTTCCCGGTTGCCGTCCATCCACTCGTCGTGCGGATGATCCACGCCAGCGGAATGGTCGACATCGCCGGTGACGTTCGTTGCAGTGATGACGTCGTATCGATCGCACGCCGTGCGCTCGAAGGCGGTTGTACCATTTTCGCCGACGCGACGATGGTGGCAAACGGGGTCACCAGCTCGCGGCTCCCGGCCGACAATCCGGTCGTGTGCACGCTCGGCGATTCGCGTGTCGCCGGCATAGCAGCGGCGATGGGGACAACCCGGTCTGCAGCGGCGATGGAACTGTGGGGTTCGGCGCTCGAGGGGTCGATCGTCGTCGTCGGCAATGCGCCAACCGCGTTGTTCCGGCTGCTCGAAATGATCGACGCAGGCGCGCCGCATCCGGCGGCCATCATCGGGATCCCGGTCGGCTTCGTCGGTGCAGCAGAGTCGAAACAGGCGCTGGTGGATCACCACGCCGGTATTCCATACGTCACGGTGCTCGGCAGGCGAGGCGGGAGCGCGATGGCTGCGGCGGCGGTCAACGCAGTGGCGTGCGAACGAGAATGAGTGCGCCGTTGAGCGCTGGCGACGGGATGGACAGCGGGAACCTGTACGGCGTCGGCGTCGGCCCCGGTGACCCGGAACTGATGACGTTGAAGGCAGTCAGGCGGATCTCGGCTTCACCCGTCATCGGCTACTTCGCGGCGCGCGGTCGCCCGAGTAACGCCAGGCGGATCGCCGAGGATCTCATCACCGAGCACCACCGCGAACTGCGCTTCGACTACCCCGTCACGGTCGAGTGCCTGGCACCGACGCAGTCGTACGAACAGATGCTGCTCGGCTGTTACGACGAGGCCGCCGCCAGGGTCGAGGAAGAACTGCTCGCCGGTCACGACGTCGCCGTGCTCTGTGAGGGCGACCCGCTGTTCTACGGCTCGTATATGTACCTGCACAACCGGTTGGCGGATCGTTTCACCGCCAAGGTGATCCCCGGCATCTCCTCGTTGACCGCCGGTTCTGCGGCGATCGGGCGTCCGCTGGCGTGCGGCGATGAGCTCCTCAGCGTGCTCTCCGGCGTGATGTCGGCGGACGATTTGAAGACGTCGCTCGTGGCCTGCGATGCCGCCGTGATCATCAAACTCGGCCGCAATCTCGTCAAGGTGAAGAGCGTGATCGAGAGCGTCGGCCTGCTCGACAGGGCCTACTACGTCGAGCGGGCGACGTCCGCTGCCGAGATCTGCTCTCCGCTGGCTGACGCCGATATCGCCAGTGCCCCGTACTTCTCGATGGTTGTCATCCCGAGCGCCGTCGCCGGGCTGCGGTGACCTCGAGCGCTTCGGAATCCTCCGACGACCCGACTGCCGCTGGCTGGATCGCCGTCGTCGGTCTCGGTCCTGGCCGACCGGAATGGCTCGTTCCCGAAGCTGCGACGTACCTCGCCGAAGCGACTGATTTCGTCGGCTACCACACGTATCTGGCGATGGTCCCTGCCGCACTGCGCCACGGTCAGGTCGTGCACGGTTCCGACAATCGTGAGGAGATCGACCGCGCCCGATTCGCGCTGCAACTGGCGAGCGAGGGGCGCAGGGTTGCCGTCATCTCATCGGGCGATCCCGGCGTCTTCGCGATGGCGTCGGCACTGTTCGAGGCACAGACCGACGACCAGGTGCAGCCCCAGTGGGCGGCGCTCGACATCATCGTCGTCCCCGGTATCACCGCGGCCTTGGCCACGGCTGCGCGGGTCGGCGCGCCACTCGGGCACGACTGGTGCACCATCTCGCTGTCGGACAACCTCAAGCCGTGGTCGATCATCGAGAAACGCCTCGGCCACGCGCTCGCCGCCGATTTCGTGCTCGCGCTGTACAACCCCGTTTCGCGCCGCCGGCCGACACAACTGGCAGCCGCCTTCGAGATCATCCGCGCCCATCGCGATCTGTCGACGCCGATCGTCCTCGGCCGTGATGTCGCCCGCCCGGACGAACACATCGAGATCGTCGAACTCGGTGGCGTCGACCTCGGCCGGTGCGACATGCGCACCGTCATCCTCGTCGGATCGTCGACGACACGCATCGACGACCTCGGCGGCCGCCGACGGGTGTTCACCCCACGCACATATCCGCTGACCTGAGCTGCCCGATGCGATCGGGTGATCTGCAACAGGCCGCCGCCGTCTAGTTCTCAGTGATTGCCCGACACGCCGGCCGGAGAGTTCACCGTCGAGACGGCCCGAGACGAGCTCGACGACTGGCGCTACCCGTCGGTCGCCGTCATCCTGATATGTCCCGCATCGCCACGCCGTGCTCGAAAGGAGTTTCGTGTTCCAGTACCCAGGCGACTGCTTCATCGACCGTCGACACCGTGGCGACGTCTGGCGATGGCGGGCGGTCGACGATCACCACCCTGATGCCAAGTCGCCGTGCCGCCTCGAGTTTGTCGATCGTCGCCGAGCCGCCGCTGTCCTTGGTGACGATCGTGTCGATCGAGCGTTGTCGTAACAGCGTGATCTCCGACTCGACGGTGAACGGTCCACGTTCGAGGACGACCTCGGCATGGGTGAACCCGCTGACATCGGGCGGCTCGATCGATCGAACGGTGAACTCGACGTCATCGAGCGCGGCGAACGGCGCGAGTTCCTGACGTCCGCTCGTCAGCAGCACATGTTTCGACCCGAGAGTTCGCAGCTCCCGAGCTGCCAGTTGGAGCGAGGCGACGCGAACCCAACGATCACGCTGCGTCATGTCCCACGCCGGGCGCAGCAGTCTGAGCAGGGGGGTGTTCGTCGATATGCAGGCGGCGGCAGCGTGGAACGGCATGATCGCCGCAAACGGATGCGTGGCGTCGACGACGGCATCGATGTGCCGCTCGCGCAGGAAGGCAATGAGTCCATCGATCCCGCCGAATCCGCCCACTCGGATCTCACCCGCCATCGGTGTCGTCTTCGATGTTCTCCCGGCGAACGACACGGTCACGACGATCGGTGGCGATGATCGTGTCGTGGCGAGCGCTTCGGCAAGTTGACGGGCCTCGGTGGTACCGGCGAGCAACAGCAGCCGCCGCGATGCGGCAGGAGCGTCGTTCGGCACGGGTCGAAATGGTAGCGACCCGGAAGGTGATCAGGCCGACAGCTTGAGCGCCTGCTTGCCGAGGTTCTTCCCGGCGAAGAGCCGGCGCAGTCCCTCCGGGGCGTTCTCCAGGCCCTCGAGCACGTCGAGTTCGTGATGGAGCGAGCCGTCTGCGACCCACCCTGCGAGGTCGGCACGAGCGCGTGCGTACTGATCCTCGTAATTGCTGACGAGGAAGCCTTCCATGCGGGCGCTGCGCGTCGTCAACAGCTGGTAGAAGTGCAGCCCGACCTCCGGCTTTTCCGGACGGTAGCCGGTGCTGATCGCACCACAGAGCACGATGCGTGCCTTGACGGCGGCATTGAAGATGCAGGCGTCCAACAGTGATCCGCCGACGTTGTCGTAGATCACGTTGTAGCCCTTCGGAGCGGCATCGAACAGCTTGCGGCGCACCTTCTCGTCGTAGTGATCGAGGCAGTCGTCGAACCCGGCGACGTCGGTGACCCATGCCCGTTTGTCAGCTGCTCCGGCCGTACCGATGACACGTGAGGCCCCTTTGATCCTGGCGATCTGACCGGCGACAGAACCGGTCGCACCGGCGGCAGCGGTGACGAGCACGGTGTCGCCCTCGCCGGGACGGCCGATCTCGGTCATGCCGAAATATGCCGTCAGTCCTGTCAGTCCGAGTACGCCGAGCAGCAGCGTCGGGTCCGACATACCGTCTGGGACGGCCTCGAACGTCGCGTCCTTCGAGGGGTCGACGACGACATAGTCCTGCCAGTCGATCTTGCAGTGCACCAGTTGGCCGACGGAGATGCCCTCGACATCGGAGGTCACGACCTCGCCGAGGCCGTAGGCGCGCATCGGCTCACCGATGGCGACCGGTGGGACGTAGGAGCGGATGTCGTTGATCCAACCGCGCTGGGCCGGATCGAACGAGAGCCAGCGGTTGCGTAGCAGCAGTTCGCCGGCTCCTGCGGTCGGAACTGGCCCCGTGACGAGTTCGAAGTTGTCGTCGCTGACGTTGCCCTTCGGCCGCTCGCGCAGCACCATCTGACGATTGTGGTCTGGAAGATCAGTCATCTCGAATACTCCGGTTCCCCTTGCGCACACCCCGTACGCATTCATCATGATGATATACGACCAGCAACCTGCTGACGAGCCCGGCCGACCCGCTTGGTGGAGGGGCGTGCTCATTAGGATTCGTCCATGACCAACGCAGACGATCCTGTTCTCTTCGAACTCCACCCGGACGGCGTCGGCGTGATCACCTTCAACCGTCCTGGCAGCATGAACGGCTGGACGAGCGCCATGGGGACCGCCTATTTCGGGCTGCTCCGCCAGTGTGCAGAAGATCCGGGGGTGAAGGTCATCGTCGTGACCGGCGCAGGCCGCGCATGGTGCGCTGGTGCAGATATGAGGGGGCTGCAGTCGCTGAGCAGCGCAGCCGCGGGCGACAGCACCGTTGCAGAGCGTCCGATCGCCGGCTCCGAATCGGTCGCAGACGCCGTTGGCGTCGACCACCACTGGTACACCACGACGGTGCCGAAGCCGGTGATCGCCGCCATCAACGGTGCCTGTGCCGGCATGGGTTTCTCGCAGGCGATGATGTGCGACATCCGCTTTGCTGCTGCCGGGGCGAAGATGACGACGTCGTTCTCGCAGCGCGGACTGATCGCCGAGTGGGGTCTTTCGTGGACACTTCCGCGCATCGTCGGGATGGGCAACGCCGCTGATCTGCTGCTGTCCGGTCGGGTGGTTCTCGCCGAGGAGGCTGCAACGATGGGCCTCGTCAACAAGGTCTTCCCCGCAGAGACGTTCATGGACGAGGTCCTGGACTACGCCTCGACGATGGCCGCTGGCGCCAGCCCCGGCTCGTGGGCCGTCATCAAGCAGCAGCTGTACAGCGACGTCCATCGCACACTGCCGGAAGCCGAGGCAGAAGGGGTGCGGCTGATGGCTGAATCCTTCACCCGCCCGGACTTCGCCGAGGGAGTGGCCTCGTTCATGGGCAAGCGCCCGCCGAAGTTCCCGTCCTATCCTACGAGCTGAAGGGAACCTTCGAGCCGCCGGCTACCCCGGCTCCGGATCGGACGAGCTCCCCGGGTCGACGACCTGCGCCCAGCTATCGAAGTCCAGCGGTCAGCAGTTCGTTGCCGAGGGTGATCGATTGCAGCGACGGCAGGCGGGTGAGGCGGTCGAAGGCAAAGAACTCGGCGCGGGCAACCCGCATGGTCGCGTCAGGTGATCCGTCCTCGACGTGGTCGGCGGCCTGCTTGATCAGGAGCGAACCCGCAACGGTCGTCGCCACCAGGTCGAGGAACACGGTGGCACCCGCAAGGACGGCGTCGGCGCTGTTGGCGAACTGTTCGACGATCCACGTCACCGCTGCGCGGCACTGGTGTACGGCTTCTGACAGTGACTTCGCAGCGTTCGACAATTCGGCGATACCGTCGGCACGCTCGATCGTCACGCTGATCTCGTCGAGCAGTTCGTTGACGGCCAGCCCGTTGTCACGGGCGATCTTGCGCCCGACGAGGTCGATCGCCTGGATGCCGTTCGTGCCCTCGTAGATCGGCGTGATCCGTGCGTCGCGGTAGCGCTGGGCGATTCCGGTCTCTTCGATGAAACCCATACCACCGTGGATCTGCACACCGAGCGAGGCGACTCGCACGCCCTCGTCCGTCGGCCACGCCTTGGCGAGTGGTGTCAGCAACTCCATACGGCGCTGCGAGCGCGCACGCTCTTCGGCGTCCGGATGATTGTTGGCGACGTCGGCAGCGGCGACGGCGAGATAGACGAGCAGCCTGGAGGCATCGACGGTGACGGCCATGTCGAGCAGCATCCGCTTGACGTCGGGGTGCTCGGCGATGAGGGATGCGCCGGAGGTCGTGTCCTTCGACCGCCCCTGCCGACGTTCGTGGGCGAAGGCGCTCGACTGCTGCAACGCACGCTCGCCGACGGACACACCCTGCAGCCCGATGGCCAGACGGGCCGGGTTCATCATCGAGAACATCGCCTCCATCCCGCCGTTGACCGACCCGACGAGCTCGCCGATCGCATCCGTGAATTGCAGCACACACGTCGGGCTTGCGTGGATGCCGAGCTTGTGCTCGAGTGCCAGGCAGTGCACCCCGTTGCGTTCGAGCAACGCGCCGGCGTCGTCGAGGTTGAACTTCGGGACGATGAACAGTGAGATGCCACGGGTACCCTCCGGCGCGCCGGGCAGGCGGGCGAGGACGAGGTGGATGATGTTCTCCGTCATGCTGTGCTCGCCCCAGGTGATGAAGATCTTCGTTCCCGTGATGGCGTATCGGGTGGCGTTCGCCGGGTCGCCCCCGATCGGCGTCGCCGTCGTGCGGACCGCGCCGAGATCAGAGCCGGCATCCGGCTCGGTCAGATTCATCGTGCCGGTCCACGTCCCGTCGATCAGCCTGGCGAGGAACACGGAGCGTTGGCGCTCGTCAGCCCACCGCTCCAGCAGTTCGATGGCGCTCTGCGTCAGCACTGGGTTGAGTGACAGCGCAAGGTTCGCCGAACCGAACATCTCCCGGTTGGCGGCGGCGACGAGGCCGGGGAACCCTCCACCACCGAACTCCGCCGAGGCCGACAAAGCCGTCCAGCCGCCTTCGGAGTATCGGGCATAGGCGGTGGCGATCTCCGGTGCGACGGTGACGTCGCCGGTTGTCGTATCGAGCATCGCGCCGACGGCGTCGCCGATGCGGTCGGACGGGGCGATGACTTCGCCGGCAAGCTTGGCGAAGCCGCCGAGGACGTCGGCGACGGTGGCGCGGTCGATGCCCTCGAACGCCGGGAGGGTCAGGATCTCGTCGAGGCCCACGGTGCGCAGTGCAGAGATGATGTCGTCGAGCGGCGCAACGTAACTGTCCATAGCTTGATGTTACTTTCGGGTACGTACGGTTTCCAGGTCCTGCACGTCACTCCGCCGACCGTCCGGAGGCGTTGGCTCGCACGCCGAACGTTTGTGCAGCAGAGCCATGTGGGCTGGTCGGACTGTACAAACACTCATGGGGGAGGGGGCCTCAGACGTTTCTGCGGTAGCGGCCGCCGACGTCGAAGAGGGTGTCGGTGATCTCGCCGAGGCTGCACGAACGCACCGCATCGACGAGCACGGCAAAGATGTTGTCGCCGGCCAACGCGGCGGCGCGGAGACGTTCGAGCGCCTCCGGACGCTCGGTGGCGTGCTGCTCCTGGAAGCGGTGTAGACGGTTGATCTGATCACGCTTTTCGGCGTCGTCGGAGCGGGCCAGTTCGATCGTGTCCGACGTCTCGCTGCCGTTCGGGTTGAGGAACGTGTTGACGCCGATGATCGGGAGCGTGCCGTCGTGCTTGCGCTGCTCGTAGAGCATCGACTCGTCCTGGATGCGGCCACGCTGGTAGCCGGTTTCCATCGCTCCGAGCACGCCGCCGCGGTCGGAGATGCGGTCGAGTTCGAGCAGCACTGCCTCCTCGACCAACTGCGTCAGTTCCTCGACGATGAAGCTGCCCTGTAACGGGTTCTCGTTCATCGCCAGGCCCCACTCGCGGTTGATCACCATCTGGATGGCGAGTGCCCGACGGACAGAATCGGCGGTCGGCGTGGTGACGGCTTCGTCGTAGGCGTTGGTGTGCAGGCTGTTGGCGTTGTCGTAGATCGCGCATAGCGCCTGCAGCGTCGTGCGGATGTCGTTGAACGACATCTCCTGGGCATGCAGCGAACGGCCGGACGTCTGAACGTGGTACTTGAGTTTCTGTGAACGCTCGTTGGCGCCGTAACGGTCGCGCATGGCGATCGACCAGATCCGCCTGGCGACCCGGCCGAGGACCGTGTATTCGGGGTCCATTCCGTTGCTGAAGAAGAAGCTGAGGTTCGGGGCGAAGTCGTCGACCTTCATGCCGCGGGCGAGGTAGGCCTCGACATAGGTGAAGCCGTTCGACAGCGTGAACGCCAGTTGGCTGATCGGGTTCGCTCCGGCCTCGGCGATGTGGTACCCGCTGATCGAAACGGAGTAGAAGTTGCGGACGTCGTGCTCGACGAAATACTCGGCGATATCGGCCATCACGCCGAGGGAGAACTCGGTCGAGAAGATGCACGTGTTCTGGCCTTGGTCCTCCTTGAGGATGTCCGCCTGGACGGTACCGCGAACGGTCGTGAGTGTGCGCGCCCTGATGACGGCGGCTTCCTGCTCGGTCGGCTGTCGACCCTCGATCTCGACGAACTTGTCGAGCTGCTGATCGATCGCCGTGTTGAGGAACATCGCCAGCAGCGTCGGTGCCGGACCGTTGATCGTCATCGAAACGGACGTCGCCGGGTCGCACAGATCGAAGCCGCCGTACAGCACCTTCATGTCGTCGAGCGTGGCGATCGACACGCCGGAGTTGCCGACCTTGCCATAGATGTCGGGGCGCTCGCCGGGGTTGAAACCGTAGAGCGTGACGGAGTCGAAGGCAGTGGACAGACGGGTCGCCGGTTGGCCCTCGGACAGCAGCTTGAACCGCCGGTTCGTGCGGGCCGGGCCGCCTTCACCGGCGAACATGCGGGCAGGATCCTCGCCCTCGCGTTTGAGCGGGAAGACACCGGCAGCGAACGGGAAGAAGCCCGGCAGGTTCTCGGAACGGAGCCAGCGGACGAGTTCGCCGTGGTCTTCGAACTTCGGCACCGAGAGCTTGGGGATCAGCGAACCCGACAGCGATTCGCGGACCGGTCGGTTCGGGCCGGTCAGCTCGGCTCGCTTCGCCGGCCATGCTGTCAGCAGCGCTTCGACAGAGCGGTCGAGCTTGGCGTCGGTTTCGTCGTACAGCGACCGGACGGCGGTCGAGTCGTCGCCGTGCTCATCCAACATGGCTGCCGTGGCATCGAGATACTGGCGCTGCCGGGCGATCCCGGCCTGCACCTCGGTCACGCGGTGATAGGTGTGGATCGTCTCGACGATGTCGGCGAGATACCGCTGTTTCGACGTCGGCACGATGACTCCGACGGCCGTCGACGTCTTCGTTTTCGTCGTCGCGAGCTGACCGGCGTCGACCTTCAGGCCGCGCCTGGCGAGGGTGTCACGCAGGTGCTGGTACAGGCCGGTGACGCCATCGTCGTTGAACCGGCTGGCGATCGTGCCGAAGATCGGCAGCGTGGTGATGTCGGCGTGGAACAGTTCGCGGTTACGGGCGAACTGCCGGCGGACGTCTCGCAGCGCATCCTCTGCCCCGCGTCGCTCGTATTTGTTGATGACGATGACCTCGGCGAAGTCGAGCATGTCGATCTTCTCGAGCTGTGAGGAGGCACCGAACTCCGGCGTCATCACATAGATCGGCACGTCGACGAACGGCACGATCGCTGCGTCGCCCTGGCCGATGCCAGGCGTTTCGACGATCACCAGATCGGCACCCCATGCCTTCGCCGCCTGGATGATCTGCTCCAGAGCGGCCGGCACTTCGCTACCGCCGGTGCGGGTGGCGATCGAACGGAAGAAGATCTGCGGGGTGTCGATCGCGTTCATGCGGATGCGGTCGCCGAGCAGCGCCCCACCACCGCGGCGGCGTGTCGGGTCGATGGCGATGACGGCGATGCGCAGCTTGTCCGACTGATCGAGACGGAAGCGACGCAGCAACTCGTCGGTGAGCGACGACTTGCCGGATCCGCCGGTGCCGGTGATGCCGAGCACCGGAACGTCACGACGTTTCGCCGCCTTCGCCAGCTCGTCGAGCAGTTGCTCGCTCGCCTGGCCCGATTCGAGCACGCTGATCGTACGCGCCAGCGCTGCTTCGGAACCACCGAGGAGATCCTCGATGAACACGGCGCCGTCACGTTGTGCCGGCCAGTCGCATTCGGCGATCATCGAGTTGATCATCATCGGCAGGCCGAGGCGCTGGCCGTCCTGCGGCGAGAAGATGCGGGCCACGCCACGCTGGTGCAGCTCGGCGATCTCGCTGGGGACGATCACCCCGCCACCGCCGCCGTAGACACGTGCGTCGGTCATGCCATGTTCACGAAGACGGTCGAGCAGGTAGGTGAAGTACTCCATGTGGCCGCCCTGGTACGAGCTGATCGCCACCCCCTGCACGTCTTCCTGGACCGCAGCACGCACGACATCGTCGACGGACCGGTTGTGACCGAGGTGGATGACCTCAGCACCCTGCGATTGCAGGATGCGGCGCATGATGTTGATCGCCGCGTCGTGACCGTCGAAGAGGCTGGCGGCAGTGATGAAACGGATCGGGTTCTTCGGCTTGTGCAACTCGTTGTGTACGAGTTCGGGGTGCGGATCGACCGCCTCGTTCTCCGCTTCCGGGACGGCGGTGTGATCAGTCATGTCGAGGCTCATTTTACGTACCCGTGCCTGTTCGTCTTGCTCTTCGCCGCTCGGGCGACGCGCTCCGCTCGTGATGCTCATTTCTGGTACCCGTGGAAACCGCGGCCGGATTTGCGGCCGAGCAGCCCGGCTTCGACCATCCGACTCAACAGCGGAGGCGGGGCGTAGAGCGGTTCCTTGAACTCGGCATACATCGAGTCGGCGACGGCCATCGTCGTGTCGAGGCCGATCAGGTCGGCCAACGCCAGCGGCCCCATCGGATGGGCACAGCCGTAGACCATCCCGGCGTCGATGTCGGCCGCTGTGGCGAAGCCCGATTCGAGCATGCGGATCGCCGAGAGGAGATAGGGAATGAGCAGCGCGTTGACGACGAACCCGGCGCGATCCTGAGAGCGGATGACGTTCTTCCCGAGGACCTCCGTGGCGAAGCCGCCGACCGCCGCCGTCGTCGCGGCTGACGTCATCAGCGAGGGCACGAGCTCGACGAGCGGCAGCACCGGAACCGGGTTGAAGAAGTGCAATCCGACGACCTGTTCTGGCCGTTGGGTGGCGGTCGCCAGCTTCATGATCGGGATCGAGCTGGTGTTCGACGAGAGGATTGCATCGTCAGCGGTGACGATCTTGTCGAGGTGGGCAAAGGCCTCGACCTTCGTCGTCGGGTCTTCGCTGACCGCCTCGATGACCAGTTGACGATCGGCGAATGCCGACCAGTCGTCGGTGAACAGGATCCTCGACAGCGTGGCGTCCATGTCGGCCTCGCTGAGCTTGCCGCGGTTGACCGCCGACTGCAGCGACTTCTCGACCCGCTGCTTGCCGCGCTCGGCGAACAACGCGTCGAACTCGACGACGACCACGTTGCGACCCTTGCGGGCACAGACTTCGGCGATGCCGGAGCCCATCAACCCGCAACCCAGTACCCCGACCCGATCGATGTCCGTTCCGTTCATAGTCAGAACAATACTTTGAACTCAAACTAAATGGAAGACGCCCATCGAGTATTTCCGTGGCATCGATGCCCGAACGAGTATTTCCGTGGTGGCAGGGGGCGCGTTCCTACTCGATCAGAGCTCTTCAGCTCCGCCCCGTATGCTCGACCGGTGCCTCGCAGGACCCTGCCATTCGATCCGATCGTCGAGGCGCGGAAGAACTGGGAGAACGCCGGCTGGTCCGATGCCGCCGCAGGCATGGCGCTGGTGACGTCGGTGATGCGGGCCCACCAGATCCTGCTGGCGCGGGTCGACGCCTCCCTCGGCCCGTTCAATCTGTCGTTCGCCCGCTACGAAGTGCTGATGCTGCTGAGCTTTTCTCGAACCGGCAGGCTGCCGCTCGGCAAGATCGGCCAGCGTCTCCAAGTGCACCCGGCCAGCGTCACCAACGTCATCGACCGTCTCGAACGCGACGGGTTGGTGCGCCGTCTCCCACACCCGAGCGACCAACGCACGACGCTCGCGGCGATCACCCCGTCGGGTCGAAAAGCTGCGAAACTGGCGACGGAGGCCGTGAACCGCGACGTCTTCGAGCAGACGGAACTCGGCGAGAAGCCGCTGCAACAGCTGTTCGAAGGGCTGGCGAACCTGCGCCACAGTGCCGGCGATTTCACCTGACCCGAAACTGAGTCCCTCGATGCACCGCCGGGGGTGCATTTCGGTCCACAGAACTCCCGACAGTCCGTCGGCCGCCCTGTTCCCGGCGACCAGAGCACGAATGTCGACGTTCCGGTGGCGGCGTGCGGCGAACGAGCGGTGTACGTGAGTGCGTTGGCAGGCGTCGATCAGGAGACGAGCACGCCGGCGTCCAGGCGGAGCACCTGATCGGCGCGGTCGAAGGCGACGGCACGGTGGGATACGGCGATCACCGTCATGCCGGCTGCGGCGAGGTTCGACCACAGTTGCAGTTCCGTCTCGACGTCGAGGGCGCTCGACACGTCGTCGAGGATGATCAGTTCGGGGGCGTGGACGAGGGCCCGCGCGGCGGCAACCCGCTGGCGTTGTCCGCCGGAAAGTCGAAGCCCGCGCGGGCCGATGAGCGTGTCGGTTCCGTCTGGCATCGCCGCGATGTCCTCGCTGATCGCCGCGAGTTCGAGTGCGACCGCCAGGCGGGTGTGATCGGCCTGACCGTTGATCCTGCCGAGGACGATGTTGTCGGCGACCGAGTCGGAGATCAGCTGCGGAACCTGCGGGAGGAACGAACAGTTCGGCGGCACGAGGAACGCCTGGCGGTCGAGCAGTGGGCGATCGTTCCACAACACGTCGCCGGTCACTTCGGCCTGGTGGGCGAGGCCGAGTATCGCTCGCAGCAGGGTCGTCTTCCCCGACCCGATCGGGCCGGTGATGACGGTGAAACTGCCGCGCTCGATGGCGACGCTGATGTCGTGGACGACGACCGAGCCGTCGAACGCTGCCGACAGGTTGCGTACGGCGAACGTGCGCAGCGGCGCCCGATCGGGCCGATGAGTGTGTGGACGATGCCGGGCCTGTTTGTGCCCGATCGGCAGCGGTCGGGTGGTGACGACGTTGGACGCCAGGTCGTCGGCGACGAGAAAGCGCATCCGTTCGACGGCGACGCCTGCCTGTTTACGTCTGGCGAGCACACGCCCGACCATTCGCGGCAGGAAACTCAGCCAACCGAGGTAGGCGGTGAACACGGCGAGTTGTCCGACATCGAATTTCCCCGAAGCCAGTGCGCCGGCGCTGACGAGGAGAACGAGTCCGAGGCCGACATCGGCAGCGCCTTGGCTGAATGACTGCACGCCCTCGTCGAGCACGCGGTCGCGTACCGCGGTCTCACGACGTTTGTCGACAAGCGATCGGAGGGTGGCGATCGACGGCTCGATGGCGTTGTTCACCTTGATCGTCGTGGCCGATGCCATCAGGTCGCCGACGAGCCCGCTGACCGCTGCGGTCGCCAAACGATCGGCGCCGCGGTACCGCTTGATCCGCTGATCGAGTGTCCGTGTTGCCATGGCGACACCGGCGAGCGGGATTACCAGGACGGCAGCTGCTCCGCCGTTGGCGCTGCCGAGAACGAAGCCGGCGAGCACGGTGAAGACGATGCCGGCGGAGACATCGACGAGCCCGTCGATGAACTGCGTCACGTCGTCGGTGTCGTCGCGGAAATGGGTCAGCGCCTCGCCGGCAGATCCGACCGGCTGGCCCGCTTCGAGCCCGCCGCTCGCCATCTGCGCTGCCAGCATGTTCGCCCTGACGAGGCTCTGCATGTGCACCCACGCCTGCGTCCAGGTGATGGCACCGATGTGGATTGTCGTCATCCGCAGTGTTTCGCAGACGATCAGCAGCGCTGCGAGCCAGTAGACGGTCGACGTGTGACCGTCGGAGATCGCCTGGAAACCGCGCCCGAGCAGCCAGCCGTTGGCGACGGGGAAGGTGAAGAAGAGTACGAAGAAACCCCATCCGATCCAGAACGATCTCGGCTCGTGCTGGCTCACCCGCCAGGCGAGCTTCCAGACGTTCATGGCGTCACCGCCGGCTCGTGGATCTCAGGAATTTCGAGATCAGGAATTTCGAGATCGGGAATCTCGTCGGTGTCGAGCGCAAGCAGCAGCAGACGGCGGAAGCGACCGCCGTCGAGTTCGGCCAGTGCCGCCCGATCGCCGTGCTCGACGATCCTGCCGTGCTCCATCACGATGATCTCGTCGACGTGACGCAGCGTCGACAGGCGATGGGCGATGATCACGGTCGTGCGACCGGACATCAGTTCACGAACCGCTGCTTCGAGTCGAACCTCGGTGACCGGATCGACGCGGGCCGTCGCCTCGTCGAGCACCACCAGGTCGGGGTCGCGCAGCCACACGCGGGCGAGCGCCAGCAACTGCGCCTCGCCGGCCGACAGGCCGGCACCGCCGGAGCCGAGCGGGCGGTGGATGTCGCCGTCGGCGAGCGTTTCGAGGCCGGCGAGCCGGAGTGCGGTGCAGACCGCTTCGTCGCTCGGCGCGGGGTCGAACAGGGTGACGTTGTCACGAATCGATCCGGCGACCAATTCGACCTCCTGCGGGATCAAGGCGACCCGCCGGCGCAGCACGTCCATCGGGATCTCGGCGATCGGGACGCCGTTCAGCACGACGGCTCCGGACGTTGCCTCTACCAATCTGAGCAGCAGCCGCGAGAGCGTCGTCTTGCCGCTGCCGGTTCGCCCGACGATGCCGACGGACCGCCCGGCGGCAATGACTGCATCGACGTCGCTGAGCACGGGGTCGCCGTCGCCGTAGTCGAAGGAGACGTGGTCGAAGGAGATCGCCAGCGCGCCGGCGGGCGGTGTCGTCGTGCCAGTATCGAGGATCGTCCCCTCGACGGCCAACAGGTCGATCACTCTGACCATCGCTCCGTTGGCCTTCTGCACGGTTTCGAGCTGTTGCACGAGATCTTCGAGCGGGCGCTCGAGCAACAGCAGGTACTGGAACAGCAGAAAGGCCGTACCGACCGAGATCACGCCAGCGGCGACCAACGCCGCGCTGAGTGCCAGCGAGAGCGCCGCTCCCGTGGCGACGGACGTCTGCACCGCCCACCACATCCGCAGGAACGCCCGCTCGCGTTTGACGGCCGACTTCATCGCCGCTGCGCTGTCCTCGACGAATCGCCACATGGCGTGGGCGCCGGCACCGTTGGAACGAAGGTCCTCTGACGCCGTCAGGCGTTCCTCGATCCCGCCGTAGAGCCGGGCATATGCACCCATTTCCTCCGCCGACTCCCCGACGGCCCGGTGGCGGCTGCGGACGACGACCGCACCTGCAGCGACCATGTAGACCGCCATACCGGCGGCGAGGCGCCAGTCGACGAACAGCAGCACGACGATCATCCCGAAGACGAGGACCACTGCGCCGACGGCCCTCGGCACGACCTTGCCGAGGAAGTCGGAGACCGATGTGACGTCGCCATCGACTCGCTGGATCAGCTCGCCGGGTGTGTGCGTGCGGTGGAACTCGTGGTCCAGGCCGAGTACGTGGCGCGCCATGTCGAGGCGGATCTGGTTCGTCGTGTGCCATGCCGAGACCGTGGCGAACCATGCCACGACGACCGAGAGGATCTGTGTCGTGATGGCGATGAACAGGAAGACGAATGCCAACCGTGTCAGTGCGGCAGCCGTGGTTCCTTTGGTCGCCAGGTCGACGATTTTCCTGACGACGAGCGGGCCGGCGAGCGTCAGCGCAGAGGTGAAGGTCACGAGCATGCCGAGGCCGGCCCAACGGCGAGCGTCGGGCCGCAGTAGCTCCGCGAGGGCGCGGAATCGAGACGTCGCCTGCCGCGAATTCCTGGCCATCGCAGCAGTCTTCCTGAATCACCTGCTCCGATGCCTGCGAATTTCGGCAGCGACGTTCCATCGATCGACAGCGGCGTTCCAACGCTCGGTACCGGCGTTCCGGCGAATGGTGATCGCCGCCGAGCCATGGCGGCCATTTGGGCCGATTGGCTAGAGTGAAGCGCCCGATGGCTGCGTCAGCTGTCCCGACGAGATGCTGGGGTTCGATGTTCAAGACCACACCGTTCTACGAACGACTCGCCCCGCTCAACGAGACCGGCCTGTGGTCGCAGTGGTCCGGATATCTCGTGCCCCGGAAGTTCCAGATGAATGACAAGGTCGAGTACTTCGCCGTGCGAAACAGCGCAGCGCTGTTCGACACATCACCGCTGTACAAGTACCGCATCACCGGCGCTGATGCCGAACGATTCCTCGCGGGCGTCCTCGCCAGGGACATCCGCCACTGCCGCGACGGTCAGGCGCAGTACACGTGCTGGTGCGACGACCGCGGCTTCGTCATCGAGGACGGTGTCGTCTTCCGCACCTCGGCCGACGACTTCATGTTGACATCCGCCGAGCCGAACTTCGCCTACTTCAAAGCGCTCGTCGGCACACTGCGCGTTTCGATCGAGGACATCTCGTCGGACCTCGGCGCGCTCGCCGTACAGGGTCCGCGTGCTCGGATGTTGCTCGCCTCGCTCGCTCCTGAGGTCGCCGATCTCAAATTCTTCGAGCACGCCCAGGTCAAGTTCGGCGACGTACCGGCGATGGTGTCACGAACCGGCTACACCGGTGACCTCGGCTTCGAGGTGTGGGTCGCGCCACACGACGGTTCAGCGCTGTGGGATCTGATCGCCGGTGCCGGCAAGGACCTCGGCGTGCTTCCCGCCGGACAGAACGTACTGGTGATGACGCGTATCGAAGCAGGCCTGATCCTGATCGGGGCTGACTTCCATTCGAGCCGGTTCGCGCTGTCCGATCACGACAGTTCGACCCCGCTGGAACTCGGCTTCGGTTGGATGTTCAACGGGCTGGCCAACAGCGACCGACGGTTCATCGGGCGTACGGCGATCGAACGCGAGATCGGCGACAGGACCTCACGCTGGAAGACCGTCGGGCTCGTCGTCGACTGGCAGGACTGGAACCGGGTCTATCAGACCGAGGGGCTGATCCCGCCGAAGGACATCACCCCGGTGACCAGCGAGATCATGCTCTACGACGACGACGGAGTCCACGTCGGTTACACCACCAGCATGATGTACTCGCCGATCCTCCAACGCCACATCGCCATCGGGCGTGTCCGCCCGCGCCTGTCGTCCGTCGGCAGCCGAGTCCACCTCGAAGCGACGATCCACCACCGCTACCGAACCGTGACGACACACGTCGCCAAGACAGCCCTGTTCAACCCCGCCAGAAAGACCTCGTGACTGCCATGTCGACCAGCCGCACCTACGACGCCATCGTGATCGGCGGGGGCCACAACGGCCTCGTCAACGGTGCCTACCTCGCCAAGGCCGGGATGAAGACGCTGATCATCGAGCGTCGCCATCTCGTCGGCGGCGCGGCGATCACCGAAGAGCTCTATCCCGGATTCCATTTCACCACGTTCTCCTACGCGCTCAGCCTGCTGCGCCCGGAGATCATCCACGAACTGCACCTCGTGAAGCACGGATTCATGCCGATCCAGATGTCGTCGTCGTTCGCACCGATGGAGGACGGCGATTATCTGTGGCAGGGTTCCGATCGCGACGAGAACATCCACGAGATTGCCAGGCACTCCAGGCACGACGCCGATGCGATGGACCAGTTCGACCACGACATGCACCAGATCTGCCAGGCGATGAAGCCGCTGATGGACTCGATCCCGCCGAACCTCTTCGGCAACGGGCCGGACGACCTGCTGCAACTCGCCGACCTCGCCCGACATCTGAAGGGGCTGCAACCGAGGGTGCTGCACAACTGCGTCCGATTGCTGACCGGCAGCGCGGCGGACTTCCTCGACGACTATTTCGAGAGTGACATCGTCAAGGCGACGCTTGCATCGTCGGGAATCATCGGCAGCAAGGTCGGGCCGCGATCGCAGGGTTCCGGCCTCGTGCTGCTGTTCCACAAGCTCGGCGAGGTCGACGGATCGTTCGGCAGTTGGGGTTTCCACAAGGGTGGTAACGGCGGCTTCACCCAGGTGCTCGCCCGCGCCGCGCAGGCCTTCGGTGCGGAGATCGTCCTCGACACCGCGGTTGATCACGTGATCACCTCCAACGGCCGAACGACAGGCGTTGCGCTGGCCGATGGCACCGAGCTCAATGCCGCCGTCGTCGTCAGTTCGCTCGACCCGCGCCGCACATTCACACAACTGGTCGACCCGCGTGAACTGCCGACCGAGCTGGTCGACAACATCCGCCGATTCCGCTTCCAAGGCACGTCGGCAAAGGTCAACTTCGCGCTCGACGGTCTGCCGTCGCACCCGGCGCTGCCAGGCCGCGTCGACCACTACCGCGGTTTCGTCAACATCGGCCCGACGATGGACTACCTCGAACACGCTTACGACGACGCCAAGTACGGGTGGTACAGCAGGCGCCCGTACATCGACGGCTGCATCCAGTCGACCGTCGATCCCGATATGGCACCGCCGGGCAAACATGTGATGTCGTGCTTCGTGCAGTACGCCCCGTACGAGTTGAAGAACGGCGACTGGGACGTCGAGCGTGAAGGTTTCGGTGATGTCGTCGAGGACACGATCGAGTCGTTCTTCCCCGGCTTCAAGCGCCTCGTACTGCACCGAGAGACCGTCACACCGCTCGACATCGAACGGGTCGTCGGCCTGTCGGAGGGCAACATCTTCGCCGGCGAATTCCTCGCACCGCAGATGTTCTTCTTCCGCCCGGCGCCCGGCTGGAACCAGTACCGCACGCCGATCGACGGCTACTACCAGTGCGGTTCCGGCACCCACCCCGGCGGCTGCGTGATGGGTGCTCCCGGCCGCTTCGCCAGCCAGCAGATACTCGCCGATGCCGCCCGCTCGACGTCCGCTCGCTAGTCCGAGTACGTGCGGTCCGGGCGAGTACGTGCGGTGCGGGCGAGTACGTGCGGTGCGGGCGAGTACGTGCGGTGCGGTGAGCGGACTGCACTTACTCCGGCGGACCGGTGATACTCGGGTCGTTGAGGCGCTCAGTTCGAGCCGGCGAGTACGTGCGGTGCGGTGAGCGGGCTGCACATACTCCGGCGGACCGGTGATACTCGGGTCGTTGAGGCGCTCAGTTCGAGCCGGCGAGTTTCCAGGCGTAGGCGAGGGCGTGGTCCAGTGAATCGGTGAAGGCTTCGCCTTTCCATGCGATGTCGAACGCCGTGCCGTGGTCGACGGATGTACGGATGATCGGCAGGCCGAGGGTGACGTTGACTCCGGTGTCGAACGCCAGCAGCTTCATCGGGCCGTGACCCTGGTCGTGGTACATGCAGACGATCGCGTCGTAGCGGTTGCGGTGAACTGCCTGGTAGAAGACGGTGTCGGCGGGATGCGGACCGCTGGCGTCGATGCCGGCGTCGACGGCTTTGGCGATCGCCGGAACGATGTGGTCGATGTCCTCGTTGCCGAACAGGCCATGCTCTCCGGCGTGTGGATTGAGGCCGCATACGGCAATACGCGGACGTTCGATGAACCTCGACAATGTGGTGTTCGTCAGCTCGACGACCTGCAGGACACGGTCGGCGCGTACCCGTCGGATTGCCTCGCTGAGCGAGCAGTGGGTGCTGACGTGAGTCACCGCCAACGGCCCGTTCGTCAACATCATCGTCACGCCCGACACGCCGCACAGTTGAGCGATGAACTCGGTGTGCCCGACGAATGTCGGGTCTGACAGTTGCGTCGCCTCCTTGTTCATCGGCATCGTCACGAAGCCTGCGTTGAGGCCGGCGAGCGCGTCGAGTGTCGCCATCTCGACATACCGCTTGGCCGCCGCGCCGGACGCGCCGTCGAGCACCCCGGGCCGGTGATTCTCAGCTCGCAGCCGGCCGGCATCGACGACGTTCATCACCCCTGATTCGGAACTGAGTCCACCCAGCCGCCAGTCGTGGGGGGTATCACGCCGAAGAACCTGTTGATCGGCCTCGCCGACAACGTTGATCGTCAGGTCGAGTCCGAGCAGGGAGGCGCCGTGGCGGAGGATGGCTGCGTCGCCGTAGACGACGCAGTTCGACAAGCCGACCTCGACGAAACGCCGTAACACGATTTCCGGGCCGACGCCGGACGAGTCGCCCATCGTGATCGCCATCGGTGTCATCGATCGGACGATCAGTGGCGGTTGCGCGGATGAGTTGCTGCGGCGCGCTCGTTGCCGTGCTTGAAGTTGCCGGTGACACGCGCCATCACCGCCCGGGCGTCGCGAAGCGGGCCGAGGAGTTCATGACCGGCCTGGCAGCAGGCGCGCAAGGTCGTCGCCACACGGCCGTGGCGGAAGATCACGACGTCCCGATCGAGGCGTACGTCGTATCGGAATCCCTCTGGTCCTGCCATTGCATCAGTGTCGCATCAATCCGACCCGGAGCGACAGGTGAATTCACCGTCGCTACTGCGGCGGGCCGAGTCGAGTAATTCGACGAGTGTCAGCGGATGCCCGAACCCGCCGGCCTTGGTGATGATGGCCGGGGTTGCTGATCCGTGGAACGCACTCAGCGGCGCACCGGCGGCAACGGTGCCAGAGACGATGACCGCCCGGTCGCCGATGACCGCCTCGGCCGTGTCCCCGCCGATCACGACGATGGTCGCCACGCGTTGTGACTCGGCAAGCTCCCAACCAAGACAGCCGAGTCGGCGGGCGTGCGCAGTGCCGTCGACGAGCCGATCGACGCCGCTGGCGCCAACGTTCCGCGGCCTGCTGTCCGTCGTCGTGAGCACGGCGATTCCACCACCATTCAGCGCGGCGATGACCAACCGCAGATCAGTGTCGGGACGCAAGTCGTTGGCGGGTTGGCCCGGACTGGCGGGTTGATCGAAGTCGATGACAGCGGCGACGGCACCGTTGGCGACCAGTTCCTCGACTTGCCGACGCGATACGGCGTTGAGGCTTCCGCAGATCACCAGCGCTGCGCCTTGACGGTTCCACCTGCCTCGAACCCGTCGGACGTGTTCGCCAGGCCCGACCGACGCAGGCCCGACCGACGCTGGTCTGGCGAACAGACGGTCGACGGACCGCTCGTCGGGAGGGTCGACGGAACGCTCGACGGGAGGTTCGGCGGGGGGATCGCCAATGTTGTCGTCAGTGACGTCGCCGTCGAGTGCTCGGGCGCCAGCGGCGATGGCTGCGGCCGTGCCGGCGAGCAATACGTCCGGCCCGAAAGCCGCCCACATCCGACCAATCGAGTCAAGGTCGTCGTGGGTTGTTGCGTCGCACACTGCGAACGGTTCCCCGCTACCTCGCAGCCACGCCTCAGTGGCGACGCTGTCGGCGCAGTAGGCCACCATCGGCGCGCCGGCGAGTGCGAGATGATCAGCGGGTCGGCTGGATTGGATCGGGGCGAGCAGATCAGTTCCGGCATGCCCTGCTGCGACGGGCTGTCCGTGTTCCAGCACGACGCCGTCGACGCACGTTCGCCCGACATCTGGAAATGCAGGGACGAGCAGGATCCGTTGTCCGCTGCCGCTCCTTGTGGCGACGAGCTCGACGGCCCAGTTGCCACGCAACGTCGAGTCGATCTTGTACGCGAGCCGTTCGGAGGTCACCAGCCCTGTGGTGAGCGCTGCTCGTACCGCAGCGACGGACGGAGCGAGGTGGCGTGAGCCGACGTCGACCACGACTGTTCCGTATCCGAGCAATTCCGCCGGTCCGATGCCCGCGAGCGCGGCCGTACTACCGGCAACTGCTTCGCCGCAGCCGGCATCGGCGCACATCCCGGCGGTTTCGAGAGCACCGGTGCGGTCGTCGGCGGTAACGAACAGGCGAGTCATCAGTCTCAGTCTGGCCCGATCCGGCGGTGCGTTTCACCATCGAGAGCCCGGCAGCTGTGATCGCCTCGTGAGGTCGAACTGGTTACGAACTGACTATCTTGTGAGCGGTGTCCACAAGCTCGCGGTCCAGGTCGAGTTCGAGGCGCAGGCGCAACGTTCCACTGGTGATCCCGGTGCTTGGTTCAGTCGCCATCATCTTCTTCGTACTGCCGCTGGCCGGCTTGCTGTGGAAGGCACCGTGGAGCAGCCTGTGGATGGCGTTGAGCACGGGCGAAGCGCCCACGGCGCTCAAGTTGTCGATCATCTGTTCCGTTTGGGCGACGGGACTTTCGATCGTCTTCGGCGTCCCGCTCGCCTGGATGCTTGCCCGCATCGAGTTCCCTGGCAGGTCGATCATTCGTGCCCTGTGCACCCTGTCGATGGTCGTGCCGCCGGTCGTCGGCGGTATCGCCCTGCTCTATGCCCTCGGCCGGCGGGGCCTCGTCGGTCAGTACCTGTTGCGCTGGTTCGGCATCCGCCTGCCGTTCACGACGGCCGGGGTGGTCGTCGCCCAGACCTTCGTCGCCATGCCGTTCCTGGTGATCACCGTCGAGGGTGCACTCCGTCAACTCGACCAGCGTTTCGAGGATGCGGCCCGGACGCTCGGTGCCTCTCGCTGGTATGTGTTGCGGCGTATCACGCTGCCTTCTGTCCGGCCGGCCCTGATCGCCGGAGCGGTGCTGGCGTGGGCGAGAGCACTCGGCGAGTTCGGCGCGACGATCACCTTTGCCGGCAGTTTTCCCGGCACGACCCGCACCATGCCGCTCGAGGTCTACCTGCAGCTCGACACCGACCCCAAGCAGGCAATCGTCATGGCGCTGGTGCTGATCGCCGTCTCGTTCGTCGTGCTGGTTTCGCTACGCGATCGTTGGCTCGGAACGGCGATCGGACGAGATCGATGAGCATCGACGCACATCTCGTCAAGCGGATCGGCACGTTGCAGCTCGACGTCGAGTTGCAGTTGGCCGACGGCGCAAGGGTGGCGCTGCTCGGCCCGAACGGTGCAGGCAAGTCGACGGTGTTGCGGTGCCTGGCGGGGCTACTCGAACTGGACGATGGTCGTATCACCCAGGACGGCCGGGTGTTGGACAGGCCGAGCAGTCGCGTCTTCGTCGAACCGAATTCCAGAGCCGTCGGGATGATGTTCCAGGACTATCTGCTG
Organism: Actinomycetes bacterium; assembly: GCA_025356335.1. Lineage (GTDB taxonomy): Bacteria > Actinomycetota > Acidimicrobiia > Acidimicrobiales > Ilumatobacteraceae > JANXUF01. The sequence goes on from JANXUF010000133.1 coordinate 91,721, forward strand.
TTTGCCCATCTCGATGTCGCCGACAACGTCGCTTTCGGACTGCGGGCCGCCGGAGGTTCCAGGCGTGAGTCCCGTCGGACAGCGATGCAACTGCTCGCCGATGTCGGGCTCGAATCGATGGCTGCCAGTTCGGTCGGAGCACTGTCAGGGGGTCAGGCTCAACGGGTCGCGTTGGTGCGTGCACTGGCGACGAAGCCGAAGTTGCTGCTGCTCGACGAACCGTTGGCCGCTCTGGACGCGGGGACGCGGGTCAGCGTGCGGCGTGAACTGCGCCAGCGCCTGCAGAAGTTCGAGGGAGTATCGGTCATCGTCACCCACGACCCCGTCGACGCCTTCGCGCTGGCGGACATGGTTGTCGTCCTCGATGCCGGACGGATGGTACAGCAGGGGTCGCTCGCCGAACTCGCTGTCCGACCGGCGAACAGGTACGTCGCCGAACTGGTCGGCGTCAACCTGATCGAAGGCGTCGTCAGCGTTGGCCGATTCATTTCCAACGACGGCGTGGCGATCAGCGCCGCCGACCACGATCAAGCTGACGGTCCGGCAGTCGTCACCGTGCGCCCGCAGGCCATTTCGCTCTACGGGACGATGCCGACGGGCAGCCCGCGAAACGTCTGGCGGTGCAATGTCGTCGAACTCGACATCCAGGGTTCGCGGGCGAGGGTCAGACTCGGCGGGACGATCCAGTTGGTGGCTGAAGTGACCACCGAAGCGATCGGTGCGCTCGAGGTCCACGTCGGTTCCCAGGTGTGGGCGACGGTCAAGGCGACCGACGTCGAGCTCGGTCCGGCATAGGTGGTCCGGCTGCCCGACCGCTACCAGGGATGCGTGAAGCACCGGTCCCTGAGCCGTCCGGGCGACCAGAAACCCCAGGCTCTGGCCATCGACTTCCTCGTCGATTCCGTCCATGTCAGAACACGCGGATCGGCGATACGGCGGAGCGATTGCACGACCCCTCCTTCATAGACCTCGTAGCCTGCCCAAACGCCGGGAAAGTCCTTCGTCGAGCCGACTTCGGTGACCGGGATGCCCTCGAAGCGGCGTGACCGGTTGCGGTGCGAATGGCCGGAGGAGACGAGGATCCGTTTGCTGACCGAGCCGATCTGACGAAGGAATTCGTCGGCTTCGGGTTTGGGTACGCCAACGGGAAAGTAGGTGGCAAACGGCCAACGCATGAGCTGATGATGCATGAAGACGAGCGTCGGAATCTCCGGATCGATCGCCGCCCGGGCGCTCGTCATGTGGGAGGCAATCGATCCGCTGCTTCTCCCGGCGACGGTTGATTCGACCATCAGCACTGCGGCACCTCGAACATCGTGGCGCACGACGCCCTGGTCGAACTGCATGCCGAGTTCGGCCGCCACCGCCACGGCGTCGCAGCCGCGATGGTTGCCACCGTCGTGATTGCCCTGCGCGGCGAGCAACGGCGCCCCGATCGTCTGCAGGATGGAGATCGCCAGGCGAAACTCTGCTGCCGAGTCGCGGTGCGAGACGTCCCCTTTGACGGCGACGGCGTCCGGTGACCACGCGCGGATTTCGTCGGCAGCGGCGCGCAGCGCCCAGACGGGATGGGCGTCGTCGAAACGAGTTCGGTTCGGCTGCGACCAGAGCCTCGGCCAATGGAGGAATCCGGTCTCGCCGATGTGGGTGTCCGAGACCGTGGCGACGCGTGCCAGCAGCTCACCTGCCGGTCGTGCCAACGTCCGCGCCGTCGCGCTGCGTCGGCCGCCGAAACTGATCGAATAGTCCGTCGCCGGCGAGAGATCCGTGAACGTCGCAACGGCAAGCGGTCCGGAGACCGGGATTGTCTGCTCGCCGACTCTGAGCAGGTGATCGCCACGACCTCGGAACACCACCTGGATGAAGTCGATGCCGACCGAGAAGACCTCGATCGGCCGCTTCACGATCGCAGCGCTTCCGCCAGTTCATCGCTGTCGCGGGCCCGCAGCGCAGCGTTCACCCGTTGGCGTTCGAGGATCTGACTCAGCGTCTTGGCACCTTGCGGGATCGGGTGCTCGCTGAAGAACGCACCGACGTCGGCGACGTCTGTCGGGCCGTTCAGCAGCTTGACCGGATCGACCATTCGGACGATGGTGTTCGACGGAAAGTCGTTGTTCATCTGCGTCCAATGCTCGCGTACGAACCTCCACGCCAGCGCGCCGTGGGCGCGGTTGGCGATCGCCCGGTTCAGCAGGAATGGGGCGTTCTGCGTCTTGACCTCACCCGAGAGCGCGAACTCGCAGGCACGTCGGATCAGTTCGGCGTCGTCGAATTCGCCGAGCGCCATCAGGTAGCGGAGCTGTTCCTGTGGGGTCGCACCGTTGCGGAAACGATCGACGAAGCGGTCGAAGTCGCGGGCGTCGCCCGTCGAAGCGACGACCATCGTCGTTGCCGACACGAGCTCAGGGTTCACTGACGTCGGATCGATGAACGCCTGTTCGAACAACGCTCGCGAACGCGCCTGGGCAGCCTTGTTGCCACCGAGCACTGCGACCACGCTGACCAGCAGGCCGCGCAGCTTGCTGGCCAGTTCGTCCTCGCTCTCGGTCGGCTCCCAGCCCAGTCGATCGAGGCCGGGTTGGGCGAGTGCGATGATCCGCTCCTGGAACGCCGGACGGCTGTCTTCGTCGAGCAGACGCCCGACTCCGCGCAGCCCGACGGCGAGTGCCTGCCACACGTAGAGGTCGTCCTCGTCGGTGAAGCCCTCGGCGAAACGAAGGAAGTCGGATGCGGTCAGGCGCCCGGCGACAACGGCGGCCCATGCGTCGTCGACGAGGTTGTAGCGCTCGATCGGGGCGAGCGCGCCGAGTGCCTCGCCGACGAGCCGCGACCTCAGCGGGCCGTCGTAGTGCGTCCGATAGAAGCCGTGACCGCCGGCGTTGACGACGACGGTGGTGTCAGCAGCCCCGAGTTCGACCGTGGTCTCGTCGGAGTCCAGCAACACCTTGTGCGACATGACTGCGCCGGCGGCTGACGTCAGCTGCAGATGGACGGGAACGAGCCATACGGGAGCGAGGATCGATGCCTCGGAACGAGCAGCTTCATCTCCGGCGAAGGCGAAACGTTCCTGGCGGAGTACGAGTTTCGTCCCAACGACGGAGGCGGAGATCAGCGGATAGCCGGGCTGCCAGATCCAGCTGTCCATCATCTTGCGGATCGGCTCCCCGGAGGATTCCTCGATGGCATCCCACAGGTCACTCGTTTCGGTATTGGCGTAGGAATGCTTGTTCAGATACAGGCGGACGCCGTCGCGGAAGCGCTCGGTACCGAGGTACTGCTGCAACATCCTCAGCAGCGCGCCGCCCTTCTGATACGTCAGGATGTCGAACATCCCTGCCGACTCCTCAGGAGACCGCACCTCGAACTCGACCGAACGCGTGGAGTCGAGCGAATCGACGTCGAACGCTGCGCTGCGCTCCATCGAGAAAAACTCCCAACGCTTCCAACTCGGACGGAAGACGTCGCACGCCTCGACTTCCATGAACGTCGCGAACGCCTCGTTCAACCAGATTCCGTTCCACCAGCGCATCGTCACGAGATCACCGAACCACATGTGGGCCAGTTCGTGGCTGACGACGTCGGCGACATTCTGCTGCTCGCCCTGCGTCGATGTCGCCGGATCGAGTAGCAGCAGGTTTTCGCGGAATGTGATGCAGCCGAGGTTCTCCATCGCCCCAGCGGCGAAGTCGGGAAGCGCCAGCAGATCGACCTTTTCCGCCGGGTATCTGATGCCATAGTACTCCTCGAACCAGCCGAGTGCGAAGGCGCCGACTTCGAGGCCGAAGCCAGTGAGATGACCTTTGCCTGGAACGTGGACCAGACGCATCGGCGTGCCGTTGACATCGACGGGGTCGGATGCTTCGAGCGGCCCGACGACGAATGCCACGAGGTACGTCGACATCACCATCGTGTCGTTGAACCGAACTACCCATTTGCCGTCGTCTCGCCGGGTCCGAGATGACTCCGCCCCATTCGAAACGGCAAGCAGACCGTGTTCGTGGACAAGAGTGACACCGAAGACCGCCTTGAAATCGGGCTCGTCCCAGCACGGAAACGCCCGTCTGGCATCGGTCGCCTGCATCTGCGTCGTGGCGATGACGCGCTGATTGCCGTCCTCGTCGTTGAACGTCGATCGGTAGAAGCCGCGCAGCTTGTCATTGAGCGTCCCCGTGAAGTTGATCGCCACGCTCGACGTCCCGACGGACAGCGGCGCCGAGAGTGACACGACGAGCCGCTCGGTCGAATCGTCGAGCACGAACGGTTGATCGAGCCCGTCGACATCGACCGTGTGGATCTCCAGCTCGTCGGCGTTCAACATCAACGTGCTCGTCGATTCGACGACGTCGACGGTGATCGTGATCGTGCCCGTGAAGCTCGCAGCATCGAGGTCTGGTTCGAGTTGCAGGTCGTAGCGCCGGGGCAGAACGGTACGGGGCAGACGGAAGGGATCGACTTCGGGGGTCACGAGTCGGATGGTAACGGGAAAAGACCTGGCGTAAACCGCTAGGTTATGACGCCGTGCAGTACGACGTCGTGGGAATCGGCAACGCCCTTGTCGACGTCATCGCCCACGCCGAGGACACCTTCATCGGTGAGCACGGACTCGTCAAGGGATCGATGACGCTCATCGAGACCGAGCGGGCCGTCGAGTTGTACCGCGCGCTCGGTTCCGCCGTCGAGATGAGTGGCGGGTCGGCGGCCAACACGATGTGCGGCGTCGCTTCCTTCGGTGGCACCGCCGCCTATATCGGCAAGGTCGACGGTGACGATCTCGGCGTGACCTTCGGTCATGACATGCTCGCCGTCGGCGTCCACTTCGTCGGCCCGCGACCACAGGACGACATTCCCACCGGGCGCTGCATCATCGTCGTCACGCCAGACGCGCAGCGCACGATGAACACCTATCTCGGTGTCTCTTCGTTGCTCAGCCCGAGCGACATCGACGAGCAGATCGTCGCCAACGGCAAGGTGTTGTACATGGAGGGCTACCTGTTCGACCGCCCCGAGGCGAAAGAGGCCTTCCGCAAGGCCGCTTCGATCGCCCATGCAAACGATCGGCTCGTTTCGCTCACACTGTCCGACTCATTCTGCGTGCATCGCCATCGGCCCGACTTCACGTCGCTGGTCTCCGACGAAGTGGACATCCTGTTCGGGAACGAGGACGAGTTACTGTCGCTGTACGAAGTGTCCTCGTTCGACGACGCCGTCGAGGCGTTGCGCGCTCACGACACCCTCGCGGCGATCACCCGAGGCGCTGCCGGTTCGGTGGTCGTCACTGCGGACGAAGTGATTCCGATCGCCGCCGAACGGGCGATCCGGGTGCTCGACACGACCGGCGCAGGTGATCTCTACGCGTCCGGATTTCTGTATGGCATCACCCACGGCCTGACGCTTTCGCAATGCGGACGGCTCGGATCGATCGCCGCAGCGGAGGTCATCAACCATGTCGGCCCCCGCCCGCTCGACGAACTGAACAGCCTGCTTCCAACGGAGGAATGATGACGACTGCTATCCCGGCCGATCTGCTGGAACGCGTCGAGGAATGGCAACGTGTCGATCCCGACCCTGACACACGCGAAGAACTGGGTGGCCTCGTCGCTACCGGCGATGTGGCCGGTCTGCAGGATCGCTTCTCGGAGCGGTTGCAGTTCGGCACTGCCGGTCTGCGCGGGGCGATCGGCGCCGGCCCGAACCGTATGAACCGTGTCATCGTCAGGCGGGCAGCGTGGGGGCTGTTGAGCTATCTGCTCGACACCGTCCCCGATGTCGCCGCTGCCGGGGTCGTCATCGGGTACGACGCTCGCAAGAACAGCGACGTCTTCGCATTCGACACAGCGGCTGTGGCGGCGTCATTGGGGGTTCGTGCACTTCTGCTGCCGGCACTGCTTCCGACACCGATACTTGCATTTGCAACTACTGAGTTGGCGGCCGGTGCCGGCGTGATGGTGACCGCCTCGCACAACCCTCCTGCGGACAATGGATACAAGGTCTATCTCGGAGACGGCGCGCAGATCGTGCCGCCTCACGACTCGCTGATCTCCGACTGGATCGATCGCGCGCCCGCCGACGTTCCTGTTTCCGAGCTCGACGATCCACTGATCGAACGACTCGACGATTCGATCGTCGGCACGTACCTCTCGACAATCCCGACATCGCCGTCGGTCGATCTGACGATCGCCTACACACCGCTGCACGGTGTCGGCGGAGCGACGCTCCACGCCGCCTTCGCACATGCAGGCATCACCTCCCCGGTCGTCGTCGCCGAGCAATTCGTCCCGGATGGCACGTTCCCCACCGTCTCGTTCCCGAACCCCGAGGAGCCAGGGGCGATGGACCTGCTGCTCGCTCTCGCCGCTGACATCGACGCCGACATCGCCATTGCCAACGATCCGGACGCCGACCGTTTCGCAGCCGCGATCCCAACACCCGACGGTGGCTGGAGGCGGCTCGGCGGCGACGAGATCGGCTGGCTGTTCGCCGACTACATCCTGCGCACGACGTCCGGTGACGATCGGCTCGTGATCACGACTGTGGTGTCGTCGACGCTGCTCAGTCAGATGGCGGCGGAGTTCGGCGTGCACTGCGCCGAGACCTTCACCGGGTTCAAGTGGATCGCCCGCACGATCCTCGATCATCCCGACGAGCACTTCGTCCTCGGGTACGAGCAGGCGCTCGGCTACCTCGTCGCTCAGCGCCCGCTCGACAAGGACGGGATCTCTGCCGCCGTGATGTTCGCCAGGATCGCCGCCGAGGCCAAAGCAGCCGGCGAGACGCTGCAGTCGCGCCTCGATGGTTTCGCCGCGAGGTACGGAATGCATGTGATGGGGGAGCGTTCGTTGCGGATGGCCCCTGCCGACGGTGCCGCACTGGTTGCCTCGTTGCGCGCCGATCCTCCGACGGTGATCGGCGATTCGCGGGTCACCCAGGTGCAGTGGTTCGAAGAAGCCGGGCTGTTGCGGTTCCAGTTGGGCGACAGCGCCAGGGTGCAGATCCGCCCGAGCGGCACGGAGCCGAAGGTCAAGCTCTACGCCGAAGTCATCGGCGCCCCCGGCGACCGGCCTGACCCCGCCCCGCTCCTCGACGCCCTCTCCGCCCTCCTAGCAAACTGAGTCCACCTACCCGCCACTTTTGACGGCAAACGGACCGAGGAACGTCGAACTTCCGTTTCGCATCACCCGGTGCACACATAGGCGCATGGGATTTTCCACCGAGCAGCTCGAGCTGCTTTCGCAACAACATTGGAATGCGTCCGTCGAGCAATTGGTGGGCGTTGGAATGTCGATGAGGACAATTGAGCGCTATCGCCGCTCCGGCCTGCTCGCAACGGTCCTGCCGGGTGTCGTTCGGCTTGCGGCCGCACAGGATGGCGACGTCGGCCGAAACGTTGCAGCGTTGCTGTACATCGGTGGTCTGAGTGGCCTCACTACGCAATCCGCTGGCCAGATCTACGGCCTGCGGCGGATGCGCTCTCGCCTGGTTCACGTGATGGTCAAAGAACCGCGCAAACCCCGGGCAGCGCCATGGATTCAGATACACCGCAGCAGTTGGTTCGAACCGGATGACGTCGTCGATCGGCCCGGAGGTCTGAAGGTCATCGAGCCGATGCGGCTGCTCTTCGAGTTCGCCGCAACTTTCCCGAAGGACAGGTTCCGGAGTGCAGCGGAGGACATGTGGCACCAACAGTTGATCGATCCACGATCGGCCGCCGATTTCCTCCAGAAGGTTCGCCGTCAGGGGCGCACCGGCGTGCAAAGGTTCGAGGAGTGGCTGGAGAAGACGAATGGTCGGACCACGGCGATGATGAGCGCGCTCGAGACAGATCTGCTTGATGCGATCGAGCGGCTCGGTCTGCCGACCCCGGCACGCCAGCACCCATTGCAGCTGCCGTCCGGTAGGGAAATCCGGATCGATCTTGCGTTTCCGGAGATCGCTCTTGGCGTGGAACCGGGTGGCTCGTGGTGGCACGGCGGGAACGTACGGATGCGGCAGGACTACGGCAGGGACCTCGAGTGTGCAGCGATCGGCTGGCAGATCATTCGGTTCGACGAGGAACAGATGAAGGACGCGAGCTGGTGCGCCAACCAGGTACGCAACGCGTACCGGGCTCGTTCTCGAACGCGGGAATATCGGCCGCCGGCAGCATGAGACGAGCGGTTCTTCGGCCCGTTTGCCGCCAAAAGTGGCGGGGCGGTGGACTCAGTTTCTAGTTTGCGGTGGTTGCGGGGCCGAACTGGCGGTCGCCGGCATCGCCGAGGCCGGGGACGATGAAGGCCTTCTCGTTGAGGTGCGAATCGATGGAGGCGGTGACGATGTGCATGTCGAGGCGAGTGGAGCGCATGTGCTCGATGCCCTCCGGAGCGGCGAGCACGCAGACGGCGACAATGGGCGGCGTGGCGCCTCGCTCGATCAACATACGGACCGTGTACTCGAGCGAACCACCGGTCGCCAGCATCGGGTCGAGGACGATGATCGGCCGGTTGCTCATGATCTCCGGCAGCTTGGAGACGTACGGGATCGGGGCGAACGTCTGCTCGTCGCGGGCCAAGCCGATGAAGCCGGCGTCTGCATCCGGCAGCAGCCGCAATGCTCCGTCCAACAGGCCGAGGCCGGCACGTAGCACCGGTACGAGGACCGGCTGGCCGGCGAGTGCCCGCGCCGATGCAGTTGCCAGCGGCGTCTCCACCGTCGTGTCGACGGTCGGCAGCGAACGGGTTGCCTCGTAGACGAGCATCTCTCCGAGTTCGGCGAGCGCTTGGCGGAATCCGGAACTCGGCGTCGCTTTGTCGCGGAGCTTGGCGAGGCGCTCGGCGACGAGCGGATGATCGACGACGGTGACGGAGAATTTTGCTTCGGTCATGGCCGTCCATCGTGGCACGCAGCACCTGGTGCGCCAGCTATTCGGGACGGACGAGGATTCAGTGGACCAATTTGCACCGCCGGCGGTGCACCAGTGGACTCAGTTCGTTCGGGAGGGGCGATACTAAGGGGATGGTTGAGCCTGTCGTCCGCAAGATCCATCTCGTCACCGAACTCGTGCTGCACGACGGGGGCCCGCCGCTGGAGATCGCCGCCAAGCGGGGCGCGATCAGCGCCGTCGTCGCCAACCCGTACGCCGGAAGACATCAGCCCGATCTGACCGAGTGGATGGATTCGCTGACAGGCCTTGGCGTGATCCTCGCCTCCGAACTGCGCGACACGCTGATCGGCGGCGGTGAGGGACGGCGTATCGAGGGCTACGGAAAAGGTGCCATCGTCGGTGTCAACGGCGAGCTGGAGATGACTGCCGTGTGGCACGGTCCTGGCGGTGCCGGCCTTCGCGTCGCCCTCGCCGACGCCACGGGTCAACAACCCAAGGCGATGGTCCCCTCGACGACGAAGGTCGGCAACCTCGGCAGCCAGATCGACATCCCGATGGTCTACCTCCATGCCAGCTACCTGCGCTCGCACTACGACGTCATCCCGGTCGTCGTGCCGGATGCGCCGCGGCCGGACGAGGTGGTCTACACGCTCGTGATGACGACCGGCGGCCGACCACATCACCGCATCGGCGGCTTCACGATGGACGAGGTCGTCGGCTCCGACGGCCTCCGCTGATCGCCTGACGAGTGAGGTCGAACGTTCGAGAGTGCAGGCAGCGGCCGGCGACGATAGCGCCGATCTGTCGCTCCGTCCGATGACACCTTTCCCCGAGGATCCGTCGCCGTCGGCTCCGGATCCTTCGCCGTCGCCGTCGCCGGATCCTTCGCCGTCGCCGGATCCTTCGCCGTCGTCACCGTGGCTCGTGGTGATCGACATGCAGACGATTTTCGGCGACGCGTCGAGCCCGTGGTGCGCTGCCGGCTTCGACGAGATCGTGCCGCGCATCGTCGAACTGGCGGAGCACTTCGGGCAGCGCGTCGTCTTCACCCGCTATCTCGCGCCGCCCGTCCCATCGGGCTCGTGGATCGCCTACTTCCAACAGTGGCCGTTCGCCCTGCGTGCTCACACCGATCCGTTGTTCGAGCTGGTCGAGCCGTTCGCCGGTCTCGTCCATCACCTCGAGGATCGTGAGAGCTTCGGCAAGTGGGATGCGTCGATGAGCGAGTTGATCGGCAGCGGCGGCGAGATCTACGTCGTCGGAGTGGCAACCGAGTGCTGCGTGCTGATGACCGTCCTCGCCGCCGCCGACGACGGAACAACGGTCCACGTCGTCGCCGATGCCTGTGCCGGCGGAACGACCGACAGCCACCGAGCGGCCCTCGAGATCATGGCGCTCTACGGTCCGCAGGTCACCCTCACCACCTCGGAAGCTGTGCTGCTCGGCACCGGCTGAGGCGAGCGCACTGGCAGCCGGACGCCGCCGGCTGGTTGCGAGGGCGGCAAGAGATGGCAACATGGGGCTGGCAGCGTCGGCGTTGGCCGGCCGTGCTGTCAGCGGGCGGCGGTGAAGGTGATCGAGCGCATCGGCGGCGGCGTGTTGCGGCTCTTGCTGACGACGATCACGCCGTCGATGATGGCGAAGGCCAGCGCCAGGGTGTCACCGATCTCCAATGCCTCCATCGCCGTCTTGGCCTGCGAGCCGAGTGGGGCATCGACGATCAACAGGTCGGCTTCAGCGCCGATCGCAAGACGGCCGTTGGCGTCGCTGTGCAGGTCGGCGACGTTGCCCGTCGCCAGTGCCACCGCAGTCGGCCCGTCGATCAACCCGAGCGACGCTGCGGAGGCGATCACCCTGAGCATACCGAGCGGCTGGACTCCGGAACCGGCAGGGCAGTCGGTCCCGGCAACGACGCGGTGCAACTCGTTGCGTTCCCGGGCCAGATCGACGATCCTGCCGAGCATCGTGATGTTGCCGTTGTGGACGATCTCGATGCGTGCATCGGTCCGTTCGAGAATCGCCACGACGTCGTCGATACCGAGGCTCGTCGGTCCACCGTTGACATGGCCGGCGACGTCCGGCTGCACCTCGATGACGAAGTCGGCACCGATCACGCCGCTCCCGGGGATCGACGCACCGCCGGTGTGCACCATCACCTTCATCTGTCGGGCCTGCGCCCAACGAGTCATCTGCGCTGCCTCTGTCGGGTCCTTGACGCCGGAAATTCCGATCTCTCCGACGAGCCGGCAGCCGGCCTGGGCGAGATCCTCGAAGTCCTGCTCGACGAGACCTGGCTCGAGCAGTACAGCGCCTGCGTGCACCTTGACGCCGGACGGACGCGCATTGTCGAAACTGAGGTGCGCGAGCAGCGCGAGCGCCTTGACGCCTGCAGGCGTCGTCGGCCTGCCGGGGAGGTGTGGTTCGCCCGCCGAATACATCGTCGTCACGCCGCCGTGGAGGCACGACTCGATGAAGTCGACCGTCTTCTGCCGCGGGGTGAAGTCGCCGAACACCGGATGCACATGGTTGTCGGCCATACCGGGCATGACGGTCGCACCGCCGGCGTCGATCACCGCCACCCCGTCGGGGATCTGCAGATCACCGGCCATGCCGATGCCGGTGATGATCCCGTCCTGCACGACCAGCGTGTCGCCGTCGAGCAATGGCGCGCCGAGGATGCCGGACACCAGCATGCCGATATTCGCGATCACGAGCGGCTTGCCCGACGTCGGGGCTGCGGCAGTGACGCTCATCGCAATCCGTCCTTTCGTTCGGCGTCTTCGATCGTCAGGCCACCGACACGAGGCAGCGGTCTGCCACCATTGCTCACCGCGACGGCGAGTACGAGTTGATCAGCTGTCGGGGATTCGGCGATCCGCAGTTCGACGGCGTCGAAGTGGGAACGTACGAACGCGGCATCCTTGTAGTGCAACGGAATGTCGAGCGTCGTGCCTGGCCTGCCACGCTTCTTCGCTGAGGGGATGATCGCCAGACCTCCGCCGCAGGCTGCCCGCAACGGAACGCCGAGTTTGGGATGCAGCAGTGCGGCGGCGTGTTCGAGTTCGCCGTTCGTGCCGACGATGACTCCCTTGCCGTACGATTCGACGGCATCGGCGAGAGCGGCGACGGCCGTCTCGGAGATCTCCCGGCCGATCGACACGCTTGCCTCGATCAGTTCGCCGAGGTCGTCGACGTAGCTCCCGGCGAACGGATTCTCGAGGACGGCAGCGGTGATGACCCTGCGGATCGGGCGGTCGAGCAGGCGCCCCATTTCGTACCGGCGCTCGTCGATCAGCGTATGGACGGCGATGACCTTCATCGTCAGAGAATACCCGAGATCACATGTGTACAAGTGATCGCGTCGGCCGTGATCACGTCAATCGACAGTCGGATCGGCGATGCGCCGCAACAGGCCGAGGAAGAGTGCGGTCTCCTCCCGGGTCAACGGAGCGAGCGTCGCCCTGGTGATCGCAGCGGCATGCGGCAGTAACTCCTCGAGAGCAGCGCGACCCGCGGTCGTCAATTCGACGACACTGAGTCTCGCATCATCATCGTCTGGTCCTGATTGCACCCAGCCGCGTTGTGTCAAGCGGTTGACCACACCCGTGATCGTCGCCGAATCCATTGCCACCAGGCGACCGAGCTGGTTCTGATGGAGGGGACCGTCCGTGCCGAGTTTGACGAGCGTCGCCAATTGTGCCGGTGCAATGCGGGGCACGATCATCTGCGAGAAGATCGTCCGATGTCGCTGGTTCGCCTTGCGCAGCAGGAAGCCGACCTGGTCCTCGAGTACGTACTTTCGACGACTCACCGCCGCCCCCGTATCAGACGGCTCGCCGGTACCCGCCCGGACTTCGACACAGGCCCGGAGCTCGCGACGTTGCAGGGGAACGGCGGCGATCGCAGGGACAGGGACGACATGGCAGCGACCACCATACGACGTCAGCGATTCAACCTGTCGGCAACCCGGCAGGGCCCAGCAACCGGTTGCCGAAGAGCCGGTGTTGCCCCTCGATTGCACACCACTGATCTCCGAGCACGATCAGCGCGGCAGCGATCCGACCACCGTCGACGAGTCGTTCGGCGATCACGCTGCCGTGCCGCACCGCCTCGGTTTGCTCTGCCATGTCGAGTTCACCAACGGACACCGTCACCAACAGCTCGCCGAGGTCCGAGTCGTGCTGCAACGCGCACGCTGCCTCTCGGCGGATCGAAGGATGTCCTGGCAGATCGACGGCACTGGCGATGACCGACGCAGCAGCGTCGGCTGCGGCTGCATCGTGAGCGAACACGGTCACGGCGTCGGCGATACCGAGCGAAAAGCTTCGGCCGCGCCAGCCACTCGTGGCCACACCGCGGACGTCTTCGGCGTCGTTGATGGTGACGGTCCCGCCGAGGCGGCGATCGCTGGCCGGCCCCATCAGCCCGATGCTGATCGATCGGCCCTCGCCAAGGCCGAAGGCGATGTCGCCGCCATTGTTGACGATCAATCGATCGAGCCCCGCTTGCATCGACTGCTGCAGGACGTGATCGGCGACGGCGCCGGCGACGGCGGCCATCGGCGTGATGAAGATCTCGCCGAAACCGGACGTTGCGCTGACCATTCTGCTGGCGACGGCGCCGGCGACAGCGCGACCTGAACCCGTTGGCATCCGCAGTATCGCCAGCTCGGCAACGAGATCGACGAGCACCGTTTGCATGGCGTCGTGTGCAAGAGCGAAGGCTTCCCGCCGCGCATTCGAACATCCCTCGGCGGTGACGATCAGATCGATGGGTCCGTGCTGCAGGTGCAGTTTGAGCCCGTCAGCGGTGAGCGCAGCGATCGGCCTGCTCATCGCCGGTCGGCCCGCTCATCGCCCTCCGGCGTGCTCATCGGTCGCCGAGTAGATGGCTGCCGTCGAGGTGCCGGATCCGTTCGCCTGCGAGAACCGATTCGATCGACCGGATCGAGCCGGCATGACCGCCGACCGCCAGATAGTCAGCCGTTGACATCGTGAATTCCAATGGAGCGACGATGGCAGGCGTCGGTACATGACCGAACGAACCACGGGGCATTGCCGTCACGTCGACCATGAAGGTGATGCCACCGCCTGGCCACAGGTAGACGGGGGCTCCGCCGCATGTGACCGACGTCAGGCGCGACCGCACCGAACGCGTCAGACCGATCGGGTTCTTCGTCACGCCGGCGCGCAGCGATCCGCCGGCCCCGGCGATGAACAACACGGATGTCATCGCCGGTTCACAGTTGAGGCGGATGTGGTCGACGGAATCCTGCACGGCCTGCGGCATCGGTGCCGGGCGGGGGACGAGGTCGTCGTCGAGCACGAAATAGGCGGAACTCTCACCGGTGGTGCTGACCATCAGCAGCCGCAGGCCGGCGTGCGCCCCGCGATCGGCACGGAACCGCTCGATGATCGCCAGCGGGTCGACGAGGTCGGTACCGCCCCAGCCGCTGCCGGGAGCGGCGATGTTGAAGTACCGACCAGGCGTCGACTTGCGACCCATGATGACGATGCCACTGGCGGGCATGTCGAGCACCGCACCGGCCTGGTGCTCGGTGAGAACGCCGGTGATGTGGTCGTCGACGACCACGACCTCATCGACGAGCGTGCTCCAATCGATGGCGAACATCCCGACCGTCGCCGATCCGCAGCCGACGCGCATCAGTTCCTCCGGCGTGCCGTCGATGATCGGAGCGATGCCCGCACGGAGCTGCAGTCGCGATCCGCCGTCGACGGTCAGTTCGGTCGACTCGCCCTGGCAGAGGGCGAGGATGGCGCGCATCGTCGCCAGACCCTCACGTTTTGCGCCGCCTGTCAGGTGGTTGACCCCCCCGATCGACAGCATCTGCGAACCGTATTCACCGGTCGTCACGTGCCCGACGGCCTCGCCGTCGCTGCGGACGATCGCCCGTTCCGGCCCGACATGGCGGTCGGTGTCGATCTTCACCTTGACCCCGCAGTAGGAAAAGATCCCCTCGGTGACGACTGTGACGGTGTCGACGCCACGTACGTCGCTCGAGACGATCAGCGGTGCGGGCTTGTAGTCGGGATATGTCGTTCCGGACCCGGTGCCGGTGACGAAGAAGTCCTCGCCGCGCACGAGTTCGCCGTTCCACGCATCGTCCAGTACGGCGAACGGCACGATTTCGCCACCCCGGTCCCTGGTCCGCTGCAGGATCGTCACCGGGTCGATGCGCGTCAACACGCCGTCGACGTTGCCGTAGCGATCGCACGAACCCGTTTGGCCGACTTTGATGAAGCATCGGATCGGGCACGCCTCGCAGCGAACCTTGGTGACGTCGTCGACGATCGCCGAAGCGTCCGGGACGATCTCCGGATACTCAGATGGGCGCTGGCCGTTCACGCAGCACCCCGCTTGAGGATCGCCGCGAGAACCTTCGTCGGTGTCGCCGGCACGGACCGGATGCGGATCCCGCACGCGTGATGAATGGCGTTGAGGATCGCCGGTGCTGTCGGGATCAGCGAGTGTTCGCCGACACCCTTGGCTCCGTAAGGACCGACAGGATCGTGGGTCTCGACGATGATCGTCTCGATCGGTGGGACGTCGCCGATCGTCGGGATGAGGTAGTCGTGGAGGTTGTTCGTGCGACCCGGCAGATACTCCTCGAGCAGCGCCAACCCGATCCCCTGGGCGATGCCGCCTTCGATCTGGCCGACGACGAGCTGGGGATTGATCGCTTTGCCGACGTCGTACGCTGCAACCACACGATGCAGTTGCACGCGCCCCGTCGCCGTGTCGACGCTGAGCTCGATCAGCTGTGCCCCGTATCCGAAAACGGCGTACGGCGTTCCCTGGCCGTTGTGGTCGAGTGCCGTCGTCGGCGGGTCGTAGCTCTCGACGGCGACAACCACGAAGCCGTCTGCATCGACCGGAAGCCGGCGGAGGTCGACCGATCGGGCGACGCCATCGCTGTGACAACGGAGGACGCCAGCGTCGAACACGAACTCGGAGTCGAACGACGCATCGAGCATCGCCAGCAGCTTGGCGCGTAGCGACACACCGGCGAGGTACGCCGCCATGCCGGACACGTACGTCTGGCGTGACGCCGAGGTCTTGCCGGCGTCAGGCGTGATCGAAGTGTCGGCGGACCGAAGCAGGACGCGGTGTACTTCGATGCCGATCGCGTCGGCGACGATCTGGCTGATGACCGTGTTCGATCCCTGTCCGATGTCGATTGCGCCCTGATGCAGGACGACACTGCCGTCGCTACGCACGCCGACCTTGATCGTCGAGGGGTTGGAAAGCGAGGTGTTGCCGCACCCGTACCAGATTCCGGCAACGCCGATCCCGCTGCGGTGACGGCGGTCATTGGCGCGATTGAGCGACTGTGCTCGCGTCAGCGCGTCGGCCCACGGGCCGCGGAGTGCTTCGAGGCAGTCCCGGATCCCGACGCCGCCTTCCAACACGTGGCCGGTGACGGTGCGCTGGCCGGCAGTGAGAGCGTTGAGGATGCGGAATTCGAGTCGATCGATGCCGAGTCGACCGGCGAGTTCGTCGAACAGCGTTTCCTGGGCGATCGCCGCCTGAGGGACGCCGAAGCCGCGGAACGCACCCGAGGGCGGGCCGTTGGTGTGCACGGCGGTCGAATGGGCGCGGTAGTTGGGGATGAAATACGGTCCGGACGCATGGATCGGGACCCGGTTGGCGACAGTCGGACCCCAGGACGCATATGCCCCTGTATCGAAAACGCCCTCGAACGACATTGCTGTCACCCTGCCGTTCGAATCGGCGCCGATGCTGACGGAGAGCTTCGAGGGATGGCGCTTCGTCGTGCTGGCCATCGACTCTGCACGGCTGTAGGTGATGCGTACCGGCTGACCGGTGCGCAACGCGGCGAGGGCGAGGAATGGTTGCACCGAGAGATCCAGCTTGCCGCCGAAGCCTCCGCCGACAGCGGTCGGCACGATCCGCACACGATGCTCGGCGACACCGAGTATCTCGGCCATCGACGCCCTGTCCATGTATGCCGACTGCGTCGTGACATGGATGACGACGAGTCCGTCGATGACCTCCGCCCAGCCCGCCTCCGGCTCGATGTAGGCGTGCTCGACGAAGGGCGAATCGAATTCGGCAGACGCCACTGCTGCACAGCTGGGCATGACTGCGTCGACGTCACCGGTCTGCACGAAACCTTCCACGAGCACATTGGCCGGGCGGTCGGTGTGAACCAGCTCGGCTGCCGGGTGGAGGGCGAGCGCCGGCGAGGTGAGCGGATTCAGCGCAGCCCACACGACCGGGAACTCGATCGAGGAGAAGTCGAAGCCGGGCAGCACCACGACCGCGGCGACCGCTTCGCCGGCGAAACGCGTCTCGTGCTCGGCGAAGACCGGTTGATCGGCGAGCGGGGCGATCACCCCGAAGCGGTTGACACCCGGCACGTCGCGAGCTGTCAGGACTGCTGTGATCCCGTCGTTTTCCGAAACGAATGATTCGAG
Organism: Actinomycetes bacterium; assembly: GCA_025356335.1. Classification (GTDB taxonomy): domain Bacteria; phylum Actinomycetota; class Acidimicrobiia; order Acidimicrobiales; family Ilumatobacteraceae; genus JANXUF01. The sequence goes on from JANXUF010000133.1 coordinate 109,037, forward strand.
GTCGCAGAAGGTGAAGGCTGCCCGCGCGAATGGGCTGCGGATGACGTGGATGACGAGTGCGTCATCAGGAGCGTCGTCGTCGCCGAAGACGTCGGTGCCGGCGACTTTGACCCGTCCGTCGACGCGTTCGATGGACGCACCGACCGCCTTTCCGGATGTCGGCCGCACCGTCACCGGATCAGCCGCATCGACATCGAGGACTGCGGCGATGATCGCCTGGTAGCCGGTGCAGCGACAGAGCACTCCGCCGAGGCCGTCCATGACCTGCTGACGTGTGGGCTGCCTGTTCGTCCCGAGCAGCGCACGAGCGGCCATCAACACCCCTGGCGTACAGAAGCCGCACTGTGCAGCGGCGTGGCGCAGAAACGAAGCCTGCAATCGTTCGCCGAGTTCGTCGCCGGTCAGTCCCTCGACCGTGGTGATCGACGTCCCAGCGAGCCTGCCGACCGGAACCATGCAGGCGCACACGGCGGCGCGATCGATCATCACCGTGCAGGCCCCACAATCGCCTGCGCTGCAGCCGACCTTGGTGCCGGTCAGGCCGAGTTCTTCGCGCAGTACCTCCGTCAGCACGGTCGCAGGCGGCGCCTCGAACGAGGCCGCAATGCCGTTGACGAGCACAGTCCGGAGCACGGCCCCATCGACGGCGGCCGCACCATCTGCAACGTCGTTGCTCATCTGCGCAGACCTGTTCCGGCCGTTGCCGTTCCGCCCGTTGCCGTTCCGCCTGTTGGCATCGCGACCTGCGTGCGCATCGCGACCGGCGTGCGGCAGGCGAGCAGGGCGTCGACGATCAATCGAGGAACGACGAGTCGCCGGTATTCGCCGGTTGCCCGCACATCGTCGATCGGTGCGAGGAGATCGAGGGCGACCGAGCGGACGGCACTGTCGAGCGCTGCTTCCTCGATGCGTGCCCCGACGAGCGCGGCCTCCAAAGCCGGCAGCCGTGTGGCGACAGGTGAACAGGCGCCGACGGCGATTCGCGCTCGGGTGATGGTCTCGCCGTCGAGGACGATCAACGCCGCGACCATGGCGATCGAGATCACCAGGTAGGCGCGCGAACCGAGCTTGACGAACGACGAATACACGCTGCTGTCCGCGTCTGTGGAATCGCCCGACCTGACACCGGAGGTGCGCGTGTCGAGCGACTCGGAACGGAAAGCGTCTGGGATCGTGATGGCCGTGACCAATTCGCCGTGGCGCAGGGCTGTCGAGCGATAGCCGGTGATGAACTCGTCGAGCGCGACGGTGCGGCTGCCGGTGAGCGACTGGAGTTCGACCACGGCGTCGAGCGTCAGCAGCGCAGGCACACCGTCGGCAGCCGGCGAAGCAGTGCACAGGTTTCCGGCGATCGTCCCGACGTTCTGGATCTGCGTCCCGCCGACTTGACGGGCGGCACACCGCAGACCGTCGAACGATGAGGGCAGGTCGGCGGTGGCGAGATCGCTCCAGGTCGTCGCCGCGCCGATGCGCCAACCTCCGCCGGTCTCGGCGATGCCACGAAGCTCGCCGAGTGCGCTGATATCGACGACGTGTTCCGGTGATCTGCCCACCGTCATCTGGTTCAACCGCTGCGGATAGAAGTCGGTGCCGCCGCTCAGCACGACCGTGTCAGCGTCAGACAGCACGACGAGCGCGTCATCCAGCGTCGCAGGTCGGGAGAACATCGACCGGAACGGTTTGGAAGACACGGCACCTCACAGCGGAACGTTCAGACGCACCATAGTCGCCGAGGTCACTCGTATACAAGTGACCTCGGCCCTCCCCCGCATCCTGCTAGGCGCCGAGGTGTTCTGCGCGGAGTTCGGCATAGCGAGGCTTGATGATCGTGTTGATGATTCGCAGGCGTTCGTCGAAATGCGTGAAGGCGCTCTTCATGGCGTTGATCGTCAGCCACTCGAACTCGGTCAGCCCCCACCCGAAGGCATCGGCGAGTTGCGACAGCTCGTGGGTCATTGAAGTGTCGCTCATCAGGCGATTGTCGGTGTTGACCGTCACGCGGAAACGCAGGCGGGCGAGCATACCGATCGGGTGATCGGCGATCGTCGCACAGATGCCGGTGCCGACGTTCGACGTCGGGCACAGCTCGAGCGGGATACGCCGATCGCGGACATAGGCGGCGAGCTTGCCGAGGTGTTCGGAGCCGGCGATGCCACTGATGTTGTCGACGATGCGCACCCCGTGGCCGAGTCGTTCTGCCCCGCAGAAGTGCACGGCCTCACCGATCGACGGCAACCCGAACGCCTCGCCGGCATGGATCGTCGCATGGAAACTCTTACGCTGCACGTACTGGAAGGCATCGAGATGGCGCGTCGGCGGATAGCCGGCCTCGGCACCGGCGATATCGAAACCGACGACTCCCTGGTCCCGCCAACGCACTGCGAGTTCGGCGATCTCCAGGCTGCGAGCGGCGGTGCGCATCGCACAGAGGATCACATAGACCGTCAGATCGGTCCCGGCGGCACCCGACGTGAACCCGCGGATCGAGGCGGCAACGACCTCGTCCAGTGTCAAGCCCTGCTCGATGTTCAGTTCAGGTGCGAAACGGACTTCGGCGTAGACGACGCCGTCAGCGGCAAGGTCGACGGCGCATTCGTGGGCCACCCGCTCGATTGCATCGGCGTGCTGCATCACACCGACCGTGTGGGCGAAGGTTTCGAGGTAGAGGACGAGGTCGTTGCGTTTGGCGCCACGGTTGAACCATTTGGCGAGATCGGCGACATCGTTCGTCGGCAGCGATCGATAGCCGAATTCGTCGGCCAGTTCGACGACCGTCTGCGGGCGAAGGCCCCCGTCGAGGTGATCGTGCAACAGCGCCTTGGGTGCGTGACGGATGACATCGAGCGGGGTCGAGGGACTACTCATCACCCAATCGTACGACTTCTCCTGGCGTCGCGTTCGGGGGTGTCGCGTTCGACGCCCGACTGTGGCCGTACCCTCGTGGGATGGACCAAACAACGGCGGCGACGCCAGCGGCGATATCGACGGCCACGCTCACAGCGCTCGGCTCCACGGTGCGTCATTCACTCGATCACGTCGAATGTTTTCCTGCGCCGCAGAACGTATCCAGCGTCCGCTTCCGCAGCGACGAACTGAACTCGATGTGCCCGGTCACCCAGCAGCCGGACCTCTCGCATATCGAGATCCTCTACGTCCCTGACGAGTGGTGTGTCGAATCGAAGTCGCTCAAGCTGTATCTCTGGGGATTCCGCGATCGCGCTGTGTTCGCCGAGGCGCTCGCCGCCGAAATCGCCGGCGAGATCATGTCGAGCGCCGGGCCGAAGACGGTGACGGTGACGTTGACGCAACGTCCGCGCGGCGGGATCGAAGTCCAGGCGATCTCGACGCTTCCGGCGAGCTGAGGCCACCTACCCGCCATATCTGGCGGGTAGCGGTCCGATGAACCTCGAAGATCAGTGGGAGTCGCCCGGTCGATATGGGCGACCGGAGAATGCTGGAGGTCGAAGCCGCTGGCTCGCTGACGCCAACACGATCAGGGTGATGATGTACGGAGCGGCGCTGGTCAGGTCGTCCGACAGGCGGTGGACCGTCGCATACAGGACGAAGAACAGCAGTGCAGCGCCGCCGGTGAAATAGGCGGTCACCCAACGTTGGCGCATGATCGCCGACACCGTGAACAGCAGCAGGATCAGTCCGACGAACAGCAACAGCGCAGGAATACTCTTGTTGTTACGCAGCCGCAGCGCGTCGGAGTAGCTGAACAGTGCCGCACCTCCGAGCAGCCCGGTCGGACGCCAGTTGCCGAAGATCATCGTCGCCAGGCCGATATAGCCGCGATTGGCGGTCATGCCTTCCTTGTACTGCGTGTTGGTGACGATCGCCAGGTATCCGCCGCCGAGTCCGGCCATCGCCCCGCTGACCGCCATGGCGATATAGCGCAACCGGAGCACTTTGACGCCGAGGCTTTCAGCGGCAGACGGGGCCTCACCGGACGAACGCAAGCGCAGACCGAAGCGGGTCCGCCACATGATCCACGCCGTGATCGGCACGAGCCCGAGCCCGAGGATCGTGGCCAGCGACATCTGCGAGAGGAACCCACGAACGATCCCGGCGGCGTCACTGACGACGAACCAGCGCCTGCATTCGACCCAGAACAGGCCGCTCGGTTTGGAGAGGCAACTGGCATTGGCTCTGTCGGTGATGAACCGCAGCGTGATCTCGGGGATTGTGCCTCGCTGCGGAGGTGACAGGCTGACGCTGCCGACGCCGCCATGGGCGCCCTTCTTCCCGACGAAGTACACCGCCGACAGGTAGCGGACGGCACCGGCTGCCAGCAGGTTGATCGAGAAACCGGAGATGACGTGGTCGACGTTGAACCGGACTGTCGCCAGCGCGTGGATCATTCCGCCGATCATTCCGCCGATCATGGCGAACAACAGGCCGACCCACGGTCCGTATTTCCAGGCACCGAAACCGCCGCCCCACGTGCCGAGGATCATCATGCCCTCGATGCCGATGTTGACGATGCCGACTCGTTCAGCCCACAAACCGGACAGGCCGGCGAAGAGGATCGGCAGTGCGAGGTGCAAGGTGGCCGTCACGGTCCCCGAGGACGTGAGGTCGTACGCCCCGGTCTTTTCGCGCACCACGCTCAGCAGTAGGAATGTCAGTGCTGCGCCGATGAGGATGCGCTGACGACTCGATCGCGACGACCACAACAGCGCAGCGCTGCGCCTCGGGGGGCCGGCCAGGTCGACGTCAGCCTGCGTGAGGCTCATGCCGTCACCCCCTGCTGTGTGAGGTGGTGTTCGACGGCGTGCGCAGCGCGCTGCTGGGTCCGTTTGTCGACCCATCGTCCGGACGCCTCGTTGACGATGACCACGCTGAGCACGATGACCCCTTCGATGATCTGAACGATTTCCTGCGGCACCTTGATCAGGCCGAGCTTCGTCGCCGATGCCGCCAACAGGCCGAACAGCAGCGCCGACAGGACGATGCCGATCGGATGGTTCCGTCCGAGCAGGGCGACGGCGATACCGAGGAATCCGATGCCGTCGACGAAACCCTGCGACGAGTAGGCGTGGGAGTCACCAAGGGTCTGCTGCATGCCGATGAATCCGGCGACAGCACCGGAGAGCAGCAACGCCGTGACGATCATCCGCTTACTACTGATTCCCGACGTCTTGGCAGCGACATCGTTGTGGCCGGATGCGCGGAGGCGGAAACCGAAACGGCTCTTGAAGACGACGATCCAGTAGGCGAAGACGACGAGCAGGGCGACGATGAAGAACCCGTTGAGCTGATCCTTGACGATGTCGGGCATCCACCCGCTTCGGGGAATCGGCCGGGTGGTGACGTTCTGGCTGTTGCCCTGGGTGTAGCGGAAGTAGGTGTTGAACAGCCAGGCGGCGAGCGAGATGGCGATGGCGTTGAGCATGATCGTGGCGATGACTTCGTTGACGCCGCGGCGGACCTTCATGAAGGCGGCGATACCTGCCCATGCCGCCCCGCAGATGCAGGCGACGGCGAGTTCAACGGCGACATGGAGCGGCGCGGGAAGGAAGCCGATGCGTGTACCGACGATCGCCGTCACGAGCGCAGCGATGCGGTACTGACCCTCGACGCCGATGTTGAAAAGGTTCATCTTGAACCCGAGAGCGACGGCACAGCCGGCGAACATCAGCGGGGTGGCACGCTGGATGGCGTCGTACTGGATACGCCGCTCGCCTGCTGCGTCCCACATCGTCTGGTACACGTGGCTCGGGCTACGCCCGGTGAGCAGCAGGATGATCCCGCAGATCACGAGAGCGAACAGCACCGCAGCGACCGAACTCGCAGCCGTGACACCGATGCGTTGCAACTTCTGGCGATCCATCAGGCCGCGGCCTCCTGACGGGTGCCGGTCATGTAGAGACCCAACAGTTCCGGCGTCGCTTGTGCCGGCGTGAGCCTGGCGGTGATCATCCCGTCGAACATCACGACGATGACGTCGGACAGAGCGATCAGCTCCTCGAGGTCCGCCGACAGCAGGAGCACCCCCATGCCGGCGTCCCGCGCCGTCCGCAGCCTCGCCCAGATGGCGTTCTGAGCGCCGATATCGACACCGCGGGTCGGATGGGCGGCGATCAGAACAGACGGGTTGTTGACGAGTTCGCGTCCGACGATCAGTTTCTGCTGGTTGCCTCCTGACAGCGCGAACGCCGGGACGTCCTCTCCCGGTGTTCGCACGTCGAAGTCGTGGATGATTTCGCGACAATCGGCCTGAGAGCCGCGGACGTTGATCAACGGACCGATGTTGAACTTCGGCTGCGACTCTCGGCCGAGCATCGTGTTCTCCCAGAGCGGGCTGGAGAGCATCAACGCCTCGCGGTGGCGATCGAAGGGGATGTAGCCGATTCCCGCATCTTTGCGGTGGCGGACGGTTTCATGGGTGACGTCGTTGCCGTCGAGGACGATCGTGCCGGCGGTCAGCGGCATCAACCCGAGGATCCCTTCGCACAACTCGAACTGTCCGTTGCCTTCCACTCCGGCGACGCCGACGATCTCGCCCTCGTGCACGTCGATGTCTATGTCCTGGAACACGTATTTCTGGCTGCCTGGCCCCACGACCTTGGCGGAAGCACCATTGACCTCCAAGCGGACCGCTGCACCGATCTTCGTGACTCTGGGGATCGGTTTCGGCAACTCGGAACCCACCATCATCTCGCCGAGTCTCGAGCGGGTGATCGAATCCGGGGTGACCGTCCCGACCGTCGTGCCCTGGCGGATCACCGTGATCTCGTCGGAAACAGCGAGTACCTCGTCCAGTTTGTGGGAGATGAAGATCACGGTTGCCCCGCCGGCAACGAGCACCTTCAGCGTCTCGAACAGCTCGTCGACTTCCTGCGGCACGAGGACGGCGGTCGGTTCGTCGAGAATCAGGATGTTCGCACCCCGGTACAGCACCTTGAGAATTTCGACTCGCTGTCGCTGGCCGACACCGAGGGCCGACAGCGGAGCGTCGAGGTCGACATGCGCACCGATCTGCTTGGCGAGTGCTGCGACTTTTGCCGTGCCCTCCGCATGGCGGATGACACCGCGACGAGCGGGTTCCGCTCCGAGGATGACGTTCTCCAGGACCGTCAGATTGTCGGCGAGCATGAAGTGCTGGTGAACCATGCCGATGCCCACAGCGATGGCCTCCGCCGGCGACTTGAAATGCACCTGCTGGCCGTTGACGTGGATCGTGCCGGCTTCGGGTTGATGCATCCCGTACAGCGTGTTCATCAGCGTCGATTTGCCGGCACCGTTCTCGCCGACGATCGCATGAATCGTTCCCTTGCGCACCTTCAGAGAGACGTCGTGGTTGGCGATCACGCCAGGAAACCGCTTCTCGATCCCTTCGAGTTCGACTGCGTACGGCTGCTCAGTGTTCGGCTCAGCAGTGGTCATTCAGATTCCTTCTCAGGTGGTCGGAGCCGATCGGCGAGGATGCTCGGTGAGGGGGAAATAGTCGAGAGCCCAGGGCCTGCGCCCTGGGCTCTCGGATAGTACATCTCCAACGTGTCAGGTGAGACACGCGGAATCGACGGTCGCGTGACACCGCCACGCCGTCGGTTACGTGATCGGTCGTCGTCTCCTTACTTGGCGGGAACGACGATCTTGCCGCTGATGATGTCAGCCTTGTAGCCGTCGAGCTTGGCCTTGATGTCATCGACATAGCCGCCGGAGGTTGCGTATCCGACGCCGTCGTTCGCCAGGCTGAAGGTACACACAGCACCCTTCGTCGCGCCTTGCCCGACGGCCCTGATCGTGTCGTAGGTGGCGACATCGACATGCTTCACCATCGAGGTGAGGATGTGCTTCTGCTGAGCCGGCGTCGCCGTCAGGTACTGGTCGGAGTCGACACCGATCGCCCACTTGCCATCGCCTGCGGCGACAGCAGCGTCGATCGTGCCGTTTCCGGAACCGCCTGCTGCGCTGTAGATCACGTCGGCGCCGGAGGTGTACCAGCCCGTTGCGATTTCCTTGGCCTTGTCAGGTGAGGTCCAGGCGGCGTTGTCGCCGGCGGCACCGAGGTACTTGCTCTCGATGATGATCTTCGAGTTGACGGCCTTGGCACCGGCGTCGTAGCCGGCCTCGAAGTTGTGGATCAGGTCGATGTCCTGGCCACCGATGAAGCCGATGTGGCCCGACTTCGACTTCAGCGCTGCTGCGGCACCGACGAGGAACGAGCCCTCGTTGGCGGCGAAGACGAGGCTGAAGATGTTGGCGTTGGCGCCCGGCGGGACGTCGTCGACGATGCCGTACATCGTCTTCGGGTTGGCAGCTGCGATCTTCAGCAGGTCGGTCTCGAAGAGGAAGCCGACGGCGATGATCGGGTTGTCACCGTTGCCGGACAATGTCGTCAGGTTCGGGTTGCGGTCGTCGCCGGTCTTCGCTTCGAGCTCGTCGATAGTGACGCCGAGGCCGGTCTTGGCGGCGTCTGCACCGCGGGCTGCGGAGTCATTGAAGGTTCCGTCGCCGCGTCCGCCGGTGTCATAGGCGATGCCTGCCTTGGAGCCCTTGGTGACGGTTCCGGTCGGGTTGCCGAAGCAGTCCGGCAGCTTGCCGCCGAAGGTGGTTCCACCGCTGCTGGTGCCGCCAGCGGTCGAGCCGGCAGTGGTGGCGCCCGCAGCGGATCCGGCAGTAGCAGCGGTCGTGGCAGTGCCGCCTTTGGTCGTGGCCGTTGTTGATGTGGTCTTTGCACTGCTACCGCATGCTGCGGCTGCAAGGCCAAGGACCACGGCGAGCGATGCGACGCGGAGTCGCTTGCTGTAACGCATGATTTTCTCCCCCTTGGGGTGGGTATGTAGGAAGGTCGAAACGTTAGCGCACCTTGGACGGCATCGGTGTTACGCGAATGTGAACCCCCGATCCGCCCGATGACGTCGCCTACCATCGTCGGCACTGTGTTGTTCGTAGCGCGCGAGTTCGCCGTTTTCTTCCTGATCGTGCTGCCGATCGCCTGGTTGCTTCGCCAGCGGCCGGTTGCCTGGAAGATGTTCATGCTCGCTGCCAGCCTGTTCTTCTACGGCTGGTGGCGCCACGGTGCGAACAACGCCGACTGGTCTTTTCTCGGTACGAGTTGGGTGCCGCGCTACGCGTGCTACCTGTTGATCTTTGCGCTCGTCAACTATCTGCTCGGCAACCTCGCACACACCGCCGCCGCCAGGTTGGCGGTCACTTCCGCCTGCGTGTTCGACCTCGGGGCGCTGTTCTATTTCAAGTACTTCGTCTGGACTGCGAGCACGCTCAACAGCATGTTCGGGACGAGCCTGCAGCTCGACACGATCATCCTGCCGATCGGGGTGTCGTTCATCGCCTTCCAAGGACTCGGCTACGTCATCGACGTCAGCCGGGGCACGACTGCACCGGTCGACATGCTCGACTTCTTCACCTACCTCTTCTTCTTCCCGCATGTCGTCGCCGGACCACTGGTGCGGGTCACCGAATTCGTGCCGCAACTCCACCGGCGCGCAGACCCACGCCATGTCGAGGCGACCCGCGCGTTCACGCTGATCGCCTCCGGCTTCGTCAAGAAGGTCATCATCTCGTGGCTGATCGCCGACTGGATCGTCAGGCCGGTCTTCGCCAACCCCAAGGGGTACGGGGCGCTCGACAACATCGTGGCGATGTACGGCTTCGCCGTGCAGATCTACTGTGATTTCTCCGGTTACACGGACATTGCCATCGGTCTGGCGTTGTTGCTCGGCATCCAGTTCCCGCAGAACTTCAACCGCCCGTACCGGGCGTTGAGCATCCAGGACTTCTGGCGTCGCTGGCACATGACCCTGTCGCGGTGGCTTCGCGATTACCTGTACATCGGACTCGGCGGCAACCGACGCGGTGAGAGGCGCATGTACGTCAACCTCTTCCTGACGATGCTCATCGGCGGACTATGGCACGGTGCCGATTGGACGTTCGTGATCTGGGGAGCGATCCACGGCGGTGCGCTGGTCATCGAACGATTCCTCACTGGCGCCAGGCCGGTGCCCGCTGGACCAGGGGCGGTCGTCCGCTGGTTCATCACCTTCAACGTCGTCTGTTTCGGCTGGGTTTTCTTCAATGCAGGACTGACAGGCGGCGGATTCACCGTTGCCAAGGACGTGCTGACGCAGATGGTCACCGGCTGGGGAACGCCGTCGACACTCGTCAACGGCGGCGTCCTGCTGCTCATCGCTGTCGTCCTCGCCTCGCAGTTCGTCCCGGAGGGCCTCGGCCGCCGTCTCGTCCGTGATCTCTCGGCGGCGAATCCGCTGACTCAGACCGCCCTGATCGGCGTCGGTCTCGGGGCTACGATGATCGCCTGCTACCACTGGGGTAGCACCGCCGACTTCATCTACTTCAGCTTCTGATGCAGGACTACGTGACCCCAACTCCACCACGACGACGTCGGCGGACCGGTATCCCGGCACTGTTCGCCGTCGTGGCCTCGTTGATGGCCGTCGCGATGGTCGGCGCGGCGTCGACGACTGGATTCCTCTCGCACAAGGGTGGTGGTGTGGGGAATGCGCTCGACGCCCTCGTGCCGGCGTCGACGGTGCAGCGGTCGCCGGCGACGACCCCGGCCGAGGTGCCGGCCGATACGACGGCCGGCGCCGTCGTCGATACCGAACAGGCGACGACTACGGTCGCGCCGACGACGGCGGCCCCGTTCGCCGACAAGAACACCGTTCCGACCAAGGACGATCCAGCGCGGCTGTACATCGCAGGCGACTCGGATGCCGGCAATCTCGGACCCCCGCTCGAACGCCAGGTGCAGGACACCGGCGTCGTCATCTCGAAGCTGTTCTACAAGGTGTCGACCGGCCTCAGCCGCCCGGATTTCTACGACTGGCCGGCAAAACTGAAGACCGATGTCGAGTCGTACCATCCCGATCTCGTGGTGGTCACCTTCGGAGGCAACGATGCCCAGGACCTGATCATCAACGGTGTCGACTATCCGGTGACCGCCCCGGAATGGGCGGCAGAATACGGCCGGCGGGTCGGCGTGGTGATGGACTATCTGTCAGCAGACGGCCGCACACTGTTCTGGGTGGGCATCCCTGATGCCTCGTCGGCCTCGTTCAATGCGCGCCTGCAGATCCTGCGTGACGTGACGATGGCCGAAGCCGCCAAGCGTCCCGACGTCGTCTACATCGACGCATGGACACGCTTCACCGGCATCGATGGCAGTTACGCCGACTACATCGTCGATCCCGTCACTCATCAGGGCGTCAATGTTCGCGCCTCCGATGGCTTCCACCTCAACGTCGCCGGCGCAAAAATCCTGTCCTACGACGTCGCCGCCGCCATCAAGAAGGAACTGATCGCCCGCGGCGCCCCGCTGTGACCCTGCTCAGCCGGCCGTCGCCGGCGCATTTGTGGAGTTGAGCCATCTTGCGCTGGCGTTGTGCGGGCACGCCGAGGAGGGGACCTGGGTCAGTCGTCGGCGGGGAGGAACTTGACGTCGAGGTCGCCGAGCTTGACGAGCATCGAGGCGATCCAGCCGCCCATCGCTCCGAAGTGCTCGTCCAACGATTTGCTCGAGCCGTCGGCAAGCGTTTCCTCTGCCAACTCGTACAGCCCTTCGTAGTCGACCTCGACGGCGTACTCCGGTTCCTCGGCGGCGTCGTCGAGATAGCCGATCTCGACGGTCGCCCCGGCGCGTTCCAGTCGTTCCGAACCGATCGGCGGACTCGACGCCGGCAGCACGCCGAGCACAGCCTGCGGTGTCGGCTGGGCGAGCAGGCGCTGGACACGGAAGACGATTTCGATCTGGATCGTCGGTGCCTCCTCGAAGATCTCCTCGACGTACCAACGTCGGTAGGCGGTCTGGCTCCATGTCGGCCAGACGAAGCTGATGTGCGCAACGATGCGTGGCGGGCTGCCTTCGCCCGGCAGGCCGTAACTCGTCTCCCAACTCAGATCGCCGAGCAGCACATCGGACTGGAAATGCTCTTCGAAGGCCTGGCGTTCGAGGAACGCGCCCTCGAAGGCGTCGCGTAGCGCACTGATGGCGTCGGTGAAGACATGATCGAGCATGGCCTGTCGACGCTACTGGGGCGCGGGACCCCTGAGGTAGCGCATCGGTCCGTCGCTCGGGCTCAGCAAACGGTGCAACTCAGCGCCGGGGTCGGGATCGCCGGACTCGTAGCTGCTGTCGCCTGCCCACAGCAGCACGCTCGGCCCGGTCGTGGATGCCCTGGTCACGAAGCGTTCGACAACATGGCTGCGGTTGTCGACGATCGACTGCCACGTCGGATGCGCGCTGAGTTGCGTCAGGGTGACGAAGGTCGGCGGGGCGATCGGGCGAAGGCTGTCTGCGGCGGCGGCTGCCGAGGTCCATCGGTACCCGACGATCTCGTGACCGTCGACGACAGGTTCCTCACCGCGCCACAGCGAGACGAAGAACCACGTCAGAAAGCGCTTGGGGACGATGACCGGCGGTGACCAGTGGGACCAGGCGACCATCGTTGCGGGGTCCAACTGCAGATTGACTTCCTCCGAGGCTTCGCGGGCGGCGGCCGACCTCGCCCGTTCGATCTCGTCGTCTCCGGCGTCGTCGTCATCGACTCGCCCGCCGGGAAACACCCACATGTTGGCGAACTGCCCATGGTCGCTGCGCTGCAGCATCAGCACTTCGAGCCCGGCGTCGCCATCTCGCACGACGACGGCGGTCGCTGCGGCGAATTCCTGACGCACAACGGGATCTGCCATACCGGTCACCGTAACCGTCGGTGGCGGTCAATCGCCAACGGAGTCGGTCAAGCGTACGTTCGCAGTGACCGGGGTTGCCGGCGATCGCTATCTCGGTCATGATCTGGCGATGGCAGCGGTGCAAGCGGAGACGTTCAGTGTGCGGGCCCACAATCTCGCAGAACATGCCCGCAACGCGATACACACCGATGCCGGCGCCCGAGCTGCCGGGTTTCCCCTTGCGCTCGTTGCCGGAGTGACGACGTACGCCTATCTGACGCATCCCCCTGCAGCGCTGTGGGGACTGGATTGGGTGCGATCCGGTGGCGGCGAGGTGCGCTTCATGCGGCCGGTGTTCGAACACGACCTGCTCGACTGCGTGCCGCACGTCGGTGCTGACGGAACCACACTCGTGATCGACGGGTGTGTCGGCGAGGGGGATCGGCCCCGAGCTGTTTTCAGCGCCGTTGCTGCGTGCGGAGTGACACCGCCACCGCTGGATGGCGGTGAACGCCTGCGACCAATGTCCATCGAGCTGACGGGCGAGTGGGGAGACTACGGCGCGCGGGCGGGTGACACGCTGGCGATCTATGCCGAGCATGGCATCGTCCATCCGGCCGTGTGGCCGGCGCTGGCGAACGCTGTCGTCCATACGCAGCTTGCCCGTGGATCGTGGATCCACACCCGCAGCATCGTTCGCCATCACGCGCTCGTCCCGATCTCCGCCGTGGCGGTGGTCAGCGCAGCAGTTGTCGACCGCTTCAAACGCACGGGCGAACGGGTCGTTCTCGATGTCAGGATCGAGGTCGACGGTGCGCTCGTCGCCAGCCTCGAACACGAAGCGATCATCGCCCTCGGCACGAGCTCAGGCGCATGACCCAGTTCAGGCGCATGACCGAGTTCAGGCGTATGACCCAGCGTGAGGCGGTTGGCGACAGCATCACCGCCTTCTCGTCGTTGTGGTCGAAGATTCACGCTGCGGCCCTGTTTGCGACGTGGTTCGTCGTCTCGCTCGTCACGTTCCTGTTGATCCCCTCGGGCTTCGCCAGAGCCGTCGTTGCCGCCTTTGCATTGGTGCTGCTCGTCCCGGTCGTCCTGCGGCTGAGGGCGTCGGTGACGATCACGCCGCAGCAACTCGTGGTGAAGAACGCGCTCGGAACCCGCCGTTTTGCCTGGGCGCAGATCGAAGCGATCGACGTCGGCTCCAAACGGATTGTCGGGAGTGGCAACAAGGCGTACTTCCTGCGATATCGGCATGCCGGTGCCAAGGTGGCGATCCGCTCGACGCTCGTGAGCGGGGGATCACCTGGGCGGGCGACGATGATCACCTTGCTGAACGTCGCCGAATCGGCAACAGCAGGCTCGGCGGTGATCGTCAGCCGTTCCGATCCCTGGAACGCCGGCACCGTTTTCGCCAGGACCCCTTCTGCCTCGCCTCGTAGGTAGGCACTCCGTCGCGCGAAACTCCGACGATGCCGAACGTGCCGATCACCCCGCAGACGATTGCCCCACCGGCGGCCCGATATCATCTCGGTGTCGCCGTGCCAGACGGTTCACGGATGTTGTTCACTGCAGGGATCGTCGGTGAACGTCCCGATCGATCGATCAGCGACGACATCGGGGAGCAGGCGGTCGAGGTATGGCGCAGTATCGGCGCGATCCTCGCCGAGGCCGGATTCGCCGTCTCCGACATCGTCTCCTACTCGACGTACGCCGTTGTCGGCAACAACCTCTCCACGGTGATGGCCGCACGCGATGCGTTCCTCGGCGATCACATTGCCGCCTCGTTGTTGATCCCCGTTCCGGCGTTGGCCCAGCCGCCATGGAAGGTGGAGATCGCGGTCATTGCCGCGAAGCAGGAGCGAACGACGGTGTCTGGCCCGGATTGACGTCTCGGCAGAGCAGTGGGCAAGAATCGGGTGATGAGCCTCGTACTTGTGGATATCGCCGATCGTGTCGCCACCCTGACCCTGAACAATCCGGCCGAGCGCAACTCGCTGTCGAAGCCGATGGTCGACGAGATTATCGGCGCGATGAATGCCATCGAGAGCGACGAGGGTGTCGGTGCGATCGTCGTCACCGGAACGGCTCCTGCGTTCTGTGCAGGTGCCAACCTCGGCAATCTCGCCGAGAGCACACCTGAGAGCCTCGGATCGATCTACGAGGGGTTTCTGCGCATCGCCCGCAGCCCGCTGCCGACGCTCGCCGCCGTCAACGGCGCGGCGGTCGGGGCCGGCTTGAACCTGGCGCTCGGCTGCGACGTCCGGATCGCCGGCCGCAGGGCGAAGTTCGACAGTCGCTTCCTGCAACTCGGTATCCACCCCGGAGGAGGCAACACCTGGATGTCACGGCGGATCGTCGGACCACAGAACACGGCGGCAATGGTTGTTTTCGGTGAGATCCTGAACGGTGAGGAAGCCGAACGTATCGGCCTCGTCTATCGGTGCGTCGACGACGACGAACTGCTGGACGTCGCCCACGCCATGGCTGCCAGAGCGGCGTCGTCGCCACGGGAATTGTCGAAGGTCGTCAAACGAACGATCAGTGAGATGGCTGACGTCTCCGAGCACTCCGACGCTGTCGCCAAGGAACTCACGCCACAGATCTGGAGCACCCGGCAGCCGTGGTTCGCCGAACGCTTGGCGGCACTCTCGGCAAAGATCTCCAGCAAGAACCGTGCGTGAACGTGCGCTGACGCGGGTGCAGTATTCCGTGATGTCACGCGCAGTGAGCGTCCAGTCGCCCACGCCCGGTCACCACTTGCTGATGAGACTTTCAGGTAAGCGGCGGCGAGCCCCCAGCAAAGTGCGCTACGGTGTGATCAAGGGGAGAGTCAAGTCATCCAGTCAGTGAAGTGATACGGAGGACCAATGAGTCAACGCAACCGTTCGGAAACAGTGGTTTTGCCACCAAAGATGGAACTGCGGGCCCACGCCCGTGGTGAACGTCACCGAATCAATACTGAGCTGCACGCAACGGCCACGGTGGTGTGCGGAGGTGTCGAACCCGACGACACGATCGAACCAGGTGCGACCTGGAAGCCGATCCATCATCACGATGCCGATCGAGCCAAGGCCGACATCTCCAAGCAGGGCGTCCAGCGGCACTGGAAACTGAAGATGTGGAAGCGGCGATCAGCCGCTCGCCGGGCGAAGGCCGAAGCCTTCGAGTTTGCGGTCAAGAACTCCTGAGCGGTTTCCTGCCGGATTTCGCCGTAGCGCGGATGCGCGGTGCGTCAGACGTCAGATGACTGCCTGACGCGCCGGGCCGCACCGCCGGGATCCGGGCGCGTATCCAGCCAGCGGAGTTGGCGAAGAGGATTCGATCAGAGGATCCACGTCGACGTCAGTTCGTCGCGCCGCTCGTCCCACTCCTCCGAGGTGATTCCAAAGCGAATATGGTCTTCCCACGTTCCGTTGATCTCGAGAAATCGCAGTGCCGTTCCTTCTTCGCGGATCTGCAGTTTGTCCATCACCCGTCGGCTCGGAGCGTTCCGCGGAACGATGCAGATTTCGAGGCGGTGCAGGCGAAGTTCTTCGAAGGCATAGCGGGCGACGACGACGACGCCTTCCGGGACGTAGCCCCTGCCTGCCTGCTGCTCGTCGATCCAGTAGCCGATCGTCGCGCTCTGCAACGGGCCGCGGTTGACGTTGTTGAGGTTGACCTCGCCGACCACGCCGCCGTCGACGAGCAGGCCGAAGGCGTAGGACTGACCGTGGAGGCGCTCGCGATCTCGGGCGTGGCAGCGCGTGCTGAAGGCGGGGCGGTCGCGGGCCGGATCAGGGGTGATCGGCAGGCGCTTCGGTTCCCATTTCAACAACCACTCCTCGTTCCGGAGACGCACGGCGCTCCAGGCCGAAAAGTCAGGCGGACCGAGCGGGCGGAGCACGACACGCCTGCCGTAGAGGCGGAGTGCGCCGGTTGCCGGCCGTTCCGACGGCGGCGTGACGGAAAACCCGGAGCGCGGAATCGACGTCATGAGGCCGCCAGTGCCAGTGTCGTCAGACCGTCGAGCAACCCGCGTTTGGAGACGATCATCGACGGTGCGTGCAATCGGCGCAGCAGGGCGACCAGTACGCAGCATCCGCCGACGATGATGTCGGCGCGGTCGCTGCTGAGTCCGGGATTGTGAGCGCGGTCGGCGAGCGACTCCGTCGCCAACGTCCTGAACACATCCTCGACCGCTGACCGGCTGAGCACGAGGCCGTGCAGGTCAGTGTCGCTGCGCCCCAACTCGACTCTCGCCACGGTACTGACGGTGCCGCCGAGACCGATGATGGTCTGCGCCTCGAGAAGGTCAGGGAGTTCGCGGATGACATCGTCCAGATCGTCGTGGACGAGTCCGATGGCATTCGTCAGCTCCTGCGGTCGCGGAGGGTCGTGATGCAGTTCGGTCTCACGGAGCCGCAACGCTCCGACATTCAACGACCGCACAGCCACCAGGCGATCAGCGTCGGCGATCATCAATTCGGTCGAGCCGCCGCCGATGTCGAAGACCAGGTGCAGCCCGTCCAATGGACCGAGTCCCGAAACGGCGCCGGTATAGGCGGTGCGCCCCTCGTCTTCACCGCTCAGCAACCGTGGCCTGACACCGAGCACAGCCTGCACCGCGTCGAAGAACGCTTCCCGGTTCGTGGCGTCGCGTGAGGCGCTCGTCGCCACCACCGACAACGTGGTGATGGTCTCGCTGTCGAGGCGGGAGTGGTACGCGCGCAGTGCGTCGAGCGTCCGATCGATGGCAGCGGCGTCGAGGATTCCTGTGCCTGAAACCCCTTGACCGAGGCGGGTCACCGTCGTGATCCTGTCGTAGCGCGCGGCATCGTCACGAATCAACAGATTCGTCGAATTCGTCCCGATGTCGATCGCCGCCACCGTCGTCATTGCTGTCCGGCGTTGGTCATTGCGTTGCATCGCATATGGGTGCCGGCGCGTGTGCAACCCGATCTGCCACCCAGGCCCCGACGGGATCATCGCCGCCGGCAAGAAACCAGGCATAGTGGGCGTGCAGGCATTTCACGCCCACACGCGTGCCGGCAACGCCGCCGGAGGGCACCGGCCCGACGTAGCCCGGCGGCAGCGCCGCGGTTCGTTCGGCTGCGTACAGCTGATGGGCGCTGGCGATGCGTTCGAGGCCGATGTCCGCTTCGGCCCGGTCGACTCCGCCAGCGGATTCGAGTTGTCCGACGTTGGCGACCTCGTCCTTTCCGACCAGCCAGTAACGCGTCGGCATCGGCGTGCCGTCTCCGAGCAACGGAGCGTTGCGGATGACAACCGGCCAGCCGCGCTCGTCACGTACCACGACGTCGAAGTCGCCGTGCGGCGGCCGTCCGAGCAGTTGTGCTACCCGAGCAATGTCAGTTTCGTGGTCGACCGACGACGACAACGGCTCAGCGCTTGCGGCGCAACAGGAAGAAGAGGATCAGCGCAATGATGCCACCGGGGACGGCGGTCTTCATCCAGCTCGGGAGAATCGAGCCGACGTTGAGCGGCTCGACCGGCTCGCTGTTGATCTTGCGCACCGTCGGACGAGACGGGTCGGTACTCGGCTTGACCGCATCATCGGTCGACGTGGCAGCGACCGCTGCTGCGTCGGGGCCGGCGGCGTCGGCACCAGCGCTTTCCGGGGCAGTGGTCGCCGGGGCAGTGGTCGCCGGGGCAGCGGTCGCCGGGGCAGCGGTCGCCGGGGCAGCGGTCGCCGGGGCAGCGGTTTTCGGGGCAGCGGTTTCGGCGACGAGCGGCTGCTCGGCAGGAACGTGAGCGGTGGGCGTCGGTTCGCCGGCGGGAGCATCGATCATTGCGTTGAGGTTGTCGGCGAACTGCGTGATCAGCTTGTGGCTGATGTCCGGGAGCACGCCGCGGCCGAACTGCGCAACCTTGCCGGTGATGTTCAGATCGGTCGTGACCTTGACCTTGGTGGTGGTGTCGGTGACCGCTTCGAGCTGAGCAGTGATCAGCGCAGAGGCGTTGCCGTTGCCCTTCGTATCGCGGCCGTCTGCCTTGAGCACGGCACGATGGTGCTCGTCGTCACGCTCGGCGAACTGCGCCTGGCCCTTGAACTGCGCCCCGATCGGGCCGACCTTGATCTTGACGAATCCGCGATAGACATCGCCTTCGATTTCCGTCAGCTGGGCACCCGGCATGCACGGGGCGATGCGCTCGAGATCGGTCAGGATCGGCCAGGTTTCGTCGACGGGTTTGTTGACGACGAATTCGTTGACGAGCTCCATAGCTGCAGGTCCTCACGTGTATCTATATCTGCCGGGTTGCCCACGCAGGCTACCTCGGTCACGAGTTCGGGCCTCATTTCAATCACGCTGCGAGCGCCCTGATCCCCGCTCAGCGGCAACAGATCCCAGACCACCGAGCCGAGCCGGACGGGATTGCGACGTTGCCCGCCATAGGTTGCCACGGCGATCGGGGTGCTGGTCGTCCTGGCGACGGCGATCCAGGCAGACGCAGGGATCAGCGGCTGATCTGCGAGGCCGACGACGAGCGAGTCGACGCCGACGAGCCGGGCGTGAGCAACGGCAACCTGTAATGAAGTCGCCATACCTTTTTCCCAGAGTGCGTTGTGCAATACCGTGACGGACGTATCGAGTGCTGGGGCCTGCTCGCCGAGGGCGCCCCATACCACCCACGGTTCGAGGCCTGCGGCGACCACTGCGTCGAGCGCCCACTGGTACAACGGCTGACCGTCGAAGTCGCAGAGCAGCTTGTGAATTCGCAGGTCAGCATCACTGCCGCTGCCTCGGAAGCGGCTGCCACTGCCGGCCGCGAGGATCACCCCGACAGCCGGCTGCCCATCGGTTTCGTCCATCGAATCCATCGTGCCATGGCAATAGCACAGGCAGCTCGATGAGCTGTAGGCAATTTGCATTGCAACTTCATTACGAAAAGTTTGCAGTCTGTCGCCACATTGCAGTACGGTGACGACTTGTTGCCCCGCTCCGGCGTATCGAGCGTCGGCAATGTGTCCACCACGAGGAGCAGGCTCATGCTGAGAACCCGACGAATGGTTGCCCAACTGGCAATCTGCTGTGTCGGACTGAGCGCGTCCGGATTGGCTCTCGGCACCGCGGTGGCTGATGCAACACCAACTGGATCGACCACGGCGCCGGCAAACAAGCCGACCGCCACGACGACCTCGACGACGGTGGCCAAGAAGCGGTCGACGACACCGACGACCAGTGCAACCAACAAATCGACGACACCGACGACATCGGCGACCGCCGTTACCAAGAAGTCGACGACGACGACGACCGTCGCTGACAAGAAGTCGACGGTGACGACGGCTGCCAGGAAAGGCACGATCGCCAAGACGGGCACGGCCGCCAAGACGGTGACGCCGACGAGCACGGCGGGCAAGTCGACCACGGCAACAGCCGTCGTCAAGAAGTCGACGGCGACGACGGCACCGAAGACAGCGAGCAGAGCGGCTGCTGTACCGGTGACGGTCGCCCCGCCGACGACGGCACCTGTGACCTCAGCGGCGGCGACGCCTCCCGTTGCCGATCCTTCCTCCGGCTATGCCGGTGCAGCGCTGGTCGCATTGCGCAGCGGCGATTCCGGCGGCTACAACGCCGCTCTGAGCCACTTGGCCGGCAATCTCTCCGGCCGTGTCGGTGTCAGTGCCGCTGTGCTCCAGTCGGCGTGGAAGGCTGGATCCAAGGATGGAATGCTGGCGATGTTGTCGGGCCTCAGCCAGCTCGGTGTCGCCTACCAGTACAACGCAGCGACACCCGGTGTCGCCTTCGACTGTTCGGGTCTTGCCAGTTGGGCGTGGTCGCAAGCCGGAGTCGACCTGCCGCATCAATCGTTGATGATCCTCGACCTCACGACTCCGGAGACGATTGCGGACGTGAAGCCGGGCGACATGGTGTATTACCCCGGGCACGTGATGATTTCGCTCGGCGTCGGTGGAGCAATCGTCCACGCTGCCAGCACCACTAAGGGTGTCATTGTCAGCGTCGTCAGCAGCACACATGCAGGATTGCAGATCGGCGATCCGACGCCCGCAACCTGAGCTGACGCTCGGGTGACGGGGCCAGTCCGATGGAGTCTGTCGACCCTGGAGGCGACCTTTGTCAGCACGGTTCGACGAGGAGACGGCGGCGTGCGGCAGCAGCGAGATACTGGCCGCTCAGCGCTGCGTCAGCTGTGAATCGCACCGACCGACTCGCGTAGCGATGGGACGGATCGGCCGGTCCTGGAAGCGATGATCTCCGCACAGATCGAGATTGCCGTCTCCTCGGGTGAACGCGCACCGATGTCCAGCCCGATCGGTGACATCAGCCTGGCGAGTTGCTGCGGATCGGTGACTCCGACTTCGGCGAGACGCTCCATCCGCTTGTCGTGCGTCTTCCGCGAACCCATCACACCGATGTAGCCGACCTTCGATGCCAGCGCACCCTGTACAGCGGGGACGTCGAACTTGGCGTCGTGGGTGAGGATGCAGACCGCGTCGCGGGCGGAAAGCGCAGCGCCGCGCTCGGCAAACAGATTCTGTGGCCAGGAGACGATGACCTGATCGGCGGTCGGGAACCGCCGTCGAGTGGCGAACACCTCGCGGGCGTCACAGACGGTCACCCGATAGCCGAGCACCTTGGCGATCCGTGCCAGGGCGGCCGTGAAGTCGACCGCCCCGAAAATCCACATCTGCGGCGGCGGTGCCCAGGTCTCGACGAACACCCGAATCGTCGGCGTGTCCTGCAGATCCTCTGGTGTCGCCTCGCCGCTCGGTCCATAGTGGCGCACGCCGCTGCGACCGGTCTCCAACTCGGCGGACGCGTCGCGCTCGACGACCCGGTCGAGTTCGGGATCGCCGAGCGTCCCCACGACGAACGATGCGGCGTCCTTCGGTGAGCCGAGCACGAGCTTGGCGCCGGCATGGGGGCCGTCGAGCACGGTTGCCAGCGCGATCGGCATTTCCGTACGGATACCGTCGCGAACGAGTTCGTACTGTCGTTCCCAGTCCAACGGTTCGATGAACAGATGGATGATCCCGCCGCAGGTGAGGCCGACAGCGAAGGCCTCGTCGTCGGAATAGCCGAAAGTTACGACCTTGCCGGTGGGGGTGGGCGAACCGAGAATGCCGAGCGCTTCGCCGACGACGGCACCCTCGACGCATCCCCCACTCACCGACCCGGCAACCTCACCGTCTTGGGAGACGGCCATCGCCGCTCCGGGATCGCGCGGCCCAGAGCCTTCGATGTTGACGACGCGGGCGATCGCCACCCGCTTGCCGGCGGCCCGCCAGCGATCGATCTCGTCGAGGATGTCCTTCATGCCGATGCCCGCTTTCCGTTGCCACGAGCGGTCTGCAGGGGCACAACCTGCCCCGAGATGACGTTGCCCGAGATGACGTTGGCAAGTTGTTCCATTGCGCTGACCGAGTGACCTTCCACGAAGTGGTCAACATACGGCAGCGCCGCCGCCATTCCGCGTGCGAGCGGGGCGTAACCCGGTGTGACCTTCAACGGGTTGACCCAGACGGTCGAGAAGGTGACGCGGTGCAGGCGTGACATCTGTTCTGCAAGTTGCAGCGGATCGCCGCGATCCCATCCGTCTGACATGATGACGACGATCGCCCCGCGAGCCATGCCCCTGACGCCCCATTCGTCGTTGAATTGGCGAAGGCAGTCGCCGAGCCGCGTACCGCCGCTCCAGTCGTGGACCCGCTGGGCCGCCTCGCTCAGCGCCCGATCGGGATCACGCGACGACAGCTCACGGGTCACGCGCGTCAGCCGGGTGCCGATGGCGAATGCTTCCACTTTCTGGCGGCCGGCGACAGCGGCGTGCACGAATCGGACGAGCGCCCTGGCGTACGGTTCCATCGAGCCGGAGACGTCGAGCAGCAGTACCAGCCGGCGGAGACGTTCGCCCTGACGCCGATTGTGCCGCTCGATCGCCTCGCCGTCGGTCCGCAGCGCGCTCTGCACCGTACGGCGAAGGTCGAGTGCTCCCGTCGAGCGCTTGGATCGGATCAGGCGCCTGCTCGCCCGAGGGGTTCCGACCAGTCGCAGCCGGGACATCATCTGCTGGGACAGTTCCAATTCGTCCGAGGTGTACTCGGCGAAGTCCTTGTCGCGCAACACCTCGGCGGCAGAGAACCGCAGATCGATCGTTTCGTCGTCCGACGGTGGAGTGCCGGCGTCGGTGTTGTCGTCGTCGTCTTCGCCGGTGTCGATGGTCAGCGTGATGTGCTGCTCTTCGGCTTCTGTCGCCTCGACGACCGCATGACGACGCTCCCAGAAGACGGCGAACGCCCGCTCGAACATCGCCTCGTCCTCGGGGCGCGTCAGCAATGTCGTCCGGCCCGCCCAGTAGACATGGTCCCGCGTCTCGACGCCGAGCACCGTCAGCGCATCGGCGAACCCGATCACGCTGGCGATCGGCACGGCCACCCCGGCACCGCGAAGCAGTCGGGCAAAGCCGACGGCGAGTTGCGACGGCGCGGCGACGGTCGTGCGTCCGGCGAACGCCTCAGGAGTGGGCGAATCCACGTTCGAATGCCTGTTTGACGAGGTCGGCTACCCCGCCGGGACCACGAACCCGCTGCTGGTCTTCTCGATACTTCAGCACCGTTCCGAGGGTCGCCTCGACGAGCGCCTCGGTCAGTTTCGTTGCGCCGAGCACGCCCAACGCAGCGGTCCAGTCGATGGTTTCGGCGACGCCTGGTGGCTTGTACAGGTTGAGGGCGCGCATCGCTTCGACTGCGGCTGCCACCTGACGCGTCAGCGTCGCGTCTACATCCGGAACGCGGAGCCTGACGATGGCGACCTCCCGCTCGAAGTCCGGATGCTCGACCCAGTGGTACAGGCATCGGCGCTTGAGCGCATCGTGAACGTCGCGTGTGCGATTCGACGTGAGGATGACGATCGGCGGGTCGTCGGCGCTGAACGTACCGAGTTCCGGCACGGTGATCTGGAAGTCGGACAGCACTTCGAGCAGGAATGCTTCGAACTCGTCGTCGGCGCGGTCGATCTCGTCGATCAGCAGGATCGGCGGCGGGCCCTCACGTCGCTCGATGGCCCGCAGCAAGGCGCGCTTGGTCAGGAAACGTTCGGTGTAGAGCTCGTTCTCCAGCCGGTCCTGATCGATTTCCATTCCGCCACGCTGACCGGCGGCTTCGGCGGTGCGCAGGTGGATGAGCTGGCGGGAGTAGTCCCACTCGTACACCGCCTGACTGACGTCGATCCCTTCGTAGCACTGCAGCCGGATCAGCTCGCCACCGGTCCAGCGTGCGAGTACCTTGGCAACCTCCGTCTTACCGACACCGGCCTCACCTTCGAGCAGCAATGGCCGCTTGAGCCGCAACGCCAGCAGGATCGCCGTCGCCAGCCCGGCATCCGGCAGATATCCGTGCGTTGTCAGGGCAGCGGTGACCTCGTCGACCGTGGTTGCGAAACTGTCAGTCATCGACTCCAAGAGTAGATGCTCGCCCGGCCAAATCGGCCAGAGAGCCTGGGTCTCGAGGCGTCAGCCGTCAGTCGGAGTCTTCGTCATTCGCCGCCTGATGGTGCCGTCCGGATAATGCAGAGGCCAATTGATCGGCGACGAGCACAGCGGCATGGCGCTTGGCGACGGGGACGCCGACACCGACGGTCGTCGATGGGAACACCAGCAGGAAGTGTCCGAGGCTCCTGCCACCGGAGCGGACCGGCAACACCAGTTGGCCGCGCCGTTCGAGGTCACGCTCGCTCGGCAGGTGGATCGAGTCATGGGCGAGTACCGGCAGGTTCACCGGTTCAGGACCGGGACGGTAGCGCCAACTCTTGAGGTCGAGCAGTTCGACCAACTCCTCGCCGGTCAGCCTGATGAGCCGGCCGGGAACCTCACCACCGGCGGCGAGTTCGGTTCGCCGATGGATCCTTGCAAGTTCCGTCTCCGTTCTGGCTGCCGCTGCAGCATGGCCTTTGGCACGCTCGACGAGGGCTCCAGCGGCGATCCCGACGCCGATGAGCAGCAGGGTGGTGACGACATCGTCGTTGCGGCTGATCGTCAACGACTGGTACGGGAGTGTGAGGAAGAAGTCGTAGGCGATCGCCACGACGATCGCCGACACGAGACCCGACGTCCTGCCGCCGATCGCTGCCGCCGCGAAGATGACCAGTACGAGCACGAGCGCAAGGTTGGTGTTGGCGACGTGGGTGCGCAGCGGGATCATCGCTGCGACGATCGAGACGGAAGCGGCAGCGATGAGCACCTGGCGCACCTCGCTCGGCCACCGACTGCTCATCTCGCGAGTGTGTCACCGGGCGCTGACGACACGTGCGTCCGGCCCGTAGAGAATCCGTAAAAGGTCAGTGCAACCGTGCGTGGTGCGCCGACGGGCGGGAGGTCGCGGCGTGCGAAATCAGCTGTCGAAGCCGAGGCCGAAACGGTCGAGGGTGCGCAGCCAGGCATTGCGTTTGCCGGTGTGGTCCTCGCGATCGAGCGCCCAGCGTGTTGCCTGGATGCCGGCGAAACGGAATGGTTCAGGGGGAAACGGCAGCGGCTTGTCCTGCACGAACTTCGTCGCTGTCGCCTTCGTCCGGCGACCGTCGAGCAGGTCGAGCGAGACGGCGGCCCCGAAACGGGTCGAGGCGACGCCGAGGCCTGTGTAGCCGATCGAGTAGGCGACGCGGCCCTGCATCGCCTTGCCCCAGAACACACAGAAACGGCTGCACGAGTCGATGACTCCGCCCCACGCGTGGCTGAACTTGACATCCTCCAACTGTGGGAAGGTGGTGAAGAAGTGCTTGGCCAGTTTGGCCCACGTCTCCGGCCGCTGTTCGAGGTCGCTGCTCATCTTCCCGCGGAAGTAGTAGACGACGTCGTAGCCGCCCCAGAGGATGCGATTGTCTTCGGTGAGTCGGTAGTAGTGGAACTGGTTGGGAATGTCCGACAGCCCTTGGCGGCCCGCCCAGCCGATGCTCTGCAACTGATCCGGCGTCAATGGCTCGGTGACGAGCACATAGTCGTAGACGGGCGCGACGTAGTGCTTGAGGCGTTTGAGCAACGGGGGGAAGGCGTTGGTGGCGAGCGCGACCCTGGCGGCTCGCACCTTGCCGAGCGGCGTCGTGACCAGCACCCCGACGCCGTCACGCTCGATGTTCGTCGCCTTGCTGTGTTCGTAGATGCGCACGCCGAGCGACTCGGCAGCGGCCTTCAGCCCCCACACGAGCCGCGCTGGATCGACGATCGCCGCACGGTCCTTGCGCCACAGTCCGCCCGTGTAGGTCGGGGAGTGGACGAGGCTCTGCATGCCGTCCCTGTCGAGCAGTTCGACCCGCTGGCCGAGCGAGCGAAGCTGTTGATAGTCGTCGCGCAGTTCTTGGAAGTACGAGGGCGAATGAGCGGTCGTCGCCACGTCGATCACTCCGGTGCGTTCGTAGTCGCAGTCGATGCCGTACCGCTTGATCGCCGCCTCGATCTCGTTGAGGTTCTCCAACCCCAACTCTTCGAGGATGGCGATCTCGTCCGGAAAGCGCTCCTGGCCGTTGGCGACGCCGTGGGTCAGGCTGGACTCCATGAATCCGCCGTTGCGGCCGCTTGCCGCCGACCCGACCTCGTGGGCATCGATGAGCACGACGTCGCGGGACGGGTCGCGCTCCTTGGCGACAACTGCCGTCCACAGTCCGGCGTAGCCGCCGCCGATGATGCACAGATCGCAGCTCTCGGTGCGCACGAGCGTCGGGTTGGAATCCGGTTCGTCGACATCGTCGTACCAGTACGGGTAGGGCTCGGCGTCGGCGATGGCGTCGAGGTGGCGCTGGCGGTCGTCGTCGTTACTGTCAGCGTCGAAGGCGCTCATGCAATCTCACTCGAATCGTTCTCCTCCAGGCTACCCGCAGTGGCTCCGCAGGGGATCGCCCGGCACCGAGACGAGTATGACCACGATGACCGCCAGTCGCCCGGCTGTCGGCGGTACGTCATCGTGAAGGGGTTTCACGCACGCCGTCACGCGTGACGCCACTGTCTACGACTCCCGACCTCACCCCATCGTTGCACAACGATCGTCGTACAGCTCCGATGATGCTGCGGTTTCGGCGGGTCGGCGGCACCCCCACGGGCCGCCGACCCAGCTCGACTGTGGAACCTTAACACTGAAACTGCGAAGCCATCCCGTGTCACCGAAGGTCTCGGATTGTGTAGACATTCGGTGACACGAACGTCTCGCTGGATCAGCTGCTGGCTGCTTCCAATGCCCGACGGACCAACACCTTGGCGAGATGTGTGCGGTACTCGATGCTGGCGTTGAGATCGGCCTGTGGTTCGGCTTCGGCGACGGCCTGCTCTGCTGCTTCGGCGATCGAGGCGCCACCCGACAGTGCCGTCGTGACGCTGGTGGCGAGGATCGGCGTGTTGCCCATGTTCACCAGCGCAACGCCGCTGTCGCCGTTGCGACGCCATGCAGCGACACCGACGATCGCCCAGTCCTGCGCACGACGATTGAACTTCTGGAAGCTCCAACCGGCACCGTCCATCTTCGGGACCTTGATCTCCGTCAGCAGTTCGTCTGCTGCCATCGCCGAGGTCAGAAATCCCTGATAGAAGTCGGCGGCGGCGATCTCACGGGTGCCGTTCGGGCCTTGCAGCACGTAGGTCGCACCGAGCGCCAGTGTCGTCGCCGGCAGGTCCGACGCCGGGTCGGCGTGGGCGATCGACCCACCGATGGTGCCACGATGACGAACCTGCGGATCGCCGACTTCGCCGGCGGTGTGCGCCAGTAACGGGGCATGCTGCTTGAGCAGATCAGACGTCTCGACGTCACGATGGCGGGTCAGTGCGCCGACGGCGATGTGATCGCCGGCGTCACGGATGTAGGACAGGTCCGTCAGCTTGCCGATGTCGACGAGCACCGTCGGCTGGGCGAGGCGCAGTTTCATCAACGGCAGCAGGCTGTGGCCACCGGCGAGGAACTTGGCGTCCTCGCCGTACTCGCCGATCAGGCTGATCGCCTCGGCAGCGGAACTTGCGCGCTTGTAGTCGAATGCGGCGGGGATCACGAGTGGCCTCCTTGGGCAGCCTGGATGGTGTTCCAAACGGTGTTCGGCGATGCGGGCATCGCCATGGACGTGACGCCGAGACCCGAGAGGGCATCGACGATTGCATTGATCACGGCGGGTGCGGCACCGATGGTGCCGGCCTCACCGATGCCCTTGACACCGAGCGAATTCGTCGGTGACGGGGTGATCGTGTGGCCGAGGGTCAGGCCGGGGACATCGGCGGCCGATGGCACGAGGTACTCGGCGAGCGATGTGGTCTTGAGATTACCCTCTGCGTCGTAGACCGCTTCCTCGAACAGCGCCTGGGCGAGGCCCTGGATGACGCCGCCGTGCACCTGACCATCGACGATCAACGGGTTGATCTGGTTTCCGCAGTCATCGACGGCGACGTATTTGACGACGTCGACCTGGCCCGTCTCGATGTCGACTTCGACGACGCAGATGTGCGTCCCGAACGGCCACGAGAAGTTCGGCGGATCGTACGACACGTGCGCTTCGAGGTTCGGTTCCATGCCGTCCGGCAGGTCGTGGGCGCTGAAGGCGGCGAAGGCGATGGCAGCAAGCGGCATTGCCTTGTCCGGGGAACCCTTGACGCTGAACGTGCCGCTGACGAATTCGAGATCCTCGACGGATGCTTCCAACTGGTGGGCGGCGATCTGCTTGGCCTTGTCGATGACCTTGTCACATGCCATGTCGATGGCGACGCCGCCGACCACGAGCGAACGTGAACCGTAGGTATCCAATCCGAGCGGGCTGATCGCCGTATCGGAGTGCAACACGTCGACATCGTCTGGTGAGACGCCGAGCTTCTGGGCGACGATCATCGACCACGACGTTTCGTGTCCCTGACCGTGCGGCGTTGCGCCCGTGACGACCTGGACCTTGTTCGTCGCCAGCACCCGCACCGTCGCTGCTTCCCAGCCGCCTGCGCTGTAGTTCAACGAGGCGAGTACGCGGGACGGGGCAAGGCCGCACATCTCGAAATACGACGAGACACCGACTCCGAGGCGCTTGGTCGAGCCGTCGACATTCTGCGTTTGCTGCTTGTTCCGCAGGCCGGTGTAGTCGACCATCTCCATCGCCTTCTCGGCGGCGAGCAGATGATCCCCGCTGTCGTAGGTGAGGCCGCTGAAGGCGGTGTACGGAAACTGCTCCTTCTTGATGAAGTTGCGCTTGCGCAGCTCCATCGGATCGATGCCGACTTGCTTGGCGAGGGTGTCCATCGCCCGCTCGATGGCGTACGTCGCTTCAGGACGGCCGGCCCCGCGGTAGGCGTCGGTCGGCGTCATCGTCGTGAACACCGAGGTGCAGCTGAAGTCGTACGCCGCCGGAATGTCGTAGACACCGGCATAGAGGAACGCACCGAGGATCGGCACGCCGGGGGTGACGAGCTGGAGGTAGGCGCCCATGTCGGCGAGCAGACGGATGCGGACCGCAGTGAGCTTGCCATCAGCGTCAGCGGCGAGTTCGACATGCTGGATCTGACCACGCCCGTGGATCGTCGCCTGGGTGTTCTCCCCGCGGTCTTCGTTCCAGCGCACGGGTACGCCGTGTTTGCGCGACAGCGCCAGACACAGTAGTTCCTCGGCGTAGACGTTGAGCTTGCATCCGAAACCACCACCGACACTGGGGGCGACGACGCGGACGAGTTGCTCGGGGATACCGAGCGTCAGCGCAGCCATCACCTTGAGGATGTGCGGGATCTGCGTCGCCGAGTACAGGGTGACACCGCCGCCGTACGGCTGCGGGACGGACACGACAGCGCGTGGCTCCATCGCCATCGGCAGCAGGCGCTGCTGGACGTAGCGCTCGTTGACGGTGTAGGTCGCGGCT
>JANXUF010000056.1 GCA_025356335.1 Actinomycetes bacterium
CGGAGAATCATCGGTCGGCCAGCGGAGCCCGACGAATTCGGGCGCATAGGTGCCAACGGGTTCGTCGAGCGCGATGCGGCCCTCGTCGCGCAACGTCAGCAATGCTGCGCAGGTAAAGCTCTTCGTCATCGAGGCGATGCGCAATATCGCCTCCGTCGACTGCCCCAGCACGACCTCTCCATCGACCACCACTCCCCAGGCGATCGACGGCAGATGCAGTCGGTGGGTGCATTCGGCGACGACCGCCTCGGCGATCGGGCGAGCAACATCGATGTCGAACGGCGGACGGGAGGCGGTCATTCGTCCAGACTGCCAGACGTCGCCGGAGTGTGATGACGACCTCTCCGCTCGCTTCCACACTCGCCCAGACCCCCACAGCGGTGAAATTCGGCCGAAGCCTCCAGTCCCACCGGCAAGACTGTGGCGATGGAACCGATCCTCACTGAACGGCTCCTGCTGCGGCCTTTCGTTCCGACCGATGCCGAGGTCGTCAGCGCGTACCGTTCCGATCCTGCTGTCGTCGAGTACCAGGACTGGAAACTGCCCTACCCGGTGGAGAGGGCCGCCGAGTCCATCGTCAAGTACACCATGGTCGGTGGGGTCGTCGCCGGCAAGGGATACAACCTCGCTGTGCAACGCCGGGATACGGGCGAGTTGATCGGAGACATCTACATCGGTCGACACGACTCGTTCCCCACCGCCGAGGTCGGATACACGTTCGCGACCGCCCACCAGGGTCACGGATACGCAACCGAGGCATTGAACGCCGTCATCGTGTATCTCTTCGACGGACTCGGCCTGAGGCGACTGGAGGCCTCGCTCGACCCGCGCAACGTCGCCTCGGAAATGCTCCTCGAACGCGTCGGCTTCCGCTACGAGGGCACCAGGGTCGAGTCGTTCTTCAATGATCCAGAATGGTCGGACGACGGCATCTACGGGATGCGCCGGAGCGACTGGGAGACGTGGCTGTCGCGCCCTCGCCATCGACCGCAGACCGTTCATCTCGTCGAGGTCACCTGGGACAACCGGCGCGCCGTCGCGGCGATCGAGACGCACCATTCTCAGCGCCGGTTCGTCACTCCGGTGGTGAATTCGCTCGCCGATGCGATCGTGCCTCCGTTGTCAGACGGCGTGCCGGCGGTTCCGTGGTTCCGGGCAATCGAGGCCGATGGCGAATTGGTCGGCTTCGTGATGCTCGCCCGCGCTACCACATCGTGGCCGACCACGATCTTGTGGCGCTTGCTGATCGGCCGCCTTCACCAACGGCGCGGGATCGGTTCGATCGTGCTCGATCAGGTCTGCGAAATGCTGCGATCCGCAGGCGAAACTGTCATCCAGGTCCATTACGTACCCGGTCGCGGTACACCTGCGCCGCTGTATCTGGGCTATGGATTCGTCCCGACCGGCGAGACGGCCGGCGAAGAGATCGTCGCCGAACTCGAGCTCTGACCGGTTGCGACCGGTCCACCAGCCCGCTTTCCGAGCGTGTGGGCGAAGGGCACAGCGTTTTCCGGTGCGACTACAGTCGTCGTATGTGCCGAAACATCACACCGCTACGCGGGCTCGATCCTGTCGCCACGCCTGAAGAAGTCGAAGCCGCTGCCCGACAGTACGTGCGCAAGGTCAGCGCCGTCGCCAAGACCTCGCCGGCGACGGTCGAGGCTTTCGAGCGAGCGGTCGCCGAGATCACCAAGTCGACCGCCGCCCTCCTTGCAGCGCTGCCACCCCGTCAGAATCCTCCCCCGACGCTGCCGCCACTGCGCCGCATCGCCATCCGCAAAGCGCAACAGTTCGCGGAGGCGGCCACGACGGCTTGAGCCGTGCGTCGTCTTCTAGAAGACGACGACTGACCGCAGGACTTCGCCACGTTCCATCTTGTGGAAGGCCTCTTCGACGTCTTCGAGCTTGATCGTCTCGCTGACGAACTTGTCGAGCGGAAGCCGGCCCTGCAGGTGGAGGTCGATGAGCATCGGGAAATCGCGGCTCGGAAGACAGTCGCCGTACCACGACGACTTCAGCGACCCGCCGCGTCCGAACATCTCGATGAACGGCAGCGTGACTTCCATATCCGGGCGCGGTACTCCGACGAGCACAACCGTCCCTGCGAGATCGCGAGCCTCGAACGCCTGACGATACGTCTGCGGTAGGCCGATCGCCTCGATGCAGACATCGGCGCCGTTGCCGCCGGTCGCCGCCTTGATCGCCTCGACAGCGTCGACGTTCTTGCTGTTGACGGTGTGAGTGGCGCCGAAGGTCTTCGCCGTTTCGAGCTTGCGGTCGTCGATGTCGACGGCGATGATCGTGGTCGCGCCGGCGAGCAGCGAACCGGCGATCGCGGCGTCGCCGACGCCGCCGCAACCGAACACGGCAACCGAGTCCCCACGCCCGACGTTACCGGTGTTGACCGCTGCTCCGATGCCCGCCATGACGCCACACCCGAGCAGGCCGGCGGTGGCCGCCGGGACGGACGAGTCGACCTTGGTGCACTGGCCGGCGGCGACGAGGGTTTTCTCGGCGAAGGCACCGATACCGAGCGCAGCGGACAGCACCGTGCCGTCCCTCAACGTCATCTTCTGTGTCGCGTTGAACGTCGAGAAGCACAGCCACGGCTTGCCTCTGCGACAGCTACGGCACTCGCCGCAGACAGCACGCCAGTTCAGGACGACGAAATCACCGGGGGCCACGGACGTGACGCCCGCTCCGACTTTTTCGACGATTCCAGCCGCCTCGTGGCCGAGCAGGAACGGGAACTCGTCGTTGATACCGCCCTCGCGATAGTGCAGGTCCGTGTGGCAGACCCCGCATGCCTGGACCTGCACGAGCGCCTCGCCGGGGCCGGGGTCAGGCACGAGGATCGTCTCGATGGTGACCGCCGCACCCTTCGACATGGCGACGATTGCACGTACTTCGTTCACGGGAACCTCTGTTCATTCGACGACAGGTGGTGACAGCTGGGCGCTGCTGCGAGAGCGCCGACCATCCTGCCATGCCGGACGACGACCGGGCCAGCGATGACGCCACTCGCCGCCATCTGCGCCGGTTGCACCCACCTGACTCGACGACGCGGGATGAGTGCCGAGGGAACTGCCGCGTCACCCGGTGGACACGGGTACGAGCGTCGAGTTCGCCGTCGCCGAACTGCTGCTGCTGCTGAGCTGACGGTGGGTGTCCGTCGGCAGTCTTCGCTGCTCGCAACGAGAACGGCCGCCCCTCACGCCGGCGGCTCGGTCTTCGTAGTGAGATCGAGCGGCGACTCGCGGATCTGCGGCAACGTCTGGAGCCAGTGCCACACGACCTCGACCTGTGCGGCGAGCTCGTCCCTGTCGCCACCGTTGTCCACGACACGATCGGCGATCGCCAGCCGCTTGTCGCGTGGCGACTGCTTGGCGATACGCGCCCGTGCGTCCTCTTCGGTCATGTTGCGGAACTCGACGAGACGGCTGACGGCCAACTCCGGATCGACGTCGACGACGATCGTCGCCTGCAGACCTGGGCGCGGATTCTCTGCAAGCAACGGGATGTCCATCACCACGACCTGATCGGTCAGCGCCGCCTCGGCGACACGCCGGTTCATCTCCGCCCCGACCGCAGGGTGGACGATCTTGCCGAGGTCTTTGATCGCCTGGTCGTCAGCAAATGCAACGGCTGCCAGCGCAGCGCGGTCGAGCGAGCCGTCTGCAGCGATCATCTGCTCACCGAACCGTTCGGCGATCTTGTCGAGCACCGCTGACCCCGGTTGCTGCACCTCACGCACGATCGCATCGGCGTCGATGATCACTGCGCCGTGCCCTGCCAGCAGCAGGGACACTGTCGATTTGCCCGACCCGATACCACCGGTGAGCCCGATGAGGATCACCGTCGACCCCCATCCGGGAAAACGGCGAACGCCGTGTCCGAGGACACGGCGTTGGCGTTCATCGATCGAGCGAACTCAGTCGGCAGGTGGTTGCGCTGACGGCGGCGAGAGCTACTCGGCCGCCGCTGCTTCGTCGGCTGCAGCCGCCGCGGCCGGAGCGGCGGACTCGATGACGGGAGCGTCGCCCGCCGGCGTTGCGCCGTCCGGCGAGGTTCCGGTCGCCTCGTAGTACTCGGCCCACGCAGCTTCACGATCGGCATCGTCGGCAGCGGAGACGTAGTTGCCCTCGGCGTCGACGTCGAAGTGCTGGCGGTACTCCTCGGCCAATTCGCCTCCCTCGGCAGCCTGCTTGATCGACAGGCTGATGCGGCGACGCTGCGAATCGAGATCGATGATCTTGACCCAGAGCTCTTCGCCCGGTGTGACGACCTGCTCGGGAGCGTCGACGTGATGCGCCGACATCTCCGAGATGTGCACGAGACCTTCGATGCCCTCGCCGACCTGGACGAACCCACCGAACGGGACGAGCTTGGTGACACGGCCGTAAACGAGTTGCCCGACCTCGTGGCTGCCGGCGAACTCCTGCCACGGATCCTGCTGCGTCGCCTTGAGCGAGAGGCTGATGCGCTCACGGTCGAAGTCGACATCGAGGACCTGGACGGTGACCTCGTCGCCGACCTGGACGACCTGGTTGGGATGCTCGACGTGCTTCCACGACAGTTCGGAGACGTGGATCAGACCGTCCATGCCGCCGAGATCGACGAACGCACCGAACGAGACGACCGACGACACCACACCGTGGCGAACTTCGCCGGGCTTGAGGTTCGTGAGGAACTCGTCGCGGGCTTCCTTCTGCGTCTCTTCGAGGTAGTTGCGACGGGACAGCACGACATTGTTGCGATTCTTGTCGAGCTCGATGATCTTCGCCTGCAGGATCTTGCCGACGTACGGCTGCAGATCACGGACACGGCGCAATTCGACGAGCGAAGCAGGCAGGAAGCCGCGGAGGCCGATGTCGACGATGAGGCCACCCTTGACGACCTCGATCACGAGACCTTCGACGACGCCGTTCTCTTCCTTGATCTTCTCGATCGTTCCCCACGCACGCTCGTACTGCGCACGCTTCTTCGACAGGACGAGGCGACCCTCTTTGTCCTCTTTGGTGAGCACCAACGCCTCGATGATGTCGCCGAGCGAAACGATTTCGCTGGGATTGACGTCATTGCGGATCGACAGCTCGCGGGCCGGGATGACACCTTCGGACTTGTACCCGATGTCCAACAGGACTTCGTCCTTGTCGATCTTGACGACAGTGCCGTTGACGAGCTGGCCGTCTTCGACTTCGACGATCGTGCCGGCGATGGCATCTTCGAAGGACATGCCCAGATCGTCATCGGTGATCTGGCGGGGGGTGTAATTGCCTTCTTCGTCGAAGGTTCCATACTCAGTGGAGCTGGGCGGCGAAGAAATGAGGGTCGTATCGGACAAAGGACGGTTCGCTTTCGAAGGGTTGTAGAACTCTCCGAGGCTACCAGCGACTTCGCGCAGCGGCCAAGGGGCGATTTATTCTGTTTTCCGGGCAATCACGAGGAATTCCGGGGTTTCCGTCGTCGGCGGGCGCAACGCGTAGTCGCCTGGCTCGACCGAGGAGATCGATTCGACGTGCAGTCCGCACAGCCGCAGCAGCAGACGGAGTTCCCTGGGGGTATAGCAGTTCGTCCACAGATCGACCTGTTTCGATGCTCCGGTGGCGCTGCGGACCTCCGTCAACTCGTGCGATGTGCCGGTACAGGCGTCGAAGGTGGCCCCGTCGTGGTAGCGGACCGAGAAGTACGAACTGAACGCCGACATCGCTGCAACCCCGCCGGTGTTCATCGCCTTGGTGATGCCCCGAACGACAGCCTCGTCCTCGCCCTGGCCTGTCAGTAGACCGAACCCGCCCTGGCACAGCGAGATGACGGCGTCGAAGCCTCCGTCGAACGTCATCTTCCTGGCGTCCATCCGTTCGAATGTCGCCCCTCGGGGCGCATCCGTCGTCGCCAGGTCGACGAAGCACTGGCTGATGTCGATGCCGTGAACCGTGATGCCCCGCCTCGCCAATTCGTGCGCGTGGCGGCCAGGACCACATCCGACGTCGAGCACACGACTCCCGGCGGTCAGTCCGAGATGGCTGACGAGGAAGTCGCATTCCTGGACGGTCCCTCTGGTGAACGAATAGCGAAGGTACGCGGAACCGAGATGTTCAGCGATCGGTTCGAACCAATGATCCGGCTCCGGCACGTCCCGCGGCGCTTCCACCCCATCAATGTAGGGTCCGGCAGCAGCGGCGTGGAAAATCGGTCGGCTGACCGGTCTTCGCGGTCTGTGCCGCCGTTCTCACCATGCTTTCACTTTTCACCGCCATGATGGAAGGATGGCCCCGAGTGTGTTAGTGGCGGATGACGACCGGGCGATTCGCGAATCGCTCGGGCGCGTCCTGCAGTTGGAGGGCTATCACGTCACCCTCGTCTCCAACGGGGCCGAGGCGCTCGCCGCTGTCAAGGACGAAAGCCCCGACGTGCTGGTGCTCGACGTGATGATGCCGAACGTCGATGGCCTCACCGTCTGTCGGGTCCTGCGCTCCGAACGCAACCGCACGCCGATCCTCATGCTGACGGCGCGAACCGAGACATCGGACCGCGTCGCCGGCCTGGACGCCGGCGCCGACGACTACCTCGCCAAACCATTCGAGTTGGACGAGTTGCTCGCCCGCCTGCGTGCCCTCCTCCGGCGTGCCGGATCGGAGCCGAATCCCGACGACTCCACCGAACTCCGTGTCGGTGACCTCCGCGTGGACACCAGCTCGCGCCGGGTATGGCGCGGCGATCGGGAAATCGAACTGTCGAAGACGGAGTTCGAGCTGCTCGCCCTGCTCGTGCGCAACGCCGGCATCGTTCTCGACCACACGACGATCTACGACCGGATCTGGGGGTACGACTTCGGTCCTGATTCGAAGAATCTCGCCGTCTACATCCGCTACCTGCGTCGCAAGATCGAAACCGACGACGATCCGAAACTGATCCATACGATCCGCGGCGTCGGGTAT
>JANXUF010000067.1 GCA_025356335.1 Actinomycetes bacterium
ACGGCTGCCCGAGCGCCGGGCTATCCTGATGCTCCGCAGAGGCTCAGCCCGCTGCGCCCCGCCCTCGTAGCTCAGGGGATAGAGCAATGGTTTCCGGAACCATGTGTCGGAGGTTCGAATCCTTCCGAGGGCGCCCTGCTCGGTGAGTGTGACCGCGTACCCGAATCGCCCCCTATTTCTCATTGTGTTCGGGACGAGTGTGGGACGGTGAGGGTGGCGGCGGCACGTTGAACTGCCCAGCGAACGTCCGCCTTTTTCTGCGCTTCGGGACTGAGGCTGGACGCCGTGACCGGAGCCGACGTTCCCGCAACGGTGACGGGCACTGGCGGCGTCAAGATCGTTGAAGCAGTCGTCGTCGGTGCGCTCATCGTCGGTGCGCTCATCGTCGGCGCGCTCGTCGTCGGCGCGTCTGTCGTGGTCGCATCTGTCGTGGTCGGCGCGTTCATTGTCATCGGCGCCGCCGCCGATGCAATCGTTGTGGTCGTGGCCACGGTGCCGGAGGTAGTCGCAGTGATGAAGGCGGTCGGGGGATCGGACTTGGGAGAAGATCCGGAACTGCAAGCAGAGACCACGAGCGCAGACAGTCAGGCTTCGTTACTGCTCGGGTTGGGGCGGTGGAGCATCTGGCATGACTGGATTCGAGTCTGCCTCGGCCGCGACGGTCAACGGTGACCCAGATGTACGCAACAGAACGACGACCTGCCGGGAATGCAGCCCGAGCAGAACGCATCTGCGTCAACACGCGTCGCAACCTTGTGGACGATGAGACAACCGCCCTCGGCCGATGTGGTCGACATCGAGAAAAACGTGCATGCCGCGGCGATGTCACGCCGGGACGACTCCGTGCGCGTCATCTGAGGGCAGTCACAGTGATCTGAGAGGTCCAGTGCTGGGCTTCTACTTTGTAGTCGGCGTTCACGGGCGGAAATGGCCATGTCCCGCTGAGCGTGATCGGCTCTGTTTGCAGTTGAAGGCTCGGAAGTGACAGCGAGAATCTGGGAACGGTGTCCTTCGCCCACACCTGGTACGCGGCATAATCGCCGACGGGGAGCGCCACGGCGGACGATGACGCGAAGCATGGGGAGAAACCCCAACCGAGTGGGACGCCGCCTTCCAGTTCCATCTCGATGGCGGTTGGGGTCGTGTGGGCGCTGATCGTCATCGGCACTTTGAGTGCGCCGGTAGCGTCGGGTACGAGTCCGACAGGGCCGTTGCAACTGGCGGATGGTTGCGAGAGGATCTGGGCACTGGTCGTGCCGGTCACCGTCCCCTTCGGGTCGCTCGCGGCCGTGATCTGTCCGTCGGTGATGGTGATATCAAACGTGATGTCCCAGGTCACGTCCTTTTTGTAGGTGTCGTCGAAGTCCGAACCGCCGTGACCGGGTCGGTTGTCGACGTGCTGCACCTTCTTGGTTTCGTCCGACACGTTCGACGCAGCTTCGCCCAACACTTCGATCCACCGCTGCGCTGCTGCTTGGACCATCGGATCTTCGGCGAGCCGGCTCAGGTCCGAAGCGTGCTCGATGAGGAGATCGCACATCTCGAGCAGGGCGAGGATGCGGTCGTGATCGCCTCTCACAAATCGACGGCGTCGGCGAGCGCTCGGTGAGCGACCCTCGGGCGGAGCCCGCGTTCCGTGACGACGTCGACGTTTCGGTGCAGCAGGTCCTGAAGATCCATTAGGAGGCCGCCGAGGTCGAACAGGCTTCGATCGGGTTCGAGGTCGACGAGGAAGTCGATGTCGCTGGTCTCTGTGGCTTCGCCGCGGGCGACCGAGCCGAACACTCGAACCCTCGAGGCTCCCCGAGCGCGGGCGATCTCGATGATCTCGCTGCGCCGTGTGCGCAGCTCGGTCAACGTCGTTGCGGGCATGATCGACAGGATACGCCCACCGGAGCACACGGTCCGGGTAGTGATCCGTGACGTCCTACCTGCACGGTCTTGCTGATGAACGCGCACGCCGCACCTGCGCACCCCGACAGCGGACACGAGCTGCCGGTTCTGCTGAACATCGAGCAAGTGGCGGCGCACCCTCGGGGTCTCGGTTCGCCATGTACGACGCCTCGTGGCTGAGCGGCGGATCCCCTTCGTCAAGTGGGGGCATCTCCTTCGATTCAACCCGATCGAGATCGGCAACTGGATTCGGCTTCAACAGACTCCAGCTTGGTCTCCGTGGCCACGAAACCCGGCGAGTTCGTCTGGAGCGATGCGCCCCGGTTGGGGGCCGCCAGGGCATCATCGATCCGCTTGTCGGCGAGTGCCTCGTCGCCGGCAAGCACTCCGGCATAGGTCGTCACCAGAGTCTCGACGCTGTGTCCGAGGCGACGGGCAACCTCACCGAGAGGCACGCCAGCCATCAGCCTGGTGGTCGCTGCGGCGTGTCGGCAGTCGTGGAGCCGAAGGGGTGGATGCCCGATCAAGCGGAGGGCACGCTGCCATGAGGTGCCCAATTGGATGCCGCAGGCAAGCCGAGATCCTCCTCGGTCACGCAATGCGCTGACGTGCACACCGGATATCGCTGCCGGCGCGCGTGACCGCTGTCGTGGCGCAACTGTCGCCGATTTCAAATAAGACCTGAGCGGGTCGGGATGGCGCGTTGCGGTGCGAACTATTTCAGTGCGTGTGGTCCTTGCCGTAGTCGGTGGCGCCCCACCAGTCGATGACGATGACGTCGTCGTCACCGACGACCCAGGCGTCGTGGCCGTGCGGGAGGGCGGTGACGTCGCCGGGACGTGCATCGAGTTCGGTGCCGTCGGCCATCTGGATGTGCAGGTGACCGGCGACGTGGTACTGGAAATGTGGCGCTTCGCAGAGTTCTGTTCCGGCGAGAGGTTTGACGTGGTCGGACCAGCGCCATCCCGGCTGAAGGGTGAGCCGCCCGATGTCGCTGTGGCCGATGCGAACGATGTCGGCCTTACCGTGGCTGAATTCGCGGGTCTCGTCCGGGGCGGCGAAGGTCTTTTGTTCAGCGGCGGTTTCGAGTGTTGTCATGTCGTGCTCCTGTCGTGATGTTCTTGACGGTTGTGCGTTGTGGCACGGAACGATCGTGCGCCGAGGAGTTTGCAATCGACCTGCACCGACCGTACCGATCAGGAAATTCGCGTCCGTACGGCTTGGGGTACCGTGGGCCGGTGGAGCGCGTTGCTGTCCGGGTCGTCGGGGCGTTCGGCGTGGACGGGCTCGACGAACGCGCCGTCGGGAGTCGCAAGGCGCGAACCTTGTTGAAGCTGCTTGCGTGCGAGCGCGGAGACGCTGTGTCCGTCGACCGCATCGCCGAGGCGATCTGGGGTGAGCATCTTCCGTCGAAGCCGGCGGATCAGATCAGTGTGTTGGTGAGCCGGTTGCGTTCGGTGCTCGGTGGTCGTATCGAGCGTTCAGACGGGGGATATGCCCTCCGCTACGATTGGCTCGATCTCGACGAGTTGCTGGAGCTCAGCGCGGAGGCTGTTGCTCGTCTCTCAGTTCGGCAGTTCGGCGCAGCGCGTGCGGCGTCGGTGGCAGCCCTGCGGCTGGTCGGCGGACGAATCCTGGCGGATGAGGACGCAGCGTGGTCCGACGGCGTTCGAGTGGGCATCGAGCGTGCCGTTGGCGACGCACGTCGTTGTGGTGCGCTGGCCGCTCTCGAGCTCGGGGCGATGGGCGACGCTGCGAATCTCGGGCTCGCTGCCTTGGATCGTGAACCGTACGACGAGGTTGCGGTGCGCGTCGTCATGTCGGCGTATGCCCGAATGGGGCAGGTCGGCGCAGCTCTGGAGGTGTACTCGTCGTTCAGGGATCGCCTGATCGAGGACTTCGGCGTCGGGCCGTCCGCACTCACCGAGCAGCTCCATGACGACATCGTGCTGGGTCGAATTGATAGCGCCTCCGATTCCGTCGACGCCATCGGCACCGAACCGACGAAAGGGCTCGTCGGACGTGACGTCGAGTTGCAGGCGCTCGACGGGTGGCTTGCGCAGTCGTTCGGGGCATCGCAGTTCGTGGTGATCAGCGGCGAACCCGGAATCGGCAAGTCGGCGCTCGTCGAGTCGTGGTCGCGTCGACTGGCACGGTCCGGTGTCGAGGTCATCGCCGGGTGCTGCGACCAGCGCGGTCTCAGCCTTGCGTTGCAGCCGGTGATCGACGCGGTCGACGAATGGCTGGTACGCGTCGTCGGGTTGGAACGTGCCGACGAGTTGAAACGCGGTGATGCTGCGCTCGCCCGGCTGTTCGGCACTTCGGGAGCCTTCCGTCCAGCGGCTCTCGGCGACGCCGCCACGTCGCTGGAGGAAGCCGGGATCGGTCGGAGGCGCCTGTTCGCCGCGCTCGGGTCCCTCATCCAGAGCGTTCGGGCCGATGCGCCGCTCGTCGTGGTCATGGACGACGTCGATCAGGCGGATTCGGCGACGGTCGCCTGGCTGGGATCGTTCGTCGGGTCGGCGCCGATGGTCCTTGTCGTCGTGACCTGCCGCCTACCGGACCCTACCCTGCCAGCGACGAACGCGATTGCCCTCGAACCGCTCGGGCCACAAGCCGCAGAGGCGTTGATCGGCGCCGACGCCGGTCGAATCTATGCCCGCAGCGGCGGCAATCCCTTGTTCCTCCTGGAACTGGCGCGAGTGCCGGAGGGGGATCTTCCCAACTCGGTCGTCGAGGCGGTGGCGCGGCGCAGCAGTGCACTCGGGCCGGCAGCGTCCACGGTGCGTATCGCCGCGTTGCTCGGACCGCTCATCGATCTCGATCTGCTCGGCGCGTGTTGCCGGAGACCGATTGCCGAAGTGCTCGACCACATCGAGACGGCCGTCGTCCAGGGGCTGGTGATCGACGAAGCGGACGGTCTGCGATTCCGCCATGATGTCGTGCGAGAAGCGCTGGTGGCCGCGACCACGGGATCGGTGCGCGTGTTCGTCCATCGGCAGGCCTCCATGCAGCTCACCGCGCGTTCGGACCGCAATCCCCTCGATGCAGCGCACCATGCCGAGCGTGGCGGCAGCGATCGCATCGCTTCCGATTCGTTCATCGAGGCAGCCCAGATCGCCATGGAGCGGTTCGAAGCAGACGTTGCCGAGGCGTTGCTCGATCGAGCGATCGCCTTGGTCGATACACCGCCTGCCCGAGCGGAGCGGGCCCGCGTGCACCTCAGCCAGCGCCGGTTCGACGAGGCGGACGTCGACATCACGGCCGCTCTCGACTGCGAGCGGTCGTCGTCGTCGTTGGAGCTCGCAGGTTGGATTGCCTATTACCGGCGCGATTTCGCCCGAGCGCTGACGTTCGTGGCCGAAGCACAGGTGTCCGCGCTGCCGGAAATTCGAGCGAGCGCAGCGACGCTGGACGGTCGC
Source organism: Actinomycetes bacterium (assembly GCA_025356335.1). Lineage (GTDB taxonomy): Bacteria > Actinomycetota > Acidimicrobiia > Acidimicrobiales > Ilumatobacteraceae > JANXUF01. The sequence goes on from JANXUF010000067.1 coordinate 5,316, forward strand.
ATTCGCCACTCCCAGGGTGATCTTCTCGGCGCTCGCGCCCGGCTGCAGGCAGTCGTCGACGCCGAACATGGACCGGTGGGCGAACAGCCGTCGGGGGTGGCGCGCGTGTGGCTCGCATCGGTGATGACGCACCAGGGCAGCTTCGACGAGGCACTCGACATGCTCGACGCCGTCGGTGATCCGAGCAGCATCCGTTCGCATCCCTTCGCGACCGCGCACGCGTGGTTCACCCGGTGCCTCGCCGCTGGTATCTGCGGAGACCTCGTCACTGCCTTCCAATCCGCCGAGGCACTCGCGCACCACGCCGACAACTCCGGCACTGCCGGACTGCGATTCCGGCCGATCGCCTGCAACATGCGCAGCTGGCTCGAGCGCTCGGTCGGGAACCATGATCGAGCAATGTGGTGGACTTCGCAGGCACTCCTGAGCGCTGAAGCATCGTTCGACGAACCAGCTGCGCACGCCCGCCTCGACCATGTCGAACTACTGCTGATCACTGATCAGATCGATGCCGCCGCAGTCACCCTCGAAGAACTGACACGCAGCCTCTCGCCGTCGAGCACGATGGCATGGCACCAGCGACAGCGGGCGATGCTCCTCTCGGGCCGCCTAGCGTTGAAACAGGGCGACGCACCTCGAGCCGCCCATATTGCGCGGGCGCTCGGCGACGACGCGCTCGCTCACTCGTCGCAACGTCCTGGCGTGCTCGCATCGCAATTGCGGATCGTCGCCGACGCAACCGCAGGGCAGCCGACGAACGCAGACGAAGTGGCGGCACTTGTGCGTGCGATCGACCGGCTCGCGGCGCTCGAGTCGTGGCGACTGATCGCTGAGATGGCGGCAGCAACGCGCCTCTCGTCGCTGTTCAGCGAGGCAGAGGAGCGGGCACGCAGGTTGGCCGTACTCACTGGCGACATACCGCATCTCGATGCCGCTGCCGTTGGCGCGTGGCTCGGATCGACGATTCTCGCCATCAGGCAACAATCGTGATGACGATGACGGAACGCACCAGCGGTGGTGGTTGTGGTCCGAGCAGATCAAGTGCTCTGCGGCAAAGCCGGCGACGTTCGTCGACGCTGAGTTGGCTCACGAATAGAGCGATGTCGGCCATACCGAGCCGCCAGGCGATCAGGTCGTCGGCGTCAAGTTCCGGTACGGCGATGCGCACGAGTTCCGGCGTGCCTTCGAGGCCGGCCACCCGTAGTTTTGCGGCAGCCCGTTGGACGGTCTGCAACTTCGGCATTGCACCGAGGCGAATGTCGTTCATCGCCGATGCTGGTGTCCAACCCAGCTCGAAAGCCGCAGTTGCGACGGCTGCCTTCACCGGGTGGTCGTCGACTGACGCATAGGCGGTCACCACTACCCGTCCTCCATAGCGTGTCGTACGGCACGCCTCCTTCATCCCACCAGCCGGATCGTACAGATGATTGAGGCTGAACGCCGCAACGACGACGTCGAAGCATCCATCGCGAAACGGCAACGCCAGCGCATCACCGACGACTCGTCGGGGACGCGCCGGCGTGTCGCACGCGAACATGTCGGGAGCGATGTCAAGGGCTGTGACAAGCGCCCCGTGCCGCATCAGGACTGCGCCGGCGGCGCCTGTGCCTGCGCCGAGATCGAGTGCACGAGCGCCGTCGACGGAGGGGATTCCACCGACGATCTCCTCCGCCATCTGTGCGTAGACCCGTTCGGGCCCGGCTTTCCACGCTTCGGCGCTGTACCCCTGTGAATCGTCTGTCCGAACTGTTCGCATCACAGGTACTTCGTGGCGTCCAACGCCCGATCGCACCACCACTGGAACTCGATGTCGTCACCGAACGCCTTCTCCCAGCCGAACTGCACCAGACCTCCGAGGAGGCAAAGTGCAACTTGGCGGCCCCACCACTCCTCCACATCGATCCCGTGACGCACGAGAGCGGTGCGCAGGACCTCGATGCTGTCGTCTTTGGACATCGGCAGTCGGGCTGCGTTGAGCGCCAAATACCACGTCAGGTCGTGACATATCGGTCCCTCTCCCGGATAGGACCAATCGATCAGCACGGTTCGTCCGTCGGCCAGAGCACCCATGTTGCCGAACTTGAGATCACCGTGGAGGAACGTCGAGGGCGTCGTCCGCAGCCCCGAGACGAGGGGTCCGGAGTCCGCCTTGAGTTCGTCGACCACATCTCGAACGGCGGCCGGGGCACGCTTCGCGAACCGTAGCCAGCCGTCGCCGGCGATCTTCGGAACGATCGATGGAAATCCTCGCTCCCTTTCGGCCTCGACCATCCGATCGTCGAACATGTTCCAGCGCATCCCGTACGGCAGCAGCCCGACATCGTCATGCCAGCCCCACGCCCGCGCCGAGTGACCGGCGAGATGATCGATGAAGCGCAAATGGTGCTCGACCGCCACCACCGCGTTGCCCGGCGGAACCATGCTCGTCGTCAAGTCGCGCATCAGGATCGCAGCGCCCCATCCGTGACGTCCGAGCCCGCCTGCCACGCCGACGGTGCCGTGTTCGATGAGATCGGAGGCGATGTCCATCAACCCCGCCTGCCAGACGAGCATCGGACGCGGGCCGATATCACCGTAGGTTCGCATCGTCCAGTCGGCGTCGACGTGGACATATTTGACAATGTGCGGTTCGCCGTCCATCGTGACCCGTTCGAAGGCGCTGCCAGACTTCGAGTCGTCGGTCAGGAACGGATGACGCTCGGAGGCATCTGCGAGTAATTCGTCGATCGAACCGCACACGTGGCGAGGGTGAAGCCGAAGAACGTTGCTCGATACAGCGGTTGCGGGAGCAGGGTTCGCGAACATCGTCTCAGCCGATGGGCACGAACGTCGGGGCGTTCATCTCGGCGAGCAGCGATGCCGGCCAGCGACCACCGCAGAACACATGATCGGCGCTGATCCGGTCTGATGTCCCATCGACCGTGAGCAGGTGCAGATGGTGCGCCCCGTGGACCACTCCTCCTTGCGTCCAGGTCATGAAGTACTCGACGACCTCCCCGCCGAAAATATGGTGCCGGTCGAGTTCGACCAGTTCGGCCGGTACAGCGAACCACCGCCCGTACTCGTCGCGAACGCCCTGCTCACCAGCGACCTTGAACCTCCAGCCCGGGACGGTCGCGTCGAGCACGACGTCGGGCGCGTAGACGTCACAGGCGGCACTGAAGCCGCCCGCCTCGATTGCAGCGATCATTCGATCAACCGCCGTTGACGGCGGTGACGCTGGTGACGGTGGTGACTCGACATCGTTGCGGAGATTCGGCGACATGTTGTTGATCATGACCGCATCGTCAACCCATGGGTTTGCAACGTCATTGCAGAATGCTCTGAGAATCGCGAACCAGACACGCCGCCACAGCCGACGAGTATCGACGTTGTCCGCCACGTTCGCCGGCTCGTGCCGTTCGTCGGGTCAGGTCGCCTTCGTGCGGGCCCGACACCAACCGCTACCGGTCGCGACGCCTCGTGGCGAGGGTGCAGCACCGCCGACTGTCGACGACGGCAGCCTCTGTGGTGGGATCAGCTTCCGTTGAGGTGTCGTTGGAGGGCTTCGAGTCGATCGTCCCATTGGTGGGCAAGCGCGGCGAGGAACTGTTGGGCGAGCTGGACGGGTGCGGAGCGCAGCCGGTAGCGGACCCGGCGGCGCTCGCCTGGTTCGGGGGTGACGAGGCCGGCGTCGGTCATCACGGCGAGGTGCTTGGCGATCGCTTGGCGGGTGATCGGCAGGCGCCCGGCGAGGTCGCCGACGGTTGCCGGGCCGTCGGCGGCGAGAGCGGCGAGGATCGCGCGGCGGGTCGGATCGGCCAGGGCGACGAAGACCTGCTCGGCCACGGCCTCGATGTCAGGCGCCATCGAGGTGGTCCGCCAACTCGGCGAGCTCCCGTGACCAGCCCTGGCTGTGCGCGTCGTAGGTCTCGCTGCGAGTGTCGAGGGGCAGTTGGGCGAAACCGGTCTCGACGACGTGTAGCACGGTCCCTTCCTGGTCAGGTTCGAGCGTGAACTCGACGTGGGTGCGACGGGGGTCGGCGTCGGGAAGGTCCGGTAAGCGCCATGTGTAGGCGAACACGTTCGGTTCTTCGACGCGTTCGACGCGCATCTCGACCGTCATGCCGCCGGCGAACGTCATCGACGCCGCGCCGCCCGGTCGCAGCTCGATCGTGGCCCGCTCACCGAACCAGGCGCTCAGCCCGTCAGCAGTGGTGAGCGCCGACCATACGTCGCCTGGTGGCCGGTTCAATTTGACGGTGCGTTCGATGCGGTCGGGGAACGTCATTGCTTCCTCCTCGGTATGACGAGTGTGCCATGGGGCGGTCGCGCGGTTCGAACGGCCCCATGACGGCGCCTATTCAGGCGCCTTCTTCGGCTGCCCGGCGGGCCAGGTCCCGTGGGGTGCGGTTGGGGGCGCCGGGGCCGCCTTCGGCGAGTTCGCGCAGGCTGGTGCGCACGAAGTGGTCCCAGCTGCGACTGCACATGTCCTTGCACTCGAGCTGGTCGTTCAAGCCGACGTGCTCGAAGGTCAGCTCGCACGCATGCGCGCCGATCGGGGCGATCGTGAAGGTCGGCTGCGTCGCCTCCCAGTCGTTCATGAAGCTGCAATCGACAACGGTCCAGCGGACCGTCGTCGGGCGGCTCGCTTCGTCGACGTGGATGAGCAGCGGCGCCTGCCCGGCGACCATCGGGAAGCACAGGTCACCACCGGTCAGGCCCGAGCCCGTGACCGGGCTCCACCAGGCGGCGAGCGCTTCGGGGGTGGTGACCGCGTCGAACACGGTCTGGGCAGGGGCGTTGATCCGGACGGTCGTGCGGTAGTTGGTGGTCGTCGTGGTCATGGTCTCAATCCTCTCGTCACGCATCGGATGATGCAACTGAACAGTTGCCATAGTATGGCAACCACTGGGTTGCGTCAAGTGGAAAGTTCGGAAGATGTGTTTTGTCTGCCGAGCCACCGGTGCGCCTACTGGAACCGGACTGGGCGATGCGTTGGCCGCATGCCGACCACAATCACATCGACGGCCGTTCGCCGCTTCGAACTCGAACCGGCCTGCAGGGTCATCGTTCGTGGTCGGCGCTCCTTCTCGACGCCGGTTCGTGACGACCGTGGACCCGTGTCGAGCGACGTGACCACAAGCAGGTCTTGACGGCAACGTTGCGTTCGTCTTTACTTACGTAAGTGGCAGCGAACGTTTCGTTCAAACCAGACGCCTTGGTCGATGCGCTCGGTGATCCGTCGCGGCGTGCGATCCTGACGATGTTGTGTGAGCGGCCGGCGTCGGTCACCGCGCTGGCTGATGCCCTTCCGGTGAGCCGTCCAGCCGTCTCTCAGCACCTGCGTGTGCTGAAACGGGTGGGCCTCGTGCACGACCACGCCGAGGGGACGCGCCGGATCTACACCGTTCAACCGGACGCGCTCGCAGCGATCCTCGCCTACTTCGACGACTTCTGGCAACGATCGCTGATGGCCTTCCGCCTCGCCGCCGAAAGACAACCCGAAACCACG
>JANXUF010000077.1 GCA_025356335.1 Actinomycetes bacterium
CGGTCTCGATGGGGCCCTGCGCCGGCTCGCTACCCAGACATGGGGTGTGCTCGTCGTTGTGGTCGTCGCCGTCGGTTTCGCCGCATACGGCACCTTCTGCATCTCGACGTTCACCCACCGCCGACTCGAAGCAGCCTGACACCACCCCCACCACCACCCCGGAAAACAATCGTCGCACCGGCACACACTGCACAGGCGAATCATTGATGACGTGTCTGACAACTCTCATCCGGCTGGCTTGACCGCGACTTCCACGTAGAGCACCGATCCGGACACCATGGTGGCTCCTGGAGCAGGTAGTTGAGCGGTGACGGTTCCTGCGGCGACGGCTGAGTTGCCGATGGACTTCTCGACGATGGTCCAGCCGTTCGTCGATGCGTTACTGCGTGCCTTGGCGACGTCACCGTTGACGAAATTTGCGAGCGGTTGGGGATTCAGCTTCGCGAGCGTATTCGTTGCCGTTGTGAGTTGAGCCTTGGTGCTGTCGAGGTCCGCCTTGGCTTTCGCCAGCGCGGCGTTGGCGGTGTCCAGCGCAGATTTCGATGTTGCGGCAGCCGCTTGCAACGCAGCAATTTGCTGGTCTCGTGCGGCGATCTGTTGTTGCAGGTCCGATGCCGACGTGGTGGATTGGGCAAGTTGGGCGGTGAGGTCGTCACGTTGCTTCTGGGCGTCGGCGAGCGATGCCTGTGCCGCTGCCAGTTGGGTTTGCATGGCACTCGCCTGGTCGGTCGCTTGCGTCTGTGAGGCAGTCAGTGCGGCGACCTGAGCTCGGAGCGTTGCGGTGTCTTTGGAGGTCTGGATGGCGATGATCCGGTCGAGTTGGGGGTAGCGGCTCGGCGTCGGGTAGGCACCAGCGTCTTGTGTTTGGGCGAGCAGGCTGTCAAGCGTCTTGTTCACGACGGTTGCCTCGTCGGCTGGTGTCGCTGCTGGCGCGCTCGTCGCCTCGACCGAGGCTTTCGGGGCCTGCGACACCACAGGCGCAGCCGTGGCGGCGGTCGTGGCGGCGGTCGTGGCGCGGACAGCTGGTGGTGATGAAGTCGCGACCGCAACCGTGGTGGCATCGGTACGGGAGTTGCCGATGAGAAATCCGGCGATGCCACCGAGGACGAGTGCGAGAACGACGGCGGCGGCGACGAACGGCCAGAGGGGTTGGCGGCCGATGGGCCCGGGGGCCAGCGGGCGAACGGGGACGGCGCTGACAGCAAGAGGGACGTCAGATTCGTAGACATCGCGGATGACGTCGCCGCCTGGCCATGGGCTGGCGGGATCGGTGTCCCGCTGTGCTGCACCGACGATGGGCTGTATGGCAGTGGGTGCAGAGGGGTCGAATACCGGTTCCATCACGTTCCTTCGTTCGGTGTTGTCGCATAGCGGTCGAGAGCGGCGTAGGCCGGTCGGATCTGCCAGTGCGGTTGACCGACCGGCCCACCTACCGGGGCGCTACGGCTGGGACTACGCGGCTCGGGCCGACCGCGCCCGTCCTCTTCTCGCAGTCGGGGCGGCGGGAAATGGGGACCATGTGGGCGTTCGATCATTTGCCCTTCCCCTTGCCGTTCCCATTGGCTTTTCCCTTGCTCCGAATTGGCACCGGCGACGTTGTGCTCGTGGCCGCTGGCTGCGTGGTTGCAGTCGTCACGGTCAGGGTCACGGTCGACCCGCTTGGCAGCGGCCCGCTTGGTGTGATGCCGGTAACGACAGCGGTGTTGTCTACCGAAGCGGGTAGGGCGGCGACGTTGAGGCCGACCGCACGCAGTGCTTGCCTGGCCTGTTCGACCGGCATGCCGAGGTAGGCAGCTGGATCGACGACGACCATCGATGGTTGCGCAAGAGTGGTGTCCGGTGCGGTGCTCGCGGCCGGGCGCTGTATCGAGGGCCCCGTTGCCGGCACGAGGTCCTGTCGCTTGCTCGTGCTGGAGTGAGCGACCAGGAGGAGAACAATGCACGCAGCGATCACGATGGTCACGGCGACGAGGGCGCGGCGCGATCGTCTGGTGGCGTGATGGTCGGCGACGATGGCGTTGAGCGGCGGCGATGGTGGTGCGACGGTGGTGAGGTCGTGATCGAAGACCCTGGTGCTTGTTGGTGCCGCCCCGAAGACCATCGTGCCGGCGGCGGCGTGCGCGAACGCTGATGCAGCGGCTGCCTGGTCCGCCGGCATGCCGACCTTGTCGTGGGTTGCGGGTTTCTGGAGCGAGCGGAGCTCTCGGGCGAAGGCGTCGGCGTCGGCTGGGCGACGTGTCGGGTCTTTGGCGAGGGCCCGAGCAAGGAGTTCGCTGAGCGCTGGAGGTACGTGCTGGGGGAGTGCGGGTGGTAGTTGCTGGAGGTGGGCGCGGGCGATGGCAAGGGCGTTGCCGACGGTGAACGGTGGTTGCCCGGTGAGCATTTCGTAGCCGACGATCCCGAGCGAGTAGACGTCGCTTGCGGGAGTGGCCTCGCTGCCGGTGGCCTGCTCGGGGGACATGTAGCGGGCGGTGCCGACGATCTGGCCGGCATCGGTGAGTGGCACCGAATTCATTGCTCTGGCGATGCCGAAATCGGTGATTTTGATGGTGTCGCCGTCGACGAGCACGTTGCCTGGTTTGACGTCGCGGTGGACGACACCGAGGCGATGAGCGGCACCGAGCGCCTCAGCGGCCTGGGCAAGCCAGTCGATCGTCGTCGGAATCGGCAGCGGCCCACGAGCGGCGAGCAAATCCGCGAGGGCCGGCCCGTCGACGAGTTCCATCACCAGGTAGGCGGTGCATCGGCCGTCGATGTGCTCCTCGCCATAGTCGAAGATCTGAGCGATGCCTGGATGGGTCAGTGCAGCAGCGTGTTTCGCCTCGGCGCGGAACCTGGCAAGAAACAGTGGGGTCTCGAGGAATTCCTCGCGGAGGATTTTCACCGCCACCCTCCGGTCGAGGAGTTCGTCGATGGCGACCCAGACTTCTCCCATGCCGCCGACTGCGAGGCGCCTCGTCAATCGGTACCGATCCCCGACGACACGGCTGTGGGCTGCGGGAATCGCAGTCGCGTCGCTCATGAGCGTGCCCCGCTCACAGGTCGCAGTGCTGTGTCGAGTTGTTCGGCCGGGACGTTGTGGGTGCCGAGGAGAAGGTCGGCGTCGATTGCTGTCTCGAACGCCGCAACGCCTTGATCGTCGTACGGCCTCGTCTGTTGAACGAGGAGCTTTGCCTGTCTGCCGTCGAAGGTGATCGTGCCGAGGCAATTTGCGAACACGGGACCGCGGTCCATTTTCCATTGCAGCGACGTGCGTCGACGATGGACGCTGCGCCGCAGGAGTCGGCCGAGTCCCGTCGCGAAGCGCGAGGTTCCGAGCTTCATGGCGGTGCGTTCGGGCGGGGTGAGGGCGTTGCGGATCGGTGAATTGACGAGCTGATGGACTTTGCTGGCCATCGCCGTGTCCGGGAAGATGATCTCGGCGGCGTAGGCGAAGTGGATGTCGCCTGACAGTATCGAGATGGTGGCTGGGGCGTCGGTCCGTGATGCCCGTCCAAGAGCTCTGAGCATCGCAACGAACGCCTCGAACGACAGGAGGAACGCCGGCCAGTCCTCCAAATCAGCCTTTACCCGGAGCCACTCCCCGAATTTTCGCCCTGGCGTACCCCATGCGCCATCACAGAGGGCTTCGCTCCACACCTGCAGGTCATGAAGTCCTCCTGGGACGAACACCGGGAGGGAGCTGGCGATCAGCAGATGGTCGACGTCGACCGTGCAGGCATCGAGAACCCATCGCCATTCGTCGTCGTCGACGATTTGTCGCCTGCCGGGCTCGAGCACCCGGCCGTTGCGGGCGTCGATCATGACGAGGCGGACGCGACCGATATCGCGCACGAAATTGAACCGGTAGCCACCAGCGACCGGGGTGAACTCTTCTGTCTGCATCGCCCATTCACACAAGATCTCTTCGCCGTCGTCGACCTCAGCGATTTTCGCCAGCAGGCCTTCCTCGGCGATGGTGTCTGGGCTGAGATTGCCGAGGTGTTGGTAGAGCCAATAGGTCATCAGTCCGCCGACGACATGGTCCTGCCACCAGCGTTGCCGGCGGATCTTGGTCACCCACGCGGCGGAGATGTTCCAGTCGTCGATCATCTCGTGGTCGTCGAAGATCATCACCGTCGGCACGTTTGCGAAGAACCAGCGTTCGATCGGCGGTGACCATGATTCGTGATACAGCCAGGTGAATTCCTCGAAACCACCGACGAGCTCAGGTGGCAGTGTGTCGTCAGCGTTGCTCGGCGATAGTGCTCGTTCTTCTGCGATACGCACGCGTGTTTTCGGCGAGGAGTCGTCGGCGTAGATCTGGTCACCGAGGAAAACGGCCAATGCCGGCCACTGCTCGACGGGTGTACCGATCATCTCCAACGCGTAGGTGTACAGCGCGTCGACACCCCGGCCGCGGCTGTCGAGTGCCAGCTCCAGCGACCATGGGGCTCCGTGTGGCGCTGCGGTCCGACAGGACCCGAAGACTATCTGTACCGGCGCACCCGGCCCGGGGGTCCGTATCCGGCTTGGCGGGAGCGTGCTGTCGTTCGGTGGCCAGCACCGTTCGCCGTCGAGGGCCACTTCGTATTCCGTTGCCGAGCCTGGCTCGAGGTGGCGCACGATCACGAGCGCGTAGTGGTGGCCGGAGACGCAAAAGGTTGCTGCCTCCGTGTCGAGCACGCTGACGGTGCAACGACTGTCGGTTTCCATCCAGATCGTCGCCGATGTCGCAGTGACGTGGCGCAGCATCGGTCCGAGGATCAACGTGGGCATCGGCTCTGCTCGTATCCGTGTCTCAGCATTCGGTCGGAGGTGCGTCGCCGCAGGGCTGGCGGCTGGGAGCAATCGCCAACCCTGCAGGAACGGGCTCGGTCGCGCAATCGCTAGATCGATTCGAGTCGTGTCGTACGAGTCGAGATCCTCGGCATTAGCAGGCTCACCAGGACGACGATGACGGCTGCGACCACCATCAACCACGCCAGGCCTGATTGCAGGGCCAGCGTCTTGTGGAACGATTTCGTCTGTACGGCGCCGACGATCCCGCCAACGCCGAGTATCAGGCCGAAGAAGATCGCCCCTGAACGCGTCGTCGCCGCTGCGCAGATCAGCAGCAACAGCCCGATGCCGATCTCGATGAACCCGAGCGTGGCCGTATGCGTGAAGCCGAAGACCTTCACGACCGGAGAACTCATCGGCCCGTCGGTTCCTGCACGGGCGACAGCGACGAGACCGGCGATCATCAAGACGAGACCGATGATCGCCACAACGATCGAGTCCGGTGCAAATCGTTGTCCGTAGGACGTCGCCACCTGGCGATGAATGGGCTGTTGGACGACGATTCGCTGAGCCGGGACGGGGTCGACGACCACGTGTTGGACGGGAAGGACGGGCTCGACGGGCTGTACTGTGACTGGTCTGCCGTACTGGTCGACCGCCGGTTCAGCGGCGTAGGCGGGCGTCACGAATGGTTCTGGTTGGATCGACATCTGATCAGCCCTCACAACACATGGCGGCGACCGGTGGCCGCGCGGTAGACGAGCAGCGCAAGGACCGCGCCGATGACGGACCCGATGATTCCGGATGCCTGAAAGGCTCCGTCCGAGGCGTTGTGGTGCGTGATGACGTATCCGAGGAAGCCGCCGATGAACGAACCGACGATTCCCAACAGGATCGTCCCGGGAACCGACAACGCATCCTTGCCAGGGACCAGCGCACGGGCGATGAACCCGGCGATCAAGCCGATAACGACCAAGTACAAAATGAAACCAAGCATGATTACTCCTTTGGGTGTTGGAGAAGATGGAATCAATCTCCGTAATGCTCGTTCTCGAATATCCGGTTTGCAGCTCTGTCAAACGTCGAATGAAGAAAATCTTCTGATCGGGAGCCGCCGACCTGCAAGCGACCCTCGGGGATCGAGTTCAACGTCGGGTTGATGACGACGCTGAGTGTCGCCTCTCTCCCTCATAGATCTGCTCGGGAGTGATCAAGGGATTTGTTGTCGCTGTGTCTGAGCAGGATCGGGGATTGTCTGATGTCGACATGATGGTCAAGAATTCAGGCGATCGGGCGAGAGGAAATGACAGGTACCTCTACGGTTCTGCTCTTGTCTGAACCGAGGCGACGACACCACGATCGAGGAGCTCATTCTGAGCGATCTACTTGCCTTTTCTTTTCTCATTCGCTTTATGGTCGGTGGTGCCACTGGTGAGGTCGGAGGACGTCGGCGAAACACCCTTGCCATTCTTTTCACCGACCGTGTCCGATTGCCGCGGCTTGTCGGGTTTCGTCGGTTTCGGCTGGGCATGTCTTGCGTCGGCGGTGGTGGCGGTCTCGGCATCGGTCGGTGCCGGTGTTGCCGGGTCATCGCAGAACGCTCCGACCGTTTCACCAGCAGCAGCGGCGGTTGCCTCGAGGTTGCGCATCGCCACCGAATCGACGGCGGTCCCGTTGGATTGATGAGCCCGCCAGGCGTTGCACAGGCCGTGCTTCGCCGAGCCGTCGGCCTCCGGACCGCGAGGCGCGGTGGTTGACGTCGGCTCCGAAGTCGGGACGTGAAGTGAATCCGGAGTCGCCACCGTTATCGCACTGCCGGCCGGCGTGCTGGCCGCCAGTGTCGACGTCACCGCCGGCTGTGGGATCGCCTCGGCCTCCGGCTCCACTGGATCACCGGTGCTCGCCTGGTCATTGTTCACTGCGACAGGGAGTGGGCCAGTGCTTGCAGGCGGGATGGTCGACGGGACCGCAAGATTCGGATCGGTGAGGTGAATACCGAGGTGGGCAGTCACGCGCGCAAGAGCGGACTGGGCACCGTCCGGCAAGTGACCCGTCGCAGCTGCCGCCGACGTTCCCACTACCACGCCTGCAGCGACCACTGCGAGCTTCGTCAACGCTTTCGTGGCGCGCAAACGTCTGCGCTCAGCTGATGGCGCCAAGGCGCTGACATTCGTCGATGGCGCCGCGATGACCGAGGCCATCATGCTCACCACTGTCGTCTGCGCCACCAATTCCTCGTGCGTACCCGGATCTCGAGTCCTCGCCAGTAACGCTGCAGTTGCGTCGTCGTTCGGTGACGCGTCAGCCCACTGGGCTGTAGTCGCATCGTCGGGATCGTCGAACATATCAAAGAGATCGTTCGAGCAGCCGACGTTGTTACAGGTTTTTCAAGATTGTCTGCGCCCCGAGTCGCCGCATCGCTCGATGATGCGTGACCCGAACCCAGGATTCGGGGCGACCGACGACCGTTGCGACATCGCCGGGGCTCAGACCGCCGAGCGTTCGCAGCAGCACGACCTCGGCCTGGTCGCGGTTGAGACGTCGAACCACCTCATCGACCGCATCTTGAGCGCTGAGACGCGCTACCACCTGATCCTCGCCGGAACTCGCGAACCTGCTGTCGGGCACGGCAGCGACCGGATCCGTTCGACGTCTGGCGCGAGTTCGATGGTGATCGGCGAGACGCTGACGAGCGATCGTGAAGATCCAGGCCGAGAACGCAGTGTGATCACCTTCGAACGCACCGATCCGTTGGGCAACCGCCATCCACACCTCCCCGGCAACATCGTCGGCCAGTGAACGATCCCGACTGCGAAGGTAACGCAGGACGCGGGGATGCAGCTCGCGGAACAACACCGTCAGTCCGTCGGCCTCACCACGGCGAGCACTTTCGAGCGCAGCACCGAACGCCGATGCACCGGGATCGGGTTCGGTCATCGGCGAAACCTCACCGGCCGCGCACGCACCAGTCCTGCAGAACGCCGAGCCTCGACGCGTTCGCCACGTCGTGTCGACCTCTCCGCATCTGACGACATTGGACCTCCACATGCCGAGTCGACATCTGCACCATCATGATGTAACGACCGCTACACCCCCCCCGTCAGACGTTAGTCCGCGTTTCCACAGAAGACTTCCAGCGTGTGCCGGTGATTCGTTACCTTCGCTGAGCCCCGGTCGGCGCCGCACGGCGACTCGTGGACGGGCACGGAGGCTCCCCGGCCTCTCTCCCGGAGATCGCCTGTGTCCATACGGGTGCACATATATATGCTTTGCTGTATGCTCGTTCCATGCCAGCAGGAATCGCTGTTCTCGAGGTGATCGCCGAACCGACACGACGGCGGATTCTCGATGCCGTCCGCGACGGCGAGCGGTCGGTGGGCGAGCTGGTCGAGCGGGTCGGCATGCATCAGCCAGGCGTGTCTCGTCACCTCAAGATCTTGCGCGACGCCGGGCTGGTGGAGGTTCGCCGGGATGCTCAGCGGCGGCTGTACCGGCTCCGTCCGGAGCCGCTGATGGAGCTCGACGCGTGGCTCGAGCCGTATCGAGCGGAGTGGACCCTGCGCCTCGACTCGCTCGAACGGCACCTGCGACGCACCACCGAACCGATCCTCCCGAGTCCGAAGGAATACCGATGAGCGACGTCCCCGTTTCCTCCTCCTACGATGGTGCATTGGAGCGCAGCGCCGATGGCGGCATCATCCGATTCGAACGCCACCTTCCCTATCCGATCGGCGACGTCTGGGACGCGATCACCAACCCGGTGCGGTTGGCGGACTGGTGGCTGCCGTTCGACGCCGACATCACCGTCGATCTCCGAGAGGGCGGCCAGATGGTGTTCGCCGGCCGAGGTGACGAACCAACGACGATGACGTCCACGATCTTGCGTCTCGAACCACCGATGCTGCTCGAGCACACCCACCCCGACGCTGCATCGTTCATGCGATGGGAACTCGAGCCAGTCGAGACTGGCTGCGTGTTGCGGCTCAGCCACTTCGTCACCGATCCCGACGCGGCGATCGGCAACTGCTACGTCGTCGGACTGCACGCCTCGCTCGCCCGGCTCGAACCGTGCCTCGCAGGTCGTCCTGTGGCGTGGGACTGGGACGGCTTCGCCGAAGCGCAGGCGCACTACGCCGACATCGGACTGGCACCGCCGGTAGACGCCCCGTAAGCACGAACAAGGGTTTGCCAGACCCAACCGAGAAAGGAACAACAAATGCCTCAACTGCTCCGAGTGCACAACTTCGGTGTATCGATCGACGGGTTCGGCGCCGGTGAACACCAGAGCCTCGAACGGCCCTTCGGCCACGCGAACCCGGCCGACCTGATGTCGTGGGCCGGCGCCACTGCCAGCTGGCCGAACCGCACCGATCCCGGCGGATCCCGCGGCCTGGATGACTACTTCACCCGCGACTTCGCCCGGAACATCGGCGCCGAGATCATGGGTCGCAACAAGTTCGGACCCCAGCGTGGCCCGTGGGACAACCTCGACTGGCAAGGCTGGTGGGGAGACACCCCGCCCTTCCACACCCCCGTGTTCGTCCTCACCCACCATCACCGACCCAGCTTCACGCTGGCCGACACCACGTTCCACTTCCTCGACGCCACACCAGCGGAGGCGCTACAGCAAGCCGCCGACGCCGCTGACGGGAAAGACGTACGGCTCGGTGGCGGCGTCGCCACCATTCGCCAATTCTTGGAGGCTGACCTCGTCGACACCATGCACGTCGCCGTCGCGCCCGTCGAACTCGGCCGCGGGGAGCGGCTCTGGACCGCGCCAGAGGACCTCCACGACCGATTCCATCACGAATCCGTACCGAGCCCCAGCGGCGTAACGCACCATCTGTTCTGGCGCCGATGAACAACACGAACCACAGGCACCACGCTGAAGTCAGTGCGGAGAGCGCTACCCCCACGACAACTCGGATCACACGATGAAGCTCCCCTGATCCCTGAGTTCGAGAAAGGATTGTTCAAACGGTAGGTCATCGAAGTTGCCTGCTGTCACGGGTGGAACCACGAGTTGCGCCGCCGGGGCCGTCGCAGCGTGGCGGTGCGCCTCAGGCGTCGCCCACGACCGCTACTGCGTGCTCGGATCTCGGCGGAATACCGTGGAGCTGCTCGGCGAGCGCCACGATGATCCTTTCGGGGCCGCGGACGTAACAGAGCCGATAGGTGCTCTCGAACTGCGCCACGACACCGATGAGTTCGCCACCGTGGGCCTGCAGCACTGCGACCGTGGCGTCGATGTCATCGACGGCGAACATGATGTTCCGCAGGCCCAGCATGTTCGGCGCGTCCGCCTCCCCCGTGCTGAATGCGACCGGGTGATGGAACCTCGTGAGCTCGAGGCGACTATGACCATCTGGGGTACGCAGCATCGCGATGTCGACGCGAACCCCGTCGATTGCGTTGACCTGATCCACCCACGGCCCTTCGATCGACGCTTCGCCCTCGAGTTCCATTCCGAGAGCGCCGAAGAATGCCTTGGCGCTCTCCAAGTCTTCAACAACGACACCCACATGGTCCATCCGAACGATCGCCATGATCAGTCTCCATTCCGCTACGGGGTTACCCGGTCTCTGTCTACCCGAGTCGGAGCCCAGAGCCGCGTTCTCGACATCATCCGCTCGGGCTCCGTCACGCTTTGCGTTGCGCACGGCGGCGCTGATGGTGCTCATCGAAATTCCGAGGGGTGATCATCAAAGGCCGCTGTCACCCAGATCCCCCAGCAGGGCGATCGCGCACGATCTGACCCAGGCGATGGCCGCGCCGACACCGGGCGCTTCGTGACGCTCCCCCAACTGATCTGATAATCCGATGCCGTGACCGAAGTGACCGCGACCGACACCTCGAGACGTTTCGCCGACTTGCTCGACGGTGTCGAGCATCGTGGCGAGCGCTACACCATTGTCCGTCGCTGACGCGTCATCGCTCAACTCGAACCGGTCAACGCCATGTCCGGGGCCCGGACGAAGGCGTTGCTGCGCCGTCATCGGATCGATCGGGCCTGGAGCCACGAGATCGACGCCTTCGGCGATGACCTCGCGGTGCAGGAGCGGTTCTGACGCTGCTCCTGCTCGATACCAACGCCCTCATTCACGCCGAACGAACGATCCTCGACCTCGATGCGCTGATCGCTGACGACGACGAGCCCGCCGTCGCGGCGATCACGATCGCCGAACTCGGAGTCGGTGTCCAGGTCGCCACCGGCAACCGCCGACAAGCGCGAAAGGCGTTCCTCGACGAGATCGTCGATGCCCGGGACGACGTGTACAGCCGACCGCCGAAGTGGCCACACTTCCGGTCGGGCGAGCGCTTGCGGCACGCACGATTCTCGCCAGTTGAAGACCGAGTGCCTTCGCCGGTGCAGGCGCATCGTCGGGTATGTCGAGGAATGGCGCAGATCGCTCACGAGCACGGCCCCACGGTACCCACGCCCGGGCAGCGACGACCTCGAGGGCGACGGCCGCGCCGGTGAAGTCGCATGCAACGTCGAACAGCTTCGAAATAGGCGGCGGGTTGCGTGTCAGGCTCGCGGGTCCTGCACCGACGGACGGTTCGGATCAGTGGCGCGTCCATCGCTCGTATCGTTCGATACGAGCAGCAGTGGGGCCACCTGATGGTCGATCGTCATCAATGCGAGCCGCGCCGCCCGTGACGTGTCGATCGCACGAGTGGCGAGCGAGGCGATCTCGTTCCTCGCCGGCCCGGATCGAAACCTACTGCGCCAGTGCGCGACCCCACCTGCGACTCGTTCTTCGTGGCCCGCCAACACCATCGCGAATGCTGCAGCGAACCCTGTTCACAACGAACCCGCCAGATCCGCTACTTCCGAGACCCACACTGGGGCGTGTGCTCGCCGCCCAAGACGGGCGCAATCCTCACCGATCGAAGGCGGGGTAGCCGCCGAAGCGGATGCTGGCGCCGGCGAGTACGAACAGGACGGCGGCGATCGTGACGAGTCGTATGTGCCAGGCGAGCGTCGGGAGTGTGTCGTCGGACAGTTTGGGGATGACTCGGTAGCGGGCGTGGATCGCGAGGCCGAGTGTGAGTGCGAGGAGGCCGAGCTTGATTTGGACGACGTGGGCAAGCGGGTCGTCGTGGAGCCAGTTGCCCGGTGCGCCGAGCAGGTGGTGCGCGAGCCACAGTCCGGTGAGGATCTGTACGGCGAGTGCCGGGAGGCCGATTCGTTCGAAGCTTTGTTCGAAGTCGGACACGGGTGCTGCTCGGTGTTCGCGTTGGGCTCGGGGCAGGATCGTGGTGGCGAGGACGAGGTGGCCGCCGGCCCAGATGGTGGCTCCGAGGATGTGCAGGGCGAGCGCGATGTAGTAGCTGGCCATGTCAGGCGGGTTGGGTCGCAGTGACTGTGGGGCGCCGTCTGAAGAGGGCGCGTGTGCCTTGGATGAGGAGTCCGATGAAGGTTGCGGTCCATGCGGTGAGGGAGACGGCAAGCGTGACTTTGGGGGCCCATTCGAGTTGGTCGAGTTTGATGACGGTGCGCATCTTGTATGTGGCGGCGCCGTACATGCCGAGGGGGAACACGAGTGCCCAGTACGAGGGGTGGTAGCGGAGCGGGACCTTGCGGGCGATGTGTCGCCAGATCCCGATGGCGACCATGACCGGGAACCAGAACGTGGCGGTGGCCCAGGCGAGGGTGACGAGTCCTTCGATGAGTGGGGCGAGCCGATCGATTCGTGGTGAGACGGTGCGGGTGGCGAGGAGGTTGGAGCCGGCGAGGACGGTGATGGCGACGGCGCCGGCGGCGATCCACGCGGGCGGGTCGGCTTCGGTGGGTTCGAGGGGTTGGAACGTCCAGCGCAGGAAGACCATGGTCATGACGATGAGGTAGAGGACGAGGCCGAGGCAGAACGCGGCGAGGCAGACGAAGGCGAGGAAGTCGTTGGGGTCGTGTCCGAGGAGGAGTGCGCCGAACACGGCGACGGATTCGGTGGCGACGGTGAGGAGGAACCAGGACCCGTTGATGCCGGCGCCGAGGCCGGGTTTGTCGTGGCGGAGCACGTCGGAGATCAAGGCGCTGTAGAGCAGGATCACGTAGAGCGGCAGTGAGCACCACCACAGGATCTCCCCGAGGGTCCACCATCCGTGGATGATCGCTGAGGCGCTTGCGAGAACATTGGTGCCAGCGACGATGGTGAGGAACCCGAAGCCTTTCGCATGGCTGGTGAGATCGGCGACGAGTTGGCGCGAGTAGGCGATGGCGCGGATGACGACGAGCGCGACGAGCACCACGTAGGCGACGGCCGCGATGAGGTAGAGGACGTCG
>JANXUF010000078.1 GCA_025356335.1 Actinomycetes bacterium
GCGACGATCCGCCGCAGTGGCAGCAGCAGTCGGGTTCATCGGTCTCGCCGTAACAGCATCCGGGTCATTAGGGACGAGTAGTGGAGCGTTGCTTGCGCTGCTGGCCGCAGCGTCGATAACCACAGGGACGTTGCTCGCCCGCCGCGTCGGCACCATCGACGTCGTCGTCGTCAGCGGGTGGCACTTCCTCATCGGTGGGATCGGACTCGCAGCATTCGCCTCGATCCGCGAAGGCACGCCCAACATTGATTGGACCCCGCGATTTGTCGCGGTCCTCGCGTTCCTTGCGCTCGTCGGCACCGCCGGCGCCTTCCTCATGTGGTTCGAGGAGGTCAGACGGGCCCCCCTCGGTGCCGTTGCCATGTGGACCTTCCTCGTTCCACTTTTCGGGCTCACCTTCAGTGCCATCCTCTTGAGCGAGTACCCCGACGGTCGTGAGGTCGCAGGGATCGTGCTCGTACTCGCCGGGCTCGGAGGAGGACTCGGATGGTCAGCGCACCGTCGGACCGCCACGCCAACCTCTGCACCACTTCACGACTCCACCGACCACCAGACAACCACGTCGCCTGGTGCTTCCAGAACGATGACGTAACCGCACTCGACGAGGACCGCACCTCGTCGACGCGTCCCTGCATGTACCGCTGCACGTCCCGCTGATCATCTGCTCGATCGCCGCCACGAGTTGTCCAGGTTTCTCAACACGCTGCGAGCGCCGTGTCCCGATCGGCGAATTTCCTCCCTGCCCGCTGACCGAACCGTTACACCGGCTCTACCTCCCGACATTGGTTCCGTCGTGGAACCTGCCACCGCCAACACTGCCCTGCAAGGCGCTCGCCGAGGTGCCTCTTGCCATTTTGTCTGGTCATGCCGTTCGCTCTTGACTGACGGCGGGGGGCCGCGGGCCGCTGGGTGCGAGCGTGTCGACCGCGCTACGGATCTCCGTCAGGAGATCTACATGATCTGAACTCGGACCGTTCGCGCCGGGCTGCACGCGCGGATGCGGGAGTTCCCGTCGGCTGGCTGACATGATCTGTGCTGACCCGGTTCGCGCCCGAACTCATCGGGCGGATACGCGACGACTCCGAGGCCGGGAACGCCAGCGATGCGGAAAGGCGCCGCACGACCTGAGTGGCTTGACGGTCGCCGATGCTGTCACGACTCGGGATGACCCAGCTGCCGATCGACGCTCGTTCGAGCAGCGAGAACGACCGTGACACCGCCAACATTCGCAGCTGGTACCGCCAGCCGCGACTCCACCGTCAACCCAACGCCGTCATTCGTGAACAAGACCACCCCGGGCACGTGGCTCGCAGACGCCGTCTCGGGTATGTGGGCCGATGCCGTCCGAGGGCGAGCATCGTCCGTCGAAGACCTGGTTGCCGCCGGCCGACCTGCACAGGCCACTTGGCTGAGGTGACAGCACACTGCATCAGCCGAAAAATGCGTCGGCCCCGTTCAGGTGGCGGCAGATCCGTCGGCATCGGACCGTCGCCGTACCGGCGAGACTGCCGCCGATGACAGGGTGGCCGCCGATCGGCTGAGCGATGATCACCGTTGACGGTCCGACCCCAAGCTGCTGGGCCGCGCTCTACTCGGGGTTGTCCAGGATGGGAGATGACGCGCTGGAAGCGCGAGCTGGTTGCTGTCGGAATCCGTCGGCCGGCGTCACCCTCGACATCCAAGCAGAGGCCAACGAGGGACCTTGCAGACGGAGCTGCGAAACAACCCCCGCCAAGTATCAGATAATCAGGCCGCTGAACAGATGCGCCGTGTGGCGCGTTCGTTGACGTGGTTCGGAGTGTCGTTCTGCGCCGCGCGTTATGAGTCGTTTCCGGAGCAGTCACGCGACCCCCGGGGGCGCTTCATTGTGCTGGCCCCCGGATGCCGTGCGAACGGGAGACTTCGCCGGACCGTACGTCGTGAGGCAGGATTCGACTGCCGCACCCGGGACCACCGACGTGGCGAAAAGCCAATTGACGCGCTGACAAAGCGTGAATCACCGTCAAATCAGGCAATCTCACGAGCATCCCGCTGACCGAGTCGGGCACGTTCGAACGGACACCGGCTCCCGAATTCGGCGATAGCCGATGGTCAATGCACCAATCTTCTCCACGCGGCGCAGACGAGCGCTCCACACGTGTCCGAAGCACCGGCGGTCGGGGAGGATCACTCACGTCTCGATGCGAAAGCAGGTTTTCGGCAACCTGCCGACAAGGCACAGCGCTGCCCAACGAAGGTGGCAAACGCGGCGATACGGCGCGCCATAGTGCGCTCCGCCCGCGCGATATATGTCGGCTACCTTGGGGTCGCAGGACTTGTCCGAAACCAGTTCAGCAGAAGGGGCGATTCCGTGAACTCTCAGACTCAATTCCGTGGTGCTGCACTCGCCTTCACTATCGCGGCCATCCTCGCAAGCTGCTCGTCGAGCGCAGCGAAGACCTCGGTGACGGTGAAAGCCCCGACGACATCGACGGCAGTGAGCGGCACCGAGCCGTCGCCATCGACCACGCCTGCAACGACCACGGTCGCATCGGCGCCCCCAGCGGCCGGCTCCACGGTGACGTCAGTGGCACCGACGCTCGTTGAGTCCACGTCGCCGCCGCCAACCAGCACCGTGTCGGGATCGTCGACCAACACATTCAAGGTGGCCGTCAGCGGAGCGGTCACCGGACAGCTGCAACCGGACGGAACAGGATTCATCACCTGTTACGGCGATGGCGCAGCGAAGGACCCCGGTTTCGAGGCTGGCTTCAGCAGCACGCTGTCCGGCAAGGTGTACACGCTCGGGTTGCGCTTTGGCGCCTTCAGCACAGCGCCCGTCGCATTCCCTCCCAGCAAGCCGTTCGCCAACGGTCAGACCGTGACCGTTCAGTTCAGCGCAGACGCTGACCCGACAACGAAATGGGTCATGGCCCAGGGTTTCGGCTCGGGCACCATCACCCTCGCCGGCGGAAACGGCCAGCCGGTCACCGGATCGATCGACGGCGACCTCGCCAAAATCTCCTCAGGGCAAAACGTCCACATCACCGCCACCTTCGCCTGCACACCCGCCTCGTAGTCGATCCAGGCATGACAGAGCCGCGTACCGGGATCGGCGACCGAGATCAGCGATGAACCGTCGACCGCCCGTACCCCCGCGGTCTGAGATCGACTTGTTCGAGCGAGCAACGACAATCGACGATGCGCTCGCCGAGATCGGCACATGGGCGTCGTCTCTGCCTGGTGATTTCGCCGTCGACGCATCCGACCGCGACGACGCCATCACCGAGGTGACGATCAACGGAGTGCTGATCTCGTCGGGCCTCCGATAGTCTGCGACGCTGCTGCTCGACGGACGCGAGCACAGGGTCCTCGTTCGTAGTTATCGGTTCGATGTCCGCACGGACGGCGCGCTTGTCTGGCGACACGATTTCCACGCTGGCCACGAGGACGAGACGAACATGACCTGTCCGCAGCACGAGCATGTCATGAACAGCCGCGTCGAGCGAAGAATCCCGACGCGACTGCAAACGCTCGAGACAATCAGGACAAAGCTCGTCGAGACCAACCAGCACCAAGCCGCCGCCAACTGGACAGTTCGAACCACGTCGACACGGATACGCCGGTACCGTCGTTCGGGGTTCTGCCTCCGGCGGAGATCTTCCTGAGAACGACGATGTCGGGAGGTGGCGCCAGAACTCGTAGACCGCCCGCATCCACGAGCGTCTTGCAGGTTGTGGGGTCGAAGGTGACAGGTCGTCACGGCCGGGCCCGGTCGTTGAGCCAATCGTGTTCGAGTCCGTGCCGCTCGCCGACGGCGGCGACGGCACCTCCGAGTTCGTCGTCGAGTTCGTAGATGGTGTCGACATCGGTTGTCGAGGCGCGCACACCGCGGTAGGCGACATAGGCGCCGCCGACCACGATGATGCTGCGAGTCAAACCGCGTCGCGCTCGCGACTCACTTCGCGAGTTCGGAACTCGAGGTCGAAGTCGTGTCACGACTCGCGCAGACGGACAGCCCCGGTCGCAGGACTCGATGCCCTGGTCGAACCACGCGTCTTCGTGCAAGACGGCTTCAACATCGCCATGTGGACCTACTTCGAACCTGTGCCGGCCCGAGTCGTCCCGCCGACTGGGTACGCGCAGGCGCTCGAGCGTCTTCATGTCGGCCTGCACAAGATCGATCTCGCCGTGCCGCACGTCATGGATCGAGTATCGGCGATGCGACGAGACGTTGCGAGCCGTGATTTTCCGTCCCGATCTCGCTGATACAGACCGGGCGCTTCTCGCCGACATTTTGCGCGATCTGAGTTGGTCGATGGTCGACCAAAGGACCCCCGAGCAGCTGCTGCACGGTGAGCAGTACCCGTGGAACATCCTCGACACCGAGAACGGACTGCTCTTCATCGACTTCGAGAACACCCGCTCGTGGGCCTGTCGCGTACGACCTTGCATGGGTACCCGAAGCGGTCAGCGGGCCTTACCGGGTATCGACCGAGATCTGTTCGACCACTGCCGGGGGGTCGTCCTGGCGATCATCGCAACGCATCGTTGGAGGCATGACGACCAGCACCCGAGCGGTAGGCGATCAGGAGTGTGGCGTTCCTCGACGTCCTGCGCCACGGTTCGCCGTGGCCGGCGCTCGACGGTGTCGTCTGGTGACGCCCATGGATTTCCCGTATAACCGGTATCAGGCATCCTCATGCTGGCGCTCTTTCCATGGCACTTGACGAGCAGCGCCGGTTCGGGCTGTCGGCGACGTTGGCAAATATGCGCTGCTTGCTGCAGACACAGACGTTCCTCCCGGATCAGTACGCCGAGGCCCTCGAATCGTGGGCGTGGATCGGTCTCGACGGCAAGAATCCGGTCCTTTCGTCGTCGTTCGGCAGCTCTACGGTGCCAGGAGCGCGGCGGGGATGACGGCGATCCCGTCGGGACGCCGGTACGCGTCGGATCCGGTGGTGATGATCGCCGAGTCGATCAGTTGCGGTCCGAGCTTGCCAGCCAGCCAGACGAGGTGCTTCACGTCGCCGTCGTCGATGCTCGCCGAGAGCTTCACCTCGACCGCCACGACCCGCGCGTCGCGTCGCTCGATGATGAAGTCGATCTCCCGGTCGCCACCCCAGGTGCGCATGTGGTGGACCTTGGCCCCGTTCGCTTGGGCGAACACGCGCAGGTCGAGCGCGACGAGCGATTCGAACAGGGCGCCCAGCAGCGTGCCGTCACGGGGGATCGCCGGTCCGACGTCCGCTCCTTCCAACAGGGTGTCGGCGTTCGCCCCAAGGAGTGCCCCGGCGAGCGCTGGGTCGGCCAGGTGATGCTTCGACTTGTCATTGAGGCGGGTGAGGTGGCTGTGTGACGGGTTCCATGCTGGTACCGGGTCGAGGATCCAGATCCGCTCGAGCGTGTCGCGGTACGGGATCGCCGTGGATTTCGACGTCGTCTCTTGGCGGTGCGTGGCGGCATCCCGGATCGTGTCGTACGACGCGGTTGTCGCCGTCGCCGCGGCATAGGCCGTCATCCAACGGCGCAGGGCCATTGGGTTGCGGAGCTGGCGTCCGGCTTCCGGGAAGTCGCGGTCGATGATCAGCTGCAGGTACCCCTCGAGCATCTCGTGACGGACACTGGCCGGGAGGCGCCGGATGCCGGGCAGCCCGCTCGCCAGGATCTCCTCGACGTACTGCTCGAGGGCCACGTCGGTCGCCCCGGCGATGGTGCGGTTCACCCCGGCAAGCATGGCCCCCAGGCTCACCGTTGGCGTACCGACTCCGCGTTCGGCAAGCGTGAGCGGCCGCATCCTGACAGTGGCGATGCGTGCCGCCCCGGAGTGTGTGGCCGGCGAGCTTGGTGAGGCCGAACCGGTGAGGAGGAACTGTCCCGGGGTCGGGTCGTCATCGACCGCGCGGCGTACGAGATCCCATGACGCCGGGAACCGCTGCCATTCGTCGATGAGCACGGGGGTCGGGGCACCGACGAGCCGGTCGGGGTCGGCGCGGACGACATCGAGTGTCGCCTGCCGGTCAAGTTCGAACATCGTCGTCGCCCGCTCCCGTGCGGTGGAGGTCTTGCCCACGCCCTTAGGCCCGTCGAGGCTGACGGCCGGGAGGGCGGGCACGAGCACGTCGAGTTGATCGTCGACAGTTCGTCGCACGTAGTTCGACATGGAGGCAACAGTCCTGCTCACATTGCTCTACGCTACCATTTCACTGGTCTCTACACTACCGTTGCGCCAGATTGAGCTGGACGGTTACGCAGACCGATACCGGACCGTTTCGCGGGCCGGTACTGGACGGTTTCGCGCGCTGGGTCGGTCGACGAAGTCCGCTGACGCACCTAACCTGGCGGCTGTGCAGCAGGACGACGTACCACCAGGCGACGACGGAACGGAGTCGAGTTCAGCGAGTCCCTCCCGACGCCCGCAACCGGTGCCCGCTGCCTCGATCCCGACCTCCCACGTCGCGAGGTGCTGCTCCACCAGCGCCCTCGCCTGCGTCGCCGCGTAGAGCGCCTTCGGGAACCGTGCCAGCTCACGCTCGGCGTGCTCGATGCTCGACGTGATCCCGTAGCGCTGCTCGAGATCGGAACGACGGACTCGTAGCAGTCTTCCGACGCGAATCACCGGTAGGCCGGAACGACCGCCAGTCGCCAGGTACTCGTGCGCCAGCCTGTACGCCAACGTTCGCCCGATCCGCAGATGCCTTGCTGCTTCCTCCACCGTCATGTACATCGACGCCGTGTCACACGACTCGCATCTCGACTTCATCCTCGACTACCTCCGTTACTCACGCCTGCAAAAACTCGATTTCGTGACATCCCTCAAGAACCAACGGACGCGAGAAAGCCGAAATGGTGAAAACTTTTCCGACGTCTACTCTCAAATGACTGCGGAGTTCGCCGTGCGTTGCACCGCTCCGCCAAATTCGCCACCATCCACTTGCGCCGTTCGGAGCACACCAATACGAGAATCGGCTTCCCCTCGTCAGGTATGTCCCAGAAGCCGGGTGGCCCGGTTGGCCCGGTTGGGCAGTGCTGACAGTTGAATCGTCCACGTCCAACGCCTCCTCGGTAGCGGCTCGGCCACCGCGACAACGTCGGCGGTCTCAAACCCACAGAAGGGCACCACTGGCTCCTGCCGTCACAAGGAGGTGACAGAAATTCGAACGCTCGTGTCGGCGGACAACCGAATCTGCCCATTGGCGGCCATCTCGACCTGCCCATCCACGGCCAATTGGTCACGGATCGTGGCCGGCCCCAACCGTCAACTTGCTGCCGCCGCTTGTGGGTTCTCGATCAACGCTGCCAAGATCGATCAGGGCGGGCATTCTGCGTTCTCAGACGGGAGGCGCTACTTGGATTTGCTCGACGCACTCGAAGCAGCGACTCAGGAGTTCGGGCAACGCCTCGCGAAAGTGGACCAGGACAGTTGGACGCATGGAACCCCCTGCGCCCATTGGGATGTTCACTACCTCACGGCCCACGTCGTCGGGGGCAACCGCTTCGCCGTGTTGATACTGGGCGGGATGAACGCTTCGGACGCCATCGAAGAAGTCATGTCAGTGGGACAGCTCGGCGATGACGCTCTGACGGCGTGGGCAAACACCTCTTTGGCTCACTTCGATGCCTTTCGCGCCGCCTCGACGTTGGAGCGGCGGGTCGACCATCCCCTCTGTGAGCTCAGTGGGCGAGAATTCCTGGAGTTCAGGGTCTTCGACATAACGCTTCATGCCTGGGATCCTGCGCGTTCGATCGGAGCGGACGATCACCTCGACGCCAGCCTGGTCGATGTGGTGCTCGGCATCGTCGAGAGCGGCCCACCCGGTATGGGCTTCGGCATCACGGCGCTCGGCGGCATGGACAACCCAGCGTCTCCCCAGGAGAGACTGCTCGACGTCACCGGCCGCCGCTGACCTGACCCTTGAGTTGCGCGGCCTCCGCCGCTCGAAGCGAGTGAGGAACGCTTCAGCGACGACCTCCTCGTCTATGGCCTGACCACCGCGCGTGCTATCGAACGCCAATGAACTCTTGGCCGCCCGTGGGCAGTTTCTGGTGGCCACCAACACGCTCGAAGAAAATTGGGCGAATCGGCCCCCGGCGCACGGAGGCGACTATCGACAGCGGAGCGTGATCGACGACGAGTTCCCGGCGCCGTCCGACGATGAGTTCACCGCTGCGCTCGGAGATGCCGCTCGCCGAATCCATCGACGGAGCAGTAGTCGTCGTCCTGCCGGTCTCAGCTGCTGACAAGCTCGCAGGTTCGCCGCCAGGCGAAACGTGCGCACGCTGCGTTGTCGACGTGCCGGCCGTAGATGGTGTGGCGGACTCGTCCCCTACTGAGCGCAGTTCGGCGCGTCGATCGATGGCTACTCAGACATCTGTGGGTACACCAGCGAACGAGCGCCACGGCTCCGTGCGATTTCCAGCGTGTTGCATCCACGCGCGGACCTGACGCGGACTTGGCGTTCTTTCCCGCCTACCGGGGAGCGCCGTTAAAATGGGCTCTGACCTGGTACTTCTTGGAGCGGAAGACGGGATTCGAACCCGCGACCCTCACCTTGGCAAGGCCGTGGAACCCTTCCGCCCAGTCGGCTTGACTCCGCTGAGCAGCATCTTCTCCTCCGGCTTTTCCGCTGAACCCGCAGAGTCCGCCCAATTCCGGTGTGCATGGTTTAACGCCTTAAACCGCTACCGAACCGCAGCATCACCGTATAGCATCGCTGCTATGGGTTGGGGATCAGTCGAACTCGAACTCGAAGTCACAACCTGGCTCGACACGCTGACCGACAACGAGTTCGGTCAAGTCGAGCGCTACATCGACCTGCTCGCCGACCAAGGCGTGCATCTCAGCGAACCGTTCACCCGACAACTCGATGGCAAACTCCGTGAACTGCGCTTTCACCTCGGCCGGCAACAGACCCGAATCAGCTACTACATCGCCAGCGGACGGGTCATCGTGCTGCTGACCGTCTTCGCCAAGACCAGACCACGCGAACGACACGAGATCGACAGAGCCCGACGAGCGATGCAACGCTGCATCGACGAGGGTCATCTCACACAGGAGGACCAGACATGATTACCACCAGTTGGACCGACATCAAGACGCGACGAGCCGACACCGCAGAACGACGCCACGGCTACGAGACAGCCGGCCGTGCCATTCGCTTGGCGTTCGAGATCCGAGGACTGCGCGAAAAGAAAGGCCTCAGCCAACGGCAACTCGCCGAGCTCGTCGGCACCACACAATCCGCCATCGCCAGACTCGAAGGCGGCCGCATCTCTCCCAGCCTCCCGACTCTCGACCGCATCGCAACAGCATTGGGCGCCGAAGTCACCGTCACCTTCACTGACCTCGACGCTCTGCTGTCGACCTGAGACATCAGCGTGAGCCGATACGACCTGTTCTACGACGCCAGCAGCGTCGGCGCCGACCTCGTCGTCGAAACCTGGATCAGCCACGGACCACGAGCAAACGACGCCACCTTCGACCCGCAACCCGGGGACTGGGTCACCGTCGGCGACGACGAAGAACCCGATATTCGGGCACGAGTCATCCGGCGTTGCGCTGACCGGGTGTGGACACTGATTGAGCTGGCCACTACTTCGGAGGCAGTCGCTTCGTAGATCCGGAACCGCTCGCGCAGAACTGGATCGATCTCCCGCCATCGCCGCGTGGGCTGTCTTCGTCGGTTCGGAACGATGTCCATTGCCGTCGCAAACATTCCGCGATCAGCGCTGCAAGCCGGGTGACGGTCGCGGACCGCAGCTTTGATCGGGACCCCAGCGTGGAGCATCTCCGTGGCCATGAAATGTCGGAGATCGTGCGACGAAAGCGGCGCAGTCCGGCAGCCTTTCGATGACGGAGGAACGCCTTCGTGACACGGTTCGGTTTTCACGCCGTCGCTCCGCCGTCGCTGCTGAACACGAACCCGTCAGCCGGACACCACGGCGGGACGGTGTGGCGCAACTGTTCGAGTACGGCGAAGGAATCCCGATCGAGGTCGACGGCATCGCTCCGCCTCGTCTTCGTCGCTGCGAGCACCGGCCCATCGGGACCCTCAACCCACCCGGCACAAAACGACACCCGTCGCGATTCGGCGCGAACGTTGTGCCAACGCAAACCCAAAAGCTGTGCATGCCGAGCGCCGGTTACCGCCGCTAGCACCAACAGAACGTGAAGCGGTTCATCTCTTTCGAACCCAGCCCGACCGATCGCTCGGAATGGACGGCGGCAATCATCATCGCCAACTCGCGTTGTGCCTCGCTGCGATTGCCGCGCACGCTTTTTGATCGGTAGCAGCGTCGTTTCGTGTCGGGGTCGACCCCGACGAACACGCGCAACTCGAACGATCCCGGACTTCTCTGACGCATTGATCCATTCATCTCCAGATCATCAACGTCGAGGCCTGCTGCGTCACGGAGGTGCTGGGCAATCTGATGGGCATGATGGGCAGCCCGAATACGCCAACCGCGCCGTCAACCGCCGTTGAGCTGGTCTTACTTGGAGCGGAAGACGGGATTCGAACCCGCGACCCTCACCTTGGCAAAGTGAATCGGGGGTGTTTCCTGATGTTCGCCAGTGTCATCCCATATGCCCTGACCTGGTCTTTTATGTCGGCCAATGTCGGCTCATATCACGCTGTGTTGCACGGTCCGCGGACTTGTCGCGGACTTGGCGGGTGCCAGGTCCACTAGAATTTGAGCATGGCATCGATCCGGCGGAGGCAGTTGGCGAACGGAAACGTCGCCTATCTCGTCCGCTTTCGGGCACCGGATGGGACCGAGCGATCGAAGCAGTTCAAGCGTCGAAGGGATGCTGATGCCTACGCCAATGTGATCGAAGTCGAGCGCGCCAGCGGCTCGGCGATCGATCCTCGGCTCGGTCGACTCACCGTCGACCAGTGGTGGAATGAATGGTGGCCGACCGTCACCCATCTTCGACGAACCACGTACGCGCGGGACGCTCAGTTCTACCGCAAGTACGTTCAACCGTCGTTCGGCACCGTTCCACTCGCCCGGGTCGACCGAACCGATCTACGACGCTGGATCCAGAAGCTCTCCGCACCCAAGTCGGTGGACGGACTCGGCCTCGCTCCCGCCACGGTTCACAAGGCGGTGCAGGTGTTCAACAAGTGTCTTCGAGCGGCGCTCGAGGATCGCCGGATCTCGGCCAACCCTCTCGAACGTGTGCCCGTTCCGAAGATCGAACGCGAGGAGATGCGCTTCCTCGATGTCGAGGGGGTGTGGAAGCTCACCAATTCGATCGATGAGCGGTACCGGGCGTTCGTCCTCGTCGGTGCGTACGGCGGTCTACGACTCGGGGAGATGCTCGGGCTCTGCTGGGGAAACGTGAATCTGCTCAGCCGCCAGATCAACGTCGTCGAAACCCTGACGGACGTCAACGGACATATGGCGACCGGTCCGACGAAAACACGAGCCTCTCTTCGCAAGGTGACCCTCCCCCGCTTCGTCTGCGAAGAACTCGCAAAGCTGGCGAGCGATCGACCGACGCCGGATCGCCTCGTTTTTCGTTCGCCTGACGGGTACCCGATCCGGGCGAGCCTTTTCCGCCGGCGAACCTGGCATCCGGCGGTGGCCGCAGCCGGACTGGAGCCGCTCAGAATTCACGACCTGCGTCACACCGCCATCTCGCTGTGGATTGCTGCGGGCGCAAATCCGAAACAGGTCGCCGTGCGCGCAGGGCATACGAGCGTCTCCGTCGTCCTCGACCGCTACGGCCATCTGTATCCGAAACACGACGACGACCTCATCGGCAACTTGGAACGTGGTGCTGAATTTGCAAATCAGAAATGAAGTGGGCCGGCCGTGATCGCTGTCGTCGACGAGTCCAGCCCGTACGCCGCCGGTGGCGAGATCATCTACTCCGTTGGCGCTGTACTGATGGACGAAGCCGAACACGAGCGGCTGCTGGTGGATCTTCCCGTGCTCCTCGGCCGCCAACGGCCGTTCCATTGGGAGACCGACAAAGGCCCCCGGATCCGTCAGCGCGTCGTCGACGAGATCCTGCATCGCCCGATGACGATTGTTGTTGCGGCAACCGCTGTGCTCCACGCGCCACGCCAGAACGACGCCCGCCGGATGCTCTTGGAGGACATGGTGTTACCGATGCTGTCACGGCTCGGGATGACGCAGCTGCTGATCGAATCCCGCTCGAGCAGCGAGAACGACCGTGACACCGCAAACATTCGCACCTGGTACCGCCAGCAACGCCTCCACCGTCAGCCAACTCTGTCCTTCGTGAACAAGAACACCCCGAGCACGTGGCTCGCAGATGCCGTCTCCGGCATGTGGGCCGATGCCGTTCGTGGGCGAGCATCGTACTTCGAAGACCTGGTTGCCGCCGGTCGACTGGCACAAGCCACCTGGCTCGCGTGACGCCAGGAACTTCAACAGCGAAAAATGCGTCGGCCCCGGTCCACACTCCTAGTCGACGATCGCTCATCCTCGGAGTGAAGACTCAGGGCCTTCGACTTCCGCCGGGATCTGCCCGGTCGGCTCTGCCCTCCAGGATACGCCGGCTCGCAGTCGATCGCAAGGAGCCAACGGTACGCACCAACATTGAAACCGGCCTCCCGTCGCGAGAAATTATTGTCGTCGGATTGCTTTCATGGCGCCTTAGGCGGCACGACTCATTCTGATTGAGTAATGCGAAGTCAGGGCATGCCTAATCTGCAGGGGTCGGATGTCCACGCCGCGATTCGTTCGACGAAGTCCCAGACGTCACCCGACTGGGGGTTGATGTAGGCAGGATCTCCCTTTGATCCCATAGCCGCGAAGATGTCTGTCACCCAGGTCGTCTTGTTGGTCCGGTTGAACTGAGACAGCCATTTCTCCAATTCACCGACGCGCACGAAGAAGATGCCGAAGGCCTCCAACTCAGCGAGTTCGAGTTCGAGTTTCGATCTGGTAGCCGGGTCCGTCACCGCGGCGATTCCATCGCGTTTGCAGAGCCACGGGCTGTCCGGTCCGGCGACCCGACCGACAGCGCGAAACTTGCTCCCTATCGATTCCCGTAGGCGTCGCATCTCAGCGAGCTCTGCTGCGTCACTGCTGCAGGCTGCGTAGATCGGCGTCCAACACGATCCGTTTTCTACCGAGGTGTCCAAGTCGAGGACCATCGCTGCCGGAACTCCGAGCCGCCTCAAGGGGCCAGCTACACGGTGGATCGTCTGCCAATTTTGGGCGTTGAGAAACCGGATTCCAGTATTTCCCTTACGCCCCGCATCGAGCAGCCGCCGATTGATTTCTTCGTAGAACGCTCGGTCTGAGTCGGCTTCGCATACAACGGCTGCCGCTGAAAACAGCGCTCCCAACGAGTCTGCTGACCGGAGTAGCGGGTCTTTGATGAGGTCGCCGACCAGCTTTCCGCTGAGTGCCTTCGCCGTGCCAACGCCCGCCTGAAACCCAAGTCGCACAATGGATGTGTCGGGCACCTCATCGACGCAGCCGAGCAAGAAGTCGGCGCTATGGGTCGCGACTATAATGCTCATGCCGTTGTCACGACCTGCGGCCGCCATCTGCGCACCCATCTGGCGCGCCAAGGTCGGATGCATGAACGCCTCCGGCTCGTCGACCAGGAGTACCGAATACGGCAGTGCGAAGAGCGCCAGAGCGAGTCCCACAAACGCCTGAACACCGTCACCGAAGGACTGGATTGGCGTAGCCCGACGCATGTAATCCAGGGCAGCCGGTTCTGTTGAGAATTGCCAACGTGGCATCGGGGGCGGCTCGGTGGACAGGCCGAGCCGTATAACTGCCGGGGTGCTGAGATCCAAAACGAGGTGTTGCTGGAGGGCAGCGTAGACGGCCCCATCAACGGCATTGTAGACGGTTTCGTCCCGCGCTGCCGCCATAAGGACATTGGTGGGTGGCCCCAATAGGTCGGTCATTGTTTTCGCGTCAGCGAGAGCAAATCGAGTCCTGCCCGTGAGCAGTCCCATGAATTGGCTCATGACGAACCGTCGGCAGTACTCCTCAAATGTCGATGTGATGCCGGAGGCAAAGGGTGGCAGATTGACCTCGCCCTGCGAAGGCATTGCGTTTGTGCTGTCGAGTGTGAAGGTTCGCAGGCGCTTCGCCTCCGGATTGCCAGGTACCGGGGGCAGAAGTCGACTCTGCAGATGCGCTTCGAGTCCCTCCTGCGACGGGCACTGGATGTCGATACGGGTGATTATCAAGCCAGGCTGAGGCTGCGACTGGATCCCTGGCATTGGCGTGGCTGACATCGGCGTTGCGGACATCATCCACTTGATCTCCGCGAGCGCTGTCGACTTTCCTGAGTTGTTAGGACCCACCAATACGGTGAGCCCACCCACTGGAACGGTCATAGCGTCGACACCTTCGTTGGTTCGGAAACCGATATTGGTGATCGTCAGGTCGCGGTTCGCCACCCACCGATCATCGCGCGTGCCGACGGTCCTCGTGCCACATGACGTGCACTGCGAATTCGTCGGAACCGTCCGGACGTAAGGTCGTATCGTCCATCTTGATGGACGCCGACCCAGAGCTCTCCGACCCGCCAGGTCGGTGCCTCTTCTGCCTGCAGTCCGACGGCGGATTCGAGACGAGGGAGCACATTTTCCCGGAGTCGATGGGAAACACAGAAAAGATCATTCCGCCAGGCGTGGTCTGCGACCGTTGCAACATCGGTCCGCTCTCGCGTGTCGATCAGGCCCTATGCGACTTTCCCTCCGTGAAGATGATGAGGACCCTGCACGGCATCAAATCGAAAGCCGGCAACGTTCCGGACACGAAGTTCGCTCGCGGCGTTCTGCGAAACGAAGACGGGCGAATCATCGTCGAAACCAGTAGTCCGAAAGACCACACGACCTTTCGCGAGACTGCACGTGATGGAAACCATGTCACGTTGCAACTGCAACTAGGCGGCGGCCGTCTGATCCGCCCGGTGTACGCATCGGAGGTCGCCAGGGCGCTTCTGAAGTCCGCCCTTGAAAGTCTGTGGGTTGAGCACGGGGACACGATGTTTGAACCACGCTTCGACCACATCAGAGACGCCGTTCTCGGCGTTCCTCGCAGCGGATTTTTGTCGTTTCTCGTGGACGGCGACCCCGATCACACCAGCCTCGAACTGCTCTCGTTCTTCGGATTCGACCCGGACGACACCGGGCGCACGACGGTCGCCGGAACTTTCTACGGTGCCACTCTCTTCACGGACAGCCGTCTGACAGAACCAGTCGAGCATCTGCCGCCGTCTCTCGCTCATGTCCAGCGATTCACGGTTTCCGACTTCGCCCGACAGAAACGTCGACCCCTTGGCGCGTCACGAAGCCATCGACCGACCGATAGTGCTTCGTGAGGTCGGCCTCGCCAATGATGAATTCGGTGCCAGCGCCTTGACCGTCCACGACGAACAAATATTCGATGCCCAGCCCGCCCTCGTCAGGCAACGCGCCGACTTCGACGCCTTGGTTGTGAGCGCCACATCTGACCCCCTCGACGCCTCGCCCGCTGCGACGCACCGGCGAGCGAGATGCGTCGCACCGCCAGAATGCGACGTATGACATGATCCGGGCATGGACAACTTTGACTACCTGGACTTTGAACCTCATGCATCCGTGTTTGGGATGGTTGCTGAACGTGACGACATTTCAGCGGCACGAATCACGGCCAATTTCAAGCACGAGTACCCGGATGGGGCGGGTCAGCCTGTCCATCGCCTAATCCCGCCGGGGGAAGTCACTTCGTCGATTCGGAGTGTGCTTGCGAACCTTGAGACCGCAGGCTTGGTCGAGCCGAGTCCCGCAACGCCCGACGGTTGGCGATGCACCGCTGAAGGCAAACGTCGATACATGGATGATGCCAAGACCCGAGGACGGTGAATCTTCAAACCGTCTGGTTGTCGCGGAGAACGGCCAAGCAGTCGGTTTGCCTAGGCGGCGGCAGGAAACATCCACGTACCGAACGCGGGCAGCCGTGCCTGCGTCAAGTTCGGCGGACACGACGACGATCTCGTTGGCGAGGCTTCCACGATCCACGGTGGCAGTTCGCCGATCGGGCCAACGCAAGAACCTCCACGTTGGCGGTCATCGAGCAACCTAAATAGTGATTCGACTGAGAACGATGGGAGCTCAGAATCGACTTCTCGTCGACGGTCATCCATCGTCAAGCGACCCCGGCACGAGGTCCGAATGTCAGTGGCGGAAGACCTCTTGTGTCGGCGGCCATGGAGTTTCCGCCCACAGGCGGCCATCAAGAGCCGCCCACAGATGGCCAACAGACCTGTCACGGTGCGCCTCGGCCGAGGCGAAGAGGCCGATGGATGCCCGTTCACCCGCACATCAGGCCGACCCCGGGATGACCATCTCGGTGTGTCGAGCGTGGAGCGTCTGGCACAGTGCAAGTGACAGTATCTTGGCGTCATGTGGCCTTTTTCCAAAAGGACTTTCGTCAAGCCATTTCCTCTTGCCGCTGCGAAATCTGTGTGGTCATGGCGGTCAGACCATGTGTTCGCTTCGGCATGGACCGATGATGGAGTGTTGCACCTCGTCCACGACGCCCCAGACGATTATGCAACGATTGGTTTGACAACGTCCGACTACCGGGTCACACTCGACGTCGTTATCGAGTCGAATGCAAAGACGATCGAAGTCAATATAGATCCGCAGCAAAACCATGTTGCACTGGAGCGTCTTTCAATTCATGGTGAATTTGAATCGGTCGGTATCTATGCACCGATATGGCCAGGAGATCCCACAGAACTTGGTACCGCCGAGATAGAGCTGCTCGAAATCCACCGAACGCGTAGTACCACGTTGGGCGGAGACGAACTTACGCTCGGTACGATCAGGATTGAACGGATCTTCAGCGAATCCGAGCTTTCGACTCCCGAGGTCGACCGCGATGACGCTTACGATCATCTTCAAATACGAGATGACTCCGCAATTCTGGTTCTTGGCGACTCTCGAGTCTTCGGAGTAAGGATCGGCGACCGCGCGCGGTTGGAGATCGCTCGAGAAACCGTTGTCTTTCTGGGGACGGTCGGGGTCGACGCTGAGGTAAGCGGCCGGCCGGGACCAATCCACGTGGAGGATTGGAAGGTCCAACTCTGCACAGGCCGTAATCGTGTTCACTTCACCGGAATCGCACCGTTCCGTCACGGGCTCCTTCGACGGGTGCAGCGGAAGCTGAGCGAAGACGGCGCAATAATTGGATCATACGAGCCCATTAACGCTGACGTGATCCCCTTCGACAGCTCCAAATCGGCCACAACTCATCTGGATTGGGTTCGGTCTCACGCCGACCTAATATCGCAGTACTCGTCAGACCCGGGAATCAACGCAGACGCGCGCTGGCTTTCGTACGACTCTCGACGTCGAGCTGCACCGTTGCTCACTACCGAGGGACTCGTTTTGACCTTGATGAGGCCGCTTGTATACGGGCTGAAATTACGCGAACCCTTTCTGACGTGGATCGCTGTTGTCGCCATTGTGGTCAGTATTTACTCGTTCAAGACGGGTCAGGGCATCGAGATTGGCGGCGGATGGGCTGCGTGGCGACGCGGTCTTTTACTTTGGGGGGAGGGCTTCATGCTTCCAGCCGGTTTAGTCTCACTAAGCTCGTCGACTGGCGACTCGGTGCTGATGGTGGCAGGCACCGGGCTCCGCGTTGCTCGTGTGTTCGTGTCAATTCCCTTCGCGGCCCTCGTTCTATCCGCTCGCGCACGTTTTAGGCTGCCGAAGTTCTCCGATGGGGGTGTCTAGATCGAACCGCGTTCATCTCGCTCTATCGCAAATCAGCACTCTTGTTCCTCAGCCCCGCAGATGCCCTATCCTCGCCAGGTTGAACGCCGCCGAAAGGGACACTGCACCTTGTGAATTGGGACTTCAGCTTCCGTTTCAATGCAGGACGTTGAGACACGCGTCCATCGATTAGTTCAACACGTAGGAGACTCGTTCGTGAGTCCCTTCCCGCTGAAGGGCGAGCGAGGCCAAGCACGAGGGCTGGACCATCCAGTCGACGATGCACGTCTCGTAAGTGCCGGTGTATGACACCCGCGTAATGTCCGATTGGTGCGGGACGGCGGCTGATCGGTGTCACAGGCTGATGCCGAATGAGGGTCGTTCGATCGTCGATCGGGTGACGGATTGTTTCGGCTTCGGGAGCAGGTCGGTGACGATGGCATAGCTTTCGGCGTAGACGGAGTGGTCTCCGTAGTTGGGGCGCTGTCCGAGGCCATCGTCGATACCGAACGCGGTTTGGTGTTGTGTGATGTGTCCGGCGGCGAGGTCCCACGCTCTGGCCTTCGGCCCAGTTGCGGGACGGTCGCCGAGGATGTGGCGGACGGTGTCGGGCTGTTCGAGACGGGCGACTCGCATGCGGACACCAATGTCGTCGGACAGCCACTCATCGATCTGACGCACTACCTTGTCGCCGACCGTCCGGTTGGCGAGAACGTCGCTCGCCGCAGCGTGCTGCCGTTCGAGCACCTCGATGCTGTGGTTTGCGTCGTCGAGGTGGCCGCTGGTCATCCGGACGTGTTCGGGGAGTTCTCGCAAC
Organism: Actinomycetes bacterium; assembly: GCA_025356335.1. Lineage (GTDB taxonomy): Bacteria > Actinomycetota > Acidimicrobiia > Acidimicrobiales > Ilumatobacteraceae > JANXUF01. The sequence goes on from JANXUF010000078.1 coordinate 18,511, forward strand.
TGCTGCTTCGCTGCGGCAATTTCGGGTTCGTGCTTTCGGCGGTGCAACGGCCGATCGAACCGCTCCAACACCTTCCCCGCCGCCTCGATCCCGGCCCCCCACGTCGCGAGATTCTTCTCCACCAGCGCCTTCGCCTGCTTCGCCGCGTAGAGCGCTTTCGGGAACCGTGCCAGCTCGCTTTCGGCATGATCGATGCCCGAGGTGATCCCGTAGCGTTGCTCGAGCAGTTCCCGTAGTTGGCTGCCGTCGAGGAGGCCGGGGCGATGCAGTTCGGTGCCGTTGAGTTCGGCCCGGCGGGTGTGGGCGGGTTGGTCGATCCAGTCGGTGGCGATCGACTGCGTGAGGAGATCGAGGGCGGTGTCGTCGCCGGTGGTGGCGATGAAGGCTTGGTTGCTGTGGGTGCCGCGGGTCATCGGGACGTAGACGTTGCGGACATCGCTCGCTCGTTCGTAGAACGTCAGCCCGGCCCGCACCGTACGGCCCTGTGCGCCCATCCCTGTCCTCGCGTATGCCAGTTCGACATGATCCGATACGTAGCTTGACGGCAACCGCACCGTGCCCGCGCTCCCGGTGACGGTGAGGGATCCGTCGGCGCCGATCGTCTGGATCGTCCACGTGGCGCGGTTCTTGACCATCTCATGCCGGTCGGTGAGCAGGTGGCGGTCGTTGCGTCTCGTAGCGATCTCATCACCGACATACATCGTGTACGGGCCGACGATGAGATGGCGGCCAGAGGTGTCGAGGTCGCCGGTGCCGATGCGGGTGTGTTGGCAGCGTTGGTTGAGGCGTTCGACGGCTTCGTTCGTCGGGGTCATCAACAACACACTCTCCCCCGCCCGCCGATGAGCCCACCACGCCGCCACGATCTCGCGTTCCATCCGTGTCACGGTCCCGCCATGGAGCCGACCGTGTGCGTCGTACTCTTCGGCGACGGTGACATCACCACGCCTGAGGCGGAGACTGGCGTCACGTTCCCACTCGTTGACGAAGCGGTGGACGTGTTCGAGTTCGACAGCGCCGAACGTGTCGACGAACAACCCGAACATCCCGCCACGACCGACGGCGGAGAACTGCAACGGATCCCCCACCAACGCCACACGCCACCCCCTGACATCGGCGAGGGCGGCGAGTTCGGCAAGTTTCTGCGTCGGGATCATCCCCGCCTCATCCACGATCACCGTCGCACCCGCCGGCAGGTCATAGCGGTGATCTGGCGGCCTGTGCAGTTGGTGCTCGATCAGCAGTTTGTCGAGCGTGTCCGCCACCAACCCCGTCTCCGCACCCAACACCTCGGCGGCCGTCGCTGATGGAGCGACACCGAACACGGCACGACCATCAGCACGCAGCTGCTCGACCGCCGGAGCGAGCGCTGTCGTCTTGCCGGTGCCGGCGGGGCCGACGACGAACACGACATCATCCGTGCCCGCCACCGCCGCAGCGGCGCTGGCTTGTGCCGGGTTGAGGGACAGGGCGGACTGGCTGGGGGCGTCGGGGTTGTCGAAGCCGTCGTGGCGCAGGCGGCGATCGACCCACTCGATCAGCATCGCTTCCTGATCCAAGATCGACTGCACCGTCAACGCACGATCAGCAACAGACTCCGTAACCGGACGACCATCCTTACGCAACAAGTCGTTCGGCCCGACAGGGCGAGAAATGTCGACACACAACTTCTGCACGACGTGCTCGGTGAGCTGATCGAGCCACGCGACCAGCCGTTCTGCGGACCAGGTGAGGTCGGTCGGGACGAGCGCGGCGAGTTCACGCGTCAACTCCGTCGGGCGCCACGACGACTGCTTCTCAGAGATGTTGACGAGCGCCCCGGTGATGATTGCTGCCGTCTCGTGTTCGGTGATGCCGTTGAGTCGTCGCACGTGCCCAACCGCACCGGCGACGACTTGGGCGGGTTCGAGACCGAACGCCCTCGTTTGATCCGCCCACGTCTCATGCAACATTTCTGCGTCTACGCCTTTCGGCTTCGCCGGGCGGGAGTCGACGGCGGCTTCACGTTCCAGGCGCCACCGCTCCCTCGGGGTCGGCTCCCGACCCATCGTCTCCACGAACCTGTCGAGCTTCTCCTCTACTCGCGCCAACACGCCCGCAGTGCGGGTGGAGAACTCTGCACGCAGCCCTTCGGGGACGTCGGCGATCTCGGCGATCCCCCGTTCCGGCTGCTCCCAACGAACGCCGAGGATCGCCGTCAACTCTGCACGCAACGTCGCGTGATAGAGCGCTGACAGGGTTCGTTGATCCAGCTTGATGAGTCGGGCGTCGAGGGCGAGCCAGCGGCCGTCGGGTGACATCACTCGGTTCGGGATGACGACGTGCGTATGCAACTGCGGGTCCAACGCACGACTCGTGTGCTGACGGAACTGCGCAGCGATGATCCCCTCGGCGTCAACGGTAGAGATCTGGCCACCGATACGGTAACGGGTGTGTGCATGATCCTCGATCCACCCGACCATCGCCCCGACCGCACGATCATGCGCCGCAACAACCTTGCCACGCACGACCGGGTTGCCGAGGGCGAAGAGGATCGACACCGACTTCGGCGCCGACGCCGTCACGTCAAACCCACGAGCCGACTTCTCGTTGTACCGGCCACCGAGGTACCTGTCCGGGTTGTCCGGGCGCATCCCCGCCATCACATTGAGGAAGGCGTCGTCGTCGACTTCGCCGGTGAGGCCGAGGGTGTGTGCGCCGTGACCGGACCAGATGCCTCGTGGTTCGCCGGAATCGAGGTAGTAGTTCGGCAACTGCTCCACGTAATAGACGCCTGCGTCGACGCCTTTCAGGGTCGTCACCCGGACGGTCACCGGAAACTCTCCGGATCGAGGTGTGCGTGGGGTGTGCACCCGTCTGTCGAATTGGGGTTGAAGGTGATCGGAGGGAGGGGCTGGTTCATCGAGGTCGCCTATGCCGAGAAGAGCGCGGGCTGCTCGACCGTCGAGGCGCTACGCCGTGCGTGTGCCTTCGAAACGGGAGAGTTGACCGGAGCCGTTGCTGACTGCGGTGTAGGTGTGACGGCGGTGTGGTGCTCAGCGATGACGTGAGCCGATGCCTCGAGATCGGAACGACGAACTCGCAGCAGTCTGCCGACGCGGATCACCGGCAGGCCGGAACGACCGCCAGTCGCCAGGTACTCGCGCGCCAGCCGGTACGCCAACGTCCGCCCGATCCGCAGATGCCTTGCTGCTTCTTCCACCGTCATGTACATCGACGCCGTGTCACACGACTCGCATCTCGATCTCATCCCCGACCACCTCCACAACGCATGCCTGCAAAAACTCGAATTCGTGACATCCCTCAAGAACCAACGAGCGCGAGACGGCCCAAATGGTGAAAACTTTTCCGATGTCTTCTCTCAAATGACTGCAGAGTCCGCTGCGCGTTGCAGCCGCGTGATCCAACGCGCCAGAATCCTCTGGCGCCGTTCGGAGCACACCAATGAGAATCGGCTTCCCCACGTCAGGTACCTGCCAGGAGCCGGGTGGCCCGGCTCCGCCGGAAGGACAGTGCTGACAGCTGATTCATCCACGTCGAAGGCCTCCTCGGTAGCGGCTCGGTCGATCGCGACAACGTCGGCGGTCTCAACCCGACAGAAGGGGCACGTCTGGCTCCTGCCGTCACAAGGACGTGACAGAAATTCGACGCTCGTAGAGAATTGAGCGAATCAACCCCCGGCGCCGGAGGCGACTATCGACAGCGGAGCGTGATCGACGACGAGTTCCCGGCGCCGGCCGACGGATGAGTTCACCGCTGCGCTCGGAGATGCCGCTCGCCAAATCCATCGACGGAGCAGTAATCGTCCGGCCGGTCTCAGCTGCTGACAAGCTCGAGAGGTTCACGCCAGGCGAAACCTGCGAACGCTTCGTTGTCGAGGTGCCGGCCGTAAACGGTGTGGCGGACTCGTCCCCGACTGAGCGCAATTCGGCGCGTGATCGATGGCTATTCAGACTTCTGTGGGGACACCACCCAACGAGTGCCACGGCTCCGTGCGATTTTTCTGCGGGTTGCATTCACGCGCGGACCTGACGCGGACTTGGCGTTCTTCCCCGCCTACCAGGGAGCCGCTGAAAATGGCCTCTGACCTGGGGATTCTTTGGAGCGGAAGACGGGATTCGAACCCGCGACCCTCACCTTGGCAAGGTGATGCGCTACCACTGCGCCACTTCCGCGTGGGCACCACAGGTTATCAACTCCCTCGTACCCGGCAACCCCGTTTGCCGGGTTTCGTCGGCCGCGGTTGAACCGTGGCGAGCGACGGGGTCAGGCGGTCGCCGGTGGGCGGAGATCGATTCGGAGCACGAGAATGCCGTCCTCCAGTGTCGCCACCGAGTCACCGACAATAGCGAAGTCCTGGAAGTCCATTTTCGCCTGGTTGATGAACTGCGTGCGCTCGGCACCTGCCACCGGCGGAAGCGGGCGCTGCTTGACCGCTTTGGCGCGTTCTTGGAACCGGGCGATCATTGCTTCGACATCAAACGTAGCCATCGTTGTCACCGTAGCGTTGCGACGTCCGTCGCCACGGCGCATACTGCGGATTTCAGCGCCGGAATCGACGCCACCGAGGCGTTTTGAACGAGTCGGTCACCGGCCCGGCGTGCTGCAGAGCTTTCGCCGATTCCACCGGACCAAAGGCCAATTCCTTCGATGGATCGAACTCGTCATCCTCATCGGATTCTGCCCCAGACAGCGCAACTGCGAGGGCATCGCCAGCGTCGTGGGGATGTCCCGCATCGACGGCGCTCGACGTCGATACAGGGGCAGGGGCAGGTCGTGAACCATTGCTGACACCGACCGACTCCGCACCGCCGGCGTGGGGGCCGACGTCCTCGCCGGCCATGCTGATATCGGCCGGTTCTCCTTCCTCGCCAAGACCGGTTGTCGTCGCATCCGCTTCGTCTATCCGCTCAGTCTCCGCTGGCGACCCGTCACCACTGACGACCGGCGCATGTTGATCCAGTGGAGCGACATCGGCAAGGGGGCCGGGCGGGGTCGGGTCAAGCGCCGGTTCGAACATCGGCCCGACCTCCTCGGCGGGCTGGACGTCGCTTGCAAGACGATCGACAACACCAGACTCGACAACACCAGACTCGGGGTCAGCGGCGATTCCTTCAGGAACACCTGCCGTGTTTTCTCCCGCTGCCTCGACAACGCCAGCGAGTCCGGGGATGGCGGGCTCGTCTGCGTCAACGAAGACGGGACGGATGGAGTGATCCGGTTCGAACACCGTTCCGTCTTCGGCGTCGGCTTCCGGCACAGGTCCACCGGCGCCATCAGTGTGGCCGTCGAGTAGCGAATCGAGTTCGGGTCCGTCGAGTTCCTCGAGGTCTCCGGCCCACGGTTCGTCGACCGGGGCGACCAACGACTGCGGTTCACCATCGACAAGATCGGAGAAGCCCCCGCCGCGACGATCCGGCGTGGACGACTGATGCCCGGCGACGAGTTCGGCGAGGTCGACCGGCGGTCGATCGGTGCCGGCGAGCGCCAATGCGCCGGCAGGACGCATCTCGTCGAGTTTGTTGATCTGTTCGTTCATCGGCGCTCGACGCCAACGGCGTGCGCCCATGACTTCCAACGGACCGAGGGCGCCGTGATCAGCGCGGCTCGAACGCCAGAACCAGACGGTGAACAACAACAGGAAGACGCCGAGCGCCGCCAACCCGCCAGCGATGATCTGCAGTTTGCGAGTGTTCGACGTGTCGTCGATCGCCGCAGTGAACAAACCGGATGCTGCCCACGACGAGGGAAGGTGAGCGGCGATGGTTCCGGACAGCACGATCGAACAGTATGGCCGACGGTGTGCGGACTTTCTCACCATTCGGCGGCGAGATCGCATCCGATTTCGGCGCGTTCGACGCCAACCTCAAACGCCGGAACGCCGGCGAGATCCGCACACGGTCGTGGTGACGTCGCAGTGACTCGATGTTCGGGCACACTCGTTGTTCATGACTGCTCTGTCTCTACCGGCACCGCTTCAGGCAGTCGTCATCCTGGCGGTCATTGTCGGGCTGCTGTGGTACTCGCGGCGGGTCGAGCCGCACTGGGTCTCCAGGGACGGCACCCGCTTCACCGCCAAGGTGCAGCACATCGACGAGAGTGGCCGCAACGCAAGTCACTGGCGCGAAGTCAAGGCGACGATCGACGGCACGGCCGTGCGGGTCCTGGCGCGTGGCCTCGGCAAACGCATCCAACCGTTTGCCCGCTACGAGGTCGATCACCGAGCGGCGACGGACACCGACGGAAAAGCCGTCTTCCTGCTCGTCGGCCAGCGGGACGGCGACTTTCTGGCGATCCGGGTCCCGGCGAAATCCCGGGCGGTCGCCGAACTCGAAAAGATCGTCGTCGACATCTGAGACGACGAGCCGAAACGACGGCCTCGAAGGCCCGCCCGGAGGGCCGTCAACTGCCGATACAGCTTTCGAGGGTGTTGACGAAGTCGGCGACGACGTCGTCGGGATGCTCCAGGCCGACGGAGACACGGATCATCCCCGGTGTGATGCCGGCAACCGCCAGTTCGTCACGGTTGAGCCCGACATGGGTCGAGTTGGCAGGGCTCGACACGAGCGTCTCGGGACCGCCGAGCGACGACGCCATCACCGCCAATCGGACGCTCTCGACGAAGCGTCGACCGGCATCGAGGCCTCCGCAGAGGTCGAAACTCATCATCGATCCGAAGCTGCTCATCTGCCGTTTGGCGAGTTCGTGCTGCGGATGCGTCGCCAGCCCGGGATAGTTGACCGCCTTGACCGCCGGATGGACGATCAGTGCCTCGGCCAATGCCAGCGCCGTCGAACTCTGGCGGGCGACGCGGATCGGCAACGTCCGAATGCCGCGAAGTGCTGCGTGAGCGTCGTACGGGGAAGCAGTCGCCCCGTGGAGCACGCCGTAGCGCCAGATGTCGTCGATCAGGTCCTTCTCCCCCGACACCACACCGAGCGTCAGGTCGTTGTGCCCGCCGATCCCCTTCGTAGCCGAATGCAACGAGAGGCTGACGCCATGGCGGATCGGCTGCTGCAGCGCTGGCGTGGCAAACGTCGAATCGACCAGCGTGAACGGTCCGCGGATCGCTCCGAGCTCGTCGAGATCGGTCAGCGACAGTTGCGGGTTGGCGGGTGATTCGGCGAAGACGAGCATCGTCTTGCCCGGCCTGACAGCTGCAGCGAACGCGCCTGGCTCGTGGCCGTCGACCCACGTCACGTCGATCCCCATGCGCGCGCACGGTCCCTGTAGCAGCATCTGCGTTCCGGAATAGATGTGTCGTTGAGCGACGATGTGGTCCCCGTGGGAACACAGCGCGAACACGACGGAGGCGATCGCCCCCATGCCAGAGCCGAAGGCGAGTGCTGATTCTGCGCCCTCGAGCGAGGCGATGGCCTCCTCGAAGGCGTTGACCGTGGGGTTGGCATAGCGCCCGTACAACTGGCCGGCCCGCGCGCCGGCGGATGCCTTGCGGGCGAATTCCAGCGTCGGCGTGTGCCAGACGGCGTTCGGCCAGATCGGTGCGTTCAACGCCGTACCGTTTGCGCTGCGGCCTGAGCGGATGGCAACGGTGTCTGGATGGTCGAATTCGGTCATGTCTTGTCCACCATGTCGAGGAAGTTCTGCAGCGGGGCGCTGATCTGGTCGAGGTTGATGAGGAAGGCGTCGTGCCCGTGCGGCGAATCGATTTCGAGATACGTCGACGGCGTTCCCTGCGCCGTCAGCATCTCGTTGATCTGGCGCTGCTGATAGTTCGGGTAGAGGATGTCGCTCCAGATACCGAACGTGAGCGTCGGTACGCAGATCCGTTTCATTGCAGCGACGACGCCGTTGCGGCTGCGCCCGACGTCGTGGAGGTCCATCGCCTTGCCGATAACGGCGTAACTGTTTGCGTCGAATCGGCGGACCAACCTGTCGCCGTGATGATCGAGGTAGCGCTCGACCTCGAACCGCTGCCACAGGTCGAACGACTCGCCCTTGCCCCAGTGCGCCCCGTCGGCGAGGTTGCGTCCGAAACGGTCGGTGAAGACGTTGTCGCTGCGGAACGTCACCTGCGCGACCATGCGGGCGATCGCCAACCCCTCGTGCGGTCCGTCGCCAGGCTGCGCTTCGTAGTAGTCACCGTCACGCCATTTGGGGTCGAGTCGGATCGCCCGCCGCCCGATGGCACCCCAGGCGATCTGCTGGGCCGTAGCCTGGGCAGTGGTGGCGATCGGGACGATCGAACGCACACGCTGAGGGTAGGTGATCGCCCATTCGAGCACCTGCATCCCGCCCATCGACCCGCCGATCACCGACGCCCAACAACGGACGCCGAGGTGATCGGCAAGGCGCGCCTGGGCACGGACCATGTCGCGGATCGTGATGACCGGAAAGCGGGACCCATAGGCCTCGCCGTCCTGCGGATGCGGCGACGACGGTCCTGTCGAGCCCTGGCAGCCGCCGAGTACGTTCGCGCAGACGACGTACCAGCGGTTCGTGTCGATCGACATTCCCGGCCCGACGATCCCGTTCCACCAACCTGCACCGGCGTGGCCGACGCCGAGATTCCCGGCAGCGTGACTGTCGCCGGTCCATGCATGGCAGAGCAGGATGGCGTTGGTGCCGTCGGCGTTCAGATGCCCCCACGTCTCGTAGGCGATCACGACGTTGGCGAGGATTCCGCCGCCATCGAGCACCAGCGGGCGATCGTTGGCGATGGTGAGGAACTGTCGATGGCCTGGCGGATCGCCAGGCATCCACGCACCCGTCACAGGAAATGGGTCTCGACGGTAAGCAGTGCGCATCGGTTGACTCCTCTCTGCAAGCGTGCCACAGGCGGCTGACGGTCACCGCGCAGACGGACGTCTGTGCGTGTTCTGGCTCGCATCGAAGAGCGGAAGCGTTCGTTGCCATGCCGGTCATCGGTGCCGTGAACGGCGTCGATGGTCCTGCTCGACCACATCTCCGGGTGAACCCGGGAGGCACCTTGGGGCTTCCGACCCAGGTTGCCGGGCTGCTCTCCGATTGCTCGGTGAACAGCCACTCTCGATGCAGTTCGAGACGATATCAACTGGATGACCATCCAACGAGCGAGATTCCGATTTGGTGTCCTTCGCGTGACATCGGGGAATCCTGGACGATCGTCCGGCTAGGTTCCCAGGTCTGCGGGAACGGGGTTGCGCTGGTGGAAGGCCGCCCATGTGCGAACTGTGTGAAGCCGAATCGCAAGATCTGGCCCTCGAACTCCCCGCTGTCGCTGGAGAACCCCTCGAACTGATTCGCCCGCTGGTCGGCGAGCAACTCGACGAGTATCGCCGTCGCCGATTCGATCGACGTACGTTGCTGCGCCGAGGATTGATCGCCAGCGGTCTCGCCGCCATCGCCGCTCCGATCCTCAGTGAGTCGATGCGCGCCGTTGCCGCGCCGACCTATCCCTTCGAGACCGTCGGGCTGGGCAGCGACCTCCCCCATCTGCAGATCGTCGAGCCTGCGGCAACAGCGACTCCGGCTGCAACAGCATCGACGCCGACACGAAAATCCACGCCCCGGACGACGACCACCAACGCAACCTCGACCAGGGCAACCTCGACCAGGGGAACCTCGAAACCTGCTGCTGTTGTCTCTCCGCCAAACCCATATTCGCTCGCCCCTGACGCCGCCGGCGTGCCGTGGGCGACGAGTGTCGCGCCGTTGAATCTCGGTGGCCCGCCAGCACCCCCGATCGTCACGCGGGCACAGTGGGGTGCCGACGAATCGCTCAGAACGAATATCGGTGCCTTTGCCCCGATTCGCAAACTCGTCGTGCACCACACCGCCAGCCCGACGAGCGCCACCGACCCGATGTCGACGGTCCGGCAGGTCTACGAGTATCACGTCGTGACCCGAGGGTACGACGACGTCGGCTACAACTTCATTATCGACCAGTTCGGCACGATCTACGAAGGTCGCTGGGCGAGGAACTACGCCGCGGGCGAACTGCACAACGGCGAGGACACGGACGGCTGGGGCGTCGTCGGTGGCCACACGCAGGGGATGAACTGCGGCTCGTGCGGCGTCGTGCTGATCGGCGATTTCAGCAATCACCAGCCGACGTCTGCCGCCGTGGCCAGCCTGACCGCACTGCTGGCGTGGAAGGCCGGCCGTCATCAGATCGACGTCACCGCCAACGATGTCTACGTCCCGCTCTACGGTGGCATCATCCGCCGAACCCCGAACCTTGCGGGACATCGCGACATCGGCGTGACGGCCTGCCCCGGAGGCGGCCTCTATTCGATGTTGCCTGGAATTCGCAAACAGGTGTCCAAGCTCGCAGGTACATGGCCTGCGCTGACGATCAACAATCCCAAGGTCGCTCGCTTCTTCGGGAATCCAGGGCCCGTGAACCCGACAGCGGTCGGCGCAGAAGGTGGTGCGCAGACGATCGTCAAGACGCCCGCAGCGTCCGGTGTGGTCGGCTATCGGGTCTTGAGCAGTAACGGGATCGTCAAGAGTGTCGGAGCGACAAGCCTCGGCGGCCCGGTCGGAACGACGGCGGCGTCGATTGCCTGTGCTCGATCTGGCGTCGGGTACCTGGCACTCAACACCCGCGGCGACGTCTACGGGTACGGCGGTGCGGCGGTGCTGAGCACGATCGGCGGCAAAGGCCCTGGCAACGCCGTCGACATCGCCTATACCGCCAGCGGGAAGGGGTACTGGATCCTCACGTCGGGCGGAGGCGTCTATCATTTCGGTGACGCCCAGGATGCCGGTTCGCCGAGGCGTCAAGGCATGGCCGACGGCCGCAAGCTGATCGGCACACCCTCCGCCGGCGGTTACTGGATCCTGATGAACGACGGCAGTGTGCGCAACTACGGAAACGCACCGGCACTGGGCGGCCCCACACCGAAGGGCGCCAAGGGAATCGATATCGCCCCCACGCCGTCTGGCAAGGGGTACTGGGTACTGCTGTCCAATGGCGCAGTGTCGAACTTCGGGGACGCGCCGGCCCTCGGCAGCCCGAGCGGCGCTGTTGCCAGGTCACCCGTCGCCATCGCCGCGACGCCGAGTGGCAAGGGCTACGTGGTTGTCTCCGCTGATGGCACGCTGTCGGTCTTCGGTGACGCTCCGTCGAAGGGAGCGTTGACGGGATCAGGACTCGTCGCCGTCGGCGTCTGCATCGTCTCGTCATGACCGGAGCCCGCCGAGCGTTCGGTGCCCGCCGAGTGTTCCACTTCGAGCAGTTCAGTGCCTGCAGAGTGCTCCACTTCGAGCAGTGATTCCTCGTGGAGTTCTGCCTCGTACGCCGCCTTGCCACCGCGCAGGCCGAAGAGGTGCTTGGCAAACAGCAGATAGACGACCGCGCCGACATTGATCACCAGCACGGCGACGCGTAACAGGGTGACCTTCTCCGTCAATTCGTAGACCTCGAGCGGCAGGAACAAGGCCGTCGCGACGACGGCGAAGTATTCCCCCCAACGCTTCATCTTCCACAGTCCGACACCTTCTGCGACCTGCAGCGCACCGTAGAACAGCAACGACGCCGCAACGAGGGTGAGCGTCGAGCCTTTGGCGTTGATGGCCTTCTCGATCGAATGGACGAGGCCGGAGTCCTGCGCGTTCCAGCCGATCTGGTCGAAGAACGGTTTCAGTGCGCTGAGATCGCGGTTCACGACATCGCGCACGCTCACCTGGCTCGATTTGAGCTGCAGCACGGCGATTCCCAACAACACGACGATCAGACCGCGCACGAAACGCTCGATCGCCAACAGGCGCAGGACGAATGCCGAGCGCAACGCCTTGCCGCGCAGCAGCACCGGGGCGTCATCGGCTGGACCGTGACCTGATGGTTCGCCGAGAACGTAGTCGCCGCAGCGTAGGCATCGCCACGAGTCACCCTGCGGCGTGGCGACCGTCAACCGGGCCCGCAGCGCCGGCTCGTCGACCGCATAGGTCGCGTGACCTGCTCGTGCACAGCTGCGAAGGTTCCAGTCCACGTCGAAAACCTAGCCGTTTGCCGTCATGACCGGCCGTGGTACCGAACTCGACTGACTGACTCGTCAGTGAGTAGACAGATCGACCGGCGGTCGGCATGATGAATGCCGACCTCGACCAGATCGCCAGCGGGGCAGTGTTCCACCAACGGAGGTGCACGACATGCAACCGAGTTATCTGACCCCCCATGCACGTATCGACAAGCGCCTGACCGGCGAACTCGGGTGCTTCGCCAACGCCCCGATCCGCTCCGGCGAGACGGTTGCTGCGTTCGGCGGACGAGTCGTCACGCGCGCCTACGTCGACACGATGGCTCCTGCCGATGCCTTCCTCGCGCTGCAGATCGACGAGGACCTCTTCCTCGTCTCGATCGGCATCGACCCGTCCGACTGCATTCATCATCGCTGCGACCCGAATTGCGGAATCAGCGGTGCCTCGATGCTCGTGGCGATGCGCGATATCGCCGTCGGCGAGGAATTGACGTTCGACTACGCAATGAGCGAAGGCAGCGACTTCGACGAGTTCGAGTGCCAGTGCGGCGCTGCGTTGTGCCGCCACAAGGTCACCGGTCACGACTGGATGCTCCCGGAACTGCAGCGCCGCTATCGCGGCAACTTCTCGCCGTATCTCGCCAAACGCATCAGTGAATTGGCCAGTATCGGCTCAGAACGTCGGGCCTTCGCCTATTAGACTTCCTCGGTGTCGAAGGCTTCGATCAGCGACAGCAATGCCTGCTCGACGATCTCGCTGAGTGCCGGATGGATCCAGACCTGACCGTTGGCCATCTCGTCGACCGTCGCACCGAGATGCATTCCTTGCACGAGTAATTGCACGAGGATCGACGCCTCGTGGCCGAAGATGTGTGCAGCCAGCAGTGTCCGGGTCTTCGGATCGCCGATCAGCTTGACGAAGCCGGTCGTGTCCTCGAGCGCCCATCCGTAGGCGGCAGCACCATACGACTGAGTGATGACACGAACATCGGCACCGCTCCCCCGCAGCGCCCGCTCGGTTGGTCCGATCGCACCGATCTGGGGACTGGTGAACACCGCATGTGGCGCTGGTCTGGCGTCGAAGCGCCGCAGGTCGTCCGGATGCAGCACATTGTGGCGCACGACTTTGGCCTCCCCATTGGCCATGTGCTTCAACTGGTGCCGGCCGTTGACGTCGCCGAGCGCCCACACTCCTGGCGCCGATGTGCGGCCGAACTCGTCGACCAGCACGGCACCTGACGGGGAGACGTCGACGCCGGCGAGTGCCCCGTCGAGTTGGTCCCCATTGGGATGGCGCCCCGTCGCCACGAGCAAGACGTCTCCCTCGACCACGTGCGAACCGGACCCGTCGCTGACATGCACGGCGACGCCCGCCGAGGTCGACTCGACACGGTCGACCTGTGCGCCGAGGTGCAGGGTGAACCGTTCGGCGGCGATCTTGGTGAAGCCCTCCGACACGTCGTGGTCCTCAGCTGACAGCAGGTGCTCGCTGCGGTTGATGATCGTGACCGCTGAACCGAGCGACCGGAAGACGTGACCGAGTTCGGCGGCGATGAATCCACCGCCGAGGATCACCAGATGCCGAGGAAGTTCGGCCAAACGCAGAACGGTGTCACTCGTGTGGAAAGCAACGGTGTCCAGGCCGGGAACCGGCGGGATGAACGTGCGCGCCCCAGCGGCGATGACGACCTGCTTACCGGTGATCACGCGTCCGTCGACGCTCAGTTGGCGCTCGCCGACGAAACGTGCGTCCGCTTCGAAGACGGTGACGTTGGGGTTCGAATGCCGGTACTGACGTCCGCCCTCTGCGATCGGATCGATGCGTCCGAACACCCTGTCGACGATCGCCGGCCAGTCGGCACCGTTGAACGACGTCGAGATCCCGAGGCACGACGAATCTGCAGCCTCCGCGGCACGATCTGCGGGGAAGATGAGCATCTTCGACGGGATGCATCCGCGATTCAGGCACGTGCCACCGAATGTCCATCGTTCGATGATTGCAATCCGCCAACTGTCCATCTCCGGGCTGATGAGCATGTTTCCCGAGCCGGCGCCAATAATGATCAGATCGAAGTCGTCCATTGCCACCTTGCAACGGTATTGCCCTGAACGGCATTCCCTTCGGACCCTCGCTTCGACAGCGCGGGGCGACCGTTCACCGGTACTGACTGATCAGTCAGTAGGGTGTGGCCCCATGCGGGTCTTGATCATCGGTGCCGGCGGCGTCGGAGCGGCAATGGCCTCGATCGCCGGCAGACGGACGTTCTTCGAGCACATGACGATTGGCGATATCGACCTCGGCCGTGCGGAACGGGCGGCGCACAGGGCCGACAACGCCCGCATCGTGGCGACGCGGGTCGACGCTTCGAACACCGGCGACATCGTCGATCTGGTGCGCTACTGCCACGCCGACGTGATCGTCAATGCCTGCGATCCACGATTCAACCCGCCGATCTACGACGCCGCCTTCGAGGCGGGTACGCACTACATCGACATGGCGATGCACATGTCGACCCCCCATCCCACCGACCCGTACAACCAGACCGGCGTGAAGCTCGGCGACGCCCAGTTCGCCACCTCGGATGCCTGGAACGCCAACGGACAGTTGGCATTGGTGGGCATGGGAGTCGAACCAGGGTTGTCCGACGTGTTCGCCCGCTATGCATCCGACCATCTCTTCTCACGCATCGACGAGATCGGTGTACGCGACGGTGCAGACCTGGTGATCGCCGGCTCCGGCGGATTCGCTCCGACGTTCTCGATCTGGACGACGATCGAGGAGTGCCTCAACCCGCCGATCATCTACGAACGGGCTCGAGGTTGGTTCACGACCGCACCGTTCAGCGAACCGGAGGTCTTCGACTTCCCGGAGGGCATCGGGCCGCTCGAATGCGTGAACGTCGAACACGAAGAGGTCATCCTCATGCCGACGTGGATCGATGTCGCCCGGGTCACGTTCAAGTACGGCCTCGGAGAGGAATTCATCGACGTGCTGGAGACGCTGCACAAGTTGGGCCTCGACAGCACCAAGCCGGTCAGCGTCCGTGGGGTCGAGGTCTCACCACGCGACGTCGTCGCCAGCGTGCTCCCGAACCCTGCAGAACTCGGACATCAGATGAGCGGGAAGACCTGCGCCGGTTCGCTCGTGACAGGCATCGGAGTCGACGGTTCGCGGCGCTGCACGTACCTCTATCACGTTGTCGACAACGAGTGGACGATGGCGAAATTCGGTCACCAAGCCGTCGTCTGGCAGACCGCGGTGAACCCGGTCGTCGCCCTCGAGCTCCTGGCGACGAAGGCGTGGTCTGGTTCCGGCGTGCTCGGTCCCGAAGCGTTCGACGCTGTGCCGTACCTCGATCTGCTCAACGAACACGGCATGGCATGGGCGATGCAGGATCGACCGATCCCCACACCGTGACGCCGGCGCAGCGATGAGACTGACGAAGCGCAACGTGGAGGCACTGCTCGATCGTTACGACATCGACCCGATCGGGGCATTGACGACAGCGCTGAGGCGAGTACTCGAGATGCCGCACGCAAGCTGGGACGAGTTGCTGCTAGCCGGACCGTTCACAGACGCCGAGCGGGCACGTCTGGGACGTGGCGATGACGGTGCACTCGACGAACTCGTCGGCGAGCTCAACGAGAACCGCGACCTTGCCCCGTTACACCAGCGCGTCGCCGACGACGGGTTGGGCGAAGCGTAGGCGTTGGTCGAAACCGGTTTCGTAGGGTAGGAAACCGTTGCGGTCAGGCCAGAGCAACTGCACGATGTCGAAGGCGCGGTCCTTGTACCAGGCAAGCGACGTCGAAAAAAACGGGCCCCATTCGTCGAGGGCGATTGGGGCGAAGACGCAGCGCAACTCGTTGTCCAACAGGCCGACGAGCTCCACTCCCAGCGGAATTTCTGTGCCACCGGCGAGCGCATCGGCGACCAACGAGGCGAGTCCGTTCGCTGCTGCCGGCACCATCCCGAAGATGGCGATATCGGGAAACTCGTATGCCGCCGGGAATCCGATCGTGTACGCGTACGCAGGCACCGGCGGCTGGACCTCAGGACGAGCCTCGACCGGCTCGATCGCCCAGCCCTTGGTCTCGATCATCCACTCGATCTTTTCTCGGTGTGGGATGGCGAAATCCGGTAGTTCAACGCTCACCGGACAAGACTGCCACACTCGCAGCACCTGTCGCACAGCGACTCCCCGATCACTGTCCGGCGGCCCCGGCCGCACGGCGCTTGCGGCACCGGAGGCGATACCGTTGACAGCGATGTATCGGTTTCTGGCGAAGCCCAAGTGGATCCTTTTCACGTTGCTGATCGTCGGGCTGATGGTGCTGATGATCAACCTCGGGTTCTGGCAGCTCCGCCGTCTGCATCAACGTGAGGCCTTCAACAGCGAAGTCATCGGTCGATCGAAGATCGCCGCCATCGACGCCTCGAAGGCTGATCTCGATGATCAGGCTGCTCTCGACTGGTCCCGGGTCGAAGGCACGGGAACCTTCGAACCGGTACTCGGCCGGGTTGCCGTCAGCGGCGGCTGGCAGATCCTCTCGCCGCTCAAGCTGACGAACGGCACGACGATCCTCGTGGTCCGCGGCTTCACCACCGAGGACAGGGATCGACCGCTGCCACCGGCCGGCACCGTGACGGTGCGGGGCTGGCTGCGTTCGGAGCCGACGAAAGCGACCCGCCCGATCCCTGCTCTCGACGGAGCGCAGCACGCGCTGGTCCTACAGAGCGGCGAAACGAACGACGGGGACCTCGCGCCTGTGGAACTGCCGACGCTGGACAACGGACCGCACCTGTCGTATGCATGCCAATGGTTCTTCTTCACACTGTGTGCCGCTATCGGCTGGGGACTCGTCGTGCGAAGAGAGACGAAGCCGAAGGACGAGGCCAAGCGCACCAAGAAGCGGTTCGACAAGAACCAGGCAGTTCCGTGGAGATCGGAAACCACCGAGTCGGCATCGGAGTCGACAAATGCCTGAGCCAGCCGAGCAGCGCCGGCGGGCTCGTTGATCAAGTTGCCGCCCGATCAGGCAGCTACTCGAACAGCGACCGTCCGATCCAGCCGTCGGCGGCGACGCCGGGTGGTACGGCGAACAGCGCGCTCGACGTGTGCTTGATGTACTCGTTGAGCGCGTCGACGTGTGCCAACTGTTGCTGCAGTTCGACGAATTGCGTTGCCGGGTTGCGTTGGAAGGCGATGAAAAACAGGCCGCTGTCGAGTTGGCCGGTCACCGCATCGATACCGTCGGCGTAGTTGTAACCACGGCGTAGGAGTTTCACGCCTGACGTCGTCGGGTGAGCGAGACGGACATGCGCCGTCAGCGGGATCGTCGGCACGCCGTCACGATCTTTGTTGTCGAGATCGAGGTCGTCGAACTCTGTCGAACCGCTCAGCGGTGCACCGTTCAACTTCTTGCGCCCGAATGTCGTCTGCTGATCCGTGAGGCTCGCTCGATCCCAGACCTCGAGCAGGATGCGGATGCGCCTGGCGACGAGGTAGGTTCCGCCGGTCATCCATGCGGGACCGTCGGACGCGCCGACCCAGACGGCTTCGGTCATCGCTGCCCGGTCCTCGCCGTTGAGGTTGTTCGTCCCGTCCTTGAACCCCATCAGGTTCCGCGGTGTCGTCTGTTTCGTCGACGTCGACGATGACGGTCCGAAACCGAGTTGGCTCCATCTGGCCGTCAGTACGCCCTTGGAAGTCCGTGCCAGGTGGTGCACGGCGTGGAAGGCGACCTGCGGATCGTCGCAGCAGATCTGCACGCCGATGTCGCCGTTCGAGCGTTGGGGATCGAGCACATCGAGACTGCCGAAGCTCGGGATGTCCTGCAGCGCCGCCGGCAGTTTCGCCGCGAGTCCGAAGCGATCCGTGCCGTCGGTGGCGACGAAGAGCGAACGGCCGAACCCGAACGTCATCGTCAGCGAATTCGGCCCGAGGCCCAGCGCTTCACCGTTGTCGTCCGGCGGAGCACCACCGGCCGGTGCTGTGTTCCCTGCTGTCTGCCCCTGGGTCAACCGTCGCGCCAGCGTCGTCCAGGTCTGCAGCAGTAACGAGAGATCCGCTGGTTGTGTGCCGGGCAGGACGTCGAAGGCGACGAACAGCAGACGTTGCTGCGTCGCGGTCGTCACCCCGGCCTGGTGTTCGCCCTCGAATGGAACGGTCGTGCTTCCCGGGCGTGCTGCTGCGCCGGCAGGCCCGGAATCGGTTGAACATCCGGCGCCGATCGCCAGCGCAGCGGCCGTGCCACCGGCACCGGTGAGGAACCGGCGGCGGGACAAACTCATGACGCACCAATCCACGACGTGATCACGTCAGGCCACCGCCGCTGCAACCTTGGACAACGGCACGCCGAGCGCATCGACGAGATCGGCGAGCGCCCTGGTGTCGGCGGGTGTGAGCGCGGTGTACGAAATGTACGTGCCGCCCCGGCCGGTCTTGTAGGTCTTCAGTTTGTCGGTGACGTCGCCGAAACGCTTCGACAGTTCGGTATCCAAGCCGGAGGCGCGATCGGCGATGATCGGTTTGACGGCGAGATAGGCCTCGTAGGCACCTTCGACGTTGGCCTCGAAATCCGAGAGGTCGGTGTGGCTGTAGCGATCCTCTTCGCCGGTGATCTTCGAACTCGACACCTCGCCGAGCAACTCGACAGCGCCGTTGGCGATCTGCGCCGGTTCCAGTTCGACGGTCTTGACGAGGGCGACCAGCGTGGCGATGTTGGCGTCGAGGCCGGTTGCCAGCGTTTTGGTGGCGTCTGTGATCGCGCCGTCGACCCAGAGGTGCTTCTCGATGGCGTGGAAACCGGTCCACTGATCCGCCGGGACGTCGCCCTCTCGGGCGTCGAGCAGTGGGTCGAGGTCACCGAAGCTCTCGGCGACCGGCTCGATCGCCTCATAGGGGGCACGGGCCGAGGCGAACATCGACTTCGATGTGTCGACATCGCCGGAGCGCACCGCATCGGTGAACGCCTTGCTGTCGGTCGTCAGCAACGCCGTCTTGCGCTCGACGAATGCACGATAGGCGGCAACCGCCGCCGCCTGTGCCGTCGCTGTCGAATCGGCGGTCGCCGGACTGGCAGCGCCGGGACCGACCGTCAGTACGCCTCTTTCGTTTTTCGTGCCGCCGGGGCAGTAGGTCACGAACGAACCTTCCTTGAGCGTCAGGGTGAATTTCCCCGACAGTCCAGAAGCGACGTTCTCGGCCTCGCCGAGGATCTTCGTGCCGTCGAGGACCTCGAACTCGGTGACGCCGGCGGCACCCTTGTTGGTGACGTCGAAGGTGGTCGGTCCTGCCGGCGTCGTGAGCTCGGCCGGCGAACAGCCTTCGTCGGTGATCGACACGAGAACGTGAGCGGTCTTGTCAGAGGAGCCGGTGCTGCTGCTCGATCCACAGGCTGCAAGTGTGGCAATCGGGGCAGCAACCATCAGCATTGCGACGCGGCGCATAGAACACTTCCTTTGTTCACGGGATATCCGGGGGTCAGGTGGGAGAACCAGTGGGCGGTCAGGCGCGCGCCGGTTCTCGTGCCGCACTGGTCGGGGCCGAGGAACGGGTGCTGGTGGCCGGCCAGAGGACGATCGATATCAGCACTGCGGCCACGCCGAGCCAGACGGCTGCTTCACCGATCGTCGGTTTCGGTTGCAGACCGAACATCCCGGTCAGCAGCGCCGACCGGATGGTGCCCGGCTCGACCAGCCATGTGAGGTCTGCGGCTTGCGATTGGAAGCTGTTGAACCAGCCGGCCTCGTGGGCGGTGTGCAGTGCGAGCGAAGCGAGTCCGGCGGCAACGAGTGCCAACACGACCCCGGTGAAGCGGAAGAACTTCGCCATGTCGATTTTCACGCTGCCGCGATACAGCAGCATGCCGACGACGACGGCCACGACGATGCCGAGGATCGCCCCGAGGGTCGCCTGTTTGGCGTTGGTCGATGACTGAGTGGCGGCGACGAGGAAAACGGCGGTCTCGAGACCCTCGCGGAGCACAGCGAGGAACGCCATCAGGATCAGTGCGCGCGTCGAACCATTTTCGAGCGCGGTCCCTGCAGCGGCTTCGAGCGAACGCTTGACGTCAACGGCATGACGACGCATCCACAACATCATCCAGATGACCATCGCCAGTGCGATCAGGCCGACGATCGTTTCGAGGCCCTCCTGCTTCTGCTGCGGCAGCGAGTCCTCGGCGTGGTGCAGAGCGATGCCGATACCGAGGCACAGCACCGACGCCAAGCCGACGCCGAACAACAGCGGGCCCCTGTGCGCCGAACCGGTGCGGGCCTTGAGGAATGCTGCAACGATCGCCACGATGAGCGAGGCCTCGACGCCCTCGCGCAGCCCGATCACAAAGGTGGGGATCACGCACCATGTTCTAGCATTAGGTGAACCTAATATACAACATCAAGGACAGTTATTCCGGACTGGCTAGCGACCAGACTCCAGCTGCCGCATCCTGCGGAACTGCTCGACGATGTCAGGAGAGCGGTGCGCAGGGTCGAGTTGGCGATAGACGGCCTCGACGTTGACGGCGACACGGCCACGTTCCCCCCAGCGGTCGAAACCATGAAGGCCCAGACCGTTGGCGGCGATCTCCTGGGCTGCGTCGAACGGATCGACGCCGTCGCGGAAACAGGCTGTCGCCTGCTCGTCGATGAATGCCAGATAGGCGCGGGAGGCCGCTACCCCACTCAGATCGGTGACCGGGCCGTGTCCCGGAACGACGGTCTCGACGTCGAGATCAGCGATCAGATCACACGCTGCAACCCAGTTGGACAACGGCCCGGCCCAGACGATCGGGGTGCCACCGCTGAACAGGATGTCACCGGTGAACACGGTGCGCGCCGCAGGCACGTGGACGATCACGTCTCCCTTGGTGTGCGCCGGACCCACCTCGATCAACTCGACGACGCGACCGCCGACATCCAGGCTCAGCCGTCCGTCGAACGTACTGGTCGGCGATCGACCGACGATGCCGGCGAAGTCGAACTCACCGAAGAAACTGCGGAACAGCTCGCCGACGTCGCCATCGGCGTGTAACAACGCCGCCATCATCGCCGCAGGAACCTCGGCCATCTCAGCTGCAGCTGCCGTCGAGGCAATGATCTCGGCATCGGCGAGCAGTTCGTTGCCGTAGCAGTGATCGCCGTTGGCGTGGGTGTTGACGAGCGTGCCGATCGGCGCCTGCCGGGTGACGCCTGCCATCGACTCGAGCATGTTGGCAGTGAGCCGTAGGTCGAACAGTGTGTCGACGAGCAGCGAGACACCGTCGGCGACGATCAGTCCGGCATTGCTCCAACCCCATCCGCCGTCCGGCTGGATGTAGGCGAAGCAACCGTTGCCGACATCGTGCAGGCCGAGCGTGTACGTCCATCGGTCCGTGGCACCTTCGCTCATGGGTCATCACTAGCACCAAACCGGCATCCGGTCTTGCTCGAGGGGGCGACTGCCGAGGCTCGCCTGAATCTCGACGCTCCACCTTCGCTGGTGTGTCCGTTGTCATAGCGGGATCGCGATGTCATAGTCTGACCGGCGATGAAACAACTCAGCAGCACCGACGTCGGATTCCTGACGATGGAATCCGCGTCTAACTTCGGCCATGTGTCGTCGCTGAACATCTACGACCCGTCGACTGCGCCGGGCGGTGGCGGGCTCGAGGTCACCAAGAAGATCATCCTCGAACGCATCGACCTGTTGCAGCCGTTCCGCCGGCGCCTTGTCGAGGTCCCGTTCGGCATGGATCTGCCCTACTGGATCGAGGACCCGAACTTCGACATCGACTTTCACGTGCGCCACCATGCCGTGCCGCCGCCCGGAACCCCGGAGCAGCTGTCAGACGTCGTTTCCCGGATCATTGCCAGACCGCTCGACCGCAGCCGCCCGTTGTGGGAGTTGTACGTCATCGAGGGCGTCGAGGGTGGCAAGTACATCGCCCAGCTGACGAAGATCCATCACGCCACGATCGATGGTGCTGCCGGCGCGCTGATGCTGGCGGCGATCCTCGATGTCGACTCCGAGTACCGCCCGCACGGAGAACCCGCCGAGTGGATCCCCGACAGGATCCCGACCGATCAGGAGATGTTGCGCATCACCGCCGGCGAGTTCCTCCGCCGTCCGGAAAAGGTGATTCGCCAGAGCATCAAGGCGTTCCGTGAACTCGCAGCTGCCAGCCAGAACGGCGGACTGCGGGCGCTCGCCGATGTTGCGGCTCAACCGATGCCGGGCCTGTTGGGTTCGATCATGCGCAAACGCCTCCGAGGCGACATCCCAGAGGACCTCGATCGAGCACCGGCGCTGCCCACGACCCAGGCTCCGCATACTCCGTGGAACAGGACGATCACGCCGCACCGGCGTTTTGCGTTCACTTCGATCTCGCTCGACGAGGCCAAGAAGATCCGTCGTGCTCACGGCGTCACCTTCAACGACGTGGTGATGGCGTTGTGCTCCGGTGCGCTGCGGAAGTACCTGGAGATCCACGACTGTCTGCCGGACGAACCGCTGATCGCCATGGTTCCCGTCAGCATCCGCACCGGCGACGAGACCGACGTCTACCAGAACCGAGTCTCGGCACTGCTCTCCAACCTGGCGACGAACGAGCCGGACGCGCTGCGACGGCTGAAGATCATCTCCGCTTCGATGAACACCGCCAAGGAAGGCGTCAAGACGATTCCTGCCGAGGTGTTGACCGACTTCGGCCAGTTCGCTCCGCCGGCGATCGCCGCCAGAGCGATGCGTCTCGCCAGCCGCCTGCGCATTGCCGATCGCATGAACCCGCCGTTCAACGTGATCATCTCCAACGTCCCGGGCCCGAACCACCGCTTGTATTCCGCAGGCGCTGAACTGAAGCACTTCTACCCGGTGTCGACGATCACGGACGGCCTCGGCCTCAACATGACGGTGCAGAGCTACAACGGCAACCTCGATTTCGGTTTCGTTTCCTGCCGTGAACTGATGCCCGACCTGTGGGTGATCACCGATCTGCTGCACGAGGCAATGGCCGATCTGCTGGCGACGATCCCTGCCGACGACGACACCGTCTCGATACCGACGGCAATGGTGCCGGAGCCAACAGCTGTGCCGTCGAAGAAAGCCGCGCCAGTGAAGAAAGCTGCCAAGAAGGCGGCGCCGTCGAAGCAAGCGGCAGCCGAGAACGCCGCGCCAGTGAAGAAAGCGGCAGCCGAGAAAGCCGAAGCCTCCAAGCGCGCTGGTCGCGTCGAAAAAGCCAAACCCAAGAAGGCACCGTCGAAGAAAGCGAAGCCGACCGCCTGAACAGGATGATGTTCGACGAGGTCGGTGAGCTCAGCCGGAAACGACGGCTCGAGCTTTCATTCCTGGTCGGCTGCGATCATGGCTGCGAGACGTTCGGCCATCGCCACGACCGTGAAATGCGGGCCGGCTCGCGGGAGTGACGGCATGATCGAGGAGTCGCACACCCGAAGGCCTTCGTACCCGCGCACCCGGCACTGACCGTCGAGGACCGTGCCAAGTGCGCATGTTCCGGCCGCATGGTAGTAACCACCGAGACCGTCACGAAGTTGATCGTCCGACTGCGGAAGTGGTGTCAACGTCGACCATCTCCTGAACGGCTCGCGGCGCAGCAACGCCGCCAGCTGATCGACGCCGGACCGCAATCGCCGCATGTCGCGCTCGTCGTCGAGGAGGTGGAGATCGATGTCGGCGTCGTGGCCGTTCGCCGCCAAACGGACCGTGCCGCGGGAGTACGTCTTCATCAGGCCGAGGAGCAGCATTGCCGTGTCCGGCACCGCTCGGCCGAGGTGCTCCAATGCCAGCAACTGGAGATCGGCCGCCTCCTCCCCCGAACTCATCCTCGCCACCACGGCGATCGCCAACGAATCCTGATCGGTGGTTTCGACGTCCACTCCGTCGTGCTCCGGATCGTCCGGTGCCGGTTCGCTCGGTGCGGGCGTCGGGCGTTCGAGTGCAATCCCGATCCCGGCATGTTCGCACAGGTTGTCGCCGACGCCAGGCGTGTCGATCCCCGAGCGCAGGAGCAGGAGCGGTGACCCGATCGCCCCGGTGGCAACGATCACCAGTGCCCCATGGTGTTCGTTCCCGTCACTGCTGCCGTCGCCACTGCTCAGGTGGACACCGACCACGCGACGGCCATCGATCAGCAACCGTGTCACCGGACTCCCGGCGAGCACCCGCAGCCGGTCCGGCGGCGGGTCGAGGTAGGCGGCGGCGACGTCGGCGCGACGTCCGTCGGCGAACCGTGTGAGCATCGTCGGCGCAGCCTGGTCTGGCAGCGCCGACATCAGCGCCCGCCCGAGCGGGCCGATCTCCGCCTGCCCTGGCAGATGGAGGACCAGTTCCGTGCGGGTGAACCACGGGGACAGGCCGTTCCACCCCCAGCCGAACGCACCGGACCGTTCCCACCCCTCGTAGTCATCTGCAATCCCGGGATAGGCGATCATCCCGTTGATCGAAGACGATCCGCCGACTCCGAGCCCGCGACTGTAGGGAGAAAGCCCGGATGTCGGCGTGTTGCGTGCCAACTGCCCGGGCCACACCCGGCCGGGAACAGACGCTGCGTCGAAAAAGTTGCTCGAGGCGATACCGGCCGGGACCTGAGTTCCGGTCTGGTTCGGGCCCGCCTCCACGAGCAGCACAGATCGTCCGCTCTCTGCCAACCGAGTGGCCAGCACCACCCCAGAGGACCCGGCGCCGATCACGATGACGTCGAATCGGCTCACCTGCCCACGATGCCACAGCCCGGAGCCGGCCCTGCGTTATCCGGCACAGACGTTTATTTTTCGTTCAATTGCGCGGGGGCCATCCGCCGACTGGCTACGGTCGACTGGGTGATCCAGCGGAGGGATTCCCGGGCGTGCGCGCACGTGTGACCATCACCCCGAGGGGACGCGATTCGCGTTCGGCCGGGCTGCTGGCCGATGCTCACGCCCTCGGTCTGCCCAACGTGACGCGCCTGGTCGCACACGACATCGTCTTTCTGCAAGGCGACCTCGATCCGGCGACGACCGCCAAGATCGAGCGCCTGTTGATCGATCCGCTGCTGCAGACCGGCACCTGGGGAACCCCCGCAACGGATCCGCAGGTTCATGTGATCGAGACGATGCTGCATCCGGGCGTCACCGACGCTGCCGCCGGGGCGGTATTGCATGCTGCCAGGCGACTCGGGCTGCGGGTGGTGTCGGCAGCGACCGGCAAGCGGTTCGAGATCGGCGGTGACCTCGACGAACAGGACATCGATCGTTTGGTCCGCCGACTCCTCTCGAACGCCGTGATCGAGTCGTGGGCCGTCGGCGAGATCGCCCCGAAGGCAGAAAACCATTCAGTGACCAGCAGCGATCTCGACGTCACGCCCGTCGGCACCGAGTCCGACACCGAGTCCGACACCGGTGATCACACCGTGGCGGTCACCGGTGATCACACCGTGGCGGTCATCGGCCTCAGTTCTGACGAGTTGGAGGCGCTGAACACCGAGCGCGGGTTGTCGCTCGACCCCGAAGAACTGCTCGTCGTGCAGAAGCACTTCGCCGGTGTCGGGCGCGAACCGACGGACGTCGAGCTGGAGATGCTCGCCCAGACGTGGAGCGAGCACTGTTCGCACAAGACGTTCAGGGCGACGATCACCGATTCGAGCGGCGCCGTCCTGACGCCGCTGATCGAACAGTTGCGCCAGGCGACGAATACGATCGCCGCTCCGTTCCTCGTGTCGGCATTCGTCGGCAACGCCGGCATCGTCCGCTTCACGCCTGGCCGCACGATCGCCGTCAAGGCGGAGACACACAACCATCCGTCGGCGGTCGAGCCGTTCGGCGGCGCCAACACCGGCGTCGGCGGGGTCATCCGCGACATTCTCGGCACCGCCCACCTGCCGATCGCCTGTACCGACGTCCTGTGCTTCGGCCCGGCAGATCTCGCGCCGGCGGAACTCCCGGACGGCGTGCTGCACCCGCGTCGCATCCGCGCCGGGGTCGTCGCCGGCGTGGCCGACTACGGCAACAAGATCGGACTTCCGACGATCGCCGGTGCCGTGCTCTACGACAGCGGATACACCGCCAACCCGCTCGTCTTCTGCGGTTGTATCGGTGTCGCCACCGATGGACCGACGCTCGACGGTCCCCATCCCGGCGACCGCGTCGTGGTGCTCGGAGGCCGCACGGGGCGCGACGGACTGCGCGGGGCGACGTTCTCGAGCCGTTCGATGGACGCATCGACCGGCGAGGTCGCAGGTGCGAGTGTGCAGATCGGCGATCCGATCATCGAGAAGCTGCTCATCGACGTCATCCGTGACGCCAACGGGCTCTATACGGCGATCACGGACTGCGGTGCCGGCGGGCTGTCGTCAGCCGTCGGCGAGATGGCAGAGATCGTCGGCGCCAACGTCGACGTTTCACTGACACCGCTGAAGTACCCGAATCTGGCACCGTGGGAGATCTGGCTGAGCGAAGCCCAGGAGCGCATGGTCATGTCGGTGCGTCCCGACAAGGTCGCACAACTCGACGCCCTCTGCCGGCGTCATGGAGTCGAACTCGCCGACATCGGCGTGTTCACCGGAGACGGCCAGATCGTCGTGCGATTCGACGAGCTGGTCGTCGCCAGGATCGACGCTGATTTCCTGCACAACGGGCGGCCGCGCCGCTCGATGATCGCCGAACTGCCGACCCCGAACCGCAGCGATCCTCTCGGCCGCGTCGTCGCCGATCCGATCGCCACGCTGCTGGCGTTACTGGCGCATCCGAACATCGCCTCCAAAGCGTCGATCATCCGCCGCTACGACCACGAGATCCGCGGTGCCACGATCGTCCGCCCGCTCGTTGGCGCACGCAGCGACGGACCTGGTGACGGCGTCGTGCTTGCCAACCCGACCGACTCGTTCGGACTCGCTATCGGTATCGGCGTCAACCCGTGGCAGGGGATCTACGACCCGCAACGCATGGCGTGGGCGGCCGTGGACGAGGCAATGCGCAACATCGTCGTCGCCGGTGCCGATCCCGATATGGTCTGCCTGCTCGACAACTTTTCGTGGGGCGACCCGAGACGACCATCGACGCTCGGCGACCTCGTCGAGGCCGTGAGCGGATGCGTCGATGCCTCGCTCGCCTTCAAGGCACCGTTCGTCAGCGGCAAGGACTCGCTCAACAACGAGTATCTGACACCTGACGGAACCAGGACGTCCGTCCCACCGACGCTCGTGATCACGGCGATCGGTCACGTCCCGAACGCCGACAAGGTGCTGACACCCGATCTCAAGACACCGGGCAACCTGCTCGTGCTCGTCGGATCGACCACCGACGAATTTGCCGGCAGCCACCTCGATTCCGTCCAGGGAATTCCGACAGGGGCCGCCGGGATTTCCGCCTCCGTCGGTGTCGTTCCCGCTCCGGATCTGCACGCCCCCACCCGGTACCGCCGGATCCATCAGGCGATTCAAGCCGGTCTGATCCGCTCGGCGCACGACTGCAGCGAAGGCGGTTTGGCAGTGGCGCTGGCGGAGATGGCGATCGCCGGATGCCTCGGTGCGGTCATCGACACGCTCCCAGGCGACGACCACGTCACGGCGTTGTTCGCCGAATCGATCGGCCGCCTCATCCTCGAGGTCGAGCCTGGTTTGCTTGTCGATCTCCATGGGCTGCTCGACGAGCATCTGACGGTCCTCGGATCGGTGACGGCCGAGCCGGTGCTGTCGATCAACGGCGTCGGAAACGTGTCGCTCGATGTTCTGCGGTCTGCGTTCATCGGAGACGCATCGTGACCGTTGTCGCAGCGATCGTCCGTGGGCCAGGCACGAACCGTGATGATGACGTCGCCGATGCACTTCGCCTCGCCGGTGCCGCACCGCGCACCGTGCTGATCAACGACCTGTTGGCCCATCCCGACGTACTCGACGATGCCCAGATGCTCGTCGTCGCCGGCGGCTTCTCGTTCGCAGACGCCCTCGGCGCCGGCCGCCTGCTGGCGCTCGAACTGACAATCGGCCTCGGCGATGCACTCACCCGATTCGTCGACAGCGGACGTCCGGTGATCGGCATCTGCAACGGGTTCCAGGCGCTCGTCAGCACCGGCCTGCTTCCGGGCAGTGGATCGACGGCCGCCCTCGGCGCCAACGATTCCGGACGGTTCGAATGTCGCTGGGTCCGCCTCGCTGCGAAGTCGCAGCGTTGTATCTGGACCCGTGAACTGACCGAAGACATCGACTGCCCGATCGCCCACGGCGAGGGTCGCTTCACCTGCGACGACGCCACACTCGAAGCACTCGACGCGAACGACCAGATCGCCCTGACCTACGTCGGCACGAACCCCAACGGTTCACGCGGCGACATCGCCGGCATCACCGATCACACCGGTCTCGTACTCGGCCTGATGCCGCATCCCGAGAACCACATCGTTCCCCGTCAGCACCCTCTCTTCACGCGTGGCAACAACAGCGGCCTCGGACTCACGCTCTTTCAGCACGGCGTCGCCTACGCGGCGTCGGCCCTCCAATCTCCCTACTCTCCCTACCAGCACTCCGGAGCATCTCTATGACCGACACCAAGGATTCGACAGCGGTTCCAGCAACGGACCACACCGGGCCGTCCACGGTTCCGTTCGTCGAAGTCGACCTTCCGCTACCTGACCCGCGCATCGGCAAGGTGCGCGTCTCCTACGCGTTGCCGGATCCTGAGCAGCGGTTGTTCATCACCACTGACCGGCTGTCGGCGTTCGACCGGATCATCAACGGTGTCCCCTACAAGGGCCAGGTCCTCAACCAACTCGCCGCATGGTGGTTCGAGCAGACCGCCGACATCGTCGCCAATCATGTGATCTCGCTCCCCGACCCGAACGCACTGGTCGCCAGGAACGCGACGCCCCTACCGGTCGAGGTCATCGTCCGTGGCTACATCACCGGCGTGACGTCGACGTCGCTGTGGAAGCGCTACGCCGATGGCGCCCGCACCATCTACGGCTACGACTTCCCAGACGGCCTACAGAAGAACACCAAACTGCCGGAGGCGATCATCACGCCGACGACCAAGGCGGAAGCCGGCGCCCACGACGAAGCGCTGACCGTCGCCGAGGTGACCGAGCAGGGGCTCGTCGATCCGGAACTGTGGGCACGGGTTCAGGCCGCAGCACTTGCGGTGTTCGTCCGTGGTCAGGAACTTGCCGCAGAGGCCGGCCTGATCCTCGCCGACACGAAGTACGAGTTCGGGCTGGGCAGCGACGGCGAACTCCTGCTGATCGACGAAATCCACACGCCTGACTCTTCCCGGTTCTGGGTGGCAGACAGCTACGAACAGCGACTTGCAGACGACGAAGAGCCCGAGAGCCTCGACAAGGAGGTCATCCGCCGAGCGCTGGCCGACGTCGGATACACGGGTGACGGCACACCGCCGACGCTGCCGGACGAGGTATGGAAGGAAACGACCCGTCGCTACGCCAGCGCCTACGAACGCCTGACAGGCACGAGCTTCGAGCCAGGCACGTATCCGATCGGCGACCGGCTCGTCAACACCCTCACGGCAGCGGGCATCCTGTGACCGAGCACGACGAATCGACCGCAGTGCGCCCCGTCCTCGTCATCCTCATGGGATCAGCGAGCGACCTCGACCACGCCGGCAAGATCGCAAAGACGGCCGCCGAACTCGGCATCGATGTCGAACAGCGCATCGGCTCCGCCCACAAAACCCCCCAACATGTGCTGGCGATCATCGACCAGTACGAAGCCGACCCGCGCCCGAAGGTATGGGTCACCATCGCCGGGCGTTCCAACGCACTCTCGGCTTTCGTCGATGCAGCGGTCACGGCTCCCGTCATCAGCTGCCCGCCGTTGTCGATGCCGGAAGATGTGTGGTCGAGCCTGCGAATGCCGAGCGATGTCGCCCCGCTGGTGGTCCTCGAACCGGTGAATGCGGCAATTGCCGCTGCCAAGATCCTCGCTCTGGTCGACCCGGCGATCGGAGTGGCACTCGCTGACTACCGCAAGACGGAATTCGCCAAGGTCACCGACGCCGACGCATCCCAACTGAGCCATGTCTAAGCATGTTGCTTTCTCGGTCGAGGCGACGCAGACCGGTTGGAGCACGTTGAGCTCACCGACTCCGTCGGGGGAGTTCGAGGGGGCGATAGCCCCTTCGTCCGACGGCGCTGGCCGGCTTGCCGGCCGCCGTCAACAGAAGAGCGCGGCGAAGCCGCTCGTCGCAACTCGAGCGAACGGAGAGAGCGACGGCGAGGAACGAGTCGAGCGAACGAGTGACGGCGAGGAACGAGCCGAGCGAACGAGTGAGATCGACGACTACCCGCACGACGAGTGCGGCGTGCTCGGCGTCTCGACGCCCCACGGCGACGGCCTTGCGCAGTTGGCCTTCTTCGGTCTGTACGCGCTGCAGCACCGCGGCCAGGAGGGTGCGGGCATTGCCGTCAGCGACGGCCATCGCGCCCGCGTCCACAAGGACACCGGTCTGGTGTCGCGAGTGTTTTCCCCCGAAACGCTCGCCCCGCTGACCGGCTATCACGCCATCGGCCATACCCGCTATTCGACAACCGGCGCGCCAGGTGCACGCAATGCTCAGCCGTTCATGGTCGAGACGATGCACGGACCGCTTGCCGTCGCCCACAACGGCAACATCGTCAATGCCCCGGCGTTACGCGACGAACTGCTGTCGAAAGGCTTCGGGCTGACCGCATCGTCCGACACCGAAGTACTGATGCTGATGCTCGCAGCCGCCGGTGGCCGCACGTGGGAGGAACGCCTCGAACGCACCATACCGGCGTGGAAGGGCGCGTATTCGTTGACATTGCTGGCCGCCGACCGCGTACTCGGCGTGCGTGACCCCTGGGGTTTCCGTCCGCTGTCCGTCGGCCGACTGCCATCCGGCGGTCACGCACTGGCGTCGGAGACCTGCGCCCTGGAGACGCTCGGTTGCGTCGAGATCTCCGAGGTTGCACCCGGCGAGATCATCACGCTGCAGGGTGCAGAAATGCACCGGCGACAGGCGCTGACTGCAGCGGCGACACAGTCGCACTGCACGTTCGAGTTCGTCTACTTCTCCCGTCCGGACTCCGTATGGGATGGCCGTAGCGTGCACAGCGTGCGCCAACTCCTCGGTGAGGCGCTCGCCGACGAATATCCGATCGAAGCCGACGTCGTGATTCCCGTGCCGGACTCCTCGATCCCTGCCGCCGTCGGGTACTCGCGGCGCAGTGGCATCGAATACAACGACGGACTGATCAAGAACCGCTACATCGGCCGCACCTTCATCGAACCGACACAGGAGATGCGCGAGCGCGGCGTCGCCCTCAAATTCAACGCGCTTCGCGAGAACCTGGCAGGCAAACGCGTCGTGATGATCGACGATTCACTCGTTCGCGGCACCACCGCAGGACCGCTCGTCAAACTCGTCCGCGACGCCGGCGCAACCGAAGTTCATCTATTGATCACCTGTCCGCCGATCACCCATGCCTGCCATTTCGGCGTCGACATGGGCCATGATCAGGATCTCGTCGCCGCCCGGCTGTCGGTGCCGGAAATCAGGGAATTGGTCGGAGTCGATTCGCTCGGCTTCCTGTCACTCGAAGGCATGATGCGTGCCGTCGGACGTGTATCGGATCCCGGCAGGGACGGCTATTGCAACGCCTGCTTCACCGGGCGCTATCCGATTCCGGTCGAGGAGGCACAAGCCAAGCTGGCGTTCGAGGGCGCGCTCGCATGAGGATCCTCATCGTCGGCGGCGGTGGACGCGAGCATGCGCTGGCGTGGAAGACGCTGCAGTCGCCGCTGTGCACACAGTTGTACGTGGCACCCGGCAACGCCGGCACCCCCGGCGTCACCGTCGCCATCGAAGCGACCAATGTCGAGTCGCTCGTCGATTTCGCCGTCACCGAAGAGATCGACCTCGTGATCGTCGGGCCGGAATCTGCGCTCGAACTCGGCCTCGCCGACGCCATGTGGGCGAAGGGGATCAAGACGTTCGGGCCGTCGCAACTGGCGGCGAGGATCGAATCGTCGAAGGCCTTCGCCCGAGACATCGCTGCCGAGCTCGCCATCCCTTCGCCGATCTACAACACCTTCACCGACGAAGCAGATGCGCTGACCTGGTGGGGCGGATTCAACCGACCGGTCGTCGTCAAGAAATCGGCACTCGCCGCTGGCAAGGGCGTGATCGTCCCGACGGACGCCATCGCCACGGAGCAGGCGATCCACGATCTGCTCGCCGGTGGCGGCGAGATCGTGCTCGAAGAACGACTCGACGGTCCGGAATGCTCGCTGCTGGTGTTGACCGATGGCACCACCGCGTTGCCGTTGCCGATGGTGCAGGACCACAAGCGCATCGGCGAGGGTGACATCGGTCTGAACACCGGTGGTATGGGTGCCTTTGCGCCGGCGGTCGTCCCGTTCGCCGCCGACGAACTGACGCGGACGTTCGTACAGCCGGTGATCGACCACTTCCGCATGCTCGGCACTCCCTATATCGGGGTCCTCTATGCAGGCTTGATGCTGACGCCACAGGGGCCGAAGCTGATCGAGTTCAACTGCCGTTTCGGTGATCCGGAAGCCCAGGCGATCATGCCACTGCTGCGTTCCGATCTCGTCGAACTCGCCCTGGCGTGCTGCGATTCGACATTGCACGCCCACACCATCGAGATCTGCGACGGATCGGCGTGCGCTGTCGTCGCCGCCACCGCCGGTTACCCGTCTGCGCCGGTACTCGGGTCGCCGATCACATTCCCGCTCACCGTCCCTTCCGACGTCTTGATCTTCCATGCGGGAACCAGTGCCGATCACGACGGTGCGATCCGCACATCTGGCGGCCGCGTGCTCGCTGTCACCGGGCTCGGCCCCGATCTCGGCGCTGCCCGCGACGCCGCCTACGCAACACTCGACCGCATCGATTTCGACGGGAAGTACGTACGGGCAGACATCGGCTGGCGGGCGATCGGGGCAGGACTCTCGACCTATGCAGCTGCCGGCGTCGACATCGACGAGGGCAACCGCGCCGTCTCGATGCTCAAGGTGGCCGTCGAACGGACCCATACCCCCGCAGTACTCGCCGGGATCGGCGCCTTCGGCGGAACACTCGACGTCAGCGCCCTCAAGGCGTACGATGCGCCGGTCCTCGTCGCTTCGACGGACGGAGTCGGTACGAAGGTCGAGCTCGCAGCCCGCGCCGGTCGCCCGTGGGTCTCGGGGACGGACATCGTCAACCATTGCATCGACGACGTGCTCGTGCAGAACGCCAGGCCGCTGTTCTTCCTCGACTACATCGCTGCGTCTTCGCTCGACTCCAACCTCGTTGCGGCAGTGGTCACAAGCATGGCCGAAGCCTGTGAGGCTGCAGGCTGCATACTCCTCGGAGGCGAGACCGCCGAGATGCCAGGGGTCTACATGCCGGGTGCGTTCGATGTCGCCGGCACACTTGTTGGCGTCGCCGAACGCGCAGACCTACTGCCGAGACCGGATATCGGCGTCGGCGACATCCTCCTCGGCCTCAGTTCATCCGGACCGCATACCAATGGCTATTCGCTGTTGCGCAAACTGTTCCAGTGGATCCCGCTCGAGGCCCAGCCGTCCCCCCTCGACCGTCCGCTCGTCGATGCGTTGCTGCAGCCCCACCGGTCGTATCTGCCGGTGCTCGACGACGTACTGAAGTCCGGCAAGGTCAAGGCGCTTGCGCACATCACCGGTGGCGGACTGATCGAGAACGTGCCGCGGGTCCTGCCACCGGCGACCTCTGCAGAGATACGGCTCGGCTCGTGGCCTGTCCCTCCGCTGTTCCAACTCGTCACCGAACTGACTCCGAACATGAGCACCGAGGAACGCCACCGCAGCCTCAATATGGGCATCGGTATGGTTGTCGTCGTCGCGCCGGAAGATCTCGCCGAGGTACAGTCCGCCATTGCGGAGACGAGTTGGCAGATCGGAGTCGTCACCGTCGGTAACCGCCACGTCAATCTCGTCACTTCGACGACGCCGGTCCCTGCTTCACAGCACTCGCCGGGCACGTCACAGCACTCGCCGGGCGCACCACGGCACTCGGAGAGCGCGTCGGGTGTCTTGCCGATCTGGGCCGGCAGTGAACGCCCAGCTTGACCACGTCGATCCGGCGCTGGGCGACACCACTGCTGCGACGCAGACGGTTCGTCTCGTCGTGCTGGCGTCCGGCAACGGCAGCAACCTGCAGGCACTGATCGACGCCTGCGGGCGCCAGATCAGTGGCGATGTCGTGCTCGTCGTGAGCGACCAGCCCGACGCCAAAGCGCTGCGCCGCGCTGAACGCGCCGGCATCGCCCATCAGGTGATCGCCAAGCTGCCCGGTGAATCGAGGCGGGACGTCGATCAGCGTCTCGCCGACCGGGTCGCCGCAGCGGACCCCGACTGGATCATCCTCGCGGGGTGGATGCGACTGTTGTCGAGTACCTTCCTCGACCGTTTCGCCGATCATGTCGTCAACCTCCATCCCGCATTGCCTGGTGAATACCCGGGATTGCATTCGATCGAGCGGGCCTACGCCGACGCCGTGGCGGGACGCCGTGACTACACCGGTCTGATGGTGCACCTCGTGCCGGACGAAGCCATCGACGATGGTCCCGTTCTGGCGATGACAGAGGTTCCGATTTTCCCGGATGACACACTGGAGCAACTTGCCGATCGCATGCATCTCGCCGAACACGATCTGCTCGTCCGCACCGTCGCTCAGCTCCCACCCGTTTCTCGTGTCACGCCAGTTGCCGACCATCCCGCCGCAGTCCCGTTCAGTCCCGGCCGGACGGACCAAGCCGCTCACCCGTAAGGAGCCCACCACTTCATGAGCCAGCAATCGCCTTCACGTGCCGAACTCTTCAACCGTTTCGAGGCGTTGACGTTCGACGACGTCGTCATCGTCCCCGGCTACAGCGATGTGCTGCCGGAAACGGTCGATACATCGGCGACGTTCGCTGCCGATATCGAACTCAACGTACCGCTGGTGTCGGCTGCGATGGACAAGGTGACAGAGGCACCGATGGCGATCGCCATTGCCCGCGAGGGCGGCATCGGTGTCGTCCACCGCAACCTGACGATCGCCGACCAGTCGTCAGAGGTGCAACGCGTCAAGCGTTCGCAATCGGGCATGATCACCGATCCGGTCACGCTGCGCTCGACCGCCACGCTTGCCGACGCCGAGGCGCTGATGAACCGCTTCCACTTCTCCGGTGTTCCGATCACCAGCGACGACGGCCTGCTCGTCGGCATCCTCACCAACCGCGATATCCGTTTCTGTTCAGCCGCTGACTATGCCAAGCCGATCAGCGAGTTCATGACGAGCGATTCGCTCGTCACCGCTGCAATCGGCACCACCCTCGACGAAGCAAAGGCACTCCTGCAGCGCCATCGCATCGAGAAACTGCCGCTCGTCGACGAAGCAGGCATGTTGGTCGGGCTGATCACCGTCAAGGACATCCAGAAGCGCCAGGATCACCCGAACGCCAGCCGTGATTCGCGCGGACGGCTCCGCGTAGCAGCTGCCGTCGGCGTCGGAGCCGACCTCGAAGAGCGGGTCGAAGCCTTGTTCGCCCAGGGTGTCGACGCCATTGCCATCGACACCGCCCATGGGCACTCCGCCGGGGTCATCAAGGCGATCGAGCGGATCAAGTCGTCGTGGCCCTCACTGCCGGTCGTCGCCGGGAACGTCGTGACAGAAGAGGGTGTCGAGGCGCTCCATCATGCCGGTGCCGACGCCGTCAAGGTCGGCGTCGGGGCCGGTTCGATCTGTACGACACGCGTCGTCAGCGGTGCCGGCATGCCGCAGTTGTCGGCAATCCATTTCACCTCGCTGGCAGCGCGCCGCCTCGGCATCCCGCTGATCGCCGACGGCGGCATCACCTATTCCGGTGACGTCGTCAAGGCGCTGGCTGCCGGCGCATCAACGGTGATGCTCGGCTCCCTGCTTGCCGGTACCGAGGAGGCGCCCGGCGAGCTCGAACTGTTCGAAGGACGCCGATACAAGAGCTATCGCGGTATGGGTTCGCTGGGGGCCATGCAGGGCCTCGGTGCCGACCGCTACGCCAGCGGGCAGGGACCTGGCACGGGAACACGCAAACTCGTGCCGGAGGGCATCGAGGGGCGCGTGCCGTTCTCGGGAACGCTCGGCGACGTCACCGGCCAATTGGTCGGTGGGCTGCGATCAGGGATGGGTTATGCAGGGGCGGCGACGCTCGATTCCCTGCGGAACAACGCCCGTTTCATGAAGATCACTGCCGCTGGACGCACCGAGAGCCATCCGCACGACGTGACGATCACCAAAGAGGCTCCGAACTACCAGCGCAGCTGAGCGCCCCGCCGGTCACGCCCCGCGGCAGGCGGCTTGAGCGGTATTGAGGGTGGCGACCTGGGCATTGAATGCGTCGAGATTGAATGCCGCCAACAGCGACTGTGCTGTTGGCTGGTCGCCGCTGGATTCAGCGTTGCGGAGGAGGACGAGTTGGTTCAGCGCCGGGATCATCGCCGTGACGGCGTCGTTGACGGCTGTGCAGGCAGTGACCTTCGCCTGAGCAGCGGTCAGCGCGGTGTTGGATGCATCGAGTTTTGCCTGCAACGCCGCCTGCGTCGCCTGCGCATCGGTGCCAGCCTTGGCAACGGCGGCTGCGGCGGCGGCCTGCGCATCACCGGCGGCTTTGGCGACAGCTGCAGCCTGGTCTGCCTGCGCTTTGGCCGCAGCTGCCTGGGCATCGGCCGTGGCCTGCGCCCTGGCAGCGGCGAGCACCTGTGCGGAGTTCGCGGCCGCATCAGCCGCTGCCTTGTTCGCCGCTGCGAGTTCTGCCGCTGCCTTGGCAGAGGCGTCGACGAGCTGTGTCTGGGAACTGGCGACCTGCTTGGCGACGGCGTCTTTGTCCGTGGTCGCCTTGTGCCAGAGAAAGGCAAATGCTGCCGCGGCGACCAACGCCAGCCCGAGCAAGATCGCCAACAGCGGAGACCGCTTGGGGACAGAAGCCGGTGGCGGAGGCGGGATCACGACGAACGGGGCGGGCGATTCGTCGGTCCACGCCGCCCGGCGCAGCGCATTCCCGCCGCCCCGATGACCTCCGTCGACGGTGTCGTCGCGCTCGGCGTGCTCGTTGTCGTCGCGCATGTTCCCGGCGAACATGTTCTCGGCGAGCACGGTCCCGGGGAGCACGGTCCCGGGGAGCAACGGGTCGATCGGCGAACGCACTGTGGCGACTTCATGGCGGTGCAGGCCGGCGATTGCTGACGAGCCGTAGGTCGGAGTCGGATCGATGTAGACGTCAGGCAGTGGCTGATCGGCGTAGGGCGTCTGGTTCGTCGGACCATCCCACGGGGAGATGGTCGTGTTGTTCGACGACCGCTGCTTCGGGGCGGTGTGCTCGGAGTCGAAATGAGTTCCCTGTTGATCAGACACGTCGTGTCCCTCCTCATGGTGTGGCTCAACGGTAGCGTCAGAGCAGCAGCGCCTTCCGCTCGCCCCGCAGTGAAGTTCTCCTGGTGGCGGGTCGGCGCCTACTAGGCCGCCGGCGTGTTCAGGCAGGCCTGCAGCGCATCGTTCCACGTGTTCTTGTTGCTATCGAAGCCTGAGGCGTTGATGGCGTTCAACGCTGCCTGTGCCGCCGAGGTGTTGTTGGAGTTGATCGCCCCGGCAAGAGCAACGAAGTTGTTGAGATCGGGAACGATGTCGTTCGACGTCTTGGCGAATGCCTGACAGATCTGCAGACTGGAGATGTTCCCGGTGCCCTTCGCCTGTTCGGCTGTGAGCGCTGCGGTCGCTGCCGTAAGCGCGGCATTGGCGGCGTCGAGTTTCTTCTGCAGATCACCGGATGTGGAGCCGGCATCGGTCTTCGCCTGAGCGATTGCGGCGGTGGCGTCGGCCTGCGCCTTGGCGACGGCGGCAGTGGCGTCGGCGCGCACCTTGGCGATCGCTGCGTCCGAAGCGGTCTTCGCCTGGGCGGTGGCGGCGGAGATCGCCGCCTGCTCGTCGGACTTCGCTGAATCGGTCGCCTTCTTCGCCGCCGCCACGTCGGTCGCCGCCTTCTTCGTCACGGTGGTGATTTGCGCCTGGGCGTCTGCTGCCTGCTTCTTGGCCGTATCCGCGTCGCTCGTCGATGAGCGCCACAGGAACGCCAACACGCCGGCGGCGACCACGGCGAGCGCAAGCAGGATCGGAAACAGCGGCGAATTCTTCTTGGAGGACCCGGACGACGGCGTTGGCACCGTCATCGGCGCAATCGGCGGCGGGATATACGCCGGCTCGGGTTGCACGTACTGCTGTTGGGGAAACGGCTGCTGGTACCCGGTACCCGGGTCAGACCACTGGCCGGGCTGCTGACCCTGCGCCGGATACTGACCGGTGTTCTCCGGCTGTGCGCCACCGAATTGATTGCCATATTGATCCGACATTGAGGTGCCCCCGAACGATGGTGAAAAGAGTGACGCTAGCTTCTCGCCAGCTTCAGATCGGAGCTACGGGGCAAATCCGGGTTCGGTTCTGTGTCGATGATCGTGCCTGTTCAGGCAGCGCAAATCGCCACAACGGAATTGCCTCAGGCAAGCTTTTCGACAAAGCCCTCGAGTTGGCGAAGATTGCGGCACTCATAGACCCCGTCAGTATGCGCGCCGTAGTCGCCGACGATCGAATCGCCGGTGTTCCAGTAGCTCTTCGGCTCGGGATTCAGCCAGTACACGTGGCGTGCCTTCTGACGGATCTCCTTGACGACCCACGACTGGCTGGCGTGATAGTTGTTCCGAGCGTCGCCGAGCAGGAGCACGGTCGTCTTCGGGCCGACATCGCGGCCGTACTTCTCCCAGAAGACCTCGAAGGCGTGGCCGTAGTCGGAGTGGCCGTCGACCCAGACCACGTCTGCTTCGGTGTTCACCCGGTGGATTGCTTCCTGGATGTCCTCGGTCGTCTTGAAGTACTCGGTGACCTCGTCGAGGCCGTCGATGAAGACGAAGGATCGGACCTTGGAGAACTGTCCCTGGATCGCGTACACCAGCATGAGCGTGAAGCGGGCGAATGCGGCGACTGACCCGGAGATGTCGGCGACGACCATCAGCTCAGGTTTGGCGGGGCGTGGATATTTGAACTTCGGTTCAGCCGGGACGCCGCCATAGCTCAGGGAGTGCCGAACGGTACTGCGGAAATCGAGCGGACCCTTGCGACCATGGCGTCGCTTGCGTGCCAGGCGGGCTGCGAGTTTGCGCGTCAACGGCTGCAACGCCTTGCGCAGGTTGATCATCTCGTCGCGGCTGGCGTGCATGAACTCGACGTCCTCGGGCAGCGGTTTGCGCAACGTCTTGGCCATCGCCTCTGCGCCGCGGTCAGCGACGAGGCGGCGACGGATCTCTGATTCGATCTCCGCCTTGAACTGCTCGATTCGGCTGTCGTACTCGTCCTTCTCGAGGCGCTCCTCGAGGCCCGTCAGCTCGCCGCCGACCTCTTGGCGGCTCGCTTCCATCAACTTCTCGAGCATCGAGTCGAGATCGAGATTCCTCAACGTGCGGTAGAGGTAGTAGGTACCCCCGACCGGCCGACCCGGTTCCATGCCGGCGAAGCGCTGCACCGACTGCTTGGCCAACGCCCGCATCATCGCCTGGTCACCGTTGAGCAGTGCCTGGTAGAGCATCATCGCCAGCTCTTCAGGGGTCAGCGAGTCCATGCCACCGCCAGAACCCTTACCCTCACCTTGACGGTTCTGCTCCTGCATTTCGCGCCACATCTCGTCGGCGTCGGTGGTGCCGTCTTCGAGCAGGCTGTAGTGCGGTCCGCGCAGGCTGAAGTACACCTCGAAAACGGTTTC
The DNA here is from genome assembly GCA_025356335.1 of Actinomycetes bacterium. Lineage (GTDB taxonomy): Bacteria > Actinomycetota > Acidimicrobiia > Acidimicrobiales > Ilumatobacteraceae > JANXUF01. The sequence goes on from JANXUF010000078.1 coordinate 58,187, forward strand.
GAACGCCCGCCAGTGCGAGTTGCTCTTCACCAACGTGGCACCGAGTGCGTATTTGAAGGCATCCCGATCCTCGATCGGGATCTGCTTGACGGCTTCCATGGCGTCGAGGTTCTCAGTCAGCGAAACCGGCAGCCCGGCATTGCGTAGCTCGGCGACGAAGCCGTTGAGCAGGTCGAGCACGGGGGGTGCTACTTCTTGGCTTCCATCGACAGCTCTTTGGCTGCTTTGGCAATGTCGGTCTGATACTTCAGCAGGATATGCAGCGTCTCTTTGGCCTGCTGCGCCTCGATGTGGTCGATGCCGAGCAATACCAATGTGCGTGCCCAGTCGATGGTCTCGCTGACGGACGGTGCCTTCTTCAGTTCCAGCTGACGGATGGAACGGACGATACGGGCAATCTGATCGGCGAGGTTTTCGGTGATGTCCGGGACCTTGGTGAGCACGATCTGCTTCTCACGCTCCATGTCCGGATAGTCGACGTGCAAGAACAGACAGCGGCGCTTCAACGCCTCTGACAGCTCGCGGGTGTTGTTGGAGGTGAGGAACACCAACGGGATCTGCTTCGCGGTGATGGTGCCGAGCTCGGGGATCGATACCTGGTATTCGGAGAGGATCTCCAACAACAGCGCCTCGGTCTCCACCTCGACACGATCGACTTCGTCGATCAGCAGCACGACGGGGTCCGGCGCGCTGATGGCCTCGAGCAGCGGGCGGGTCAGCAGGAATTCGTCCGAGAAGATGTCGTCACTGACGTCTGACCACGAATCGCTGTTGCGATCTGCCTGGATGCGCAGCAATTGCTTCTTGTAGTTCCATTCGTACAGTGCCTTCGACTCGTCGAGTCCCTCGTAGCACTGCAGCCGGATCAACCGGGCACCGAGCTGCTCAGCGACGCTTTTGGCGAGCTGTGTCTTGCCGGTACCGGCGGGACCTTCGACGAGCACCGGCTTCTGCAGACGGTCGGCGAGATAGACCACACCGGCGATGCCGTCATCGGCCAGATAATTGACCGAACGGAGACCGTCACGGACCTGTTGGACGGAATCGAATCGCGGAGCCTGATCAAGTTGAGCCATACCCATTCGACTGTATCGGTGCGCTTGACCCGCAGGTCAATCGGACAGCGAAGCACGGGACAGTCCTGGGTCGTCGTCAGTGGGACACGTTCATCTGGGGCGACTACTCCGACACCGGCAGCCGCCGGATGCAGGTGTGGATCGGAACGGGCGCCACACAGGACATCTCTTACGAGTACGACACCAACACGATCGGCCAAGATGCACCGCGCGACCCGACGACGCCGGACGTGTCGAATCTGCGAATCGGCGCCGAGAGTGTCAGTGGCGCAAGTGGCAACCAGATCACCGGACCGCCGACCGGCTCGTACCGGTGACGTCGACGAACGCGATTACCTACTCGTTGAGCTACACGCTGACGATCAAGGGAGCCGATCGCGGTCACCAGAAGTTGACGACGGCGATGCAATCCGACGTCGTCGCCGGCTCGACGAACGTGGCGACGCCGATCGAAGTCACTCGACGCTGAAGATCGCCGTCGAACAACCAGCAGTGGGGACGGGCGCATGCCAGTCCCCACCTGCTCGTTTTCGGAACGTTCGACCGCTCGCCGGCAAACTGAGTCCAACGACCCGCCAGTTTTGACGGCGTTTGGTCCACAGAAGCCGCCGCCCAGGAACTGAGTCCACGAAGCCGCCAGTTTTGACGGTGTTTGGTCCACAGAAGTGCCGCTGTTCCCGGCAACGGAGTTCTCGGCAACTCGACGTGCCCTGGGCCGCGGCCCTTCCCGAGGGCAGCAGTCCTACGCTCTGGGCATGCGTATGCACTCGACGTTCATCGCCCTCGTCGCACTCAGCTCCGTGTTGACGATTGCGAGCTGCGGCAGCTCGACGGCCACGACCTCGTCAGCCACGACGGTCACAACAGCTACCTCTGATGTTGCGACGACGCCGGGTTCGGTCGCCACGGGATCAGCGACGGTCGCTGCGTCCCCTTCTCCGGAGACGACCGTCACCGCCACCGTGACGCTTTCGCAGACCGCATCGCCAGGCCTCACCGCCGGTCGAGGCTCGGTGGTGGTCGCTCCAGGTAGGGCGACCCCGGCGACCGAGGGGGCGAGGCCCGCCGTCAGTATCGGCATCGATGCTTCGCTGCAGGCGACGATCGATCTGGCGGTCGCCGATCTCGCCAAGCAACTGCAGGTCGAGGCGTCGGCCATCACGACCGTGTCGGCAAAGTCGGTCGAGTGGCCCGACAAGAGCGACGGGTGCCCGCAGCCGGGCATGTCATACCCGCAGGTCCCTGTCGACGGCGCGCTCGTCGTGCTGAGCAGCAGCGGCTCCTCGTACGAGTACCACAGCGGCGGATCGCGCACACCGTTCCTCTGCAAGAAGAGCTGATCCTCGACCGTACGACAAGCAACGGGGTGCACTCACTGACGGCCGGTAGGCTCCGGGGTTCATGGATCGCGGGCCGCTCGGTGACTTGATCGACACGCTCGTGACAGCGGTGACCGGCGACCTCGTGGCGCTGTCGGGTCGCACGATCGAGAGCTTGCGCCCTGACGTCGCCAACGATGTCGCCAACCTCTTCGGCGCGGTGATCGATGCCGACGGGCGGATCACCGACGATGAACTGTGGGCCTACATTCAGGGTGTCGGGCCTGTCCTCGACCCGCCGTTGGCGGTGACTCCCGATCGGCTCCGCGCCGGAGGCCTGCTCGCCGGCAAGGCGATCTGGCTGACCAAACCGTCGACGCTGTTCGATCTGCTCGTGCGCGCTGACGCCCGCGACAACGGCAAGCGCAGCCATACGTACTACACGCTGACGTTGGCGATGGCGCATCGCGTCGCCGCGATCGACCTCATACCGTCATCGGCCGAGCTCGACGTGATCGCTGTCTTCCGCAACATGATGCTGGCGACGATGGACCGATTCGGGGTCACTCGTCCGGGGGGCAATCCGCCGACGTATCCACTGCAACCGCCGACACTGCAGGCAACGGGCACTGGCGACGGCCGCACCGGCGGTTCGAGCCCGTCTGGCGACAACGGGAACATCACGGTGACTGCTCCGAACAGTCCGACGCTGGATTCGTTGCTTGCCAAACTCGATGCGCTCGTCGGGCTCGATGATGTCAAGTCCGAGGTCCACCGGCTGACGAGCCTGCTGCAGATCCAGCAGCTTCGTACATCTCGTGGTCTCCCGAACTACGAGACGAGCCATCATCTGATTTTCACCGGCAATCCGGGTACCGGCAAGACGACCGTCGCCAGGCTGCTGGCGCAGATCTTCCACGTCCTCGGCATCGTCTCCAAGGGTCACCTCGTCGAAACCGATCGCTCGGGGCTCGTCGCAGGGTTCGTCGGCCAGACGGCGACGAAGACCAGAGCGGTACTCGATACCGCGCTCGGTGGGATGCTGTTGATCGATGAGGCCTACGCGCTCGCACGCGGCGGGGACAACGATTTCGGCCGCGAGGCAGTCGACACGATTGTCAAGTACATGGAAGACCACCGCGACGACCTCGCCGTCGTTGCAGCCGGATACCCGGTCGAGATGCAGACGTTCATCGACACCAACCCCGGGCTGTCGTCACGCTTCGCCCGCACGCTCGACTTCGCCGACTACACCGACGATCAACTGATCTCGATCTTCTGCCAACTCGGCGACGACAACAGGTACGTCCCGAGCGACGGAGCGATCGCCGCGGCACGGGCGCTACTGGCGACCGAGCCGCGCGGCAAGGGCTTCGGCAACGCCCGCTCTATCCGCAACCTGTTCGAGGCCTCGCTCGCCCACCAGGCGATCCGCCTCTCGACCGTCGACGAGCCGACGACTGAGGAACTCACGACGCTCATCGCCACCGACATCCTCGGCTGAGCAATCAGCGCGACGTGTCAACGCCCGCCGACGTCACCGCGTCTCGTCGTCGGCGCGAGATTTGGTGACTTCGTCGGCCGACGGCGTTGCCGAGGCTCTACGATTCCGGGCAATGGCAGCGAAGCGAATCGGGGCGGCATTGCTGGCCATCGCACTCATCATCGGCGCGATCGTCTTGCGCCGCCAACTCGACGAGCAGGACCCCGTTGCGGCGACGAACGGCTCGACGGCGACGCCGACCGACATCGCTGTCACGGTCGCCTGCGTGTCAGACCTATCAGCGATCTGCAAGGCCTACGCGGCGAAACATCCAACGGTGAAGATCGTTGTCGAACCGTACACATCGACGGTGAAGGCGGTCATCGGCGGGGCCGGTCCTGCGGCGTGGGTCACGATCGATCCGCTGCCGTTGCTGACCAACCTTGGCACTGTCACGCCGCTCGCCGAGTCACCGATGGTCATCGTCACCTCCAAGTCGCTCGGCTCGCCGTACGGGTCGACATGCGCGGCGGGTGCTGTCACCTGGAAGTGCATCGGCGATGTTGCCTCGTCGACCATTCGCATCGGTCATCTCGATCCCCGGACGAGCGCTGTCGGATTGACTGCACTGGGTGCGCTCACTCGTGGATTTCTCGGTTCTGACGCCGACGCGACGAAGGTTGTCATCGACGATCGTGACGATTTTCAGAGCTGGTTGAGCAATGCCGAGGCGTCGGTCCAGGGGTACGTTTTGTCCTCGACGTCGGCGGTCAACGCCATCCTCACCAGACCGAGTTCGGCACGCGTCGCCATCACCACGGATGCCGACTACACCGCACAGGTCGGAACGCGAGGGAGCGAATTCCCGCTCATCACGCCCACGCCTCTCGTCCGCGCTCGAGCTGTGGTGGCGAGCGCCAAGGGCACCGTTATCCCATCGACGATGTCCGCCGAACTCACCCAACTACTGATTGCTGATGGTTGGGAGGCTGTGACGACCGGCCCTACTGGACTGCCGTCGTCCGCTGACGTCTTCCTCAATCTTCCTTTCTACGGAGGTCTCAAATGAGACGACCATCAGCGGTATTACTGGCCGCCTTCACGATCATCGTCGCCGGTTGCGGCGGTTCCTCGAAGACGACGAATGCGCCAACCGGCACCGTCGTCAAGGGCGATGGCGGCAACTGCACGAAGATCGAAATGGCGGTCAGTTCAGAGAAGATCGCGCTGATGACAACGCTGGCGAACGACTTCAACGGCACCAAGCAGCACGTCGACGGCACGTGCGTCTTCGTCGATCCCTACACCGTGTCCTCAGGAGCGGCAGCCGACCTGATCGTCAGAGGGTGGCCGGATTCCGACACCGCATCGCCGAAGCCCGTCGTCTGGTCTCCGGCCGCGAGCGGCTGGGGAGCGATCGTCGATCAGCGCTCCGGCAAGACCATCGCGCCAGCGAGCCCAGCGATCATGCTCACGCCACTCGTGATCGCCATGCCGAAGCCGATGGCCGACGCACTCGGCTATCCCGCAAAGCCGATCGGGTTCGCCGATATCGCCAAGCTGGCGAACGACCCGCAGGGCTGGGCTGCGTACGGGCACCCAGAGTGGGGCCCGTTCCGCCTCGGCAAGACGAACCCGAACTTCTCCACCAGCGGCCTGAACTTCACGCTTGCCGAGTACTACGCAGCGACCGGCAAGAAGACCGGTCTCAGTGTCGAGGACCTCGCGAAGCCTGACGTGCAGCGGTTCACCAGTTCCGTCGAATCGGCAGTCGTCCACTACGGCGATATCACGATGACGTTCATGAACAACTGGTACCGAGCCGATGCCCGCGGCACGGCGTTGACCTATGCGTCGGCTGTCGCCGTCGAAGAGAAATCGGTCATCGACTACAACACCGGCAACCCCGACGGCATCCTGTCGCCCGGTGAGACCCCGCAGGCACCGAAGATCCCGCTCGTCGCGGTCTACCCGAGCGAGGGAACGATGTATTCGGACAGTCCATTCATCATCCTCGATGCAGCTTGGGTCACGCAGCAGCAGAAGGACGCTGCCAAGCTGTTCGAGGACTTCGTGCAACTGCCGGCGAATCAGCGGAAGGCGCTGCAGTACGGCTTTCGCCCTGGAAACGCGGCGGTGGCGATCGCCGATCCGGTCACCCTGGCGAACGGGGTCGACCCCAACCAGCCGACCGCCGAACTCGAAGTTCCGCAACCGGCGGTGATGACGGGCATCCTCGACGCCTGGGCGCAACAGCGCAAGAGCGCCCGCGTGATGATCGTCCTCGACGTCAGCGGATCGATGAGTGAGGACGGCGGCGACGGGCGCAGCAAACTCGACCTCGCCAAAGAAGCGGCGATTGCATCGCTCGGCGAGTTCAAGGACGACGACCAGGTCGGGTTCGCCGTGTTCACGACCGACCTCAACGCCAACGGCGACGGGACGATCTACAAGGACGTCGTGCCGGTACAACGCATCGGTGGCAACAAGGAGAAGCTGCGCAACGAGATCGACGCACAGTTGCCGCAGAACGCGACACCGCTGTACGAGGCGAGCCAGCAGGCGTTCGACGAGATGCGTACGAGCTACGACCCGAAGCGCATCAACGCAGTGGTGTTGTTGACGGACGGCGTCAATGACGACGGCAACTCCTCCGACGATGCCACACAGTTGAGTGCGCTGATCAAGGACATGCGTTCCGGGACCGAGGGCAGCCAGTCGACGCCGGTACGGATGTTCACGATCTCCTACGGTGCCGACGCCGACAAGGCGACGCTGCTACGGATCGCCGAAGCCTCGAACGCTGCGTTGTACGACGCCTCCAACCCGACGACGATCCAAGCGGTGTTCACCGCGGTGGTCAGCAACTTCTGACGCCGGGCCACCTCAGGCAGACACCGACGACGGTCGCAGAGAACAGGGTTGTCGCAGAGAACGGAGGATCGAGTGCGTGTACTGGTAGTCGAAGACGACGCAGCGCTGGCCGATGCCATCAGACGCGGCATCACCGATGACGGCCACGCCGTTGACTGCGCTGGCGACGGGGCGAGTGCGCTGATGAAGGTCGACATCAACAGCTATGACGCGGTCGTACTCGATCGCGACCTCCCGGTCGTCCATGGCGACGACGTCTGTCGGCAGTTGTCGCGACGCGTCGACGCACCGCGCATCTTGATGCTCACCGCCTCCGGCGAGCTGTCGGATCGCGTCGACGGGCTGTCGTTGGGTGCTGACGACTACCTGAGCAAACCGTTCGCGATGGTCGAACTGCTTGCCAGGCTGCGCGCGCTCGGCCGTCGATCCGGTCGGGCCACACCACCGATCCTGCACTGGCGGGATCTGACCGTCGATGGTGCCCGTCGCCAGGTCAGCCGGGCTGGTCGTGACATCGTCCTCACGCGGAAGGAGTTCGGGGTGCTCGAGGTACTCACCGCCGCTGACGGCAACGTCGTGTCGGCAGAGACGTTGTTGGACAAGGTGTGGGACGAATTTGCGGACCCATTCACCAACGCCGTCCGGATCACGATGACAACGCTTCGACGAAAACTTGGACAGCCGGGCCTGATCGAAACGGTGACCGGTGTCGGCTACAGGATGGCGGTATGAAACGCCGGTGGGAGTTGACCGTCGTCGGACGGATGACAGCGTGGTTCAGCCTGCTGTTCGCATGTGCGGCGACGGCGATCGTCGGGTTCAGCTACGCGTTGTTGAGCCGTTCGTTCAACGGCGCAGCATCGACGATCGTCGACCCGTTCACGTCCTTGGGACTGCCACGTCCTCCTCCGGACGCACAGGCGCAGTTGAGCGCGCTGCTCGGATCGGATCTTGGAGTCCTCGTCCAGGCAGCAGTCCGAAAGACCCAGAACGATGCACTCGACGAACTCGCCAGGCGGTCACTGACGATCCTCGCCGTGTCGATCGTGGTGGCAACCGCTGGAGCCTGGTGGCTGGCGCGGCGGTCGATGCGACCCGTTGCCCGCATCACCGACCTCGCCCACGGGATCTCCGAAGCCAACCTCCACGATCGGATCGCCCTCGCAGGGCCACCCGACGAGTTGCGACGATTGGCCGACACCTTCGACGTCATGCTCGCACGATTGGATGACGCCTTCAACGCCCAGCGGGGCTTCGCAGCCAACGCCTCGCACGAACTGCGGACTCCGCTGACAACACTGGGAGCCGAAGCCGACATGGTGTTGGCAACGTCGACATCGGCTGAGGCCCGCCAGCTCGCCATCGTCGCCAGGTCGACGGTCGATCGCGCAGATCGGCTGATCTCCGGGCTGCTGGCGGTCTCACGCGCCGAGTCAGGGCTCGTCGCACACGAACGGGTCGATCTCGCCGAGCTCACCGGCGACGTCGTCGCGGAGTTGGCACAACTGGCTTCGGCGTGTGATGTCCACTTGGATCTCGAACTGGGCGAGGCGACGGTCACCGGCGACGCCGCTCTGCTCAGGGCGATGGTGGCCAACATCGCCCGAAACGCCATCCAGTACAACGATCCGATCGGGACGGTCGACGTCGATGTCTCGACCATCGGTGATCGAGTTCAGCTGCGGATCGTGAGCACTGGTCCGGCGCTGTCGCTCGCAGACGTCCGGCAGATGTCGAAGCCTTTTGCGCGGGGTGATCAGTTCGCTGCCAGGGTGCCGGGTTCTGGCGTCGGGATCGCTGTGATCACCGCCGTCACGTCAGCCCATGGCGGAGCCGTCAACATCGAACCGCGGCCGGGGGGTGGCCTCATCGTCGTCGTCGAGCTGCCGGCGGCCACATAGGTGGCTCGATGCGCATCTCCTCTTGCCACGAAACACGTGCTCGACGGCTGCAGATCCGCTATCGATCGAAGGAGTGCGCCGTCACATACCGCCGCCGGCGGAGCAGGTTCTTCGTCCGGCAGAGATGCAACGGCGTGCGTCATGCAGTGATCTCACGTCGTGCGAACAGTACCTGGGCGGCAGCGATCGCCACCACGACGTAGATGCCGGCGACAATGATCGCCCTGGACAGCGTGAGCGTCGAGCTGCCGCCGGAGGCGATCGCCTCGAAGGCACCACCAGGGAACCATGCCTTACCTGCCTTCCATGCCGAGCCTAGGATGCCCTCGACCGGAAGTGCCCAGCCCACCCCCACGCCGATCGCCGCCGGTACGGAACGCAGCACGGTGGCAACCAATGCCCCGATTGCCGCCCAGCCGAACAGTCCTGCCGTCAGCCCGAGCAGATGGCCGAACGCCGAACTCAACTGCCATGCGCTCGTCGAAACTCCCGCACCGGAGGCGACGAAGCGGGCGACGGCCGAACCGGTGGCGGTGGCAGCCAGCGCCGAGAGGAACACCAGCGCCAGGAGCGCGAGCAGTTTGCTGCTCAGCAGCTTCCATCGAGTCGGCTGACGTACGAGCAGGTTCCTCAGCGTGCCCTGTCCGTAGTCGGTCGCAACGGCCATCGCCGCCAGTACCAATACGATGAGGCCGAGAAACGTGAAACTGGTCTCGACACCTTTCAGGAACCCGCCGCTGGACGTCAAGTCGGACATTGTCACCGTGGGGCCACCGCGTGGCGCAATGGTCGTCGTCGAACTGACGCTGTTGAACGTCAGAACGGTGACGAGGGCGGCGAAGAACGCCGGGAGACCGATTGCCGACAGCAGGTAGCTCGGCCGCGTCAGGCGCCGCAGTTCTGCCCTCGCGCCGCGAAGGACGCCGATCATCGCGTGCCGCCGATCAGCGCCAAGAAGGACTCTTCGAGGCTGGCCTGTCTTGGACTCAACTCGGCGAGCACGACACCGAGATCCATCGCTGCACGATTCAGTTCCACCGCAAACGAAGCTGGCGCGTCGATCAGCAGCCGGTGATTCGTCGATCGTGAAGCACCGAAGTGACGCTCTGCGCACAGCAATTCGATCACGCTGAGATCATCCGGATGTTGCGTCGACACGATGAGCTCGTGAGTTCCGCCGGATAACGCAGCAACGGTGCCCTCGTAGACGACGCGTCCACCGTCGAGGACGACCAACCAGTCCGACACGTGCTCCAACTCGCTGAGCAGATGACTGGACACCAGCACGGTGCGCCCTTCGTCCGCCAGTCGACGCAGCAGGTTGCGGATCTCCTGGATGCCGACGGGGTCGAGGCCGTTCGTCGGTTCGTCGAGTACCAGCAACGTCGGATCTGGCAGCAACGCTGCGGCGATACCGAGGCGCTGACGCATGCCGAGCGAGTAGCGCTTGGCGTCGTCGGCGCGGGCGGTCAGTCCGACGATGTCGAGCACGACATCGATTCGTGCCGTGGCGATGCCACCAACATCGGCGAGCAGCCGCAAATTCTGGCGTGCCGAGAGCGCTGGGTAGAACGCCGGCGAGTCGATCAGTGCGCCGACGTGGGATAGAAACGATGCAGGGTCATCGATCGAATGACCGAGCACATCAGCCGAACCTGCGGAGCGGTCGACGAATCCGAGCAGCGTTCTGATCGTGGTCGTCTTGCCCGCACCGTTCGGGCCGACGAAGCCGGTGATGGCACCAGATGGCACCGTGAAGGTCACGCCGTCCAGCACGGTGCGGGCACCGTAACGCTTCACCAAGCCGGAAACCGTGATCGCTACCGATACTCCCGTTGCATCGGCACCGAGCGGTGGTCGTTCGAGTGAGTTGTTGATCATCCAGTCACCGTACGGAACGCCATGTTTGGTGGGCATATGGTCGCTCACATCATCTCGTCGGTCGTTCCGTGCAGCCTCCACGCGAAAGGGGCGGGACCCTGCGGTCCCGCCCCTTCCAGCTGACTGGCTCGATGCACCTTCCCGGTGCCACCTCGATGTACCGATGGTCGACCGGCTGACTACCAGCCCAGGGTCATCGCCCGCAGGAAACTCTGGCCGTTCGGAACACCGAGGCCGGTGATGTTGTCGTAGCCACGCGCGGTGTGCAGTGTCTGGACGTCATAGTCGATTGTCCTGGCGGACTGCAATACACCGTCGGAAGCGTCGACGCCGTTGGCGAAGTCGATGCGCTCAGCAGCGAGCTTCGGTCCGGGTGTGATGTCCCGGAACGCTCCGAAGCCGGACACGAGGTACAGCAGCGGGTTGGCGAAACCGTGACGGAAACCGGCTTTCTGGTCGGCAAGCGCCATCACTCCGGCGAACAATGGCGACGCCAGGCTCGTGCCGCCGATGCGGTACTGGTCGTAGTGCACACCTTCAGGACCCGGGAACGTCTGCGTCTGACCGACGAGCATGCCCGTCGTCGGATCAGCGTCCATCGCCACGTCCGGAAGGACTCGGTGGCGCTGATGGTCGGCGCCCTGCGAGAGGCGCTTCGGAACACTGAGCAGTTGGTAGAACGGTTCGGCGAACAACGTACTTGCGCCGCCGCCGGCGCCATACAGGAAGTGGATATCGCCCCACGTCTTGGCAGTCGCGTCGTACGAGCTCTTGCCGGTGCCCCAACCCTCTTCGAAAAGCGTCCGGCCATTCCTGCCGATGCCGATGCTCGTGCCGCCGACTGCAGTGACGAGCGGGCTGTCGGCGGAAAAGTCCACGGCCGGCAAGCCATTAGAGGTCACCGCACTATCGTCGCCCTCGTCGCCGGAGGAGAAATACAACCCGATGCCCTGCAACGCCGCCTGCAGTGCGATCTTCTCGAATGCCTTGACCTCGGCTGGATCGATATCTTCGCCGAGGTCACCGTACGAGTTGGAGATGATCGACGCCTTGTTGCCATCGACGATGGAGTTCACTGCCGCATCGAGATCCGTGTCCTGGCAGCTGGCGCCGCCCACGTACATGATGTTGGCGCCGGGTGCCATCGCATGTACCGCTTCGACATCGAGGCTCTGTTCTCCGTACCATCCAGCCGCATCACACTCGAGCGGGCCTTCGAAGATCGGCGTTCCGAGCTGGCTCGAGCTGAACTGCTTGGCCCGTAGCGGGTTCGACGGGTCATTCCGACGGGCGTATTCCGTGGCATCGGCGAACAGTGTTGGCGAGGCGAACGCATCGACGATTGCGACCGTGACGCCTGAGCCATCGTTGCCGCTGGCCACGGCGTCGGACAATCCGTAGGCGCTGCGGAGCTGGGTCGGCTGGTAGCCGCAAGGCGAGTACGGCAGATGTTTTGCATAGCCAGAGCCGAGGGGTGGCGATGTGAAATCGGTCTTTTCTCCCCAGTAGGCGGAGCACGGTTGGGCATTGCGGAATCCTGCGGATGGGGGCACCACGCCGGGACTGGCGGCAGGCGCCGCCGAATCTGGGGTGGACGCCGGCGTTGCACCACTGGACGAGTCATCTGGTCCGCCTGCCTGCTGCGGTACGACGGCGCCCTGTGTCAGGCCGGACACCGAGTCGACGATCGAACCGACCTCGGTCGGGACGCTGGGATCGCTGTCGGCTGCGCGATGGCGATGGCCGTCGGCGGTCTTCACCGTCGAGGTCGTGGTCGCGAACGTGGCGTTGATCTGAGCAGCCGTGCCGGTGGCCGTCACGTACGAGTTGTTTGCAGGGACCTCGCCGATCGTCAGACCGGCGCCGGTCAGCCAACCGGTGACCTGAGCGACATCCTGCGCCGTCGGCGAATAGGTCGCGTGGAACTGGTCGGGAGTGAGGAATTGTCCGTATTGCTTTGATCCGGGTGTACTGACGGCCTGGGCCGCCGCTTCAGCTGCTGCCTGGTTGTGCAGTTTCAACTGCACGCGAACCGTGACGGTCTGCGTCGACGGTGTCGCTCCTTCTTTCACGGCACCGGCAGGAAGCGCCGGTGCGTCTCCTGCGAGTCGTACGCGAGTCGGTGCCGCCTGTCCCATTCTCGGCGACACCGTGATCACGGCCATCGAGAGCGCTCCGACGCTGAGCAAAATCTTGGTCTTGCGTTGCCGCACGGAGACCACCTTCCGGGTTGTCATGTCCCTCGCCCTCCGAGGAGTCTTTGGCGACAGTAACAGAGCAGAACCGTCGACTGAACAATCGTTCCGACATCTCCCTTCAACGGAATAGATTTGCCAAATGGCTCTCCAAATAAACAGAAGCAGGCAGTCAAGGCAAACACAAGTTTGTCTGATGTAGCCAATTCTTGCCGGATTTGACGGTGGTTCGTCGAGCGCGAAGTACGCGATCAGGTGGCGATTCCAGGTGCACACGCCCACCGCCGGCACCGCTGCCACCGCCCGGATCCGCCTCGGCTCTGCAAGACTCGACACTCATGGCAGGTTCGAGTTTCCGCGATCGGTTCTACACCACGCCGGTGGCCAGAGCGATCATGTCACCTCTCGGGTTGCTGCTCTTCGGCGTCGCCGCCGCCGGGTCCATCTTGGTCGGCCTGCCGATCGTTGCCGGCATCGGAATCGGACTCGCTGCTTGGGCCGTCAAGGTGGGATTGTCGATGCCAAGGTCCGGCCGTCCCGACCGAATCGACCCGTACGCGTTGTCCGAAAAGTGGCGCCAATACGTCATGGGAGCACAGTCAGCAAAGTTGCGCTTCGACCGAACCGTTGCCGGCACCCGCGATGGGGCAATCAAGGACCGGCTGGCGGCGATGTCGACACGATTGGACGAGGGCATCGCCGACGGATGGCGCATCGCCAGCCGTGGAAATGACATCGACAAGGCACTCAACAACCTCGACACCCCGCAGGCACAGAAGGAGCTCTCGCAGTTGCTGCGCCTTGCGGCGAACCATCAGACGAACGCCACGCAGGATTCGACCATCGCCTCGCTCCAGGCGCAGGTGCAGTCGGCACAGCGGATGCAGACGGTGTCGCAGGACGCGCTCGACAAGTTGCAGGCGCTCGACGCCCGACTCGACGAACTCGTCGCCAGGGCCACCGAGGTCTCCGTCGGAGCGAGCGACTCCGGTGTGTTGAGCGACGACGTCGACGGGCTCGTGACCGAACTCGAGTCCCTCCGTCAGGCGCTCGAAGTCACCGATCGAATCGGGACGAGCAATGACGTCACGCTTCCTCTGACCGCACCGACTGCTCAGGACACGGCCATCCAGGACACCGTCCCCCGGGAGACGACCACTGAGGGCACGGCCGACCCTGCGCCCGCTCCTCCGGCTCCATCTGCCGGCAACACCGGGCAGACCTGGCCGCCTTCGTCGTGACGGTCGTATCGACCAGCAGCATCACATCCTCCCAGTCAGCGACGATCGACCCTGCCTCCGCTCCGAAGCACGGGACCGGCCTGATGGGAAAGAACATCGGGGTCGCCCTCGGGACGGCGCTGTCGCGGTTGACCGGTTTGGCACGGGTCGCGATTCTTGCGAGCGTGCTGTCAGAAGGATTACCGGACGCCTACAACCAGGCGAACAACACGCCCAACATCATCTACGAACTACTCCTCGGCGGCGTACTGTCGGCGACGCTCGTACCGGTGATGACTCGGCTGCACCACGACAAGGACGAGGACGGTGCCGTCGCCGTGACGTCGGTCGGCATCGTCGTTCTGCTGGCGATCACCGTCGTCGCTGTGCTCGGCGCACCGCTGATCTTTCACGCCTACAACATCACGACCTCCAGCTCGGTCGACGCCGAAACCTATCGCCGGGTCGGCACGATCCTCACGCGGATGTTCATGGTGCAGATCCTCTTCTACGGACTGAACGCTTTCGGCACCGCAACGCTCAACGCCCGCAACCGGTTCCTCGCAGCAGCGTGGGCACCGAGCCTGGCGAACATCTCGATCATCATCTCGTTGCTGATCGTCGCCAACCACGGTTCCACGACGCTCGAACTGGCGAACAAGGATCACTTCACACTGTGGGTACTCGGTATCGGCGCGACCGGAGGTATCGCGGTCATGGTGCTGGCGATCGTGCCGTCACTGATCGGCTCCGATGCCCCGCTGCGGTTCAAGCCGGACTTCCGCAACCCGGCTGTGCGCAGGCTGATGTCGCTGTCCGGCTGGGCACTGGGATATGCCGTATCGAACCAGGTCGCCGTCCTGGTCGTGCAGAATCTCACCCGGCCGGGAAGCGGCGAGAACATCGCCTACGCCGTCGGCTTCACCGTTTTCATCCTGCCGAATGCGCTGTTCGCCGTGTCGCTGACGACGACACTGCAGCCGGAGATCACCAGGGCGATCGCCAGGCGTGACAAGGCGACGATGATCGCCAGAACCTGCCTCGGCCTCCGCCTCACCGCGTTGCTGACGATTCCTGCCGGGTTCGGGCTGTTCGCACTGCGCCATCCGATCGCCGCCAGCTTCTTCGGGTTCCACGACACCAAAACAGCCGACATCGACCTGCGCGCCAGAGCGATCGGCGGATTTGCCCTCGGCCTCGGTGCCTTCTCGATCTATCTGTTCACGCTCAGTGCGTTCTACGCGCATCGTGACGCCCGCACACCGTTTGTCATCAACGTCGTCGAGAACGTCATCAACATCGGCCTGGCAATTCCACTTTCGGCGAAGTTCGGCGTCATGGGTCTCGCCGCCTCCTTCGCCACTGCCTACATCGTTTCCAGCGTCATCGCGCTGTGGGTGATGACGATCAAGGTGCCAGGCTTTCCGGTGGGTCAGGTGTTCAACAGCGTCTGGCGCATGGTGCTTGGCGCACTGGTGATGGCCGAGGTCGCATGGATCGCCTCATGGGCGGTCGGCGGTGACGGCGTGACCAATAACCTGCTGCGTCTCGGCGCCGGAGCGATCGCCGGCATCGTCGTCTATTTCGGCGTGCTGTCGGCGTTGAAGTCGCCAGAACTCGACGATCTACGTGGCCTGGCACATCGTCGGCGGAGTGTTGCCCCGAACGATTAACATCAGTCCTCATGTTCAAGCTCGCAAAAAAGTGGTGGAAGTATCTCACGGCGAAGATGACCGGCAAGTTCGACGAGAAGGCCGATCCGAAGGTCCAGTTGGAGCAGGCCATCCAGGAAGCGCAAGCCCAGCACATCCGACTGCGTGACCAGGTGACCAACGTCGTTGCCAACCAGAAGCAGGCGGAGATGCGCCTCAACCGCCAGATCGACGAGGTCGGCAAGGCAACGGCGAATGCCAAACAGGCACTGCAATTGGCTGCCGCGTCGACGGCCAAGGGTGACGCCACGGCTGCTCAGCAGTACAACCAGGCGGCGGAGACGATCGCCGGCAAACTCGTCGGTCTCGAGAAGGACGTCGACGATCAGAAGGCGCTGCTGCTACAGGCCTCGAAGGCATCCGATCAGGCCAAAGCCGCGTTGCAGCAGAACTCCAACGCCCTGCAGCAGCGTCTCGCCGAGAAGTCGAAGCTGATGTCGCAGCTCGACCAGGCGAACATGCAGGACCAGATGAACAAGGCAATGGCGCAGCTCAACGAAACGGTCGGCCAGGACGTGCCGACGTTCAATGAGATCCGCGACAAGATCGAGGCGCGTTACGCCAGGGCCAAGGCCGGTTCGGAAATCGCCGAGACCTCGGTCGAGGGACGGATGGCGGAGATCGAACAGGCAACGGCGAATGCCGAGGCCCAGTCCCGGCTGTCGCAGTTGCGCACCGAGTTGGGCCTCGACACCCCGGCACCAGCCGTTGCCGCGGCCCCACCCGCTTCAACTTCGGTAGCCGACGCCGTCCCCTCCCCCGCAGACCTCGCCGGAGAAACCGCCACCGGTTGACGTCGACACGGGCCCCGTGTCACCGAATGTCGCGGAATCCGCGCACATTCGGTGACACGGAACCTCATTCGACCAACGCCTATCGTCGCGGAGCCGTGGCGAGTTCGAGGCGCCCGTCATCACGATGGATGGTCAAGCGGATGAGGTGGTCATCCATCGAGGTGTCGACCTCGAAGCGCCCGTACGGCTCTGCGACGACCTTGAAACCAGCCGGACAGCCGACAGCGGTCTGCACTCGTGGCCGAGTGGAGTCGTCATCGATCCCATCGTTTCGTGGCGTCCAGAGGTAGTACGACCCGTAGCCGTTACAGCCATCTTCTCCAGCGATCGAGCCGTCAGCGCTGAGTTGGAACGACACATGTTTCACGGCCACGCCGTCAACGCTCGTGGCGGTGAACAGGCGGCCGATGACCGCCTCGGCGATCGTGCCCACGCCCACCCGGTGACCGTCGCTCCCGCATCCCGACAGGGCAATCATCGCCAGCACGACCAAGGTGCATCTCGAACAGCTTGCCGGCGGGCGATGCATTGCCATATTCTACACCCACCGGCGGCTCCCGGATCTGACAAGATTTCCTTGGCGACCTACCAACGGACCGCTCACCTCTGACGGGTCCGGGACACGACACGTTCGCAATCCCGCTCGTGTCACGACATATCGCAGCGATTGCGACATTCGGTGACACGGGCCACCAAGTGTTATGCGGGGAGGAGGACGAGGTCGTCTCGGTGGACGATTTCGTGGGCGACGTCTGACGGCAGGTCGACGGTGCGACGTCCGGCGATCGAGCGGGCCGTCGCTGCATCGACGGCGATCATGCCGCGTGCGAATACCCGTCCAGCGCAGTTGACTTCGACGATGTCGCCCTCCTCGAAGGCCCCGATGACCTGACGTACGCCAGCTGGCAGCAGCGATGTGTTGCGCTGGGTCATCGCCCGATGGGCACCCTCGTCCACGACGAGCGTGCCGGCCGCCGCACTGGCAAAGGCGATCCACAACTTGCGCGCCGGCAGTTTGCGATCGTGCGGCTCGAAGGTCGTACCGACGGCTACTCCGGCGACCGCGTCGACGACTGCGTTCGGGCGCTCGGCATGGGCGATGACGGCGCGGACACCCGACCACGAGGCGATCCGGGCGGCGTCGAGTTTGGAGGCCATACCGCCGCTACCGACACCGCTTGCGCTGCGGCCGGCCGAGACGCTGAGGATCGGATCATCAGCAGCAACCCGTTCGACGAGTGTCGCCGACGGATCGATACGCGGATCGGCGGTGTACAGACCCGGCGTATCGGTCAGCAGCACGAGCAGGTCGGCCTTCAACAAGTGCGAAACGAGCGCGGCGATACGGTCGTTGTCGCCGTAGCGGATCTCGTCGGCGGCGATGGCGTCGTTCTCGTTGACGATCGGCACGGCACGCAGCTCGAGCAGACGTTCGAGGGTCTGGCGGGCATGCAGGTATTGCTTGCGGTCGATGAAATCGTTCGGCACCACCAGCGCTTGAGCACCGACGATCGAGTGACGAGCCAACTCGGCGTTGTAGACCTCCATCAGACGCGGCTGGCCGGCTGCGGACACGGCTTGCAACGTCGTCATGTCGTGCGGGCGAGTAGCGAATCCGAGCGCAGCGACACCGGCAGCGACCGCGCCAGACGAGACGACCAGCACCTCGCAACCATCACTGTGGAGTGCTGCGACCTGATCGCACAGCGCCGAAATCATCTCGCGCCTGATCGCCCCGGCGTTGTCTGTCAGGGAGGACGTGCCGATCTTGACGACGACACGCACGGCTAGATCGATCGACGCTGGCACCGAATGTTGCAGAATCTGCAACATTCCGGGCCTGCGTTACCCGGACGAGGAAAGTTCCGAAGTAGCAGCATCAGCGATCGGCGTCATATTCGAATGTGAACGTGCCGACACGAACGATGTCGCCGTCGTGCACCCCGGCACGGGTCAGCGCCTTGTCGACGCCGAGCTTCTTGAAGCGGTGGTCGATGTACGCAAGTGCCTCGTGGGTCGTGACGTCGTTGAGGGCGACGACACGCTCTGCACTGCGGCCGTGGACGCGGTACGAACCGTCGTCCTGACGCTCGATCCACACACCCTCTGGCTCCGGCCGGAAGATGATGAATCCGTCGTGCTCGGGAGCGTCGGCGCGGACATCGACGACCATCTGCGACAGTTTGCCGACGACAGGCCCGAGTCCCTCGCCGGTGATCGCCGACATCGTCAGGCCGTCCCACCCGCTGTTGACGAAGTCCTCGTCCCACTGGGCGACGTCGATCTTGGTGCCGACCGTCAGATAGGGGCGCTTCGCCAGCTCGGGGTCGTAGGCAGCGAGTTCATGGAGCAGGATGCGCTCCTGCTCTGCAGGCGGGACTCCGTCGGCCGATGCCAGATCGACGAGGATGCACATGACCCTGGCCCGTTCGATGTGCCGCAGGAATTGGTGGCCGAGGCCCTTGCCGTCGGCAGCGCCCTCGATCAGGCCGGGGATGTCGGCGACGACGAATTCGGCGAGGTCGTCGCGACGCACGACGCCGAGGTGCGGTTCGAGTGTCGTGAACGGGTAGTCGGCGATCTTCGGTTTGGCGGCAGAGATGCGGCTGATGAAGGTACTCTTGCCGGCGTTGGGGAAGCCGACGAGAGCGACGTCCGCCATCAGGCGCAGTTCGAGACTCATCCACTTCTCGACCCCGACTTCACCCTGTTCAGCGAAACTCGGGGCGCGCCTGGCGTTGGAGAGGAACTTGGCGTTGCCACGGCCGCCGCGTCCGCCTTCGGCTGCGAGCCAGCGGTCGCCGTGGTGGACGAGGTCGGCAAGTACCTTGCCGTCGTACAGATCCTTGATGATCGTGCCTTCTGGAACGTGGACGATCATGTCGGCACCCGAGCGGCCGTGCATGTCCTTGCCCTTGCCGTGGACACCGTCCAGCGCCCGGCGGTGCGGGTGGTCGCGGAATGCCAGTAGCGAGGCGACGTTGCGGTCGGCGACGAGCCAGACGTCGCCACCCTTGCCCCCATCGCCACCGTTCGGCCCACCGAAAGCGACCGGTCCTTCACGACGGAAGCTGATACAGCCGGCTCCGCCGTCACCGCCGCGAGCATTCAGTTGTGCTTCATCGACGAATCCGGACATAGTGCCTGACAACGCTATCCCGCGCAAGCTGCTAAATATCTGGGCCGCAGACGCGTGCTATGCCAAGCTGGCACTGTGAGGATGATCGAGCGGCCGGCTGTCAGGGTCCAGTCGCTTCGCAAGGCCTTCGACGTCCCGGTCCGCCAGCCTGGACTGAAGGCGTCGATCGGTGCGCTGTTCAAGCGTGAAACCCGCGAGGTCGTCGCCGTCGACGAGTTGAATTTCGAGGTCGGCGCCGGCGAGGTCGTCGGCTTCCTCGGACCGAACGGTGCAGGCAAGACGACCTCGCTGAAGATGCTCGCCGGCCTGTTGCACCCGACATCGGGTACCGCCGAGGTCCTCGGATTCACGCCGTGGCAGCGCCAGCCCGCCTACCTGCGCAAGATGGCGTTGATCATGGGCAACCGCAACCAGTTGCAGTGGGACCTGCCGGTACTGGACAGTTTCGAGCTCGTCCGCTCGATCTATCGCCTGCCGCGCCAGCAGTTCACCGACACCCGTGACGAGATGATCGCCCTGCTCGAACTCGGCGCACTCGTCGACAAGCCCGTCCGCAACCTGTCGCTCGGCGAACGGATGAAGGCGGAGATCGCCGGAGCGCTGCTCCACCTGCCCGCCGTATTGTTCCTCGACGAACCGACGATCGGACTGGACATCACGATGCAGAAACGCATCCGCACGTTCGTCGCCGAATACAACCGCAAACAGGGCGCGACCGTATTGCTGACGAGTCACTACATGGCCGACGTACAAGCGTTGTGCAAGCGGGTCATCGTCATCGATCACGGCACCGTGCTGTTCGATGGCGGGCTGCAGCGGCTCGCAGACGAGTTCGGCTCGACGAAAACGATCGTTGCCAGACTCGATGTCGCCGATGGAGAGAAGTTGGACACCTATGGCAGGTCGGCGACGAACCGTGGTGACGGGACATGGTCGATCCAGGTGACTCGATCCGAGGTTGCAGAGGTCACCGGCCGTCTGCTCGCCGAGCAGGCGGTCGTCGACCTGACGATCGAGGACCCGCCGATCGAAGACGTGATCGAACGGGTATTCAGCCGTGGGTCGACGCCGGCGTGAGTGCACGATGATCACCGCAGAGCCGGCGTCGGGGCCGATCGCGGAGACCGAGCCAGGGCGGTTTCGTGAGTTCCGCACGAATGCGCTGTGGCTGTGGCGCTACTACACGCAGTTCATGCGCCTGGCGATCATCACGCAGTTCCAGTACAGGGCTGCGAACTACTTCTACATGATCGGGATGATCGCCGAACCGGTCGTCTATCTGGTGGTGTGGTCGACGATCGCCCGCACCAACGGCGGCTCGGTCGGCGGGTTCACGCCCGGCACCTTCGCCGCCTACTACATCGTCTGGACGCTCGTCCGCAACATCAACATCGTCTTCACGCCGTTCGGATGGGAGCAGCGGATCAAGGACGGCGAGCTCTCGGGGCTGTTGCTGCAACCGATTCATCCCATCCACCGGGACCTCGCCTTTTTTGCAGGCTGGAAGGTGATCGTGATCATCCTGTGGCTGCCGATCGCTGCCGCGTTGACGCTGATCTTCCATCCCTCGTTGAGTCCGACCGTGTGGCAGTGCGTCGTGTTCTTCCTCGCACTGTGGGGTGCGTACCTGATCCGTTCGATGTTCCTGTGGGCCCTCGGGCTGATCTCGCTGTGGACGACACGCGTCAGCGCCATCTTCCAGGCGTACTTCATGGCGGAACTGCTGCTGTCTGGCCGCCTCGTGCCACTGACGCTGATGCCGAAGTGGGCCCGTTCGCTTGCTGGAGTACTGCCGTTCCAATCGACGTTCGGCTTTCCGATCACCGCATTGACGGGTCCGATCACCGACGCGCAGCTGTGGCACGGATTGCTGACACAGCTGTGGTGGATCGTCGTCGGCGGGCTGATCGTCAAGCTGATGTGGCGGCGGGGCATCCGCCGGTTTGCCTCGGTGGGTGGCTGAGATGTCGCTGAGCCGATGGTGCTGACGTGACGCGTCCCTCTCCGGGCTGGCGCGATCCGGATCGTGCCGGTTCGCTCCGGCTGGCGGCACTGTTCTTCCGCGTCGGCGCACAGAACGAATTGCAGTACCGCCTCAACTTCGTCGTCCAGCTGCTGCAATCGATACTCGGTGTCGCTGCCGGGCTCGTCGGGCTCGCGGTCGTCTTTGCTCACACCAACAATCTCGGAGGATGGAGCCGACCGCAACTGCTCGTCGTGATGGGCATCTTCCTGATGATGAACGGCATCACCCAGGCGTTCATCCAGCCGAGTATGAACCTGCTGATCGCCGACATCCAGAAGGGCACGCTGGACTTCCCGTTGACCAAACCCGTCGATGCGCAGGTCCTCGTCAGCGTCCGGTCTGTGGACATCTGGCAGGCGGCCGACTCGTTGATCGGCCTGATCATCGTCATCGTCGGGCTCGTCCAACAGGATGTTGCCGTACATCTCGTCGACATCGTCAGCTTCGTGCTGCTGATGCTGATGGGGACCGTGACGATCTACTGCTTCTGGTTGATGCTGGCGTCGACGGCGTTCTGGCTCATCAAGACCGACGAGATGCAGGAGCTCTTCCAGGGCCTCTATCGCACGGGGCAATACCCGGTCGGCATCTATCCAGGCTGGCTGCGGTACGGCATCACCTTCGTCGTCCCGCTCGCCTTCGCGATCACCGTGCCGGCGGAGGCGCTCACCGGCCGGCTCGAGCATCTCGCACTCGTCGGTGCCGCAGGATTGACCCTCGCCCTGCTGGTGATCTCACGGCTGCTGTGGCGAAAAGGCCTGCAGCGGTACGGCGGAGCGAGCTCCTGATCGCTCAGTTGCGAGAGAAATACCAGTGGTGGTTTCCGGCGGCCAGCACGATCAGGAACAGCACGATCCCGATGATGCCGAGCACGAGGCCGGCGATCGCCATACCACGACCGCCGATCGAACCGTTGCCCTTGGTGATCTGTCCCAGAGCGATGCCTCCGAAGATCGTCGCCAACAGGCACGGAATCGCAAACAGGCAGAACAGGACGATGCCGACGATGCCGAGCACCATGCTGGCGACCGCCATTCCACTGTTGCGTTGGGCAATGACGAAGGGCATGCCGTAGGCCTGGTAGCCACCGGGTGCCTGACCGGGAAACTGCGGGTACTGCTGGGGCGGGTACTGCTGTCCGGGCGCAGTCTGCGGGTACTGCTGGGGCGGGTATGGCAGTCCGGGGGCGGTTGGCGGCGGTGTTTCGAAGCCACCTGGCGGGGCATCGAACGACCGCGGACCCGATCCGAACGGTGGAGGCGGCGGAATCGGCTGGTCCCCCGGCGGCATGCTCATACGGTGCGACTGTAGACGCACACGGTTCACGCCGGAGGCATTCGCCGCCGCCTCTGCCTACGCTGGCACGGTGCAGGGCTTGTCGGACGCCGCGGGAGAACAACTGGGTATCGGAGAACGAGCGCAGCGATGGGCCTCGACGATGACAGGTGCATCCGATGCGACGGGTATCACCCTGGCCCACAGCGACTCGCATGCCACCATCGGAACGACCGATATCGTCGATCGTGAGACCCGCGAAGCGATGGAACACGGCCATCTCGCCCCGGGTGCCACGCATGCACGCGGTGCCGGCAATCGACGCATCGAAGAAGAACCGGACCGCCTACGCACGTGCTTCGAACGAGACCGCGACCGCATCCTGCACGCCTCGGCATTCCGGCGCCTCGCCGGAAAGACGCAGGTGTTCGTGTTCCCGGACGATCATCAGCGGACACGGTTGACACACGCGCTCGAAGTCGCCCAGGTCGCCACCGCAGTGGCCAGGGCGCTCGGCCTGAACGTCGCCCTCGCCGAGGCCATCGCCCTCGGGCACGACTGCGGTCACGGGCCTGGCGGTCATGCAAGTGAGGACGCACTGTCCCCCTATGTTCCAGGCGGATTCGACCATGCGATCTGGGGTGCAGACGAGACGCTGGCACCGCTGAATCTCTGTGCCGAGACGCTCGACGGCATTCGCAGCCATTCGTGGTCGCTGCCTGCACCATCGACACCGGAGGGTGAGGTCGTGTCCTGGGCCGACCGTATCGCCTACGTCTGCCACGATTTCGAAGATGCGGTTGCCGCCGGAATCGTCGCCGCCGACATGTTGCCGCCGATCGTACGAGACCGTTGCGGCGCCCGCCGTAGCCAACAGTTGCAGACGTTCATCACCGCGATGGTCGACGCGGCGTCGCTCACCGGATCGGTCGGCATGACTGCACAGCAAGCCGAGGCGCTCGCCGAGTTCCGACGGTTCAACTACCAGAACGTCTATCTCCGCCCGGCGTCCGCTGCCCAGGCGACAGCGGTCATCGAACTGCTGCGCGCGCTCGTCGAGTACTTCGCAGACCGCCCAAACCTCATCGAGCTGCCGGGTGCCCCCGGCGTCGGTGCCGGCAGCGACGAGGCCCTGCGTCGTTCGGTCAGCTATGTCGCCGGGATGACGGACCGCTATGCCTGCCGCCTCGGCCTCACCCATCTCGACTGGGACCCGGCCAAACTCCCGCGGGGCATCGGCCTCGTCTGACGACACCCCCCGGCGATCTGTCCGGTATCCAACTGGCGAAACGTCGAAGACTGCGGGAATTCTCAGATCCTCCCACGCAAGAGCTGAGGCTCCAGGTCGATCATTTCCCTCACGACACGAACACCAGCTGCCGAACGAACGTCAGCGTGGAAGCACCGAAAGGACCGTTCGATGAGCATGCAGATCGAAGCACAGCCTCACGCCGCCGAGGCGTCGCCAGACCATCTCGACGACGACCATCTCGACGACCATCTCGACGACCATGACCGCGGGCTGCGCTTCGACCTGTCGACGCTGATGGCCCGCCGCAACCTGTTGAGGATGTTCGCCGGCGCCGGTGCCACGGCGGTGCTCGCGGCATGTGGTTCCAGCAATTCAGCGAGCACTGCTGCCACGACTGCCTCGACCAGCGGGTCGCAAACGACAATCGCGAGTACCGCAACGACTGACGCATCCAGTCCGACGACTGCCGCCACGAGTCCAACGAATGCTTCCACGGGTGCAATGACGGTCGACTCATCGGCATCGGCATCGGCATCTGGCTCGGCGACGGCACCGGCGGGCGCGGCGAAGCAAGCAGTGCCGGAAGAAACCGCTGGACCGTTCCCCGGCGACGGCTCCAACGGCGTCGACGTGCTCAGTGAGAGCGGCATCATCCGCAGCGACATCCGCATGAGCTTCGGATCGAGCACCACGGTCGCCAAAGGCGTCAACACAACGGTCAAGCTGACGATCGTCGATGCCGCCACCGGTACTGTGCTGCCGGGAGCAGCGGTCTACATCTGGCACTGCAACATCGACGGCGGGTACTCGATGTACTCCGACAACGTCAAGAACGAGAACTACCTGCGTGGCGTGCAAGCTGCAGATTCCAACGGCTCGGTGACCTTCGAGACCATCTACCCGGGGTGCTACTCGGGTCGATGGCCGCACATGCACTACGAGGTCTACCCGACCGCGTCGGACGCCACGAGCGCCTCGAGCAAGCTGGCGACGTCGCAATTGGCGCTTCCGGCGGAGACGAGCGACGTCGTCTACGCCAGCACCGGATACGAGCAGAGCGTCACCAATGCCAAACGGGTGACGCTTGCGAGCGACATGGTCTTCGGCGATGACGGCGGTGTCCGTGAGATCCCGAAGGTGACCGGAACCGTCGCCGACGGCTACGTCATCACCTTCACCGTTCCCGTCACCACCTGACCTGGCCGCCCCGGGGTGACCGCCCGACGGCCTGCCTGCCCTGCGCGTTTGTGCACACGAACCACGCAGGATGGCCCAACTGGACACACGCTCCCCGAGGCGGGCCCGCCAAGACGAAAACGAGCAACGCCCGCCGGTTCGACCGGCGGGCGTTGCGACAGATCCGGGTGCTGCACTGCCTCAGTCGGCGGTGGCTGCTTCGCCTGCTTCGACGACGTTTACATCGACGACGTTCACATCGACGACCTTGCGACCGCCACGCTCACCGAACTTGACGGTGCCGTTCTGCAGGGCGAACAGCGTATCGTCACGGCCGATGCCGACGTTCTTGCCAGGATGACGGGCCGTGCCGCGCTGGCGGACGATGATCGTGCCGGCGTGGATGAGCTGTCCATCGCCGACCTTGACACCGAGGCGCTGGGCATTGGAGTCGCGGCCGTTGCGGGTTGAACCGCCGCCTTTGGTCTTCGACATGGCTCAGGCCTCCGTCTTGTCGGGCTCGGCAGAGCCGGTTGATGAGGAACCGGAGGTTCCGATGCTGGTGATCTCGACCGTCGTGTAGTGCTGGCGATGGCCGAAACGACGACGCTGGTTGGTGCGCTTCTTGTAGATGAAACCGTCGATCTTCGGGCCCTTGGCCGATCCGACGACCTTGCCGGTCACCGAGACGCCCTTGAGCTGCTCCGGCGTGGCGAGGACGGAGTCCCCGTCGACGAGCAGCACGGGCGTGAACGACACCACAGCGCCTTCATCTTCGCCGAGCAATTCGACGTTGACTCGTTGGCCTGTGGCCACCTTCTCTTGTTTTCCACCGGTGGCGATAACTGCGTACATAGCGGCTTTCCATAGTAGCGGAGCGGTTGGGGATGCGGGCATGAGGATGACGGCTATTCCAACAACTTCAGGTCGATCATCACACCGCGTCCTTCACAGTTCGGGCACTGGTCGGCGAAACTCGTCAACAGGCCCTCCCCGATCCGTTTGCGGGTCATTTCCACGAGGCCCAGTTCCGTGATGTCGAACACCTGCGTGCGTGTCTTGTCGCGCGACAGCGCCGAACGGAAGGCGTCGACGACTTTCTTGCGGTTGTCGCGAATCTCCATGTCGATGAAGTCGATGACGATGATGCCACCGATATCGCGGAGACGAAGCTGACGGGCGATCTCGTCGGCAGCTTCGAGGTTGTTGTAGAAGACGGTCTCTTCGAGGTTCGTCGATCCGACGTTCTTGCCGGTGTTGACGTCGATGACCGTCAGCGCCTCGGTGTGCTCGATGATCAGCGAACCACCGCTCGGCAACCACACCTTGCGATCGAGCGCCTTGTGCACCTGCTCGTGGACGTGGTTGCGCTCGTACAGGGGCAGTCCCTCGGCGACGGCGTCGTAGAACTCGACGCGGTCGGCGAGCTCGGGGTTCAGTGCGCTCACATAACCGTGAATGTCCTCGAACAACTGCCGATCGTCGATGACGACGTTGCGGTACTCGGCATTGAACTCTTCACGAATGACGCGTACCGCCAACGGTGGCTCACGATAGAGCAGTGCCGGACGACCCGATTTTCTGGCGGACTCTGCCTTCTTGGCGATCTCGTTCCACGTGACCGACAGTCGCTGCACGTCGGCGCGCAGTTCCTCCTCGGTCGCCGATTCGGCAGCGGTCCGCACGATCAGGCCGTGCTCAGCCGGCTTCACACGGTCGAGAATGCTGCGGAGACGTTTCCGTTCGTCATCGGGCAGTCGCTTGGAGATGCCGAACGTTGCCGAGTTCGGGATGAGCACGACGAAGCGCCCCGGCAACGACACGTCCTGCGTCAAGCGCGCCCCTTTGGCGCCGATCGGATTCTTCGTGACCTGGCAGACGATGAGTTGTTTCGCCTTGAGCATCTGTTCGATGCGCAGGTCGTTCTTCTTCTTGCCACCACCGGAACCTTCGAGCAGGTCCTCGGAGTCGTACTGCACATCACCGCGATAGAGCACGGCGTTCTTCGGGGTGGCGATGTCGACGAACGCTGCCTCCATACCGGGCAGGATGTTCTGCACGCGGCCGAGGTAGATGTTTCCGTGGATCTGCGAGATGTCGTCAGCTGGCCGCGAAACATAGTGTTCGATCAGGCTGCGGCCTTCGAGCACGGCGACCTGGGTGAGGTTGTCGCGGACCTGGACCGCCATCAGGTAGCGCCCCACAGGACGACCATTCCGCTCGCGGCCTTTGCGCCGCTCGACAACAGCGGCGTCATCGACAAAGGTCGCAGCGCCGGGCTTCTTCGACCGGCTCGGCCGCTTCTTCCTGGCCTTCTGCGAGACATCGGGCTCGCCTGCGATCTTGTCGGCGGG